>NZ_CP134772.1:80000-820000 GCF_031882575.1 Pseudomonas sp. VD-NE ins
GTAAGCCTGTGAAGGTGAGTTGAGAAGCTTGCTGGAGGTATCAGAAGTGCGAATGCTGACATGAGTAACGACAATGGGTGTGAAAAACACCCACGCCGAAAGACCAAGGTTTCCTGCGCAACGTTAATCGACGCAGGGTTAGTCGGTCCCTAAGGCGAGGCTGAAAAGCGTAGTCGATGGAAAACAGGTTAATATTCCTGTACTTCTGGTTATTGCGATGGAGGGACGGAGAAGGCTAGGCCAGCTTGGCGTTGGTTGTCCAAGTTTAAGGTGGTAGGCTGAGATCTTAGGTAAATCCGGGATCTTAAGGCCGAGAGCTGATGACGAGTTACCCTTTGGGTGACGAAGTGGTTGATGCCATGCTTCCAAGAAAAGCTTCTAAGCTTCAGGTAACCAGGAACCGTACCCCAAACCGACACAGGTGGTTGGGTAGAGAATACCAAGGCGCTTGAGAGAACTCGGGTGAAGGAACTAGGCAAAATGGCACCGTAACTTCGGGAGAAGGTGCGCCGGTGAGGGTGAAGGACTTGCTCCGTAAGCTCATGCCGGTCGAAGATACCAGGCCGCTGCGACTGTTTATTAAAAACACAGCACTCTGCAAACACGAAAGTGGACGTATAGGGTGTGACGCCTGCCCGGTGCCGGAAGGTTAATTGATGGGGTTAGCTAACGCGAAGCTCTTGATCGAAGCCCCGGTAAACGGCGGCCGTAACTATAACGGTCCTAAGGTAGCGAAATTCCTTGTCGGGTAAGTTCCGACCTGCACGAATGGCGTAACGATGGCGGCGCTGTCTCCACCCGAGACTCAGTGAAATTGAAATCGCTGTGAAGATGCAGTGTATCCGCGGCTAGACGGAAAGACCCCGTGAACCTTTACTATAGCTTTGCACTGGACTTTGAATTTGCTTGTGTAGGATAGGTGGGAGGCTTTGAAGCGTGGACGCCAGTTCGCGTGGAGCCATCCTTGAAATACCACCCTGGCAACTTTGAGGTTCTAACTCAGGTCCGTTATCCGGATCGAGGACAGTGTATGGTGGGTAGTTTGACTGGGGCGGTCTCCTCCTAAAGAGTAACGGAGGAGTACGAAGGTGCGCTCAGACCGGTCGGAAATCGGTCGTAGAGTATAAAGGCAAAAGCGCGCTTGACTGCGAGACAGACACGTCGAGCAGGTACGAAAGTAGGTCTTAGTGATCCGGTGGTTCTGTATGGAAGGGCCATCGCTCAACGGATAAAAGGTACTCCGGGGATAACAGGCTGATACCGCCCAAGAGTTCATATCGACGGCGGTGTTTGGCACCTCGATGTCGGCTCATCACATCCTGGGGCTGAAGCCGGTCCCAAGGGTATGGCTGTTCGCCATTTAAAGTGGTACGCGAGCTGGGTTTAGAACGTCGTGAGACAGTTCGGTCCCTATCTGCCGTGGACGTTTGAGATTTGAGAGGGGCTGCTCCTAGTACGAGAGGACCGGAGTGGACGAACCTCTGGTGTTCCGGTTGTCACGCCAGTGGCATTGCCGGGTAGCTATGTTCGGGAAAGATAACCGCTGAAAGCATCTAAGCGGGAAACTTGCCTCAAGATGAGATCTCACTGGAACCTTGAGTTCCCTGAAGGGCCGTCGAAGACTACGACGTTGATAGGTTGGGTGTGTAAGCGCTGTGAGGCGTTGAGCTAACCAATACTAATTGCCCGTGAGGCTTGACCATATAACACCCAAGCAATTTGCGTCGAAGAGACCAGATTGCGGTGTGTGAAGACGAAACGAACCGAAAGTTCGACTGCACTTGAAAAAGCAGCACAAAACACCGAAAGCTGTCACATACCCAATTTGCTGAAGCGAGGCCAACTGGCCACGACTCAGTACCCGAATTTCTTGACGACCATAGAGCGTTGGAACCACCTGATCCCATCCCGAACTCAGCAGTGAAACGATGCATCGCCGATGGTAGTGTGGGGTTTCCCCATGTGAGAGTAGGTCATCGTCAAGATTAAATTCCGAAACCCCAATTGCGAAAGCAGTTGGGGTTTTGTTTTAGTAGAAGTATCCGTTTTTGCTGGCTTGTTACCGTGTTGACAGGCCAGATACAGAATTTCTTGACGACCATAGAGCGTTGGAACCACCTGATCCCATCCCGAACTCAGCAGTGAAACGATGCATCGCCGATGGTAGTGTGGGGTTTCCCCATGTGAGAGTAGGTCATCGTCAAGATTGAATTCCGAAACCCCTGTCTGCTAACGCAGACAGGGGTTTTGTTATTTCAGGGCATGTAAAACCAATCATCAAAGTGCTTTGCGTGCCTTGCTGATACGTCGAGCCTGCCATTTGCGCCACCAGATGTAGACGCCAGTACCTGACAACCCCGCAATCAAAACACCCAACACCGCGATCATTACTTGCCCTGTAACCCCAATGATCCGTCCTCCGTGTATCGGTAACTGCAACCGGTAAAACTGTTCCCCTAACGTCCCCTGTCCTGCGATCTCCTGCCCTAACAAGCGCCCATCCGTACCATGAAAGAACAACCAGGATTTGCCATGTGCTTCAGTGTCGTGCTGCCCGAATCCTGCGCCGTAGAAGTTGTGCTCAAAGCTGTAATACAACTCGCCGATCGCCGCTGTCAGTCCTAACCGTTTCCCTTCCTGTAACGCCCTCTCGTACGCTTGTTGATAACTCAATTGCGTCACCCCCAACTGTGAAGGAGGCAATCGCCCTCGGGCCTCATAGACGCTGGGTTCTATCGGTGAAAACAATGAAACCGCAGGTTTGAATACTTGGCTCGGTAAGTTCATCGCCACACTGCTCACGGCAATCGGCAGTAGCAACAACCATAGCCACAATCCCCCGGCGCGATGCAGGTCGAAGTTGAGCCGGTAGGCATGCCCACCCTTGATCTTCCACGCGGTCGACCACTTCTTCCAGAACGGCTTGCCACGCGGCAACGTCAGCCAAAGCGCAACGAAACAATCAATCACCCAGGCAACGGCAACCAACCCCATCAATAACAATCCCCAGTTTCCTGGCAACGTCAGGTTGTAGTGAAACTCAAGAATGAACGGGATAAAATTTTCTCGCTGAAAACAACACTCACCCCAATACCGCTGGCCCTTTTGCTCCGCACTCACCGGGTCCAGATAGAACACCTGATTACGTTCATCGAACGGCTTCCCGGTTGCCGGATCATTACGCGGAACCATCGCCAGCAATGCCGTATGCCCCGCCTCATGCGGATACTCCATGTACCAGACCTGCAGCTTTGGATGCGCTGATTGCACCGCATCAACCAATTCGCCCGGCGACATTCGAGAACCCTGCGCATAGGCAGAGTAAAACTCCGGGTTCAACCATTCATCCAGTTCATGATTGAACGCCAGAATGCTCCCGGTAATCCCTGCCATCAGCAAAAAAACTGCCGTCGCCAGGCCGATATAGCGGTGCAACAAGACCAAAAAAGCACGCATGAGAATTTCCCCTCAGAAACGACAAAGCCAGCCGCTGAACCGTCAGGGGCTGGCTTTTTTATGCACAGGACAAAAGGCTTAGAACTGGTAGCTGACCGTTGCCGCCACGTTGCGCTCTTCGCCCATGTAGCAGAAGTTCAGGCTCGCGCAGGAAGCAACGTAGGACTCGTTGGTCAGGTTGTTCGCGTTCAGACGCACATCGACGCCCTTCAAGCCGACCTTGCTCAAGTCATAACCAATCGAGGCATCGAATAATGTGTAGGAAGGTACCTTCAGGGTGTTTTCCGCATCGGCCCAGCTGTAGCCGACATAACGCACGCCGCCGCCCAGTCGCAGGCCATCGAGTGCCGCGCTGTCGAACTTGTAGTCCGCCCACAACGACGCCATATGACGTGGCGCCTGCGTTGGTGAGTTGCCCTTGTTCTCGATCACATTGGTCGGTGTGCTCAACGTGCTGACCATCGATTTCGAATATTCGATATCGGTGAAGGTATAACTGCCGAGGACTTTGAGGTTATCGGTCAACTGCATGTGCGCTTCCAGTTCCAGACCTTGGGAACGCACAGCACCGACCGCGCGATAGAAGTTTTCCTGCGGCAGTTTGGTCGCCAGGTTCTCCTGATCGATGCGGAACAGCGACGCGGTGAACAGGTTGTCAGTACCTGGCGGCTGATACTTCAAACCGACTTCCCACTGTGTGCCGTCGGTAGGTGCCAGCGGATTACCAGCGCTGTCAGCATAGGAGTTCGGGTTAAACGACTCGGAGTAACTGATGTACGGCGCCAAGCCGTTATCAAACAGGTACAACGCACCGGCACGGCCAGTGAGCTTGGTGCGGCGATCATTGATCTCTGTGCCAACCGGACGTCCGGCTTCAGCGATACGGTTTTCGTCCGAAGTCTCGACCCAGTCCTGACGCAAGCCCAGCGAGAAGCGCCACTTGTCCATCTCGATCAAATCTTGCAGGTAAACCCCGGTCTGTTCCAAGCGCCGCAGGTAACTGGTCTTGCCATACATATCTATGGCTGAGTTGCCGTACACCGGATTGAACGCATTGATCGGTGCAAGACCGCCACTGGTCCAGTCGACCACGGTTTTACGCCGCTGATAATCCGCGCCCATCAGCACCGTATGTTTGGTTGCGCCGGTGAAAAATTCGGCCTGAAGCATGTTATCGACGATAAACGCATGCAGACGCTCATCACCGCCGGTGTAGTAGCGGTTCAGCTCATTGCTGGTCGGAGAGGTCCAGCCATAGGCGTAGACCTGATCCATGTTCACTTTGGAGTCGAGGTAGCGGAAATTCTGCCTTGCGGTGAAAACATCGTTGAAGCGATGTTCAAACTGATAACCGAACGATTGCTGATCACGCGAATAACCATCGATGCCCGGCTCGCCTTCGAAGAAATGCGGCGAGATACGGTTGCCATTGCGCTGATGAATGGTGCCGTCGGCCGGTACACCGCCGTGGTAGCCGCCATCCGGATCGTGTTGCAGATAAGCCTGTAGCGTCAGCGAGGTGTCTTCATTGAAATCGATGCTGAGGGTCGGTGCGAGGGCGAAGCGTTTTTCCTTGTTGTGGTCGAATTGCGTGTCGGACTGATCCGTTAACCCGGTCAGCCGATAGGCAATACGCTTGTCGTCATCGACCGGGCCGCTGAAATCAAAACCGACTCCACGCTGACCCTGGGTGCCAACCGTGGCTTGTACTTGATGGTAAGCCTCGTACAGCGGTTTCTTGCTGGTCAGTGCCACCAGGCCGCCCGGCGAACTGCGGCCATACAGCACCGACGAGGGTCCCTTGAGAATGTCCACGCGCTCAAGGAAATATGGGTCGACTTGCATGGTGCTGTAAGTACCGCTGTCGCCCATCGACTTGAGGCCGTCGAGATAGATGTTGTCCACCGAGCCATCGTTGAAACCGCGCATGGCCACATAGTCGTAACGATGGGTGGCGCCATAGGGGTTGGTCAGCACGCCCGGGGTGTAGCGCATTGCCTGCGAAACGGTCTGCGAGCCCTGGTCGTCCATCTGCTCGCGAGTGACCACCGACACGCTTTGCGAGGTTTCCAGTAGCGCCGTACTGGTTTTGGTGGCGATCTGGCTGTGGGTGGCGTTATAACCGTCCATGCTGCCCAACGCATTACCGAGGGCAAAACCTTTGATGTCGGTGGTCGGCAAGGCCAGCGCTTCGCTCTCAGCGAGCGGGCGCAGGATGTAACTGCTGCCGTCCTGACTAACCGATTCCATACCGGAGCCACCGAGCAAATGGCTCAACGCCTGATCGGTCGAATATTCACCCTGTACGCCCGGTGATTGCCGGCCTTGAGTCTGCTGCGGGGTCATCGACAACGTGATGCCGGCCTGACGGGCAAACTGATTCAGCGCCTCGCCGAGAGGGCCCGCAGCCACGTTGTAGCGGTGGCTGAGTTCACTGCCAGCGGGAGTCACCGCCATGCTCAAAGCAGGCATCACACCAACGCCCAGTGCCGTCGAAAATAGCGCAGCGCGAACGGCGTGGCGCAACAGGCCAGATTCGGCAATGGAATTCGGAGAGTTCTTACAGGTGGCGCGGACAGTCATTGTAGGTTTCCGTAGGAAGTCGCAAACGCTTGAGTTGAAGTGCTTACTGACTAAGCCGGACCCGCTGCGAAAACCCGCCAGAATAATTTCAAGCGACGCGCTCCAGCGTCACCCACCAACGCGTGCGATAGCGCAATTGCACCGGCAACGTCTGCGGCAGAATCGCCAATAGCTTGTCGGTGTCTTCCAGACGGAATACGCCGGACAGGCGCAGGTCCGCCACTTCCGGCGCGCAATTCAGAAAGCCCTGACGATAACGGCTGACTTCGCTGAGGAAATCACCCAGACGCATATTGCGCGTGACGATCAAGCCATCGACCCAAGCGCCAGCGTCCATGTCCAGCGTCGGGGCCGGGCGGACCTGGTGATGGTCGATCAGATAACTCTGCCCGGCGAGTGCTTCTACCGAGGTGCCGCCGGAGTGGATGGCAACCTGGCCATGGGTGACGCTGAGCCGCGTGCAGTCATTGTCCTGACGCAGGATGAATCGGGCATCGAGGGGCTCATAAGTCCCGTGACGATTTTGTACCCGCAGCGGCCGATCAGACGGCGCGCCCTCGTCGGAGCCGCCACAGGTGACGATGATCTCGCCGCGGGTCAGTTTGATTAGCCGCTGCTGCGCGGTGTAATCGAGATCCACCGCACTGGCGGTGTTGAGTTCGATCCGCGTGCCATCCGGCAACTGGAAGCCGCGCCGCTCGCCAGTTGCCGTAGCGTAATCGGCGTTCCATTGCTGCCAAGCGGCAGTGTCCTTGGCCAGCCATGCAGCGGAGCCCATCAGCAATGCGCCAGACAATAGCTTCAACGCCTGTCGCCGGCCCAAACCCTGCGCACTGTTTTCCAGTGTATTGAATGCCACGTGCGCGCCGGGCACCGCGCGTAGATTGTTGCTCAGTTCGGCTTGCAGCGACTGCACCCGTTGCCAGGCCAGTTCATGCTCATGGTGTTCGGCACGCCACTGTTCGCACTGGCGATTCAACCGCGAATTGCCATGGTTATTGCGCAGGCGCAGCAGCCAATGAATGGCTTGTTTGACCACTTGTTGCTGAGGCTCGGCGCGGCGACCGAGTGCGGCGTTATCCACAGGCATCAGCTTTCGTACCGCAGCACATAACAGTGATACAGCGCATCGGCGACATAACGTTCCACCGAACGCAACGACAGTCCCATCTGCTCGGCAATCTGCTTGTGGGTCAAACCTTCGCACTGCGCCAGCAGAAACGCCTGACGCACTTTCGGCTTCAGTCCTTCAAGCATGCGCGCGATGCTTTCCAGAAGCTCGATCACCAGCGCCCGGGCTTCGGCGCTTGGCGTTTCGGCTTCGGGTAAATGAGCGATGGTTTCCAGATAAGCGCGTTCGATTTCTTCGCGGCGCCAATGGTCGATCACCAACCCACGAGCGATGGTCCGCAGGAAGGCACGCGGCGCCTTGAGTTCGAGGCGTTCGGTGCGCTGCAGCAGACGGACAAAGGTGTCCTGAGCCAGATCTGCGGCATCCGCCGCATTGCCCAGCCGTGCGCGCAGCCAAGCGTTAAGCCAGCCGTGATGACTACTGTAAAGCGCCTGTACTGCAAACTCAGGTGAGGACATGAACGCGAACGTCACAAATGATAATTACTCGCATTGTCATCAAGGGTTACCAAATTTGCAACTGCCACCCGAACATCAGCCCTGAAAAACATCGTGGAGAACGCTCTGGCACGCCGTTCGGCGGGAATCCGCCAGAAATGCCATCCATTTCCCACTCAGCCCTAAGATTTCTCCGATACGTGCCGACAGACTGGTGAGACATGCGTGCACCAAAGTAGAGCGGCCAGAAGAACGCTGCCTGCGCTGTACATGGAATGTTGCATCCGGAACGCATCCCCACTTTTCGCATAAGAAGTCCCATGAAATGAATCTCAAGTTCAGCCATAAAATCCTGTTGGCCGCCTCGGGCGTCGTGGTCCTGGCGTTCGCGCTGTTCACCCTCTACAACGACTACCTGCAGCGAAACACCATTCGCCAGAACCTTCAGTCTTCTGTGCAGCAGGCCGGTGATCTGACCGCCAGCAGCGTACAGAACTGGATGAGCGGGCGGATTCTGGTGCTGGAAAACCTCGCGCAGAACGTTGCCCATCAGGGTAAGGACGCGGACTTCCCGGGTCTGGTCGATCAACCAGCGTTCACTTCGAACTTCCAGTTCACCTACGTCGGTCAGGCCAACGGTGTGTTCACCCAACGCCCTGACGCGAAGATGCCTGACGGCTACGACCCGCGTCAGCGCCCTTGGTACAAGCAAGCCGTGGTAGCTGACAAAACCATGCTGACGCCGCCGTATATGGCTGCTGTCGGCGGGCTGGTGGTGACCATTGCCATGCCGGTGAAAAAGAACGGCGAACTGCTCGGTGTGGTCGGTGGTGACCTGAGCCTGGAAACTCTGGTGAAGATCATCAACTCGGTGGACTTCGGTGGCCTTGGCCATGCGTTCCTGGTCAGTGCCGACGGTCAGGTGATCGTCAGCCCGGATAAAGATCAGGTCATGAAAAACCTGAAAGACATCTACCCGAACACCAGCGTGCGCATCGAGAAGGGCAACCAGAACGTCGTGCTCAACGGTCAGGAACGTATTCTGTCGTTCACTCCGGTCAGCGACCTGCCGAACGCGCAGTGGTACATCGGTCTGTCGATCGATCGCGACAAGGCCTACGCCGCACTCAGCCAATTCCGTACCTCGGCGTTGATCGCGATGTTTGTCGCCGTGGCCGCCATTGCGCTGCTGCTGAGCCTGTTGATCAACGTGTTGATGCGTCCGCTGACCACCATGGGCCGCGCGATGCAGGACATCGCTCAGGGTGAAGGCGACCTGACCCGTCGCCTGGTGGTCGAGAGCAAAGACGAGTTCGGTGAACTGGGCAGCGCCTTCAACCAGTTCGTTGAACGGATCCACGCGTCGATTTCCGAAGTGTCCTCGGCAACCCGTCATGTGCATGACTTGTCGCAACGGGTGATGGCGTCGTCCAACGCCTCGATCATCGGCTCCGACGAGCAAAGTGCGCGCACCAACAGCGTGGCTGCGGCGATCAACGAACTGGGCGCGGCCACTCAGGAAATCGCGCGCAATGCTGCCGATGCTTCGCAGCACGCCAGCGGCGCCAGCGAGCAGGCCGATGACGGTCGTCAAGTGGTCGAGCAGACGATTCAGGCGATGACCGAGTTGTCGCAGAAGATCAGCCTGTCGTGCACGCAGATCGAAACCCTGAACGCCAGCACCGACAACATCGGCCACATCCTCGATGTGATCAAAGGTATTTCGCAGCAAACCAACCTGCTGGCACTTAACGCCGCAATCGAAGCGGCGCGTGCCGGTGAAGCCGGACGTGGTTTTGCGGTGGTGGCGGATGAGGTGCGTAACCTCGCCCATCGCACCCAGGAATCGGCGGAAGAGATCCACAAGATGATCACCTCGCTGCAGATCGGTTCGCGCGAAGCGGTGACCACCATGAACGCTAGCCAGGCCTCCAGCGAGCAAAGCGTGGAAGTGGCCAATCAGGCCGGTTTGCGCTTGGTCAGCGTGACTCAGCGCATTGGTGAAATCGACGGTATGAACCAGTCGGTAGCAGCGGCGACCGAAGAGCAGACCGCCGTGGTGGAAACCCTCAACGTCGACGTTAACCAGATCAACCTGTTGAACCAGCAGAGCGTGGCCAACCTCAATGAAACGTTGAAGGATTGTGATGCGTTGTCGCAGCAGGCCAATCGCCTGAAGCAACTGGTCGACAGCTTCAAGATCTGATTTTTCAGATTGCAGACCGCGTTATCGTTCTTCGCGAGCAAGCTCGCTCCCACAGGATTTTTGGTTGAACACAACATGTGTGAACACCCAATACCCTGTGGGAGCGAGCTTGCTCGCGAAAGCGGTGGTGCAATCACCGCAAAGCCGAAGCCTTAAACAAACAGCTTCAGCACATTCCCCATCGCATCATCCGCAAACCCCTGCACAAAATCCTTGAACCCCGGCAGCGCCTCTTCACCCCCCGAAGCCGGCTCGGCAATGATCGTCCACGTCGCCCGGGATTTACCTGCGCCCAGCGACTCCACATTCATCGCCGCCCACAGATTCGCCACCCCCAACGTGTTGTAAATCGTCGTCCAGGTCATGCTTCGGGCCTGCTCATCGCGGGAGTTGAGTTGTTCGACCACCACGTTGCCATCCTTGAAGCATTTCTTGCGCAGCGAGGACACGCCCTCACCGGTCATCTCGATGTGCGACAGCGCCGGGATGAAACGCTCGAAACCGCCGAAATTGCCGACCACCGCCCAGACTTGCGTAGCGCCCGCCGGCACTTCTACCCAAGATACAACGTGGCAGCCATGCGGATTTTTGATCAGGGTGTCCGGTTGCAAATTGCTCATGGTGTTGCTCCTTTTTGATGGATCAGATGAAGTTGATTTCTTTCAGGTAGTCGCAGCCGCGACGCAGCAGCGCCGGGGATTTCTGCGGGTAATGCGCGCCCATTTGCTGCACGCCGGCCTCGGCGTTGGCGTGGCCGATCAGGGAGATGTCGCCGATGTCTTCTTCAAAGCCGTTGAGGTAGAAACCGAGCACGCCGAACAGCGCGTTGTCGGCATCGACACGCCCGAGTTGCTGCTGCCAGTCAGCGACGCTGACCAACGCGAACTCGCTGCCGGTTTCGCGGAACGACGCGACGTAGGCGTCCCAGCTCAATGGCTCGGGGTTATGCAGGTTGAACACCGCACGTTCCGGCGAATAACGACTGGCGTGGAAGGCAATGAAACGGGCGAGAAAGTCCACCGGCATCAGGTCGAAATTCAGTGCGAAAGCCGGCACCTGGCCGAGCTGGATCGAGCCTTTGAGCATCAGCATCAAACGGTTTTTGTGCGGCTGACAAACACCGCTCAAGCTGTTGAAACTGATGTTGCCGGGGCGATACAGATTGACTAGCACACCGCGTTCCCGCGCTCGTTCGAGGATGCGCTCGCCGACCCATTTCGACAGGTTGTAACCGTTGCGAATGTAGATCGGTGGCGTCAGTGCCGCGGGCAATTCCAGCACCTGGCCGGCGTCGTCGACCGTGCTTGAAGCCGATAGCGTCGAGACAAAATTGAAGACCTTTTTACTCTGCCCTTCGCACAGGCGCAGCAGCGCGAAAATCGGCTCGACGTTGTCCGCCGCCAGCGACTCGTAATCGAGCACGTGATTGACGTTGGCGGCGTTGTGCACCAACGCGCCGAACTCACGATCCAGACGTTGATAATCTTCGTCGTTCAGGCCCAGTTGTGGGCGCGTAATGTCGGCCGCGTAAACCCGCACCCTGCTCAGATCCAGATGCTCCACGCGGTTTTCCCGCAGAGACTCGGCAAATCGTTGCGCTGCTGTTTTCCCGCCGCCGTCGCGCACCAGACAGGCCACTTCGCTGGCACCCCAACCGAGCAGCGCCTCGACGATGTGCACGCCGACAAAACTGTTGGCGCCGGTGACGATGACTTTATGCACATCGCCCATGCGGCTGATCGGCAGCGGTTCGATTTCCAGTGCACGCTCGGCGTCGGTCATGGCCTGAGCGCTGAGTACGGCGCTGTCATCGGTGCCACGCACCAGCGTCGCGAGTTTGATGATGGTCGGCAGTTCGATGAAGCGGTTGATCGAGATGCTGCGGCCGAACTCCTCACGCAGCCGCAGCAACATCCGTGACAGCAGGATCGAGTGGCCACCGAGGTTGAAGAAGCTTTCGTCGGTGGAAATATCGCTGTTCGGCAGCTCCAGCAACTCTGCCCAAATTTCCAGCAGCAGCGCTTCGTCGGGATTCGTCGGCAGGCGTTTCGGGCCGCTGTCCTGCACGCTCACCGGCAGTTCCACCAGCGCTTTGCGGTCGACCTTGCCGTTGCTGGCGAACGGCATGCTCGACAATTCAGTCCACGCCACGGGTTGCATGTAGTCGGGCAAAAACTGCCGGGCGTGGGCCTTCAGTGTTTCGCGCGCGGTGTCCGATTGTGGCTGGGCGAGGAACGCCAGAATCCGTCGCTGACTGTCGATCACCACCGCCACTTGCCGGTACAACTGGCTCTCGCGCAGGCAGCGTTCGATCTCTTCCGGTTCGACCCGGAAACCGCGGATCTTCACCTGATTGTCGCGCCGTCCACACAGCTCGATACCGTCCTCGCCCCACCTGGCCATGTCACCGCTGCGGTAGGCGCGCAACGTTTGGCCGTCCGGCAGATTCAAGGTCAGATAGCGCTCGGCGGTCTGCTGTGGGTTGTTCAGATAACCGAGGCAAACACCGGGGCCGACGATGAACAATTCACCGACGGTGTGCTCTGGCACCGGTTGCAAATCGTCATCGAGAATCAGCACTTGGCTGTTGGCGATCGGCGCGCCGAGGCTGCGGTTGCTGTCGCCGGGTTTGAGCTGACGCGCAGTGATCAGCACGGTAGCTTCGGTCGGGCCGTAAAGGTTGTGCAACGTGCCCTGACGGGTCAGCTGCTCGATGACGAACGGCTCGCAGACATCGCCGCCGGTCATCACTTGCACGCCTTCCAGTTGCTCCAGCGGCAGAATGCTCAACAGCGCGGGCGGCAGGAATGCGTGGGTCAGTTGCCGACGGCGGATCAGTGCGACCAGTTGCAGCGGATCGCGCCGTTGCGTGTCGTCGGGCACCACCAGTTCGGCACCTTCGAGCAGGGTCGGAAAGATGTCGATCAGCGACGAATCGAAGCTCAATGATGAGAACTGCAAAACTCGACTTTCTGCCCGCAACTGCACGTAATCGGCGTACCAAGCGGTGAAGTGCGCGAGGTTGGCCTGACTGAGCAATACACCCTTCGGATGTCCGGTGGTGCCCGAGGTGTAGAGCGCCATGCACGGTGCATCAAGGTCTGGGCGGCTGCGCATCAACGGCTGGCTGAGATCCGCGTCTATGCCGTCGATGTGACTGACGTCCAGCCCCGCCATGGTTTCGCCAAGCGGATGCTCGCCATCGTGCAGCAACAACAACGCGCCGGCGTTTTGCAGAATGTATTGCTGGCGCTGCAACGGATGGCTCGGCTCCAGCGGCAGGTACACCGCGCCGCTGCCGAGGATCGCCAGAATCGAAGCGAACAATGCCGGGCTCTTCGGCAGGCAGATACCGACCACCCACGGTTGCGGATGTTGCTCGAGCAAGGGCAGCAAGCGCTGTTGGATCGCGCGACTGTGGGCGTGCAGTTGCCCATAGCTGATCGACTGTTCGGCGAGGTGCAGCGCCGGTCGTTCGGCATGACAGATCAGGCTCTGTTGCAGGCGCTCGATCACCGGGAACTGCGCCTGTTCCAGCAGCGCGGGATTATCCGTGTCGTTGCGCCGATGGACGTAAGCCAGGCTGTCGAGAAACAGCAGGTTTTCCATTCGCTCGAAATCCGTCGCAGTCACTGTCGCGGCCTGCTGCAGATAGTCAGCATCACGAGAGAAGCGGCTGACCAGCAACGCTACTTCATCGACCACCAGCGTCAGCGCCCGTCGCCGCAGCGCCTGCCCGTTGCCGGACGGCTCATCGCCAATCGGCACGCGGCTGATCAGTGACGAGCCAAGGAAGCACAGCAAATCGAGTGTCGGCAAACCGGCCGTGCGGTGCACACCGACGCCCAAACGCAGATGCAGGTGCGGGATCGAGCAGAAATCGCCGGCGCCGATAAAGCCATCGTCGATGATCATATCCACCGTCGATGCACTGGCAGCGCTGCGCTGCAAGGAGTGACCGTGTTGTTCCAGTTCCTGCGCCAGGTCGGTCATGGCCTGGCTGGCGCCAATCAGCAAAATGTCGAGACGTTTCATGTCGGCCTCCTCATCAAACCAGGTAGTCGCGCAGCGCGTGCTGCACGCACGGCGTGTCGAGCAGCGAGCTGTTGTGGAAGAACTTGACGATGTTGCCCACCAGCGGATGGTGGCGATTGATCGGGAACGCCAGCCCGGCCATTTCATCCCGGAGCGAGCGCCGTGTGGCCTCGCTGACCGGCAGCGCGTCGATCAGGCGCAGGTCGAAGGATTTCTGGATGTCGTTGGTCAGGTAATGGCCGATGAACACCGGCAGAATCTGCGCGATGGTTTCGCGATCTGCTGCGCTGGCGGTGTGCCAATAGATGCGCACCATTCGCGCCCAGAAACTCGAATGGCGACCTTCGTCGAGCAAGTGATCGGCCATCAGGCCCTTGATCGACGGCTTGACCGTATCGTCCCGAGCGAACGCCGCGACATCACCGGTCACGGTGTTTTCGGCGATGGCCACGCAGATCAATTCCACTGCGCTGCGCAGGTGTTCCGGTGCCAGCGCGACGGCGGCGGGAATGGCCCGGCTCAGTTCGATCTGATCGGGTAACTGAATAGGTTCGATGCCGGTCATCGCTACCGTTTGCTGCATGAAATCCATCGCCACCAAGGCGTGGTAATCCTCGTCGACCACCACGGTCATCGCGTCGTAACGACAGGCAAACGGGAAGGCCACGGCGAAGCGATTCTTGGCGATGCTGCGTGCGGTCTTGTCGACGATCTCGGTCTCGAAAATCACCACGTCGTTGATGAACTTGTACAACGTCTGCACCAAGGCGAAATCACGCTGCTGCGGACACTCGCGCAGGAAGGTTTCGCTGAGCACCAGCGGCTGGCGGCTGAGCGGATAGATCAGCCGTTCGTCGTCTTCGAGTACGCGTCGCGGGCGGGTGCGGATGGTGGCGCGGTTCTCCCAGGTGTCGGCAAAGGATTGATAGTCGGCGGCGTTCATTGGGCCACCTCCGCCAACGGTTCGCGCATGCTCAGGCGCAGGCCGTCCCACAGGGCGATGCGGCTTTCCACAGCGGCAATGGCGCTGGCGTAGACCTCGGCCTGGCGCTGCGGATCGCCGTCGACCAGGCGCTCGAGCAGGTGTTCCGCCGCCGGGCCGTGGTCTTCGGAGTCGACCTCAATGTGCCGCTCCAGGTAATAGCGGAAGGTTGGCGCCTGCTCGATACCGATGCCCCAGTCGTCAAGAATGCGTTGGAACATGGTCGGGATCACGCTCTCGCGACCATGCAGAAACGCCGCCGCCACGCTGTGTCCCGGTGCATGCAGGGCGGTACGCAGGGTGTCGCGGACAAACTGCGCGGCGGCCGGATCAACCTCGACGCTTTGCAGCGCGACGTCATAGCTCACGCCTTCCTGTTGCAGGGCAACAAAGCGCTCCACCGCTGTGGTACTCGCGCCGATTTCTCGCATCGCATCCAGGTACAACTCGAAATGGCTGTAATGACCATCCGTCAGGCGATCATCCGATTCTTCGCCGAGAACGATCTCGTTGATCAACCGGGCGGCGTGGGGATCGCGCGGCGGTAGCCAAGGCAAACGCGTGCAGGTCAGTTCCTGCTGCAGGCGTTTGGTCAGCGACATGAAATCCCAGACGGCAAACACGTGGGTTTCCATGAAACGACGCAAGACCGACAACGAAGTGATCTCGGAAAAGATCGGATGAATGCTAAGTTCAGCTTTCTTCAGGGCGAGTTGGTTCTTATTGGGCATCATGATGTCCTTTATCGTTGATAGTAAATGGAACTGCTCTGCAACTGCGCAATCAATGGAACGACGACTTACTTGTTTTCTGTCGGCGGACGACAGCCTTTCTTCCTGATAGGTAAGTGCGGATCGATATACTTGTGACATGGCTTCATGTCTGCCCGTAAGGCGCCGCCTGCTTGCCGCTGGCGTTGGGCGGCTGCCATAGCGAAGAACAATGTTCAAGCGTGGCGAGGAAAAACTAATACACCGGCAAAGTATTTAACAAGTACATTTTTAATTATTTTAAGTTTGCTGTTTTTTAGAGTTGAGTTGTTCCGATAAAACTTATTAGTAAAGTTTTATTTGGGCGTAGTTGCTCCTTTCGGCGAATAACGGCCAAAATTGATCGACAAGAGTGAATGCCTCACTCGAAGCAACTTTCCAGTAATAAGAATTGAATGATTTAAAAGGGGCGGAAGTTGGCCGTGACCCCGCGCCATGACTTCCTTTTTCCCGTGGCAAGGCTCCTTCCGTAGGTTCCTGGTGCGGGGACTGCGTCGTCGGTGCGGCGCGTCGCCCGTTCTTTATGGGGTTGGCCGTTCAAGAGTGCGGGTAAATGCGCGCCACGGCTATTACCGATTCATCAACCGCGAGGTGCAAATTTCGGGCTGAACGGCGCAGGGAGGTTAAAGCGGGCAGGCGGATCCGCCCACCCGAGGGCTGGCAGATCGCTTGGGGATTTGTAAGAGAGTGATTCGCGGAGGGTGCGCGCTCAGCGCGCGGCTTTGCGGCTTTGTGCGGCGGGGGTAGCGAGATAGCGGGTAATCACCTCGACGCCCCGATTAAGGTGCTGCTCAAGGAGTTTGATCGACAGTTCAATGTCGCGCTCCTGCACGGCTTGCAGCATCGCCCGGTGATCGTCCTGGGACAATTTGCCCAAGCCCATGGCCTCAAGGTTGAAGCGCAGAAAACGCTCCTCTTCGTTAAGCCCGTCTTCGACCAGTCGCAGTAAACGTTGGTTGGGCGCCTTGCTGTACAGGGCCATGTGGAACAAACGGTTGAGCCGGCCGATTTCCGTGTAGTCGTGTTGCGCCTCCAGCTCTTCGATGTAACCGGCGGCGCGCGCGTGATCGGCAGCGGTCAGCAACGGAATCGACTGGCGCATGGCTTCGGACTCGAGCAGGATGCGCAGCTCGTAGGTTTCGGTGGCATCGCCTTGAATCAATGGCGCGACCACCGCACCTTTGTGCGCGGTAACGCTCAGCAATTCCTGGGCTTCGAGCTGGCGCAAGGCTTCGCGTACCGGCATGCGGCTGACGCCGAACAAATCGGCCAGATCCTGCTGACGCAGCGCCGTGCCGCAGGGCAGACGCCCATCGAGGATTGCCGAGCGCAGGGTTTCTTCGATCACCGAACGGGCCAGATGCGCAGGAATCGGTCCGTCGACTTTAATGCTGTGCAGCGGTTTGGGCTTCTGTGTCACGACTACGCACCCTGTATGTCGGCCTGATTTGGATCCAAATGACACTAGTGATTGCTCTACAGGTTGTCAAACCTTGTAAAACATTGCGCTGGCAAATGAAGTTTAGCGTGTCGTGGATGATCTCATGGTGCCATTGTTTTTTGCCGGGCTAAGCTTCACCATCAAACGCTTTCCTTCCTGCCCTCTGGAAACCTGCTGTGGCGGTATGTTTCGCGATCCCCCGGACACTGCGCTGGCTAGGCTGCGCACTGCTGCTGGCCGGCGTCATGCTGGGCGGTCTGCATGCCGATTGGGATTTTTCCACGATCAGCCGCAAAGCCACGGCGCTCTACGGACCGCTGGGTTCCGGGCAGCAGCGCATCGATGCCTGGCAGAATCTGTTGGCTACGCAGAAACAGGTCAGCGAAATGGAAAAGCTCAAAGTGGTGAACCTGTTCTTCAACAAACAGGTGCGCTACGTCGAGGACATCGATCTGTGGCACGAGGTCGACTATTGGGAAACACCGATCGAAGCCTTATGGAAAGGCGCCGGCGACTGCGAAGACTACGCGATCGCCAAGTATTTCAGCCTGCGCCACCTCGGGGTTTCCAGTGACAAGCTGCGCATCACCTATGTCAAAGCGTTGCGCCAGAATCGCGCGCACATGGTCCTGACTTACTATGCCACCCCCGATGCCATGCCGCTGGTGCTCGACAGCCTTATCGATCCGATCCAGCCGGCGTCGCAGCGAACCGATTTGCTGCCGGTCTACTCTTTCAATGCTGAGGGGTTGTACCTGCCGGGCGCCAAGGGCAACAAGAAGGTCGGTGATACCAAACGCCTGTCACGCTGGCAGGATGTGTTGAAGAAAATGCAGGCCGAAGGTTTCCCGGTCGAGACGACTAACTAGGAGCACGCGCTCAGATGTCTTTGTTCAAACAGCTGTTGATCGCAATCTGTCTGTTCCTGGTGGTCGCCTTCACCGGCAGCTTCATGGTCAGTCTAGAGAGCTCGCGTACCCAGTACGTCAACCAGTTGCGTTCCCACGCGCAGGACGCCGCGACGGCGCTGGCCTTGTCGCTGACGCCGAATATCGACGACCCGGCGATGGTCGAGTTGCTGGTCAGCTCGATTTTCGACAGTGGTTATTACGCGAGCATCCGCGTGGTCGATCTGAAGACCGACCAGACGATTGTTGAGCGCAACGGCATTCCGGCCGTCACTAATGTGCCGGACTGGTTCGTCAAACTGATCGGTCTGGAACCGGCTGGTGGCGATGCACTGGTCAGCCGTGGCTGGGAACAGGCAGCGCGGGTCGAAGTGGTCAGCCATCCGATGTTCGCCGTGGCCAAGCTGTGGCAGAGCGCGTTGGGCAGCCTTGGCTGGCTGCTGATCTGCGGCGCGATCAGTGCCGTGCTCGGCGCGCTGCTGCTGCGCCGGCAATTGAAGCCGCTGGATTACATGGTCAAACAATCTCACGCCATCGCCCGTCGCGAATTCCTCAGCCTGCCGGAATTGCCACGCACACCCGAGTTGCGCCGGGTGGTACAGGCGATGAACCAGATGGTCGAGAAGCTCAAGGCGCTGTTTCAGGAGCAGGCCGAGCGCAGTGAAAAACTGCGTGCCGAGTCTTATCAGGACAATCTGACGGGGTTGGCCAACCGGCGTTATTTCGAGATGCAGTTGAACAACCGGGTGAGCAATCCGGAGCAGGCCAGTTCGGGTTATTTGCTGCTGTTGCGGGTCAAGGATCTGGCCGGGCTCAACCAGCGTCTCGGTGGCCAGCGCACCGATGAACTGCTGAAAGCAGTTGGCGAACAATTGTCGCGCGAATGCGCCAAGTACCCGGAAACCCAGAACCTCGTCACCCGTATTCGTGGCGGTGAGTTCGCTGTGCTGGCGCCGGGGCTGGTCCGCGAGGAAGCGCTGCAACTGGCGCAGAACCTCGACAATGCCTTGAGCAGTCTGCATGCCACTGGCGCGACCGACGTCGCGGCCGTGGCGTCGATCGGCCTGGCGCCATTCGCCCACGGTGACTCGCCGCAACAAGTGCTGACGCTCGGTGATCAGGCGCTGGCGCAAGCCGAAGGGCAGGGCGAGCAGAACTGGGCCTGCATCGATCAGAGCCTGACGGCGGATGTCGGCGACGATCACCACGCTTGGCACCGCTTGCTCGATCAGGCACTGAGTCAGCAGCGTTTCGAACTGTATTTCCAGCCGGTGGTTGCTGCCGCAGACACGCAACTGGTGCTGCATTACAAAGTGCTCTCGCGCCTGCTCGATGATCAGGGCCAGACCATCCCGGCCGGGCGTTTTCTGCCATGGCTGGAGCGCTTCGGCTGGACCGCGCGGCTGGATCGCCTGATGCTTGAGCGCGTGCTGGAGCAGATGAAAGAACATGAAGATTCGCTGGCGCTGAACCTGTCTTCGGCGACCCTGGCCGATCCGCAGGCGTTGAACAAAGTCTTCGAGATTCTGCGCGCGCATTCCAATCTGGGCGAGCGCCTGACCCTGGAAATCGGTGAGGAGCAATTGCCGGAACAAGCGGTGCTGGAGCAGTTGACCCGGCGCCTGCGTGAGCTGGGCTTCTCTCTGAGCCTGCAGCGCTTTGGTGGGCGCTTCAGCATGATCGGCAATCTGGCGCGGTTGGGGCTGGCGTACTTGAAGATCGATGGCAGCTACATTCGCGCGATTGATCAGGAGAGTGACAAGCGTCTGTTCATCGAGGCGATCCAGCGTGCCGCGCACAGCATTGATCTGCCGCTGATTGCCGAGCGGGTCGAGACTGAAGGCGAGTTGTCGGTGATTCGCGAGATGGGTCTGTATGGGGTTCAGGGGCAGTTGTTTGGTGAGCCGAAGCCTTGGCGGTGAATCATCGCAAAAGCAACCCTCACCCTAGCCCTCTCCCAGAGGGAGAGGGGACTGATTGGGGGATATTCGGGAAATACGCCGACGTGAACGATTTGCGCTGAATCCATAATCGACTCGATTTCTCAGGTCGATGTACAGCGCCAGACACCTCGGTCGGCCCCTCTCCCTCAAGGGACTGATTGGGGGATATTCGGGAGGTACGCCGACGTGAGCGATTTGTTTTGAATTCATAATCGACCCGGTTTTTCAGGTCGATGTATAACGCCAGACACCTCGATCGGCCCCTCTCGGTCAGGGAGAAGGGACTGATTGGGGGATATTTGGGAAATACGCCGACGTCAGCGATTTGCGCTGGATCCATAATCGCCCCGGTTTTTCAGGTCGATGTATGACGCCAGACACCTCGGTCAGCTCCCTCTCCCCCCGGGAGAGGGCTGGGGTGAGGGCAGGCTTTTGATTCTGAATGGATCAGATCAACCCGCCCTCATCCTCATCGATCAACTGGCTCAACCCGCCCAACGCCTCACGCGCCTGAGTCCGGTCCATCAACTTGGCCTGGGCCGCCGGTGGCAGGTCGGTGACGCGGATCACGCCTTTCTGGGTCAGGACCTGAATCAGGTCGTCGAGGACCCGAATCATTTCAAAGTCGCTCTGCTTGAGCTGTTTCAGGCTGGTTTCCACCACTTCATTGGCGAACCAGGCCTGGATTTCATGGCTGTCGGCCGGCAGCGTTTCCGTGGCCTCGGCGTAGGCCGCGGCTTCCACGCGAATCAACAGACCTTGCGCATCGCGTTGCACGTAAAACATTGAGCATCCCTCGGAAATGAACCAGCGTCATGCTGTCAGCAGCATAGCCAACTGCGCGCGAGTATGCGGTGCGGCGACGTAATCGTCACCGTCGCGGTAAGCGCAAACGTGACGGCCGCCCCAGAAGGGCGGCCGTTTTTGTTCACGTATCAGCTGTTGTTGTGGTCGACCTTGATGGTCGGATCGCTGCCGGCAATCAGGTTATGAATGTTGGCGCTCGACCAGTTGTTGCCTTCCAGTTTGATCGTCACATCCGGGGTGGCCGCCGCAGCGTCGCCGGAGTTGAACTTGCCCGCCGAGCTGACTTGCAGCGACGACGTGCCATCGACCGTGGTGATCTTCAGGAAGTTGTCGATGGTGCTGCCGGTCTCGCCCTGCAGCAAATCGCGCAGGTCGATGCGGTCACCTTCGCTGGCCTTGAAGTCCTTGATCACGTCGTTGCCAGTATCGCCCGCCTTCCAGACGAAGGTGTCGGCACCGGAACCACCGATGAGGATGTCGTTGCCCTGACCGCCGATCAGCGTGTCGTTGCCAGTGCCGCCGAGCAGGATGTCATTGCCTTTGCCGCCATCGAGCCAGTCGTTGCCGCCCGAGCCGAAGAGGATGTCATTGCCTGCGCCACCCAACAGCGTGTCGTTACCGTCATGTGCGCCGGAGACATCGAACGCCTGATAGTGCTCGGTGATGTACTGGTGCACGTTGCTGGTGGTGACTTTGCTGACGTCGACGCCGGTTTCCTTGGCGACGAACGCCTGCATCGCCTGATAACCCTCGCCGGCAATGCCGTTGAAGCTCACCAGGTCGCCGAACAGGATGTCGTTGCCGTCGCCACCGCTGACGGTGTCGTTGCCCGGCATCGTCGCTTCGGTGTGGCCGATGATCGAGTTGGCCAGATCCTTCGGATCGATGTTGGTTTGCGGCGTTTTATCCGAATCGTAAGGCTTCAGATCGTTGAGGCTGACATCGTTGTTCAGTCCGATAGCCTCGACGTTCGACAGACCGCTGAGCAATGCAAAGCCACTGGTCGAGTTACTGGTCGTTGCCGAGTTGGTGCTGTTACCGGTACCCGCCAGACTCGACAACTCATAGGTGCCGTCGCCCTGCGCGTGGATGGTGCCCAGATTAGAGCTGCTCCAGCCCCACCACGAATTGTAGGTTTGCAGGGTTACGGTGCCGGCGCTGTTGATCGTCAACGCGTGGGTATTGTCGATGTAGGTGCTGAAGGTGTCGCCCGGCTTGTAGTTGCTGGTTTTCACCACATCGTCGAGCTTCACGTTGCCGTACAGCGTCGGGTTGGTCTGCTCGCCGCTCTGGTAGTAGGTCGGCTGGCCGTCGGTAATGAAGTACGTGAGGTTCTTCGCCCCGGTGTTGGCCACAGCGTCAGCGCTCTGGAACCAGTTGGCCGTGGTCTTGAATACGTCCTCGTAATTGGTGCCGCCGCCGGAGGCCATCGAGTCCAGTACCGCTTTGAGTTGCGTCAGCGCGTTCGGGTCGTTGAGGTTCACCGACACCGACTTGTTGACCTGGGTATCGAAGTCGACGAGGAAAATGTTCACCGTGCCCGAATTGCTGCCGCCCAGGCTCTGCTTGAGGCTGTTGAACACCGAGGTCAGCGAGTCTTTGGCGGCGTTGAGCGACGACGCGCTCATGCTGCCGGAGCTGTCGACCATGAACGCGATGTTGTAGTTGGTGCCCGGGATCACGGTCAGACCACCGATGTCGGCGACGATGATGTCGTTGCCATCGGTGCCGGTGACGGTATCGTCGGCCGAGGTGGCGACAATGGCGTTGTAGACCGCCGGCACCACGGTAACCGGAATGGTCGCAGTGCTGCTGGCCGAGCCGCCGACCATCTCGGTGGAAGTCGAGGTCACGGTCAGGTTGAACTGGCCGTTGTAGTACGGCGGAGGCGTTACGGTCAGGCTGCCGAGGTTCCAGCCGGTGACGTTGGCGTCGCCGCTGCTGGCGGTGACGGTGAAGGTGTGACCCGCGCCATCACTGAGCACCGAGCCGACCGGTGCACCGCTGATCTTCACGCTCAGGGTTTCCGAGCCGTCGGTGTCGGTCAGGGCGGTGGTGATCGCCGACAGTTTCACCGTGGTGCCTTCGGCGCCGGTGTTGAGTTTGTAGCCGTCGTAATAGCCTTCGCCGTTAGTGCCGTGCAGATCGGAGACGGTCACGCCCGAATTCACCAGATCCTTCACGCCGGTGTAGATCGGTACGCCAGCGCTGCTCAGGTCGATCGGCGTGCTGCCGTTGACCGACAGGTTGACGTCGTAGCTGCCCGGGCCGCTCTGGTTGTGGTGGTAGATGTCCAGGGTGTAGTAGCCGCTGGTGGTCGGGGTGAACGAACCGTTGAGGTTGCCGCCCACGCCCCACGTGGTCGAGGCCACGCTCTTGCCACCGATGGTCACCAACAGGCTGTCATCACCGATACCGCTGAAGGTGTAAGTCTTGCCGGCTTCCAGATAGATCAGGCCGGAAGTCTTCGAGGCCGTACCGGCGGTTACGCTGCCGTCGGACTGCACGTTGTTCACGTTAGTGCTGGTGTTCGGTGTGCCGGCGCCGTCGATGACGTTTTTCAACGTGGTCGAATCCGCGCCATTGCCGTTGGTGCCCAGACCCGACAGACCGGTCCAGACTTCCTTGATCAGCCCGGTGGACTTCACGCTGTTGTCGGCCACGCTCACGGTCGGCGCATCCGCCACTGGCGTGATGTCGATCTTCACGGTGCCGGTGTTACCCAGCAGCTGACCGTCGGTTGGCTGGAACTTGATCTGCGCGTAGTCAGCCTGGTTGTTGCCCAGACCTGTGCCGCCGTAACCGTTGACGCCCGACTCGTTGGCATCCGGCAGGAAGCGCAGCTTGCCCGCGTCGATGTCAGCCTTGCTGAAGGTCTGGTTGTTGGCGACGTCTTTCCAGGTCGAACCGTCCAGATACTGCAGTTTGCCTTCGCCCGGCAGTTGGGTGATTTTCACGCCGAGGCTGCTGGCCGGACTGTCGACATCGCTGACACCGAAGGTCGACCAGCCGAGCACCAGCGGCGTGTCTTCGGTGCCGGTGACATTGCTCGGTGCAGCGACCGGTGCGTCGTTGACCGCCACCACGTTGACCGTGGTGGTCGCGGTGTTGGAGTAGTTGCCGCCATCGGTCACGGTCACGGTGATGATCCGCGGTACGGTGCTCGGATTCTCACTGCTGTTAGTGAAGCTGATGTTCTTGATGGCCTGCATGTAATCAGCCAGCGTCGCATTGCCGGACAGCGTCAGGGTCACGGTGCCGTTGGTGCTGTTGGCATTGATCGTAATGCCGTTGACGCTGTTGCCCAGGTTCAGCGCATCGCCGTCCTGACGGTTGGTCAGAACCACAGTGGCACCGGTGAGCATGGTGCTGTCCGGGTCAGTGATGCTGATGTCGGTGTCGGCAATCGATACGCCCGCGCCCGGGGTGTTTTCGGTGAAGGTCACCTTGTAGTCGGCACCGGTGGCACCGCTGGAGTTGTTGCCATCCAGGTCGATGACCGGCGGTGCGTCGTTGTCGATGATCGAGGTGCTGACGCTGCCGTTGGTGCTGCTGACCGCGAGGTTCTCGAAGTTGCCGCCGGTGGCCGAATCGATCTTGACCACGAAGTTCTCGGTGCCTTCGGTGATCTTGTCATCGATGGTGGCGACGTTGAACTGCGCGCTGCTCGCACCTGCCGGAATCTTCACGGTGTACACACCAGTGAAGTCCGAACCGTCGGCGGCAGTGCCGCTGTAGACGATTTTCAGGGTTACTTCGGTTTGCGCCGGGTGGTTCAGGCTGACCGTATAGCTGGCGGTCTGGCCTTCGGTCACCGAGCTGCTGCCGGTGATGCTGACGGTGGTGGTGTCGATCGTATCGGTGACGCTGGTCACGGCTGGCGTGTTGCTGGTCACGAGGTTTTCGAAGCTGCCGCCGCTGGTGCCGGTGATGGTCGCCTGCACGCTGCCGGCGTCTTTGTAGACGTCGTCGGCCGGAGCCGGAACGGTCACGGTGCCAGTGGTTTTGCCAGCGTCGATGGTGATTACCGAACCGTTGCTGAGGGTCACGGTCAGTGGCGAGCCAGCGGCGTTGGTCAGGGTCGCGGTGTAGGTGATCTGGCCACCTTCGGCCACGGTGCCGGTCGCGGACAGCGACAGGTTGGTGGTGTCGACGGTGTCGGTCACGGTGGTGCTGACCGGGGTTTTGTCGGCGACGAGGTTTTCGTAGTTGCCGCCCGTGACGTTGCTGATCGAGTTGGTCAGCGGGGCGTGGCCGGTCAACGCATCGTTCGGTGCGGTGGTTGTCACGGTACCGGTGGTCTTGCCGATGTCGATGGTGATGGTCTGACCGTTGGCCAGGGTCACCACGACCGGCGAACCGGTCACGGCTGCACCGACAGTGGCGGTGTAGACGACGTTGCCGCCTTCCGCCGCAGAGCCGGTCGCGGTCAGTTTCACGGTGGTGGTGTCGATGGTGTCAGTGACGCTGGTCACGGCCGGAGCCGTGCTGGTGACCAGGTTTTCGAAGCTGCCGCCGGTGGCGGTCTTGATCGTTGCCTGGACGTTGCCGGCGTCTTTGTAGACGTCATCGGCTGGCGCTGGAACGGTCACGGTGCCGCTGGTTTTGCCGGCGTCGATGGTGATCACCGAACCGTTGCTCAGGGTTACGGTGACTGGCGAGCCAGCGGCGTTGGTCAGGGTCGCGGTGTAAGTGATCTGGCCACCTTCGGCCACGGTGCCGGTCGCGGACAGCGACAGATTGGTGGTGTCGACGGTGTCGGTCACAGTGGTGCTGACCGGAGTCTTGTCGGCGACCAGGTTCTCGTAGTTACCGCCGCTGACGTTGGTGATCGCGTTGGTCAGTGGCGCGTGACCGGTCAATGCGTCGTTAGGCGCAGTGGTGGTCGCGGTGCCCGTGGTCTGGCCTACACCGATGGTGATGGTTTGACCGTTGGCCAGCGTTACAACCACAGGCGAGCCGGTCACCGGAGCACCGACGGTCGCGGTGTAGACGACGTTGCCGCCCTCTGCCGCTGTGCCGGTAGCCGTGAGTTTCACCGTCGTGGTGTCGATGGTGTCGGTGACGCTGGTCACGGCCGGCGTCGTACTCGGTACCAGGTTTTCGAAGTTGCCACCGGTGGCGTTGCTGATCGTCGCCTGTACGGTGCCGGCGTCTTTGTAGACGTCGTCGGCTGGGGCTGGAACGGTCACGGTGCCGCTGGTTTTACCGGCGTCGATGGTGATCACGGCGCCGTTCGACAGGGTTACGGTCACTGGCGAGCCAGCGGCGTTGGTCAATGTCGCGGTGTAAGTGATCTGGCCACCTTCGGCCACGGTGCCGGTCGCGGACAGCGACAGATTGGTGGTGTCGACGGTGTCAGTGACGTTGGTCGAAACCAGCGTCTTGTCGGCCACGAGATTTTCGTAGTTGCCGCCAGTGACGTTGGTGATCGAGTTGGTCAGCGGAGCATGACCGGTCAACGCATCGTTTGGTGCGGTAGTGGTCGCAGTCCCCGTAGTCTGGCCAACACCAATGGTGATGGTCTGACCGTTGGCCAGCGTTACCACAACTGGCGAGCCAGTCACTGGAGCACCGACCGTGGCGGTGTAGACAACGTTGCCGCCCTCGGCTGCAGTTGTGGTTGCAGTGAGTTTTACGGTGGTCGTGTCGATCGTGTCGGTGACGCTGGTTACGGCCGGAGTCGTGCTCGGCACGAGGTTTTCGAAGTTGCCACCGGTGGCGGTGCTGATGGTCGCCTGCACGGTACCGGCGTCTTTGTAGACGTCATCGGCTGGCGCTGGAACGGTCACGGTGCCAGTGGTTTTACCCGCGTCGATGGTGATCACGGCGCCGTTGCTCAGAGTCACGGTGACTGGCGAGCCAGCGGCGTTGGTCAGGGTCGCGGTGTAAACAATCGAACCGCCTTCAGCAACCGAACCCGTCGCGCTGAGCGACAGATTGGTGGTGTCGACAGTGTCGGTCACGTTGGTGCTGACTGGCGTTTTGTCAGCCACAAGGTTTTCGTAGTTACCACCGCTGACATTGGTGATCGCGTTCGTCAGCGGTGCGTGACCGGTCAAGACATCGTTTGGCGCGGTAGTAGTTGCGGTGCCGGTGGTCTGGCCAACACCGATGGTGATGGTCTGACCGTTCGACAGGGTGACCACGACTGGCGAGCCCGTCACTGGCGCACCGACGGTCGCGGTGTAAACGACGTTACCGCCTTCAGCGGCAGTGGCGGTCGCGGTCAGTTTCACCGTGGTGGTGTCGATGGTATCGGTGACGCTTGTAATAGCCGGCGTCGTGCTCGGCACCAGGTTTTCGAAGTTGCCACCGGTGGCGGTGCTGATCGTGGCCTGCACGGTACCGGCGTCTTTGTAGACGTCATCGGCTGGCGCTGGAACGGTGACGGTGCCGGTGGTTTTACCGGCGTCGATGGTGATCACGGCGCCGTTGCTCAGCGTCACGGTCACTGGCGAGCCAGCGGCGTTGGTCAGGGTCGCGGTGTAGACGATCGAACCGCCCTCGGCCACAGAACCGGTAGCGCTAAGCGACAGGTTGGTGGTGTCGACGGTATCGGTCACGTTGGTGCTGACCGGCGTCTTGTCGGCTACGAGGTTCTCGTAGTTGCCGCCGCTGACGTTGGTGATCGCATTGGTCAGCGGAGCGTGGCCAGTCAATGCGTCGTTCGGCGCGGTGGTGGTCGCGGTGCCCGTGGTCTGGCCGACGCCAATGGTGATGGTCTGACCGTTGGCCAGGGTTACCACAACCGGCGAACCGGTTACCGGAGCACCAACCGTGGCGGTGTAAACGACGTTGCCACCTTCGGCTGCGGTAGCGGTTGCCGTCAGTTTCACAGTGGTGGTGTCGATGGTGTCGGTGACGCTGGTGATAGCCGGAGTTGTGCTCGGCACCAGATTTTCGAAGTTGCCACCGGTGGCGGTACTGATCGTGGCCTGCACGGTGCCAGCGTCTTTGTAGACGTCGTCGGCTGGCGCTGGAACGGTCACGGTGCCGGTGGTTTTACCGGCGTCGATGGTGATCACGGCGCCGTTGCTCAGCGTCACGGTCACTGGCGAGCCAGCGGCGTTGGTCAGGGTCGCGGTGTAGACGATCGAACCGCCCTCGGCCACAGAACCGGTAGCGCTAAGCGACAGGTTGGTGGTGTCGACGGTATCGGTCACGTTGGTGCTGACCGGCGTCTTGTCGGCTACGAGGTTCTCGTAGTTGCCGCCGCTGACGTTGGTGATCGCGTTGGTCAGCGGAGCGTGACCGGTCAATGCGTCGTTTGGCGCCGTGGTGGTCGCGGTACCGGTGGTCTGGCCGACGCCGATGGTGATCGTCTGACCGTTTGCCAGGGTTACGACAACCGGCGAGCCGGTGACTGGCGCGCCGACAGTCGCGGTGTAGGTGACGTTGCCACCCTCAGTTGTCGACTCGGTGGCGGTGAGTTTGACGGTGGTGGTGTCGATGGTGTCGGTGACGCTGGTCACAGCCGGCACGGTGCTCGGCACCAGATTCTCGAAGTTGCCGCCGGTCGCGGTCGAAATGGTTGCTTCGACTTTGCCTGCATCTTTGTAAACGTCATCCGCTGGCGCTGCGACGGTGACGGTGCCAGTGGTTTTACCGGCTTCGATGGTGATCACCGCGCCGTTCGACAGGGTCACGGTGACTGGTGAGCCGGCCGCGTTGGTCAGCGTTGCGGTGTAGATGATCGAGCCACCTTCAGCAACCGAACCGGTCGCGCTGAGCGACAGGTTGGTGGTGTCGACGGTGTCGGTGACATTGGTCGAAACCGGCGTCTTGTCAGCCACCAGATTCTCGTAATTGCCGCCGGTAACTCCGGTAATCGCGTTGGTCAGCGGTGCATGGCCAGTCAACGCATCGTTCGGCGCGGTGAAGGTGACGGTGCCGGTGGTTTTACCGACTTCGATGGTGATGTTCTGGCCGTTGGCCAGGGTCACGGTGACCGGCGAGCCGGTCACTGGAGCGCCCACAGTGGCGGTGTAAGTGACGGTGCCGCCTTCAGCCACGGAGGTATCGGCCGTCAATTTCACGGTCGAGGTGTCGATGGTATCGGTGACGCTGGTCACAGCCGGCACGGTGCTCGGCACCAGATTCTCGAAGTTGCCGCCGGTCGCGGTCGAAATGGTTGCTTCGACTTTGCCTGCATCTTTGTAAACGTCATCCGCTGGCGCTGCGACGGTGACGGTGCCAGTGGTTTTACCGGCTTCGATGGTGATCACCGCGCCGTTCGACAGGGTCACGGTGACTGGCGAGCCAGCAGCGTTGGTCAATGTCGCGGTGTAGATGATCGAGCCGCCCTCAGCCACAGAACCGGTCGCGCTGAGCGACAGGTTGGTGGTGTCGACGGTGTCGGTCACGGTGGTGCTGACCGGTGTCTTGTCGGCCACGAGGTTTTCGTAGTTGCCACCGCTCACCTCAGTGATCGAGTTGGTGAGCGGCGCGTGGCCGGTCAGCGCATCGTTCGGTGCGATGAAGGTTACGGTGCCGGTGGTTTTCCCGACTTCGATGGTGATGTTCTGACCGTTGGCCAGGGTCACCACAACCGGAGAGCCTGTCACAGGCGCTCCGACTGTCGCGGTGTAAGTGACGGTGCCACCTTCAGCGGCGGTCTCGGTCGCCGTCAGTTTCACGGTCGAGGTGTCGATGGTGTCAGTCACTTCGGTGACGGCTGGAACAGTGCTCGGCACCAGGTTCTCGAAGTTGCCACCGGTAGCGGTGGAGATCGTCGCTTCGACTTTGCCAGCGTCTTTGTAGACGTCGTCGGCCGGGGCTGGAACGGTCACGGTGCCAGTGGTTTTACCGGCTTCGATGGTGATTACCGCGCCATTCGACAGGGTCACGGTGACTGGCGAGCCAGCCGCGTTGGTCAGCGTAGCGGTGTAGATGATCGAACCACCTTCCGCAACGGTGCCGGTCGCCGTCAGCGACAGATTGGTGGTGTCGACGGTGTCGGTGACATTGGTCGAAACCGGCGTCTTGTCCGCCACCAGATTTTCGAAGTTGCCGCCGCTTACCTCAGTGATCGCATTGGTGATCGGCGCATGGCCGGTCAACGCATCGTTCGGCGCAGTGGTGGTCGCGGTGCCGGTGGTCTGGCCAACACCAATGGTGATGGTCTGACCGTTAGCCAGGGTCACGACCACAGGCGAACCGGTGACTGGCGCGCCGACGGTCGCGGTGTAAGTCACGCTGCCGCCCTCAGCCGTCGACTCGGTCGCGGTGAGTTTGACGGTGGTGGTGTCGATGGTGTCGGTGACATTGGTCACCGCCGGTACGGTGCTCGGTACCAGATTCTCGAAGTTGCCGCCGGTTGCATCCTTGATCGTCACTTCGACTTTGCCGGCATCTTTGTAGACGTCATCAGCCGGCGCTGGAACGGTCACGGTGCCGGTGGTTTTACCGGCCTCGATGGTGATCACCGAACCGTTGCTCAGGGTCACGGTCACCGGGGTGCCGGCCGGGTTGGTCAGCGTCGCGGTGTAGACGATCGAACCGCCTTCAGCCACCGAATCGGTTGCGGTCAGGTTCAGGTTGGTGGTGTCGGTGGTGTCCGAAACCGCGGTGTCGGCGGACTTGCCGTCGACTGCCAGTTTTTCGTAGTTGCCGCCAGTGGCGCCGTCGATGGTCACGCTCAGCGAGCTGCCGCCGGCCAGAGGGCTGTTTGGTGCAACGAAGTTCACCGAGCCGGTGGTTTCACCGACAGCGATGGTGATGGTCTGGCCGTTGGACAGGGTCACGACAACCGGCGAGCCAGTCACTGGCGCGGTAACGGTCGCGGTGTAGACCACGGTTTCGCCTTCGGCGACGTTCGCCGTGGCGGTCAGCGACACGGTGGAGGTGTCGATGGTGTCGTTGACGGTGGTGACCGCTGGAGCCGTGCTGGTGACGAGGTTTTCAAAGTCGCCACCGGTCGCGCCCTTGATGGTCGCTTCAACGGTGCCGGCATCTTTGTAGACGTCATCTTTCGGTGCGTCGACGGTCACGGTGCCGGTGGTTTTACCGGCCTCGATGGTGATCACCGAGCCATTGCTCAGGGTTACGGTGACCGGACTGCCAGCGGCATTGGTCAGGGTCGCGGTGTAGGTGATCTGGCCGCCTTCGTTCACCGAACCGGTGGCGCTGAGCGACAGGTTGGTGGTATCGACGGTATCAGTCACGTTGGTGCTGACCGAGGTTTTGTCGGCCACGAGGTTTTCGTAGTTGCCGCCGGAAACGCCGGTGATCGCGTTGGTCAGCGGCGCATGACCGGTCAACGCATCGTTTGGCGCAGTGGTAGTCACGGTGCCGGTGGTTTTACCCACTTCGATGGTGATGTTCTGACCGTTGGCCAAGGTCACCACAACTGGTGAGCCAGTGACTGGCGCACCGACGGTGGCGGTGTAGGTGACGGTGCCACCTTCAGCGGCCGACTCGGTGGCGGTCAGTTTGACCGTCGAGGTGTCGATGGTGTCAGTGACGTCGGTAACGGCTGGCGTGGTGCTCGGAACCAGGTTCTCGAAGTTACCGCCCGTGGCATCCTTGATGGTCACCTCGACCTTGCCGGCGTCTTTGTAGACGTCATCGGCAGGCGCAGGAACGGTGACGGTGCCGGTGGTTTTGCCCGCTTCGATGGTGATCACCGAGCCATTGCTCAGGGTCACGGTCACCGGCGTGCCAGCCGGGTTGGTCAGGGTCGCGGTGTAAACGATCGAGCCACCTTCCGCCACGGTGCCGGTCGCAGTGAGCGACAGGTTGGTGGTGTCGACGGTGTCAGTAACAGTGGTCGAAACCGGGGTTTTGTCGGCAACGAGGTTCTCGTAATTGCCGCCGCTCACGTCGGTGATCGCGTTGGTCAGCGGCGTGTGGCCGTTCAGCGCGTCGTTTGGTGCGGTGGTGGTGACGGTGCCGGTGGTTTTGCCGACTTCGATGGTGATGTTCTGGCCGTTGGCCAAGGTCACGACGACCGGCGAGCCGGTGACTGGCGCGCCGACGGTGGCGGTGTAAGTGACGGTGCCACCTTCAGCGGCAGACTCAGTGGCGGTCAGTTTGACGGTGGTGGTGTCGATGGTGTCGGTGACTTCGGTCACGGCCGGGACAGTGCTCGGTACCAGGTTTTCGAAGTTGCCGCCGGTGGCGTCCTTGATGGTCACTTCGACCTTGCCGGCGTCTTTGTAGACGTCATCGGCAGGCGCCGCGACCGTTACGGTGCCGGTGGTTTTACCGGCCTCGATGGTGATCACCGAGCCGTTCGACAGGGTCACAGTCACCGGCGAGCCAGCCGGGTTGGTCAGCGTCGCGGTGTAGATGATCGAGCCGCCCTCGGCGACCGAATTGGTGGCGCTGAGCGACAGGTCAGTGGTGTCGAGGGTGTCAGTGACCGTGGTCGACACCGGGGTCTTGTCGGCCACCAGGTTTTCGTAGTTGCCGCCGGAAACGTTGGTGATCGAGTTGCCCAGCGACGCCTGACCGTTCAATGCGTCATTCGGCGCGATGGTGGACACGCTGCCTGTGGTCTTGCCGACTTCGATGGTGATGCTCTGGCCGTTGGCCAGGGTCACGACGACTGGCGAACCGGTGACCGGCGCGCCAACCGTGGCGGTGTAAGTGACGGTGCCGCCCTCAGCCACAGTGGTGTCGGCCGTCAGTTTCACGGTCGAGGTGTCGATGGTGTCAGTGACGTCGGTCACGGCTGGCGTGGTGCTCGGAACGAGGTTCTCGAAGTTGCCGCCCGTGGCGTCCTTGATGGTGACTTCGACTTTGCCGGCGTCTTTGTAGACGTCATCGGCAGGCGCTGCGACGGTCACGGTACCGGTAGTTTTACCAGCGTCGATGGTGATCACCGAGCCGTTGCTCAATGTCACGGTGACTGGCGTGCCAGCCGGATTGGTCAGCGTTGCGGTGTAAACAATCGAACCACCCTCAGCCACGGTGCCGGTCGCACTCAGCGACAGGTTGGTGGTGTCGACGGTGTCGGTCACCGAGGTCACGGCCGGAGTTTTGTCGGCCACAAGGTTTTCGTAATTGCCGCCGCTGGCGCCGTCGATTTTCACGCTCAGCGTGTTGCCGCCAGCGAGTGCATCGTTCGGTGCGGTGAAGTTGACGCTACCGCTGCTGGCGCCGACCGGAATGGTGATGGTCTGGCCGTTGGACAGAGTCACCACAACTGGCGAACCGGTGACCGGAGCGGTGACGGAGGCCGTGTAAACCACCACGCCGCCTTCAGTGGTGCTGGCGGTGGCGGTCAGCGAAACGGTGCTGTTGTCGATGGTGTCGGTCACGTCGGTGACCGCCGGGGTCTTGTCGACCACCAGGTTCTCGAAGTTGCCGCCGGTGGTCTTGGTGATGCTGGCGTCGACTTTGCCGGCGTCCTTGTAGACGTCATCGGCCGGTGCTGCGACCGTCGCGGTGCCGGTGGTCGCTCCCTTGGCAATGTTGATCACCGCACCGTTGCTCAGGGTCACGGTCATCGCCGTGCCGGCCGGGTTCGTCAGGCTCGCGGTGTAGACGATCGAGCCGCCCTCGGCAACCGAAGCGGTGGCGCTGAGGCTGATATTGGTGGTGTCGACGGTGTCGGTGACGGTGGTGACCACCGCCGAACGGTTGGCATCGACCTGCTCGAAGTTACCGCCACTGTGGCTGGCAATCGCGGTCTGTACCTTGCCGCCGTCGATGTACGGCGTATTGGCAGGCGCAGCGAAATTCACCGAACCGCTGGTGGCGCCGGCGGCGATGTTGATCACCGCACCGTTGGCCAGGGTCACGGTCATGGCGGTGCCGGCCGGGTTGCTCAGGGTCGCGGTGTAGGTGATCTGGCCACCTTCGCTGACGGTGTCGCTGGCGCTCAGGGTCAGCGTGGTTTTGTCGATGGTGTCATTGACGGTGGTGCTGACTGGGGTCTTGCTGACGTCGAGCTTCTCGAAGTTGCCGCCGGTTGCGTCGGTCATGGTCACGGTGAGCTTGCTGACGTCTTTGTAAACGTCATCGCTCGGCGCGGCGATGGTCACCGAACCGCTGGTTTTGCCAGCCTCGATGGTGATGGTCTGGCCGTTGCTCAGGTTGACGGTCACCGGGGTTTGCGCGGCGTTGGTCAGGGTCGCGGTGTAGGTGATCGAGGTGCCTTCGAGCACGTAGCTTTCAGCGCTGAGGGTCAGGTGCGTGGTGTTGATCGTGTCGGCGACATTGGTCACCGCTGGCGTCGGATTGGCCACCAGGTTTTCGAAGTTGCCGCCCGAGGTTTCCTTGATGGTCACTTCGAGTTTGCCGGCGTCTTTGTAGACGTCATCGGCCGGTGCCGGGACGGTCACGGTGCCGGTGGTCTTGCCGGCGTCGATGGTGATGGTCGAACCGTTGCTCAGGGTCACGGTCACCGGAGTGCCGGCCGGGTTGGTCAGCGTCGCGGTGTAAACGATCGAACCGCCTTCGTTGACGTTGCCGGTGGCGGTCAGCGAAACGGTAGTGGTGTCGACGGTGTCGGTCACGCTGGTGCTGACCGGGGTTTTGTCGGCCACCAGATTTTCGTAGTTGCCGCCGCTGACGTTGGTGATCGCGTTGGTTAGCGGTGCGTGGCCGGCCAGCACATCGTTCGGTGCAGTGGTGGTCACGGTGCCGGTGGTTTTGCCGACTTCGATGGTGATGTTCTGGCCGTTGGCCAACGTCACGATCACAGGCGAACCGGTCACTGGCGCGCCAACAGTGGCGGTGTAGGTGACGGTGCCGCCTTCAGCCGCAGTCTCGGTGGCGGTCAGTTTCACCGTCGAGGTATCGATGGTGTCGGTCACATCGGTTACGGCCGGAACGGTGCTCGGCACCAGATTCTCGAAGTTGCCGCCAGTGGCGTCCTTGATGGTCACTTCGACTTTGCCGGCGTCTTTGTAGACGTCATCGGCTGGCGCAGGAACGGTCACGGTGCCGGTGGTTTTGCCGGCCTCGATGGTAATGACCGAGCCGTTCGACAGGGTCACGGTTACTGGAGTGCCAGCCGGGTTGGTCAGGGTTGCGGTGTAAACGATCGCGCCGCCTTCCGCCACAGTGCCGGTAGCGCTGAGCGTCAGGTTGGTGGTGTCGACGGTGTCGGTCACGGTAGTGCTGACCGGGGTTTTGTCGGCCACGAGGTTTTCGTAGTTGCCGCCAGTTACGTCGGTGATCGAGTTGGTCAGCGGCGCGTGGCCGTTCAGCGCGTCGTTTGGCGCGGTGGTGGTCACGGTGCCGGTGGTTTTGCCTACTTCGATGGTGATGTTCTGACCATTGGCCAAAGTTACGATCACCGGCGAACCGGTGACTGGCGCGCCAACGGTAGCGGTGTAGGTGACGGTGCCACCTTCAGCGGTTGTCTCGGTGGCGGTCAGTTTCACCGTCGAGGTGTCGAGGGTGTCAGTGACGTCGGTGACGGCAGGAACGGTGCTCGGCACCAGGTTCTCGAAGTTGCCGCCAGTGGCGTCCTTGATGGTGACTTCGACTTTGCCGGCGTCTTTGTAGACGTCATCGGCTGGCGCCGGAACGGTCACGGTGCCAGTGGTTTTACCGGCTTCAATGGTGATGACCGAGCCGTTCGACAGGGTCACGGTGACCGGCGAACCAGCAGCATTGGTCAGGGTCGCGGTGTAAGTAATCTGGCCGCCTTCAGCCACGGTGCCGGTCGCGCTCAGCGTCAGGTCGGTGGTGTCGGTGGTGTCCGTGACCGTGGTGCTGACCGGGGTTTTATCGGCGACGAGGTCTTCATAATTGCCGCCGCTCACGCCCGTGATCGCGTTGGTGATCGGCGCGTGGCCGGTCAGCGCATCATTCGGTGCAGTGGTGGTCACGGTGCCGGTGGTTTTGCCGACTTCGATGGTGATGTTTTGGCCGTTGGCCAAGGTCACGACAACCGGCGAGCCGGTGACCGGCGCGCCAACAGTGGCGGTGTAGGTGACGGTGCCACCTTCAGCGACCGAGGTGTCAGCCGTCAGCTTCACGGTCGACGTGTCGATAGTGTCTGTCACTTCGGTCACGGCTGGAACGGTGCTCGGCACCAGATTCTCGAAATTGCCGCCGGACGCATCCTTGATCGTCACTTCGACTTTGCCGGCGTCTTTGTAGACGTCATCGGCGGGCGCTGGAACGGTCACGGTGCCAGTGGTTTTGCCGGCTTCGATGGTGATCACCGAACCGTTCGACAGGGTTACGGTGACAGGCGAACCTGCGGCGTTGGTCAGGGTCGCGGTGTAAGTGATCTGACCGCCTTCAGCCACAGAACCGGTCGCGCTCAGCGACAGGTTGGTGGTGTCGGCGACATCAGTAACAGTGGTCGAAACCGGAGTCTTGTCAGCCACCAGATCTTCGTAATTACCACCCGAAACGCCGGTGATCGAGTTGGTCAGCGGCGCATTGCCGGTCAACGCATCGTTAGGGGCGGTAGTGGTCACGGTGCCGGTGGTTTTACCGACTTCAATGGTAATGCTCTGACCGTTGGCCAAGGTCACGATGACAGGCGAGCCGGTGACCGGCGCACCGACGGTGGCGGTGTAAGTGACGGTGCCACCTTCAGCGACCGAGGTGTCGGCCGTCAGCTTCACGGTCGAGGTGTCGATGGTGTCAGTGACTTCGGTCACGGCTGGAACGGTGCTCGGCACCAGGTTCTCGAAGTTGCCGCCAGTGGCGTCCTTGATGGTGACTTCGACTTTGCCGGCGTCTTTATAAACGTCATCGGCTGGCGCCGGAACGGTCACGGTACCGCTGGTCTTGCCCGCTTCGATGGTGATCACCGAGCCGTTGCTCAGGGTCACGGTCACCGGCGTGCCGGCAGGGTTGGTCAGGGTCGCGGTGTAAACGATCGAACCGCCTTCCGCCACGGTGCCGGTGGCTGTCAGCGACAGGTTGGTGTTGTCGATCGAGTCGGTAATGGTGGTGGTCGCTGGCGTCGTATTCGGCACCAGATTTTCGAAATTGCCACCGCTAGCACCGGTGATGGTGGTGCTGACGGTGCTGCCATTGTTGTAAACGTCGTTGGCCGCGGTCGGCACGTTGACCGAGCCCGTAGTCTTGCCGGCGTCAATGGTGATGGTCGAGCCGTTCGACAGGGTGATCGTCACCGGGGTTTGCGCGGCGTTGGTCAGCGTCGCGGTGTAGGTGATCTGGCCACCTTCGACGACTGTACCGGTGGCGGTGAGGCTCACGCTGGTGGTGTCGATCGAATCGGTAACGGTGGTGGTGGCTGGCGTGGTGTTTGGCACCAGGCTTTCAAAGTTGCCACCCGTAGCGCCGGTAATGGTGGTGCTGACCGTGCCGCCATTGTTGTAAACGTCGTTGGCCGCCGTCGGGACGTTGACGGTGCCGGTGGTCTGCCCAGCCTCAATGGTGATGGTCGAGCCGTTCGACAAGGTGACGGTCACCGGGGTTTGCGCCGGGTTGGTCAGGGTCGCGGTGTAGGTGATCTGGCCACCCTCGACCACTGTGCCGGTGGCGGTCAGGGTCAGATTAGTGGTGTCGATCGAATCGGTGATGGTGGTCACCGCTGGCGTCGGGTTTGGCACCAGGTTTTCGAAGTTGCCACCGCTGGCACCGGTGATGGTGGTGGTGACGGTGCTGCCGTTGTTATAGACGTCGTTGGCCGGGGTCGGCACGTTGACGGTGCCGCTGGTCTGGCCGGCGCCGATGGTGATGGTCGAGCCGTTCGACAGGGTGACGGTCACCGGGGTTTGCGCCGGGTTGGTCAGGGTTGCGGTGTAAGTGATCTGCCCGCCTTCGGTGACACTCGGGCCGGCCGTCAGGGTGACGGTGGTGGTGTCGATGGTGTCGGTGACCTGGGTCGTCGCCGGAGTGGTCGGCGGGGTCACGGTGATGCCATTGCCGCCGGTGGTGCCGGTGACGGTCACGTCGATCTGGGTCGGGTCGTTATAAACGGTGTCGTTCGGGGCCAGCGGCACGTTGACGGTGCCAGTGGTGGAGCCGGCTGTAATCACAATCACCGCGCCGTTGGACAGGGTGATGGTCAGGTCGGTCAGCGGCGCCTGGGTCAGGGTCGCGGTGTACACCAGCACGCCGCCGGTTTCGGTGATGGACGGCGTGGCGCTGAGGCTCAGGGTCGACTCACGCAGGGCGTTGGTGGTGGTATCGGTGGTCTGGCCGCCAGTGATGTTCTGCGCGGCTTGACCGGCAGCATTGATGCCTGCAGTCGGGAAACCAATGGTCGGGTCAACGCGGCCAGCGGTGGCGTCGAGCATCACAAAGCTGTGGCCACCACCGGCAGCACCGCCAGTGCCTGCAGCGCTCGGGCCGGCAGCGGTGGCATCGAGGGCGGTGGTCGGGTCGACACCGGCGGCGATGGCTTGCTGCAGTTCTGCTACCGACGGCGCAGCCTGCGCGGTGGCCTCAGCCAGGTCCGTGCTGGAGTCGGGCGCGGTGGCGCTCCACTGGGTTTCGCGACCCAGATCGAGGGTGCGGCCATCTGCCAATTCAAGCGACACGGCGCCGGAGAGGCCGGTGTCAATCTGGTCGCCAACGAACAGGCGATCGCCTTCAACGAGTACGCGACGCACGCCCTCTGGGGACACCACGAATACCTGACCGACAATGCTTTTGACGATGGCAACAACACTGCTCATTGAAGACTCTCCGGGGTGTCACGTTCAGTTGACTTCCATGGACCTGAGGGCATGGGCGCCGATTCAGTCTGGACGTACTTTAAAAATTTGCGAAACAAGTTTGACGCATGCTTTCGTCAATATTTTGGCTAGATTCTTTCGCTATTAACTTTATGCCAAACTATTGACCTTCTGGGTGCCATCCTAAACAATCGCCCCACTAATGTCACATTGATATTTCCGCGGCGACCTGTCCTTCAGCGTGTGATCCAGTTCCTGTTTTGAACTTTCCGACATACGGTCAAACCGGTTGCCAATCATCCGACGCAGCGCGACATTCTGCTGTGATTCAAGACAAGAAGTTCTGGAAAATTATTACCATGCGTTTGCCCCTTTTCATGGCTGTACCCTTCGCGCTCGCCGCCTCTTTTGTTCAAGCACAATCCTTACCAGAAGCCATGCAACAGGCACTGGATGTCCATCCGGAAATCCAGGCAGGGGTCAACAGTCGATTGGCGGCGGATTATCAATTAAGAGCGGCAAAAGGTGGATACCTGCCGAAGGTCGATCTGCTCGGCGGTTATGGCCGTGAAGGCACCGACAGCGTCACCACCCGTGCCAATGGCGGTGGCAACCACTGGGAAACCCTGAACCGCAGCGAGTCAAGTTTACGTCTCTCGCAAATGGTGTTTGACGGTTTTGCGACGTCCAGCGAAGTCGGGCGTCAACAAGCCACCGTCAACTCCCGCGCCTACTCGTTGCTCGGCACTTCCGAGCGCACCGCGCTGACCGTCGCCCAGGTTTATCTGGACGTGCTGACCCGTCGCGAATTCGTGCGTCTGGCCGAAGACAACCTCAAGAGCCACCAGCGCATCTACGACCAGATCCAGCTGCGCACCCAGCGTGGCGTCGGCAGCGGTGCCGACCTCGATCAGGCCGAAGCGCGGATGGCTCAGGCCCGCAACAACCTGATCACCGAGCAGACCAATCTGGCCGACTCGGAAACCAACTTCCTCAGTGCCGTTGGCCAGATGCCCGATCAACTCGAGCGTCCGGCGCCGTTCATGGCGATGATGCCGGCCAACCTCAATGAAGCGCGCCTGCAGATGCTGGAAAACAGCCCGATCCTGCGCTCGGCCGAGTCCGATATCGCCGCTGCCGAGAAACAGTACGAAACCGCCAAGTCGACCTTCTACCCGCGTTTCGACGCTGAACTGGGTCGCACCGCCGACAACGATCTCGACGGCCAGAACGGTCACAACAACGAATGGCAAGCCATGCTGCGCATGCGCTTCAACCTCTATTCCGGTGGCAGCAACAAGGCCGATCTGGAATCCAAGTCGTACCTGTCGAACCAGGCGCTGGACATCCGCAACAACGCCCTGCGCCAGTTGAACGAAGAACTCGGTCTGGCCTGGAACGCCCTGAACAACGCCAACGCGCAGGTGCCGATCGCGCAGCAATACGTCGATCACAGCACCTCGGTGCGCACCGCTTACCAGCGTCAGTTCAGCCTCGGCGAGCGCACCCTGCTGGATTTGCTCGACAGCGAAAACGAGTTGTTCACCGCTTCGCGGCGTCTGGCGGAAATCAAAAACATTCAGTTATTTACTCAGTACCGAATCAAGGCGACCATGGGCGAGTTGCTCAGAAGCCAGGGAGTGGTCGCACCGTTGGCATCCGTTGTGCAGAACGACGTGAAGCCCAAGGTCCAGCTGCCTGGGATGAATTGAGTTATCCCTTTTCAACTGTCAAAGAGTGTCGAGCGTGGAATCAGAAGTCAGTCGAGTTCAACTCAGTCATGATCCACGCGCGTTGCACGACGATCCGTTACTGGATGGCCTGCTCGCCCTTTGCATGCTCCATCAGAAACCCGCCAGCGCGGCGATGCTGACCACTGGCCTGCCGCTGCCCAAACAACGCCTGAGTGTCGAGTTGCTGCCCCGTGCGGCGGCGCGCGCCGGCCTGCAAGGTCGGGTGCTGCAGCGCAAGCTGGAAGAAATTCCGGCGATCGCCATGCCGGCACTGTTGCTGCTCAAGGATGGCCGCAGCGCCGTCCTGCTCGGCTGGCAGGGCGACAACGAAGCGCGGGTGCTGCTTAGCGAAACCGACGGCGGCGAGTCCATAGTCAGCCGCGAACTGCTCGCCGACGATTACACCGGCAAAGTCTTCTTCGCTCAGCCGCAACACAAATTCGACGTCAACCACGGCACGCTGATTCCGCGTGCGCGCTCGTGGTTCCGCGACACCCTCAAGCGTTCGCGCTGGCTGTATGCCGATGCGATCGCCGCGAGTTTCCTGATCAACATCATCGCCATGGCCGCGCCGCTGTTCGTGATGAACGTCTACGACCGCGTGGTGCCGAACCAGGCCGAAGCGACCTTGTGGGTGCTGGCGCTGGGTATCACCGGTGCCTACATCTTCGACCTGGTCCTCAAGAGTCTGCGCGCCCTGTGCCTGGACCTGGCCGGGAAGAAAACCGACCTGATCATCTCCGCGACGCTGTTCGAGCGCATCGTCGGCATGGCCATGAAGTACCGTCCGGCGCGAGTCGGCAGCTTTGCGCAGAACATCCATGAGTTTCAGAGCCTGCGCGACTTCCTCGCCTCGCTGACCCTGACCAGCCTGATCGACCTGCCGTTCACCATCCTGATCTTTATTGTCATCGCCATTCTCGGCGGGCATCTGGTGTGGATTCCGGTGTTGGCGTTCCCGATTGCCCTGCTGATCGGCTACGCCCTGCAGAAGCCGCTGGTGGCCACCATGGAACGCACCATGGCCCTCGGCGCCGAGCGCCAGTCGAGCCTGATCGAAACCCTCGCCGGCCTCGACGCGGTGAAGGTCAACAACGCTGAAAGCGAACGCCAGTACCAGTGGGAGCAGACCATCGGCACCCTCAGTCGCCTCGAGCTGCGGGTGAAAATGCTTTCCGGTCTGGCGATGAACATCACCCTGCTGATCCAGCAACTGGCCGGGGTGATCATGATTGTCTTCGGCGTGTACCAGATCATCGCTGGCAACCTGAGCATGGGTGGTCTGATTGCCTGCTACATGCTCAGCGGTCGCGCCCTCAGCCCGCTGGCCTCGCTGTCCGGTCTGTTGACCCGTTATCAGCAGGCACGGGTAACCATGACTTCGGTCGACCAGATGATGGAGCTGCCGCAAGAGCGCAACTTCGAAGAGCGCCCGTTGAGCCGCAAGGTTTTGCAGGGCGCGATCGAATGCCGCCAGCTCAACTTCACCTACCCGGAACAACAGAACCCAGCGCTGAAAAACATCAACCTGGTGATCCGTCCCGGCGAGAAGATTGGCATCATCGGCCGCAGTGGCTCGGGCAAAAGCTCCCTCGCCAAACTGCTGGTCGGCCTGTATCAGCCGGACGATGGCGCGCTGCTGGTCGACGGTGTGGATATCCGCCAGATCGACGTCAGCGAGTTGCGCTACAACATCGGCTACGTGCCGCAAGACATCCAACTGCTGGCCGGCACCCTGCGTGACAACCTGGTCTCCGGCGCACGCTATGTAGAAGACGAGCTTGTCCTGCAGGCAGCCGAACTGGCCGGCGTCCACGAATTCGCTCGTCTGCATCCACAAGGTTACGAGCTGCAAGTTGGCGAGCGCGGGCAGAACCTCTCCGGCGGCCAACGGCAGAACGTCGCGCTGGCCCGGGCCTTGTTGCTCAACCCGCCGATTTTGCTGATGGACGAGCCGACCAGCGCCATGGACAACACCGGCGAAGAACGCCTCAAACAACGCCTTGCGGCCGTGATTGAAAACAAGACCGTGGTGCTGGTGACGCACCGGGCTTCACTGTTGTCGCTGGTGGATCGTCTGCTGGTGATCGACCGTGGACAAATTCTCGCCGATGGCCCGAAAGCCGCCGTGATGGAAGCGTTGAAGAAGGGGCAGATCAGTGTTGCTTAAGTCGGGTTTCAAGGATTCGATCCGTCGCTACTTCAAAGGCTCGGCATCGTTGCAGGGCCAGCCACTGCCGGAGGTCAACAAGGCGCTGATCGAGGACGCCCCGCGCGTCGTGCGCCTGACGATCTGGGCGATCATCGGTTTCTTTATCTTCCTGCTGCTGTGGGCCAACTTCGCCGTGATCGACGAAGTGACCAAAGGCGACGGCAAGGCGATTCCGTCGTCGAAGATCCAGAAAATCCAGAACCTTGAGGGCGGGATCATCTCCGAACTGTTCGTCAAGGAAGGCCAGATCGTTGAAGCCGGCGCGCCGTTGATTCGCCTCGACGACACGCGATTTGCCTCCAACGTTGGCGAAACCGAGGCCGATCGTCTGTCGATGCTGCTGCGCGTCGAGCGTCTGAGCGCTGAAGTGGATGACCGTCCCCTGAATTTCCCTGAGGACGTGCTCAAAGCCGTGCCGGGACAGGCAAAAAGCGAAGAATCGCTGTACATCAGCCGCCGCCAGCAACTGCACGACGAGATCGGTGGTTTGCAGGAGCAGTTGATCCAGCGTCAGCAAGAGCTGCGCGAGTTCGGCTCCAAGCAAGCGCAGTATCGTCAGCAACTCGGCTTGCAGCGGCAGGAAATCAACATGTCCGAGCCGCTGGTGGCGCAGGGCGCGGTGTCGCCGGTGGAAGTGCTACGTCTGAAGCGTGCCGAGGTGGAAACCCGTGGTCAGCTGGATGCAACGACGCTGGCGATTCCGCGCGCCGAATCGGCGATCAAGGAAGTGCAGCGCAAGATCGACGAAACGCGTGGCAAATTCCGCAGCGAAGCGCTGACCCAACTCAATGAGGCGCGCACCGACCTGAACAAGGCCAGCGCGACCGGCAAGGCCCTGGAAGACCGCGTCAGCCGGACGCTGGTGACATCGCCAGTGCGCGGCATCGTCAACAAACTGCTGGTCAACACCATCGGCGGGGTGATCCAGCCGGGCAGCGACATGGTCGAAATCGTCCCGCTGGATGACACCTTGCTGGTCGAAGCCAAGATTCGTCCGCAAGACATCGCGTTCCTGCACCCGGGACAGGAAGCGATCGTCAAATTTACCGCGTACGACTACACCATCTACGGCGGGCTCAAGGCCAAGCTTGAGCAGATCGGCGCCGACACCATTACCGACGAAGACAAGAAAACCACCTACTACATCATCAAGGTGCGCACTGAGCGCAGCCACTTGGGTACCGATGAAAAGCCATTGCTGATCATCCCGGGGATGGTGGCGTCGGTGGACATCATTACCGGCAAGAAATCCGTGTTGAGCTACCTGCTCAAACCGATCATCCGCGCGCGGGCCGAGGCGTTGCACGAGCGCTAGATCTTCGTTGGTCTTTCTGGCCTCATCGCTGGCAAGTCGAATCGTCGCACCGCAGCTCCCACAAGTTTCTGTGTCGGACACATGTTAGTGTTCCAGCCGAGAAACCTGTGGGAGCTGGCTTGCCAGCGATGGCGGCAGCCAAAACACCACATGCCTGTCAGGAAGTGACAAAAACCGTCACTCACCATCCAGTCCATTCCTCACCATTCGCCATATCGTTATTCAATAACGGTATTTAATCTCCAGTTCTTATAGCTATAAAGTCATCCCCCTGCGTACCTGCCGACCAATCGGCGCGCCGCACGACCTGAACCAACACGCAATCCAGCGTGAGTGTCTGATCGACGAGCGCGCCCGTGAGCGTGCCGTGCGTGGGAGATGGAAAGATGTCCGCAGCTACTGCTTCCCCAAGCGCCGCGACCGCCGCGCCGCAAACCTTTGAAATCCGCCCGTTCAGCGGTGCCGTCGGCGCCGAAATCATTGGCCTCGACCTCACCCGGCCGATCAATGATCAGGACTTTGCGCGCATCCATCGCGCGCACCTGGATCACCACGTCGTGGTATTCCGTGACCAGCAAATTACCCCGCAACAGCAGATCGACTTCAGCCGCCGCTTCGGCGTGTTGCAGATCCATGTGCTCAAGCAGTTCCTGCTGGCCGATCACCCGGAAATCCTCATCGTTTCCAACATCATCGAAAACGGCCAGAACATCGGCCTCGGCGATGCCGGCAAGTTTTGGCACTCCGACCTCTCCTATAAAGAGCTGCCAAGCCTCGGCTCGATGCTCCACGCGCAGGAGTTGCCGTCCGAGGGTGGCGACACCCTGTTCGCCGATATGCACAAAGCCTGGGACAGCTTGCCCGAGGCCTTGCGCAAAGCTGTTGAAGGTCGTTCGGCCGCGCATTCCTACACCGCCCGCTACAGCGAAACCAAATTCGAAGGCAACTGGCGCCCGACCCTGACCCCGGAGCAACTGGCTCAGGTTGCGGAAGTGGTGCATCCGGTGGTGCGTACGCACCCGGAAAACGGCCGCAAGGCGTTGTTCGTCAGCGAAGGTTTCACCACACGCATCGTCGGCCTGCCGGATGACGAGAGCCAGCAACTGCTGAGCGAGCTCTACGCCCACAGCGTGCTGCCGCAAAACATCTACCGCCATCAGTGGCAGCCTCACGATCTGGTGTTCTGGGATAACCGTTCGCTGATCCATCTCGCCGCCGGCTGCCCGGCGCACCTGCGCCGCAAGCTGTATCGCACAACCATTCAGGGCGATGCGCCTTTCTGATTCGCCGGAGATTGATCAAATCATGAATGCTCCCTTGCCAGGCCACGCGGCCAGCAACCCGATCGCCCGCAGCGACGCGCTGCTGGCGGTCGATCATGTCAGCCTCGAATACCGCACGCCGCAACGTGTGGTGCGCGCCACCCACCAGGTCAGTTTTGAAATCGATCCGGCCGATCGCTACGTGCTGCTCGGCCCATCCGGATGCGGCAAGTCCACCTTGCTCAAAGCAGTCGCCGGGTTCATTCAGCCGTGTGAAGGCGAGATCCGTCTGCAAGGCCAGCGCGTCGACGCGCCGGGGCCGGACCGGATCGTGGTGTTTCAGGAATTCGATCAGCTGCCGCCGTGGAAAACCGTTAAACAGAACGTGATGTTTCCGCTGCTCGCGTCGCGAACGCTGAAGAAAAAAGAAGCCGAAGAACGCGCGCTGCACTATCTGGAAAAAGTCGGGCTGGCAGCGTTCGCCGATGCTTATCCGCACACCTTGTCTGGCGGCATGAAAGCGCGCGTGGCGATTGCCCGGGCGTTGGCGATGCAGCCGAAGATCCTCTTGATGGACGAGCCGTTCGCCGCGCTCGATGCACTGACCCGACGCAAGATGCAGGAAGAATTGCTGCTGCTCTGGGAAGAGGTGCGCTTCACTCTGCTGTTCGTTACCCACTCGATTGAAGAGGCGTTGGTGGTCGGCAATCGCATCCTGCTGTTGTCGCCGCATCCCGGCCGAGTGCGCGCCGAAGTGCACAGCCATCAATACGATCTGCACAGCCTCGGTGGTGTGGCGTTTCAGGAATCGGCGCGGCGCATTCATCGTCTGCTGTTCGATGAAGGCCAGTCGCCGGAAACCGAGCGTGACCACGACTTCAACGACATTCGCATCGCCTATTGAGCGGCCAGGAGGACTACCCGATGAGCCATTCATCATCTGTGCGTGAAGAATTCGAAATTGTGCTGGAGCCGCTGACCGAAGTGCCGGTCGAGCGTGAGCTGTCCCTCGGCACGCGGCTGTGGCAACAGGGCTGGTTGCGTAAAGGCCTGATCCCGATTGTGTTGGCGGTGCTGTGGGAAGTGGTCGCGCGGATCCAGAACAATGACCTGATGCTGCCGAGTTTCCTGCAGACCAGCCACGCGCTGTTCGAGGGTCTGCTCAGCGGTGAGCTGCTGGCCAAGGTGTGGATATCGCTGGTGGTGCTGATCAAGGGTTATCTGATCGGCATCGTTTTGGCGTTTGCCCTGACCACGTTGGCCGTATCGACGCAGTTGGGCCGTGATCTGTTGAGCACGATGACCTCGATGTTCAACCCGTTGCCGGCGATTGCCCTGCTGCCGCTGGCGCTGCTGTGGTTTGGTCTGGGGCAGAACAGCCTGATTTTCGTGTTGGTGCATTCGGTGTTGTGGGCGCTGGCGTTGAACACCTATGCGGGGTTTCTCGGGGTTTCCGAGACGTTGCGTATGGCTGGGCGCAATTATGGTTTGAAGGGCTTGCGGCTGGTGCTGTTCATCCTGATTCCGGCGGCGCTGCCGTCGATTCTGGCCGGGCTGAAGATCGGTTGGGCGTTTGCCTGGCGCACCTTGATCGCGGCGGAACTGGTGTTTGGTGCGACCAGTGGCAAGGGTGGGCTGGGTTGGTACATCTTTCAGAATCGCAATGAGCTGTATACCGACAAGGTGTTTGCCGGGTTGGCGGTGGTGATTTTGATCGGGTTGCTGGTGGAGAATCTGGTGTTCGATACGCTGGAGCGGGTGACGGTTAAGCGTTGGGGGATGCAGCGCTGAAATGTTGGGCGGCTGGGCTGGCCTCTTCGCGAGCAAGCTCGCTCCCACAGGGGAGTGCATACCAAGTGTGGGAGCGAGCTTGCTCGCGAAGGCGTCGGTCAGATCAACACCTAGTCTGAAAGATGTTTGCTAGCATTGCACCCAGATCAATCCTGATCCGTCATGAGTGCTCAGTATGCAACTCCCGGACATGAACCTTCTGGTCGCCCTCGACGCCTTGCTCGACGAGGGCAGTGTGGTCGGCGCTGCACGGCGGATGAATCTCAGTCCGGCCGCCATGAGCCGCACCTTGACGCGGATCCGCGAAGCCATTGGCGATCCGATTCTGGTGCGCGCCGGCCGAGGCCTGGTGCCAACGCCCAAGGCGCTGGAACTGCGCGAACAGGTGCGCGACGTGGTCGAGCAAGCCGCGCTGCTGTTCCGCTCGGCCGACTCGGTGGAACTGGGCACACTGCGCCGGCGCTTCAGCATCCGCGCCAATGATTTTTTCATTGGTGTGTATGGCGGCAAGCTGTTCGATACCCTCGATCAACTCGCGCCGCACTGCGAGTTGCGCTTCGTTCCGGAAGGCGATGGCGATGATGAAGCGCTGCGCGAGGGGCGCATCGATCTGAGCGTCAGCAACACTCGGCCGGTTACCCCGGAAGTCAAAGTGCAAAACCTTTTCTCAACCCATTTCGTTGGCTTGGTACGTGAAGACCATCCACTGCTCGATGGCGAAATCACCGCCGAGCGCTACGCCGGGTTTTCCCATATCAGCATGTCGCGCCGTGGCATCGCTCGCGGCCCCATCGACACGGCGCTGAATGCGCTGGGCCTGGAGCGGCGCGTGGCGGTGATTGCGCCGAGTTTCCATGCGGCGATGTTTGCCTTGCCGGATTCCGACCTGATCCTGCCAGTGCCCAAGGAAGCGTTGCTGAGTGTGCGCCGGCTCGGTTTGAAACTGCGTTCGTTCGACCTGCCAATCCCGTTGCCGACGCTGATGCTGACCCAGGCCTGGCACCCGCGTTTCGACAAGGATCCGGCACACCGCTGGCTGCGCGAAACCCTCAAGGCCTGCTGCGACGAAACCTGGCTGGCTGCACAACCCTAAGATCAAAAGATCGCAGCCTTCGGCAGCTCCTACATTGGAATGCATATCCCTGTAGGAGCTGCCGAAGGCTGCGATCTTTTGCTTTTAACAATTGCGTCTGACGCACTTATAAGCTGCCAATAAGTCAATTTTCGTCATTGCCAAGCCCGACTAAGATGCTCCGGTATTTTTCCCTCCGGAGTGTGTATTCATGACATCCCTGACGGCGGCAGCGCCCATCGCTGTGGCCAGCCCGGCGAAGGCGGCCACGCCACCGGTATTCGGGGCGCGGATCATCATCGGCCTGGTCGGCGTGCTGCTGGCGGTGCTGGTGTCGGGCCTCAATGAGATGGTGACCAAGGTCGCCCTCGCCGATATTCGCGGCGCGCTGCACATCGGCTACGACGAAGGCACCTGGCTGGTTGCCAGCTACACCGCCACCTCGGTCGCGGCCATGGCCTTCGCGCCATGGTGTTCGGTGACCTTCTCGCTGCGCCGCTTCACCCTCTGTGCGATCGGCCTGTTCACCTTGCTCGGGGTGCTGTGCCCGTTCGCGCCGAATTACGAAAGTCTGCTGCTGATGCGCATCCTGCAAGGCCTGGCCGGCGGTGCATTGCCGCCGATGCTGATGACCGTCGCCCTGCGTTTTCTGCCCGCCAATATCAAGCTCTATGGCCTGGCCGGCTACGCACTGACGGCGACATTCGGCCCGGGCCTCGGCACGCCGCTGGCTGGTTTGTGGACGGAATACGTCGGTTGGCAATGGACGTTCTGGCAAATCATCGTGCCGTGCCTGATCGCCATGGCGATGGTCGCGTGGGGCATTCCGCAGGACCCGCTGCGTTTGGAGCGCCTCAAATCGTTCAACTGGAAAGGCCTGCTATTGGGCTTTCCGGCAATTTGCATGCTGGTGATCGGCCTGTTGCAGGGCAATCGCCTGGATTGGTTCGAGTCGAGCCTGATCTGTGGATTGCTCGGCGCCGGCTCGCTGCTGCTGGTGGCGTTTCTGATCAACGAGTGGTCGCAGCCGATTCCGTTTTTCAAATTGCAGATGCTCGGCATCCGCAACCTTTCTTTCGCCTTGATGACGTTGGCCGGTGTGCTGATAGTTCTGCAGGCGGTGGTGTTGATTCCGTCGAGTTATCTGGCACAGGTGCAGGGTTATCGGCCGGCGCAGACCGCACCGATCATGCTGATCGCCGCATTGCCACAACTGATTGCGCTGCCGTTGGTGGCAGCGTTGTGCAACCTGCGCTGGGTCGATTGCCGCTGGGTGCTTGGCATGGGTTTGAGCATGTTGACGCTGTCCTGCCTGGGCGGATCGCTGCTGACTTCAGAATGGATTCGCGACAATTTCTACGTCCTGCAATGGCTGCAGATCTTCGGTCAGCCGATGTCGGTGTTGCCGCTGTTGATGTTGTCCACCGGCAGCATCCAGCCGCAGGACGGGCCGTTCGCCTCCGCGTGGTTCAACACGGTGAAAGGCTTGGCGGCCGTGGTCGCTACCGGGGTGATCGAAGCGCTGACCACCGCGCGTCTGCATTTCCACTCGACCATGTTGGTCGACAGCCTCGGCAATTCGCCGCTGGCCGACCGTAGCGATCCGGGCCTCGCCCATCGCCTGCACGAACAAGCCGTGGTGCTGACTTCTTCCGATCTCTATGTGTGCATGGCCGGCGTCGCGGTGGCGCTGATCCTGCTGATTTTCTGGCTGCCGACGCGGATCTTTCCGCCGCGCGCGCCGACCTGATTGCTTCACTGAAACAGAAGGTTTTTATGACGACTCAAGCAAAGCAAAAACTCGCGGTGGCCGTGGCTGCCGCGCTGGCCGTTGGCGTGCTGGTGTACCTGGCGATGCCCGGTCTGTTCGGCAAACGTACCCAGCAAAACACCAACGACGCGTTTGTCTCCGCTGACTACACCCTGGTGGTACCGCGTGTGGCGGGTTTCATCAAGGAAGTGTTGGTGGAAGACAACCAGCAAGTGAAGGCGGGCCAGTTGCTGGCGCTGATCGATGACCGCGATTTGCGTGCTTCAGCCGAAGCGGCGGATGCGCAAACCTTGGTGGCGCGGGCACAGTTGCAGAACGCCAAGGCGACGCTGGAGCGCCAGACTTCGGTGATCGCCCAAGCGCAAGCGTCGGTGGTGTCGGCCAAGGCTGAAATGGCTTTCGCCCAGCAGGAATTGAATCGCTACAACCATCTCGCTGGCGTTGGCGCCGGGACTGTGCAAAACGCGCAGCAGGCGCGCACTCGCATCGATCAGGCCACGGCGCATCTCGACACCGCCACCGCGAAGCTGGCGGCAGAGCGCAAGCAAGTCGATATCCTCACCGCTCAGCGGGATGCCGCCGAAGGCAGTTTGAAGCACGCACAAGCGGCGCTGGAAATCGCCAGTTTCGAACTCTCCTACACGCGCATCACCGCACCGCAGGACGGCATGATCGGCGAGCGTGCGGTGCGCGTAGGCGCGTATGTGACGCCGGGTAGCAAGCTGCTGGCCGTCGTGCCGCTGAAACAGGCTTACGTGGTGGCCAATTTTCAGGAAACACAGCTGACTGACGTGCAGCCGGGGCAAGAGGTGCAGGTGCGTGTCGATAGCCTCGGCGGCGAAGCGTTGAGCGGACGGGTCGAGAGTATTGCACCGGCCACGGGCGTGACCTTTGCGGCGGTAAAACCGGATAACGCCACAGGCAACTTCACCAAGGTGGTGCAGCGGATTCCAGTGAAAATCATGCTGGAGCCGGGCCAGCCGTTGGCCGAACGCCTGCGCGTCGGGATGTCGGTGGAGGCGAGCATTGATACCAAAAGCTCGGCGACATCGGTGCGTGAGGTGACTCAGCGATGATTCATATTGAATCGACTGGCCTCATCGCGGGCAAGCCAGCTCCCACAGGGTCCACCTTTGGAACAAAACAATTCGGTCAATCTGCACAATCCCTGTGGGAGCGGGCTTGCCAGCGATGGGGTCTGTGGCAGCCACTCACCTTGAGTGCCTTGCTCGCAGTAAGCCTCACCGCCTGCACCGTAGGTCCGGACTTCCACAAGCCCGACACCACGCAAATCGCTGACTGGAGCAAACCCGCCAAGTCCGCCCCCAGCCAAGCCGTCAGCGAACCCCTCAACGAACGCTGGTGGGAAGTCTTCCACGACTCGCAACTCTCCGCACTCACTCAGCGTGCGGTGCAAAGCAACCTCGACCTGCAACTGGCCAGCAGCCGTCTGCAACAAAGCCGTGCCGCGCGCCAGGTGATCACCGCTGACCGTTATCCGAACACCGCCGCCACCGGCAGCTATGCGCGTGAACGCAACAGCGGCAAAGGCCTGAGCGACCCGTCCGGGCACAACGGCGATTCCGCCTTCAACCTGTGGGATGCCGGTTTCTCCGCCTCGTGGGAACTGGATTTCTGGGGCCGCGTGCGCCGCGAAACCGAAGCTGCCGATGCCAACCTCGAAGTTGCCGAAAACGACCGTCGCGGGGTGTTGCTGGCGGTGCTTGCCGACACGGCGCAAAACTACATTCAACTGCGCGGCGTGCAGAACACCCGCGCCGTCACCGAGCAAAACCTCGACGTCGCGCGGCACAGTCTGAAGCTCTCGCAACTGCGTCTGGCCGACGGCGTGGCAACTGATCTCGACGTCGCCGAAGCCGCCGCGCAAGTCGCGGCCATCGAATCGCGCCTGCCTGCGCTGGAACAACGTCAATCGCAGTTGATCAACGCGATCAGCCTGCTGATGGGCGAACCGCCACAGGCATTGGCCAAAGAGTTATCCACAGACGCCGCCGTGCCGCAGTCGCCGCTGCAAGTCGCTATCGGCCTGCCGTCGCAACTGGCCGAACGCCGCCCGGACATCCGTCAGGCCGAAGCGCGCTTGCACGCCGCGACTGCCAATATCGGTGTGGCCAAGGGCGATTTCTATCCGCGTATTACCCTGTCGGGCAACCTCGGCTCGCAAGCCATGCAACTCAGCGATTTCGGCTCGTGGAGCTCGCGCGCCTTCGGCATCGGCCCACAATTCAGCCTGCCGTTGTTCGACGGCGGACGCCTGCGCGGCATGCTGCAACTGCGCGAAGCGCAACAACAGGAAGCCGCCGTCGCCTATCAGCAAACCGTGCTGCGCGCCTGGCATGAAATCGACGATCAACTGACCGCCTACAACGCCAGCCAGCGCCGCCGCGACAGCCTCGCCGAAGCCGTACGCCAGAACCAGATCGCCCTGCGCACCGCGCAACAGCAGTACGTCGAAGGCGTGGTCGACTTCGTCAACGTCCTTACTGTGCAAGGCGCGTTGCTGGCGACGCAGGAACAGTGGGTGGAGAGTTCGACCGGTGTTTCGCTGGCAATGGTCGGGTTGTACAAAGCGCTGGGTGGGGGATGGGAGTCGGTGTATCCGGCAGAAGTACCTACCAATAATCCGGTTTGAAAGCTGGTTTTTTGTGAGTGGCTACTCGGTTTGGAAACTGATGAAGTCGCAGCTCTTCAGTCGAAATAACGCGTCTCAACCAGTGTGAATTGTCTTTCAATGAGCCTGGGGGCGGGCGGATAGATCCGGTCCGATGAGGAAGGATCACTCCAATGATCAGGGCAGGAAAATCTGTTCGGAGCGCCTTCAGAGCAGGTGTCATGTCGGTATCACTGGAAACCAGAATGATTTGATCAATGCGCCCTGCACCTTCGGACATTGTTTGCCGGCTTGCAGTGCGATACATGCTGATTGCTATATGAACATCGGTTTCTTTTTCTTCCAGTTTCCAGATATCGACTTTGTCCTGACGTGATGCATGGGTGTTTCTATCTATAAACCTTGGTGCTTTGGCTGGCTCTAATTGATGCCGTCCGAAATGCACGGTGACTTTGCTCGCTCGCAATGCCCTTACGTACGCGTCTTGTGCTTCCTTGGAAACGCGGCCGCGAGTTGCCAGCTGGGGTTTGATTGGAGAGGTGAAGTAGTCAATCGAGACTATTGAGCTCTGAGGGTTTTCGATGAGGGCAATATGCGTCAGCAGGCTGTTCAAGTTCAGCCATTTATAGGGTGTGCCAGCGAGCAAGCCGTAAAACAGGTTGTAGCCATCAACAAAAAATGCGGTGCGCACAAAAAATCCTCAGAAACGAAAAAACCGGCCTAGGCCGGTTTTTTCATCCCCAACTGCCAGCGAACTGAATCGCTACGTACGGGGTTGAGTAAGGCAATCCTAGATTGAGCGCGTCATGCAGGTCAACCACCAAATAATTGCACGCTCACTCCGCTGGTTTATCTCCAGCACCGGCTTGTCAGTTTTGGCTACCAATGCCGACTAGGGTCAAGCCATTTAAGGGCGCCAATATTAGAAGTTGTTGCAGAAAGAGGCACATTCGGCCCGCGTTTACTTCCATAGGTAGCCTGTCTATCGCCTTATTCGCAATGCGCTATCGGTAGCATTCCTAACTCGTGTAGGAAAGCGGAGCTTGCCTACATCTCTTAAACGATCATTGGGCGGCTTTCTCTTTTGAAACATTACATTTCCGAAGAGTGATGGCCTTTCGCTTGACGCTAACCCCCGCTGTCGTAGACTCCGCACATCCGTCAGGGAGTAGCGGTTATGCAGCGTTTTCGCGGTTGGGTTATCGGATTGACCTTAGTTACGTGTGCAGTTCAGGCGCAAACGCCCGGGCCAGACGATCCGCTGCTTGATAATCCGGTGTCGGGAACGGCCACTGCGAGCAGTGAGGCGCGGGGGGTGTTGCGGGCTCGTGATCAGGCGACGCTGGCCAGTGAGCTTTCCGGGCGGATTGTCGAGTTGCCGTTCAGTGAGGGCGAGTCGTTCAAGAAGGGCGATACGCTGGCGAAGTTCGATTGCTCGGCCTATCAAGCCCAGCTCAATGCCGCGCAGGCGGCCAGTCGCGGTGCCGGTGAAGAACTGGCGCACAACAAGCAGTTGGCTGCGCTCAATTCCGTCGGGCGGTTCGAAGTGGCGCGGGCCGAGGCCAAGGTCAGCGAAACCCAGGCGCAATCCCAGGTGTATCAAGTGCAGGTCAAGCGCTGCAGCGTGGTCGCGCCGTTCGACGGGCAGGTAGTCGAGCGCAAGGTGCAGCGCTATGAAAGCGTGCCGGCCGGCGCACCGCTGCTCGATGTCGTCGATAACCGTACCCTCGAAATTCATTTGCTGGTGCCGTCGCGCTGGATGGCCAGACTCAAGCCCGGCCAGACCTTCAGCTTCGTTCCTGATGAAACCGGCCAGCCGATCGATGCCACGGTGAAACGTCTCGGCGCGCGAATCGATGAGGGCAGTCAGACCCTGTTGCTGGTCGCCACACTTCCCGAAGCCAAAGGTTTGCTCGCCGGCATGAGCGGCACCGCGCGTTTCCCGGAGCTTAAGTGAACGCGCCGGTGAGCGGCGCCGCTGAACAGGTGTTCGCGCGGTTTCTCGACCTTGAACGGCAGACTCGCGCTGCCCGCGATGCCGCGCAACTGGCCTACAGCCTGGTCAATGACGGCCAGTCGTTGTTTGGCTTTCGTCATGCCGCGTTATTGATCGCCGGCAAGGTACAAGCCGTGACGGGCGTCAGTGCGGTCGAGCCGAATGCGCCGTTCGTGGCGTTCGTCGAGCAGGCCGTGGCGCAGTTGTTCAAGCAGGATGTGCTGAAGCAGGCTCGGGTGATCGCGCCGGAACTGCTCAGCGAATCGATCCAGGCCGACTGGCGCAGTCTGTCCGCTGCGCAGGTGTTCTGGCTACCGCTGGTTGATCGTGATGGGCAGATGTTTGGCGGTTTATGGCTGGCCCGTGATGTGCCGTGGAACCCTTCCGAACAAGTTTTGCTGTCGCAATTGGGCGACACCTACAGCCATGCCTGGCTGGCGCTGCAACCACGCAAACCGTGGCGACTGCGCTGGACCCGTAAACGTCAGGTGGCACTGGTCGCGCTGCTGTTGCTCGGGCTGTTGATTCCGGTGCGTCAATCGGTGCTGGCCCCCGCCGAAGTGGTGCCGCTGGGCGGGCGCGTGGTGGCGGCGCCGCTGGACGGAGTGATCGCCGAGTTTCTGGTCAAACCCAATCAAACGGTGAAAACCGGCGACGTGCTTGTGCGTTTCGAAAGTACCACGCTCAAGGCTCAGGCCGATGTCGCTGAGCGTGCGCTGGGTGTGGCCGAAGCTGAACTGAAATCCAATTCCCAGCGCTCGTTTGCCGATGCCGAGTCGAGCGCAAAAGTCGATTTGCTCGCCGCACGCGCTGAGCAGAAACGCGCCGAGCGCGACTACGCCCGCGAGTTGCTCAAGCGCAGCGAAGTCCGCGCCGAGCGCGACGGCATTGCGGTGTTCGCCGACGCCGAACGCTTGATCGGCAAACCGGTGCAGACCGGCGAACGCCTGATGGACATCGCCGACCCGAACCAGGCCGAACTGCGTATCGAATTGGCGGTAGGCGATGCGATTTCGTTGGAGCCTGGTGCCGAAGTGGCGTTGTTTCTCGACAGCGATCCGCTGAAGCGCCATCTCGCCTCACTGGAACGCTCGGCATACGAGGCGCAACCCACGGCGGGCGGTCTACTGGCCTATCGGCTCGACGCCAATTTTACCGAGGCGCCGCCGCGTATCGGCCTGCGCGGCACAGCAAAAATCTTCGGCGACCGCGCGCCACTGGCGCTGTACCTGCTGCGCCGGCCTTTGGCCGGTTTGCGCCAGAGCGTGGGCCTCTAAATGAACCTGCCGAGCCTGCGTGCCGACCTGCAACTGTCGCCCGCGGCGCCGGCCTTGGACGGTTCGCCGCGTTGGACCCTCGCCGATCCGGTGCGCGGCCGTTACTTCAAGCTCGGCGCGGCGGCGATGCGCCTGCTGCGCCATTGGTCGCTGGGTGACGCTGAGGAAGTCTTGCGCGCGGCCAATCGCGAACCGGGCTTGCCGCTCGACGGAACGGAGCTTGAGCAGTTGCTGGAGTTTCTCCGCGGCCACGATTTGATCAGCGCACTCGACGACCAACAGCGCGCCAGCTACCGCCTCAAGGCCTTGGCGCAAAAGCAAAGCCTGTGGCAAATCCTCCTGCATCAATATCTATTTTTCCGTATTCCGCTGTGGCGACCGGACGCGTTTCTCAATCGCGCCTGGCCGTGGCTTGCGCGCTTCGGCCCGGGCCTGCTGCGCTATGGGTTACCGGCGACGCTGGCGTTGGGTGTGTTTCTGGTCTCGCGCGACTGGCAGCGCTTTGTCGGGACGTTTCCACACCTGTTCAGCCTCGGCGGCGCGTTGGCGTTTGGCGTGGCGTTGTTCTTCGCCAAGCTCTGTCACGAATTCGGCCATGCGTTCATGGCCAAGCGCGCGGGCTGTCGGGTACAGAGCATGGGCGTGGCGTTTATGGTTTTGCTGCCGATGTTCTACACCGATGTCAGCGATGCCTGGCGGGTTAATGATCGTAGTGCGCGATTGCTGATCGGTGCCGGCGGTGTGCTCGCGGAATTGCTGTTGGCATGTATCGCGTTGCTGGCGTGGTCGTTGCTGCCGGATGGGCCGGGACGCACGGCGGCGTTCATGCTCGCCAGCGCCACGTGGATCACCACGCTGGTAGTCAACCTCAATCCCTTCATGCGCTTTGATGGTTATTTTCTGATCAGTGATTTCTGGGAAGTCGACAATTTGCAGGGCCGCGCATTTGCCCTCTGTCGCTGGCGCCTGCGTGAGTTTTTGTTTGGCTATGGCGCCCCGGCACCGGAGCCGTGGTCGCCGAAGATGCAACGGCGTTTGCTGATCTGGGGGTATGGCTCATGGTTGTGGCGTGCGGCGTTGTTTTTCGGGATCGCACTGGCGGTCTATCACCTGTTCTTCAAGGTGTTGGGGATCTTCCTGATGCTGGTGGAACTGGTGTGGTTCATTTTTTTGCCGATCATGCGTGAGTGGCGCCAGTGGTGGAGCCACCGCGAACAGGCGCACGGCCCGCGTGTGTTGCTCAGTGCGCTGGCGCTGCTCGGGCTGTTGCTGGTGCTGATCGTGCCGTGGCGCAGTTCGGTGGAGTTGCCGACCATGCTCGAGGCCGGACGCGCCAGTGCCCTGCACGCGCCGACGGCGGCGCGGATCAAAGCGGTGAACGTGACGGACGGGCAGAAAGTCGCTCAGGGCGATGTGCTGATTGAACTGGAATCGCCCGATCTCGAGTCGCGGCTGGCGATCGTGCGCCGGGAAATCCAGATTCAGCAGCTATTGATGCGCCGTCAGGCCAGTCGCAGCGAAACCGCCGCCGATGCCGGCATTGTCGAGCAAAGGCTGGCCGAAGCAGTCGCCGAATACCGCGGGCTGACGGCGCAACGCGAACGCCTGCTGCTGCGCGCACCGCAGGCCGGCAGCGTGCGTGATCTGCTGCCGAACATGACGGTCGGGCGCTGGTTGTCGAGCAAGGATGCACTGGCCCGGGTCGTCGAAGACGGCGCGCGCCTGCGCGGCTATCTGGCGGAAGCCGAGTTGTGGCGAGTCAAACCCGGGGCCAGTGGCCGCTTTATCGCCGATGACCCGATGCACCCGGCACTCGCCGTGCAACTGAATGAAATCGACACCAACGGCGTGGCCTACGTCGATCAGGAAGCACTGACCTCCGATCACCACGGGCCGATTGCCGTGCGCCGCGATCAACAGCAGCGGGCCGAACCGGTGCAGGCGCAATACGGCGCGCGGCTCAGCGTGCTGGACGATGCGTCGACACCGCCGCAACCGTTGCGCGGTGTGGTGATCTTGCAAGGCAGCGGCGAATCGTTGCTCGGTGTGGCATGGCGCCGAATGGCGGCGCTGGGGGTCAGGGAAAGCGGTTTCTAACGGAGAGCATGATGGCGGACAGCGCAGCAGTGGCGGCAGAAGGATTGGTGGTGCGGCCTTCGCGGGCAACCGATGGGCCGTTTTTGCAAAGCCTGTATCAGACCGCGCGGCCGGACCTGCAATGGGTCGACGGCGAGCCGGAACAGGTGCAGCAACTGGTCGCCCAGCAGTTTCAGGTGCAGGAGCTGGGCATGGGCGACAACTACCCCAACGCCATGCACTACGTGGTGGAAAAGCTCGGCACGGCGATCGGAGCATTGAGTACTGATTTCGGCGCTAACGAGATTCGCGTGTTGTATCTGGCGTTCATCCCGCAGGCGCGTGGCCAGGGCTTTGGTCGCGCCGTGCTGCAAGGTGTACAGAAAGCCGCGCAACAGATTCGCTGCCCGGTGGCGACGGTGGTCTGGACCAGCAATCCCCATGCGCGACGGCATTACCTCGCGCTCGGGTTTGCGGTTGAAGAAAGCAACCCGGCGGCGGAGCGACTGGTCTGGTATCCCCGGTAATCTGCGTGCAGGAGCTGCCGAAGGCTGCTCCTTGGGTTCGGCTCAGTTGAAGGTGATGTGGAAGTAAGCCAGCTCTGGCGGCCGCCCCATCGGTGGTACCCGCGACACGAAGATGCCGTCCACTCGCCCCAGTTCAGGCAACTCCAGTGCACATAAACCATCGACGAATTCAGTCGCTTCCAGGCTGCTCAATTCGACGCTGAATGGCATGCGCTCGCTGTAACGCATTTGCGCCAGCGGTTTCTCTGCGAGTTCGCCGATATGGATTTGCAATGCGCTGCCATCGGGCAGAAGCAGGGTGCCGATCCGCCCGCGAAGGGCCTGGAAATGTTGGCTTTTAACCGATTGCAGCATGGTCTCGCTCCGGCAAAGTGGGGAACCGGGGGATGTGATCCCCCGGTGGTCGATCAGTTACGCGAAGGGAAAATGCCGTTCAGAGCGATGCTGAAGTTGAGCACCAGATACGGGTTCATGATGGGTAGCGGCAGGCCGTTGCCAGTTGGCGAGATCGTGCCGCTGATGGTGGTCGCGGCGCCTTTGAGCGGAACGGGTGACGCGCCCTGAGCATCGGAAAAGATATTCGCCAGCCCCGGCCCGGTGCCCGAAGCACCAATGTAGGCGTTGGTCGCGGTCGGCGCGCCCGCCGGATTGCTGGCCGGGTTGGCCAGTTGCACGGTGGTGGTGGCGGTAAGGCCGGCGAGGGTGTGGGTGTGATTCGGCAGGTTGTTGAGGGTGGCGGTGACTTGTTCGGCGCCGGAGATTTCTCCCATGACTCTCGGCGTCAGGCCCCCGCCATTGCCTTGGCAGATCGGCATGCGGCTCTGCAGGTTGGGCAGGCCGAAGTTGACGGTGCCGTTGCCGCCGTAGGTGGTGCCCAGCAATGCAAACAGCGCCTGGTTCTGGTTGATTGCGATGATCTGACCGTTGCACAAGGCCCAGCCGCTGGGCGCGTAGTTGAAGGCAAACGTCAGAACAGTGCCCATGTAAACGTCCATAAAGTCCTTATCCTTCTGATTGGTTGTCGGCGGGCCGCTAGTGGGATCAGGCTAATGCTATTGCCTTGGCACTCCGTGGCCTGGTCACGCCACGCCAGAGCGTAGACGCGGATTGGCAAGGTTGCCGGGTGTCGTGAAGTCGCAAATCGGCATCGACGGTTCTCCTGCGCCTGACCTAGAGTGACTGGCAGGTTCTGGCTCATACAGGCGTGGTGTCGTGGCACGGCAAGAGGAAGCAATGGCGGTCAACAGAGTGACACCGGTGGGCGACACACAGGATCCGCATGCAACACCGGGGTCGTGGTTTGCCCGCTTGCGCTTGATCCGCTGGGCCAGGGAACACTGGCTGCTGCCGATCCTGCTCTTGGCCGCCGCTGTGCGTTTTTACGATCTGACCGCTGCGGCGATTTGGGGTGATGAAGGTTCCAGCCTGCTGCTGGCGCGCTATTCGTTGGCCGATATCTGGCGCCACGCCGCATTCGATGTGCACCCGCCGCTGTACTTCATGCTGCTGCATGGCTGGATCGAACTGTTTGGCGACGGCATTTTTGCCATCCGCTGTCTCAGCGCTCTGACCGGTATCGCCGCGGTCGGAATGGGCATCTGGCTGGTGGATCGCTTGGCCACGCGCCGCGCGGCGATACTTGCCGGTCTGCTGCTGGCGCTGTTGCCGACGGCGGTGCGTTACAGCCAGGAAGTGCGCATGTATTCGCTGCTCGGCCTGCTGTTGATCGCCGCGACGCTGGCGCTGGTCTACTGGATCCGCCGGCCGCAGCGTCATCGCTATCTGGCGATTTATGCGCTGTTGATGACGGCGGCGCTCTACACACATTACTTCGCGGTGCTGGCGGCGCTCTGTCACTGGATTTATCTGACGGTGATCCGGTTTCAGCGCGGCTATCGCTTGCGACATATCCAGCGCCCGGGCTGGTGGCTGGCGAATCTGGCCATCGCTGCGCTGTACTTGCCGTGGCTACCCAACTTGCTCGATCTGACGCAGCACATGGAGCAGCTCAAGGTCGGTGGCGATGTCGGCTGGGAGGACCCGGTGACGCTGGCGTCGTTGCCGTCGATGATCTGGACATGGTTGATCCAGGATGACGGCGAACACTTGCCGTTGCTGGTGTTCGGCGCATTGCCGCTGGCGTTGCTGCTGCTGGCAGCGGTGGCGGTCATTCGTGATCGCAGCGTGTCGCGCGGCAGTGTCCTGCTGGCGTTGTACACCGGCTTACCGCTGTTGCTGGTGTTTGCGGTGTCGTTCTTCACACCGGTATTCATCGAGCGCTATCTGACCGCTTATGCCTTGGGTTTGCCGCTGCTGACAGCACTGGCCATCGACCGTTTGTACAGTCGAGTGCGGGTCTTCGCGTTAGCGGTGCTGGTGGCGTTGCTCGGCTTGGAAATGGTTGGCCTGAACAACAATGCCGCGGTCGACAGCAATGATCAGTTCGATCGCGTGGTGCACTACGTCAATCAGCATTTCCAGCCCGGTGATCGCATCGTTACCAGCGACATGCTCTGGTACTTGAGTTACGTCTACTACGATCGAACTGGCGCAAAGGTGCGGCTGTACACGCCGCCGGCTGCGGATGGCCGTTCGACGCGCCCGAACGAATATGGTTTCGGTACGCTGGTCAGCGACGATGTCTACCTCGACAGCCTTGCCGAGGTTGCTGGCAATGCCCGGATATGGCTGGTTGGCACCTTCGATGACCCGACAGAATTTGCACCGTTACCCGCCACCTGGCAGATCAGCGCGCAAGTCCATGCGGGCGGGGCGCAAGCGCGGTTGATCACGCCGCAATCTGCAGCCAATTAGGTGCGGGTCAGACTAAAACGTTTCACCTTCAAATTCGCGATTAAAAATTAACTGGTTAGTTCTTTTTGCTCTTGGCTGATATCAAAACACTACTAGTCGCAAGGTGGTTGTTGGACTACGCTTTGTCGGACAAAGGGACTTTAGATCAGGGTGAAGGGATTGCAGCAGTTCCACTTTATCTCCGGCTTGCCGCGTTCAGGCTCCACCCTGCTTTCTGCGATTCTTCTGCAGAACCCGCGCTTTCACGCCGGCATGACCAGCCCGGTCGGATCGCTGTTCTCAAGTGTCCTCGAGCAATGCAGCGCCGGCAGCGAGTACGGTGCGGTGATCGACACCGACATGCGCCGTCGCCTGTTGCGTGGTCTGTTCGACTCCTACTATGCCGACAAGGCCGACAAACCGGTGGTGTTCGACACCAACCGGCAGTGGAGCTCGCGTCTGCCGGCACTCAACGACCTGTTTCCTCACGCCAAAGTCATCGCCTGCGTGCGCAACGTCGCCTGGGTGATGGACAGTCTCGAACGGCTGTACCGCGCCAATCCCTTTGAAAACACCAAACTGTTTGGCGATGCCGTGGAGCGCAACACGGTGTACAGCCGTTGCGAAACCCTGGCGCAGCGCAATCGCCTGGTGGGTTTTGCCTGGGCGGCGCTCAAGGAAGCCTATTACGGCGAACACGCGGACTCACTGCTGATCATCGATTACGACTTGTTGACCCAGGCGCCGGAACGCGTGCTGCGGCTGGTCTATGAATTCATCGGTGAACCCTGGTTCGAGCACGATTTCGAACATCTGGCCTACGACGCGCCGGAGTTCGACCAAGGCCTTGGCCTGGCTGGCCTGCACAAGGTCAAACCCAAGGTGGCGTTGCAGTCACGGCGCACCATTTTGCCGCCCGACCTGTTCAAGCAATACGCTGATTTGTCCTTTTGGCTCGATGGCTCAGCCAGCGCCGCCAATGTCATTCGTATGAAATCCGACGCCGCGATCAGTTGATCGCGGCGTTTTTCATTGATGCCTTACGTACCTTCGTTCGAGTTCGGGTGAGCAACATGTGGTGGAGCATTTTTGGCGGTGCAAAAGTCAGGTCTCGGGCAACCGCAGGTCAGCGTTCGCTGGCCTCGCCGATGATCATGTCGCTGGAGCCGCGCATGCTGTTCGACGGCGCGGTGGCCGCCACCGTGGCCGATACCGCTGCGCAAGCCGACAGCCATGCACCCACCGCTGCCGATGCGGCCAAGGCGCCGGCAGCCGATCATCCCGTAGCGAGCAAAGACACCCACGGCCAGGCTGATGCCACGCCGGCGGCCAGCCCGGTCGCGGTGCCCGGCCAGAGTGTGGTGTTCGTCGACTCACGGGTGAAGGATGCCGACAGTCTGCTGCAAGGCATTGCTCCCGGCACGCAAGTGGTGAAACTCGACGCCAGCAAGGATGGTTTGCAACAGATCGCCGACTTCCTTGATCAGCATCACGGCGTCAGCTCGGTGCAGATCATTGCCCACGGCAATGCCGGTGATTTGTGGCTGGGCAACAGTTATCTCTCGGCAGACAACGTCGCCCAGCGCAGCGCGGTCCTCGCGGAAATCGGCAAGGACATGAACGCTGGCGGCGACATCCTGATTTACGGCTGCTACACCGCTGAAGGTGATCGTGGCTTGATTTTTGTCGACTCGCTGGCGCAACTGACCGGGCGTGACGTGGCTGCTTCGAACAATCGCACCGGTGTCGGCGGCGACTGGGATCTGGAGATCGCCACCGGCACCATCGAAAGCGCCAACGTGCTCTCGAGCAAAGCCATGAGCGAGTACCAGTGGGGCCTCGCCACCTGGACGGCGACCAACAACCTCAACTCGGGTGTCGGCTCGTTGCGCGCGGCGCTGGCTTCGGCGCAGAACGGCGATATCGTCACGTTCAGTTCGGGCATGACCGTTCAGCTCACTTCGGAGCTGCTGATCAACAAGAACATCACCGTCGATGGCGACCTGAACAACGATGGCGTGGCCGACGTGACCCTCGATGGCCAGTACAAAACCCGCGTGGTGGAAGTCACCTCCGGCAGCACCGTGACCCTCGACGGCTTGGTGATCACCAAAGGTCTGGTCGCCGGCAACGGTGGTAATGGCGGCTCGGCGGCGGTGGGCGCCATGGGCGGCGGCATTTTCAACGCCGGCATTCTTACCCTGAACAACGTCACCGTGACCGCGAACGCCGCTTCCGGCGGTGGTGGTGGCGGGGGTGTGACCGGCGGTTATGTCGGCGGTGGCGGTGGCGGCGGTGCGGGTATCGGTGGCCAGACCGGTGGCCATGGCGGTACCTCCGGCCCGGGCACCGGCACTTATGCCGGGGGCGCAGGCAGTGCCAATGCTGGCGGTTATGGCGGCGGTTACAGCCCGACCGACATGGGCGGCCGTGGTGGCACCAGCACCGGTGGCGTGGGTGGCAACGGTGGCAGCGCCGGTGCCGGTTACAGTCATGGCGGCAATGGTGGTTCGGCGAGCAACGGCACGCTGTCGATTGGCGGCGGCGGCGGTGGTTCCGGCTGGGACAAAGTCGGCGGCGTCGGCGGTAATGCGGCCGGCGGTATCTATAACGCTGCGAGCGGCACCCTGAAAGTCATCGGCACCTCGGTCATCAGCAATAACATTGCTGCCGGCGGCGGCGGTGGTGGTGGCGGCGGGGTCGGCAGCAACGGTGCCGATGGCGGTGCCGGCGGTCGCGGCGTCGGGGCGATCTGGAACAACGGCGGTGTGGTGCTGATCACCGCGAGCAACTTCGCCGCGATCAGCGGCAACGGCGCCGCCAGCGGTGGCGGTGGTCTTTCCAACGGTGGTTCGACCGGCACGACGCCGAGCGCACTGGTGGGGATCTACAACAACGGCGGCACCCTCAATACTGCTTACGTGGAACCGCCGACCGCCACCATCGTGGTCGCCGACACCGCGCTGAAAATCGGCGAAACCTCGCTGGTGACCATCACCTTCAGCCGCGCCGTCAACGGTTTTACCAACGCTGACCTGACCATTGCCAACGGCACGCTGAACAATGTGTCCAGCGCCGACGGCGGTATCACGTGGACGGCGACGTTTACGCCGACCAACAACATCACTGACACCACCAACCTCATCACCCTCGATAACACCGGGGTGACGGCGGTGTCCGACAGCGTGGCAGGCGTCGGCACTACCAACTCCAACAATTACGTCATCGATACTCAGCGACCGACCGCAACCATCGTGATGGCAGACACTGCCCTGAAAATCGGCGACACCTCGCTGGTGACCATCACGTTCAGCGAGGCAGTGAGCGGTTTCACCAACGCCGACCTGACCATTGCCAACGGTACGCTGACCAACGTCAGCAGCGTCGACGGCGGCATCACCTGGACGGCGACGTTCACCCCGACCGCGAGCATTACCGATGCCACCAACCTGATTACCCTGGACAACACCGGGGTGGCGGATCTGGCCGGCAACGCCGGCAGCGGCACCACCGATTCAGCCAATTACGCGATCGACACCGTGCGTCCGACCGCCACGATTGTGGTTGCCGACAACGCGCTGAATCTCGGCGAGACGTCGTTGGTGACCATCACCTTCAGCGAAGCGGTGAGCGGCTTCACCGCCGCCGACCTGACGGTGGCCAACGGCACCTTGACCGGACTGAGCAGCAGCGACGGCATCACCTGGACGGCAACCTTTACGCCGAACAGCAGCACCACCGACGCGACCAACCTGATCACCCTGAACAACACCGGGGTTACGGATCTGGCCGGCAACACCGGTACCGGCACTACCGATTCCAACAACTATGCGATCGATACGCTACGGCCGACGGCAACCATCGTGGTCGCCGACACTGCGCTGAAAATCGGTGAAACCTCGCTGGTGACCATCACCTTCAGCGAGGCGGTGAGCGGCTTCACCAACGCAGACCTGAGCATTGCCAACGGCACGTTGAGCGCTGTCAGCAGCGCGGATGGCGGCATCACCTGGACGGCGACGTTCACGCCGACCAGCAGCATCACTGACGCCACCAACCTGATCACCCTGAATAACACCGGGGTCGCCGATCTGGCGGGCAACACCGGCGTCGGTACCACTGATTCCAACAATTACGCGGTCGACACCGTGCGGCCGACCGCCACCGTGGTGTTCGCGCAAAACACTTTGAAAATTGGCGATACCTCGCTGGTGACCATCACCTTCAGTGAAGCGGTGAGCGGTTTCACCAACGCCGATCTGACCATCGCCAACGGCACCCTGACGGCGGTCAGCAGCGCGGATGGCGGGATTACCTGGACGGCGACGTTTACGCCGAGCGCGAACATCACCGATGCCACCAATCTGGTGACACTGGACAACACCGGCGTCGCCGACCTGGCCGGCAACGCTGGCAGCGGCACCACCGATTCGAACAATTACAGCATTGACACCCAGCGGCCGACCGCAACCATCGTCATGGCCGATCCTGCCCTGAGCGCCGGCGAAACCTCGCTGGTGACCATCACCTTCAGCGAAGCGATCAGCGGTTTCACCAACGCCGACCTGACCGTCCCCAACGGCACGCTGACGGCGGTCAGTACTGCGGACGGCGGCATTACCTGGACGGCGACGTTCACGCCGACCGTGGCGATCAACGACAGCACCAACGTCATCACCCTGGCCAACGCCGGGATCGCTGACCTGGCCGGGAACGCCGGCACGGGCACGACCAACTCCGGCAACTTCACCATCAACACGGTGGCGCCAACCGCCACCATCGTCGTCGCGGACAACAGCCTGACCATCGGCGAAACGTCGCTGGTGACCATCACCTTCAGCGAAGCCGTGAGCGGTTTCAACAACGCCGACCTGACAATTGCCAACGGCACGCTCAGCGCAGTGAGCAGCAGCGACGGCGGCATTACCTGGACGGCGACCTTCACGCCGACCAGCAACATCACCGACGCCTCCAACCTGATCAGCCTCGACAACAGCGGCGTGCAAAACGCCTCCGGCAACGCCGGTAACGGCACCACCGACTCAAACAATTACGCCATTGATACCCAACGCCCGACCGCGACCATTGCACTCGCTGACTCGGCATTGAGCATCGGCCAGACCACCACCGTGACCATCACTTTCAGCGAGGCGGTGAGCGGTTTGACTCTGGCCGATCTGACCGTGGCCAACGGCACGCTCTCCGGATTGAGCACGTCGGACAACATCACCTACACGGCGACGTTTACGCCGTCGGCGGGCATCACCGACACCAGCAACATCATCACCCTGGACAACACCGGCATCACTGACGTGGCGGGCAACTCCGGCAGCGGCACCACCGACTCGGGCAACTACGTGATCGACAACCAGCGCCCGACTGCAACCATCGTGATCGCCGACCCGACTCTGAGCGCCGGTGAAACCTCGTTGGTGACGATCACCTTCTCCGAGGCCGTGACGGGGTTCACCAACGCAGATCTGACCATTCCCAACGGCACAATGACCGCTGTCAGCAGCAGCGACGGCGGCATCACCTGGACAGCGACGTTCACGCCGACCGTCGGGGTCAACGACACCAGCAACATCATCACCCTTGCCAACACCGGTATCGCTGACCTGGCCGGGAACGCTGGCACGGGCACGACCAACTCCGGCAACTTCACCATCAACACCGTGGCGCCAACCGCGACCATCGTCGTCGCGGACAACAGCCTGACCATCGGCGAAACGTCGCTGGTGACCATCACCTTCAGCGAAGCCGTGAGCGGTTTCAACAACGCCGACCTGACGATTGCCAACGGTACGCTGACGGCGGTGAGCAGCAGCGACGGCGGTATCACCTGGACGGCGACCTTCACGCCGACCAGCAACATCACCGACGCCTCCAACCTGATCAGCCTCGACAACAGCGGCGTGCAAAACGCCTCCGGCAACGCCGGTAACGGCACCACCGACTCAAACAATTACGCCATTGATACCCAACGCCCGACCGCGACCATTGCACTCGCTGACTCGGCATTGAGCATCGGCCAGACCACCACCGTGACCATCACTTTCAGCGAGGCGGTGAGCGGTTTGACTCTGGCCGATCTGACCGTGGCCAACGGCACGCTCTCCGGATTGAGCACGTCGGACAACATCACCTACACGGCGACGTTTACGCCGTCGGCGGGCATCACCGACACCAGCAACATCATCACCCTGGACAACACCGGCATCACTGACGTGGCGGGCAACTCCGGCAGCGGCACCACCGACTCGGGCAACTACGTGATCGATAGCCAGCGCCCGACCGCCACGATTGTCATCAGTGACACCGATCTGCGTCCCGGCGAAACCGCCCTCGTCACAATCACTTTCAGCGAGGCGGTCACGGGCTTCGACAATTCCGACCTGAGCGTTGCCAACGGCACGCTGAGCAACGTCTCGTCGAGCGACGGCGGCATCACCTGGACCGCCACGTTTACCCCGACCATTGGCCTCAGCGATGCCACTAACCTGATCGTGCTGAACAACTCAGGCATCAGCGATCTGGCCGGCAATGCGGGCATCGGCATCACCAACTCGGCCAACTACGCGGTGCAGACCGAAGTGCCGACCGCGACCATTGTCGTCGCGGATACCGCGCTCAAGGCCGGCGAAACCTCGGCGGTGACCATCACCTTCAACGAGGCGGTCAGCGGTTTCACCAACGCGGATCTGACCATCGCCAACGGCACCCTGAGCAATGTGGCCTCCAGCGACGGTGGCATTACCTGGACCGCTACGCTGACGCCGACCGCCAACATCACCGACACCAGCAACCTGATCACCCTCGACAACAGTGGCGTAACCAACGCTTCTGGCAACGGTGGCGTCGGCACCACCGATTCGAACAATTTCGCCATCGACACGGCGTTGCCGACCGCAACCATTGTGGTCGTCGACAATCGCCTGGGCATCGGTGAAACCACCACGGTCACTATCACTTTCAGTGAAGCAGTCAGCGGTTTTGACCTGTCGGACATCAGCGTTGCCAACGGCACACTGGCGAACCTGACCAGCAGCGACGGCGGCATCACCTGGACCGCCACGCTGACGCCGACGGCGAACGTCAATGACACCACCAACCTGATCATCGTCGACACCGCCGGTGTGCAGGACCTGGCCGGCAACCTTGGCGCCAGCATCGCCATCTCTAACAACTACGCGCTGGATGCGACCCGGCCAACGGTGGACATCGTGGTCGCCAATTCGCACTTGGGCATCGGCCAGACCACCACGGTGACCTTCACTTTCAGCGAGGCGGTGAGCAATTTCGACTTGTCTGATCTGAGCGTGACCAACGGTGATCTGAGCAACCTCAGCAGCAGCGATGGCGGCAAGACCTGGACGGCGACGTTCACGCCGACCGCAAATATTACCGACCCAAGCAACTTCATTGCGCTGGACACCAGCAACGTCACGGATCTGGCCGGTAACGTCGGCAGCACGGTGGCGGTGTCGAACAACTATGCGCTGGACAGCGAACGGCCAACGGCGACGGTGGTGATTGCCAATCCGAATCTCGGTCTCGGCCAGACCTCACAGGTGATCATCACCTTCAATGAGGCGGTCAGCGGTTTTGATCTGGCGGACATCAATGTTGGCAATGGCACCTTGTCCAACCTGAGCAGCAGCGACGGCGGCAAAACCTGGACCGCGACCCTGACGCCGAATGCCAACGTCAACAGCGCCAGCAATGCCATCAGCGTCAACAGCGCCGGGGTCAGTGATCTGTCCGGCAACAGTGGCAGCGGCATCAGCAGCTCGAACAATTACGCGATCAACACTGTGCCGCCAGTCGTTCCACCAACGCCGCCCACTACGCCAACCAGTGTGGTTATTCCCGATCCACTGATTCGCAGCAGCGACCCGGTGGTGCCTCCACCGCCACCAAGCTTGCCGCTGCAACCGATCATCTTCACCGCGCCGACCGGCGACCTCGGCTCCCCGCTGACCTTCGCGCCGCTGTTCGAGCAACGGGTGATCGGCAATGGCATCCGTCCGCTGGGCGATATTTTCATCAATCACGGTGCCCTCAGCCGCAGTTACATCGCGCAAGTGTTCAGCAGCAGCGACAGCGGCGGTGATGGATCCGGTCACGGCTTCCTCGGTTTTGGCGGGGGTGACGGCGGCGTGTTCGGCAGCAGCACACTGGCGGGCCTGTTCAATCAGGACAGTGCCGCCGAGCGCGATTCATTGAACGCGTTCGGCAGTCAGTCACTCAAGGCGGGGGATGTTTCGCAAGGCCTGCGTGGCGTATTTGGCGCGCCGACGCTGGGCCAGCAACTGCAACAACTCAAAGACAACGAACAGCACCGGGTCGACAACCTGGCGGCAGCACTGCAACAGGTCGGCATCAGCGAAATATCGGCCTGAACCAACCATTACTCAACACTGTGCGGGACCTAGGGGCGATCCAGGGATGAAGAGAAGTCAGAAGTTGTTCGGCGCCAGCCTGCTGGCGCTGGCGATCAGCGGATGTGCAGTGACCAGTGAACCGATTGAGCGCAGCGTCAGTGAACAGCGTGCCAAAAGCGATCTGCAAGGCATGTACAAGGATCAGGAACCGCTGCGCGGCCCGTTGACCCTGCACCAGGCCATGGCCCGCGCCGTGAAGTACAACCTCGAAGGCCGCTTGAAGATCATGGAGGAAGCGCTGGCCAAGCGGCAGCTCGACCTCGCCAGTTTCGACATGCTGCCGCGCATGGCGCTGGACGCCGGCTACGTCGGGCGCAACAACGTCAACGCCTCCAGCAGCCAGAGCGTACGCACCGGCACCCAGTCTCTGGAACCGTCGACTTCGCAGGATCGTGACCGCGAAGTCGCCGACCTGACCATGGTCTGGAACGTCCTCGACTTCGGCGTCAGCTATATCAGCGCCAAACAGCAGGGTGACCAACGCCTGATCGTCCAGGAACGGCGCCGCAAGGTGATCAACACCATCGTTCAGGACGTGCGCTCGGCCTATTGGCGGGCGATGGCCGCCGAACGTCTGCTCAAGCAGATCGACAGCCTGATGGCGCGAGTGCAGACCGCCCGCGACAACAGCCAGACCCTGAGCGACCAACGCATTGGCGATCCGGTGCAATCGCTCGGTTACCAGCGCTCGTTGATCGAAGCCACCCGGCAACTGGAAGAACAGCGCCGTGCCTTGTCGCTGGCGAAAACCGAACTGGCGACGCTGATCAACTTGCCGCTGGGCACCCCTTTAACCTTGGCCACCGATGACGGTTATCAGATTCCTGAGCTCAAGGTCGATCTGGCCAAACTCGAACAGGAAGCCCTGACCAGTCGCCCGGAACTGCGTGAACAGGATTACCAGACGCGCATCAGCGCCGCCGAAACCCGCAAGGCCATGTTGCGCTTGCTGCCAGGCCTTGAGTTTTCTGCTGGCGGCCACTACGACAGCAACTCCTTCCTTGTCGAGCAGGGCTGGGCCGACTATGGCGTGAAAGTCACCTGGAACCTGTTCAACGTGATCTCCGCTCCGGCGGCGATCAACGTCGCCAAGGCCGGCGAAGAAGTGGCCACTGCGCGGCGACAAGCAATGTCGATCGCGGTGCTCGCGCAGCTCTATGTGGCCAACGCCAACTATCAAGAAGCCATGCGTCAGTTCAAGACCAATCAACAACTGTCGGACATCGACGGGCAAATCGTCGGTCAATTGCGCAACCGTCATCAGGCGGCCGGGATCGGTGAGCTGGAACTGATTCAAGGCGAGCTGAACAACCTGCAAGCGGACCTGCGCCGCGATCTGTCGTACGCCGATCTGCGCAATGCCTACGGCCAGATCTTCGCCAGTGCCGGCCTCGATCCGCTGCCGGATCAGGTGCAGTCGACCGAAGTGCAGTCGATCGCCACCGCGCTGGCCAACCGCGAGTCGGCGTGGGCGTCGGGGGATATTTCGGTGCCGGTGGTGGCGCATGCCCCAGCGCAGTGATGTGCTGGCGCCCAGCGCCAGCATCAGCCGCACGCAACGCGAGGCCCGCAATGGTCATCGGGGTGCGGCGATCCTCCTGACCGGTTTGCCGGCGGCAGGCAAATCGACATTGGCGCAAGCGCTGCAGGCCACGCTGTTCGGGGATGGTTGGCAAAGTGTGGTGCTCGATGGCGACAGTTTGCGTACCGGACTCAACCGGGATTTGGGCTTCAGCGATGCCGATCGCCAGGAAAACATTCGCCGCGCCAGCGAACTCGCGGCGCTGCTGGTGGACAACGGGCAAATCGTGATTCTGGCGATGATTGCGCCGTTGGCCGAGCTGCGTGAGGTGTTTGCGCAACGCTTGCGGGACGACTATCGCGAAGTCTGGTGCAACGCGTCACTGGCGGTGTGCGAGCAGCGTGATCCGAAAGGGCATTACGCCCGCGCCCGACGCGGCGACTTGCCCGGGTTTACCGGCGTTTCCGCGCCCTACGAGCCGCCGGCGCAACCGTCATTGGTGCTCGACACCGGCGCGCAAACGGTGGAAGCCTGCCTTGATCGATTGCTGACTTGGCTCGGCGAGTGCGCGGTGTTGCCCAGGACATGAGCCGGCCGGCGTTCTCGCGTTTGCCGGTGACGGTGGATTTGCCGCTGTTGCTGCAAGCGCTGGCGGCGATTGCCGACGACGCCTGGCGCAGTCACTTCAACACCGAGTATTTCTCGGGTGACTGGAGTGGCGTCGCGCTGATTTCGGCAGCCGATGCGTTGACCGAACTGTCGCCCGGTCGCGGTGAGCCGTTGCTACGCGAACCGTGGTTGCGTGATGAGCGCTGGCGCCACGGCTTGCGCAATCTGTCGCTGAATATCGTCAGCGCTCGACTGCTGCGCCTGGGTCCTGGCGCGCGCGTTCACGAACATCGCGATTACGATCTGAATGGCCCGGACGCCGATCGCCGTTTGCACATTCCGTTGCTCAGTCCGCCCAATGTCGACTTCTGGCTCGACGGCCAACGCGTGCCGATGGCCGCAGGGGAATGCTGGTTTCTCGATCTCGCCCGTCCGCACCGAGTGGATAACCGCGATACTTCTGCGCGTATTCATCTGGTTATCGATTGCAAACCCGATGCCTGGCTTGAGCAGATGATCGTCGAAGGATTGCCCGACACACCAGCGCCGGGTTTGGCCGATACCGACTTGCAGCGCTTTCAAAGGCTGGTGACTGAGGATGACTCGCTGTCACTGGCCTTGCGCACGCTGCATGACCCTGAGGTGTTTATCGCCCGAACGCTGGAACTCGCGGCGGAACGCGGCTTGGTATTTTCTCGCGAAGAACTGCGTACCGCGATGCGCAATGGTCGGCGGCAATGGAACGAACAATGGTGCGGTTGAGTTTCGACGGTTGGCTGCCCATTCGTGTCTGGCCGGTCGACGGGCAGTGGCGGGTGGATTGGTGCTGGTTCGGTGAGGCACCGCTGCATCAGCCGTTTTTCCGTGAGGCGGTGGACGATGCACTGCGGCTGCCCTTCAATCAGGCGTTTCGACGGCAGACGCCGCTGTCGGCGCTGACCGAATGGCAAGCGCAAAGCCCCGGCCTCGCACCAAGCGCTTTTATTCTGCACGCCTCGCGCTGTGGCTCGACGTTGATCAGTCAGATGCTCGCGCAGCTTGACGATCACATCGTGGTGTCGGAACCGCCACCGCTGGACGCACTGTTGCGCAACGAATTGCCTGCCATCGAACGCCGGGCGGTGATCACTGGATTGCTCTCGGCTTATGGTCAGCGCCGGCGCGGTATTGAACAGCGTTTAGTGGTCAAACTCGATGCCTGGAACATCGGTGAATGGCCGCTGTTGCAGACCTGTTTCCCGGACACGCCGTGGCTGTTTCTCTATCGTGACCCGCTGGAAATTGCTGTTTCCCATCTGCGCCGTCCGGGTATGCACATGGTGCCGGGAATGCTCGGTGATTGCGTGTTGGAGGATGGTTTGCCGTTTGAAGGGCGTGAAGATTTTATCGCGCGGCGTTTGGGGCGGTTGTTGGAGGCGGGGTTGCTGCATTGTCGGGATTCGGCCGGTTTGGCGGTGAATTACAGCGAGTTGCCCGATGCGATGGCTGGGCGCTTGGCGCGATTCTTTCGATTGAATGATGTGCAGACTCAGCAGGTGTTTGCCGCTGCCGCGCAGCATGCGAAACAGCCTTCGCAAGTGTTTTTTGCCGATGGTGAAGACAAACGCCGCGAGGCTTCGGCGCTGTTGCAGGAACGTGTGCGCACTTTTGCGCTAGCACCATTTGAAGCCCTGGAAGAATTGCGCGGCATTCAAAAGATCGCAGCCTGCGGCAGGTCCTACATTGAAATGTGATCCCCTGTAGGAGCTGCAGGCTGCGATCTTTTGCTCTTCATGACTTGCCGGACAAATCCGCCATGCCCTTGAGCAACTCAATCGGCAACGGAAAGACAATCGTCGAACTCTTGTCGCCGGCAATCGAACTCAAGGTCTGCATATAACGCAACTGCATCGCCCCGGGCTGACGACCGAGCATCTCGGCAGCCTGCATCAGTTTCTCCGAGGCCTGCAATTCGCCTTCGGCGTGGATGACTTTTGCCCGCCGTTCGCGCTCGGCTTCCGCCTGTTTGGCGATGGCGCGGACCATCGATTCGTTGAGATCGACATGCTTGATCTCGACGTTGGCGACCTTGATCCCCCAGGCGTCGGTCTGCGCATCGAGCACCTGCTGAATGTCGATATTCAACTGTTCGCGTTCGGCCAGCAGTTCATCCAGTTCGTGCTTGCCGAGCACCGCGCGCAAGGTGGTCTGGGCCAGTTGGCTGGTGGCCGAGAGAAAATCCTCGACCTGAATGATCGCTTTCTGTGGGTCGAGCACGCGGAAATACAGCACGGCGTTGACCTTCACCGACACGTTGTCGCGGGTGATCACGTCCTGCGGCGGCACATCGAGGACGACCGTGCGCAGGTCGACCCGGACCATTTGCTGAACCACCGGAATCAGCAGAATCAAGCCGGGACCTTTGACTTGCCAGAAGCGGCCAAGCTGAAACACCACGCCGCGCTCGTACTCCCGCAGGATGCGAAACGTCGAACCGGCCAAGGCAATGACCAGCAACAGCAGCGCAACAAAACCGATTTGCAGACCCATGATCACTCTCCGAGCGGCGCCGCGTCAGTCGCGGCCACTTGCAGCAACAATCCCTTGCGCCCCACCACGCGCACCGATTGCCCGGTTTGCAGCGGGGTGGCGCTGAGCACTTGCCAGCGTTCACCTTGCAGTTGCACCCAGCCGTTGCGGGCATCGCCCGGTTGCACCGCGGTGATCGCGGTCACGCTGCCGAGCAGGCCGGCGTCGCCACTGACGGCGTGGCGCGGCCGGGTTTTCAGGGCGCGGATCAGCAGTCCGAGCAACAGTAGCGCGCTGATCAAACCGAGGCCGATCATCAACGGCACCGGCAGTTCGGCGTTGCTGAGGATCAGCGCGCCGATGACGAACATGATGATCCCGCCCAACCCGATTACGCCGTAATTGGGCAGCGCGGCTTCGGCGATCAAAAAGACGATACCCAACGTAATCAGCCACAAACCGGCCGGACTCATCGGCGGCAACGGGGTGTCAGCGGCGAGGGCTGAGCCGCTGATCAGCAGGAGCAAGGCAAGCGCACAACATCGGCTGTTCACGTGACCCTCCGCGAGCGTCATGGGCTGGTTCTTTCAGTCTAGTTGAGGGTTGTCCTGTATGAATTTTGATCAATGTGCAGATATGTCCGGTGAGCGGATTTCCCTGCGCCAGACACCCGCCGAACTAGACTCAAAGACACGGCAACCACCGTTCAGCGCAACACCGAGGTGCATCATGCGTATGGCAAAAAAAGTCCAGAGCAGCCTGAACCGCGCGCACTGCGCATACGACATCGTCGCTCACCGGCATTCATCGAGCAGCCTGGAAACCGCACGAGTCGCCGGCGTGCCCGCCGAGCGCGTGGCCAAATCGATCATCCTCGACGACCACCACGGCCATTACCTGATGGCCGTGCTGCCGGCCAGTCGTCATCTGGACCTGAGCAAGGTACGCACCAGCGGCGAATGGCAACTGACCCGCGAAAGCAATCTGGCGCACATCTTCGACGACTGCGAACGCGGCGCGGTGCCGCCGCTGGGCGACTCCTACGGGCTGGACATGGTTATCGACCCGTTGCTGACGCGGCAGAAGGATATTTACCTGGAGGCGGGCAACCACAACTATCTGCTGCACATGAGCATGCCCGAGTTTCTGAAAATGGTGCCGCATGCCGAGGTGCGGGAGTTGAGTGATTAGGTTTTGTGGTGCCGGCACTGACGCCTTCGCGAGCAGGCTCGCTCCCACAGATTGATTGCATTCATCTGTGGGAGCGAGCCTGCTCGCGAATAATCTTCCAAACAGCCCATTTTTGAAGGAGTTGATCAATGGAAAGCCCAACGCACAACCTCCCATCACTATTCAAACAACTCGGCCTTCCCGACGAACCGGTCGACATCGAAAAATTCATCGCCACCCATTCCCCGCTCAAACCCGACCTGCATTTGGCTGATGCGTTTTTCTGGACGAAGAGCCAAGCGGATTTTTTGCGTGACGAGATTCTGGATGACGCCGATTGGGCGGAGGTGGTGGATCAGTTGGATGTGTTGTTGCGTAAGGGCAGAAGTGTGTAAAAAAAATTGTAGGAAAAGGCTGTAATGTAAAAAAAACATGCGCGATGTAAAAAAAACTGGGCTTTAATCGTCGCAGTGAATTTTTTATGTGGACGATGACGATGCCAACTGTTGGATATGCCCACCTGCGTGATGCGCTGAAGCTTAATGCATTTGCCCCCAAGCGCATTGCGATGATCAAACCGGTTACCCGGATTACCTTGATCGGTGAGTGTCTAGCGGTTCCAAACGGCGTCGCGCCGGCACAGGGTTCGACACTTGAGCACATCTTGTTTGCTCTGAAGCATGAGGGAATAAACCTGTGCATTCTTGCTCAGGCGCTTGAAACCGTTGAAGCGGACGAGTTGCTATGTGAGTTGAGCCGATCACCTAACGGGGTATTTATCCGCAAGGCCTGTTTTCTTTGGGAAAGTTTCACGGGCAAACAGCTGGAATATTCCGTACCGGTTCGGGGCAACGTTGTCGCTTTGTTTGATCCCAAGCGTTATGTCACCGGGCCTGCAATTCGAAATAGTCGTTGGCGGGTAGATTTTAACGGGTTGGGGTCAATGCGTTACTGCGCCACAGTCGAGCGTACGACTGAGCTGCAGGCGCTGCTTGATCTGGACATCCTTGGTCGAGCCCAGGCTTTTATGGCGACGTTGCCGCCGGAAATGATGGATCGGGCAATCAATTGGGCCTATCTGCATGAGACCCGCGATTCTTTCGCCATTGAGAAAGAAGAGCCCAACGAAGAAAAGTCGCGCCGTTTTGTTCGGCTTCTCCGCCAAGCCCATGAGCGAACAGAGTTGAGCGAAGACTATTTGGTCGAGTTGCAGAACAGTACGGTTTCCAATCCTTTCGATAAAGCTGTGCTTTTCCGTCAAGAACAGAACCATTTACACAACGGCTTGAGAGGCGCAGCTGGCGTCAGCTATGTCCCGCCTCCACCGCAATTGTGCAGGGAGTTGATGGACGAGTTGATGAGTTTTGCCAATCACTCAGCCAAGCAGGTTGATCCGTTGATAGCCGCAGCGGTTGTGGCTTTCGGGTTTGTCTTTCTTCACCCGTTCATGGATGGCAATGGTCGACTTTCACGTTTCCTGATTCACCAGACGCTTTGCCACTCTGGCGCTCTAAAAAATGGTTTGTTGTTACCGGTTTCCGTAGCGATGAAACACGAAGAGTCTGGCTATCTCGAAGCGTTAAAGGAGTTCTCGAAACCAGCAAGAGAGTTCTGGAATGTCACTTGGCTGGACGCTGATCAGATGGCTTTCGATTTTATTGGGCACGACTCGATCTATCGATTCTGGGACGGGACTCAATGTGCAGAATTTACCTTGCAGATGGCCTTGCGAGCATTGGAAGTGGAGCTGCGCGAGGAGACCGAGTTTCTTGAAAAATACGACTACGTCATCAAAGAGGTGAATGGGCGTTTTGACGTACGGGGGAGCGACCTCTCGAAACTGGTAATGATGTGTCTGGACAACGGTGACAAAGTTTCAAAGCATCGACGTAAGCAGTTCCAGTTCAGCGTGCCGGAGGAGGTTTTCGATTTCATTGAGCAGAGAGCGGGTGATTTCGATTCGGTAGGCTAACCCCTGAACAGGCAATTTGTTTCAAAACTTGACTGAAATTCCCCACCAATGCGATATTGATAGTTAGCAAACTAACAGTGTGCATTCCCCCGTGCCGAACGAACTCGACGCTCTCCAGATGAACATCAGCAGTGCCATGGTGGTGGCCGCCAGGCATTGGCGGAAGATCTGCCAGACCACGCTGGTCAACTATGGAATCTCCGAAGCCTGCGCCGTGCCGCTGTTGATGATCGGGCGGCTGGGCGAAGGCGTGCGCCAGGTTCAGGTGGCGCAGGCGGCCGGGATGGAGAGTCCGTCGCTGGTGCGTCTGCTTGATCAGTTGTGCCATTCCGGCTACGTCTGCCGCACTGAAGATGCCCAGGATCGCCGCGCCAAATGCCTGAGCCTGACCGACACCGGGCGTGAACTGGTGCAGGCGGTCGAGATCGAACTGGTGCGCTTGCGTCATGAGGTGCTTGAAGGCATCGAGCAAAGCGATCTGGAAGCTACGCTTCGGGTACTCAGAGCTTTTGAGGCGGCCAGTCCGCCTGTGGTGGTCAATTCTTGAACGGTTTTTTCTCCGGCATTCCGCCGGCCCGCGACTGGTTCTACGGGATCCGGACTTTTGCAGCGTCGATGATCGCGCTGTACATCGCCTTGCTCATGCAAATGCCGCGTCCGTATTGGGCGATGGCCACGGTGTACATCGTTTCCAGCCCGTTTCTCGGGCCGACCAGCTCCAAGGCGTTGTACCGCGCCATCGGGACTTTTCTCGGTGCGGCAGCGGCGGTTTTTTTCGTGCCGATGTTCGTCCAGAGCCCGTATGTGCTGGTGGTGGTCATCGCGCTGTGGACGGGGATTCTGTTGTTCATGTCCCTGCATTTGCGCACGGCCAACAGCTACGCGCTGATGCTCGCCGGTTACACCTTGCCGCTGATTGCCTTGCCGGTGGTGGATAACCCGCTGGCGGTGTGGGACGTGGCGGAAGCGCGTACGGAAGAGATTTTCCTCGGCATCGCCGTTGCTGCGGTGGTCGGTGCGATGTTCTGGCCGCGTCGTCTGGCGCCGGTGTTCAACGATGCTGTGAGCAAGTGGTTCGCCGACGCGACGACCTACAGCCTGAAATTCCTCAGCCGCGATGTGCAGCCAGAAGAAGTCACTGCGTTGCGCATGGCCATGGTCGCCAACTTCAACAGCCTTGAGCTGATGATCGGCCAGTTGCCTCACGAAGGCTCGCGACCGCAAACCGTGCGCAACACCAAAGAATTGCGCGGGCGGATGATTCATCTATTACCGGTGATCGATGCGCTGGAAGATTCGCTCTATGCTCTCGAACGGCGCACGCCAGAGCTGGTGGAAAAATTCGAACCGCTGCTCGCCGCGACCCGAGAGTGGCTCGCGCACCAAGACGCCGATCTCGACCGCAGGCAAGCCCTGAAAAATCAGCTCGAAGCCCTGCAACCGAGCGCCGAAGCGCTGGAGGATCGCAGGCAACTGCTGTTCTCCAACTCGATTTATCGCCTCGGTGAATTCATCGATTTGTGGCAAGACTGCCGCAGCCTGCAGGACGCGATTCTTTGCGAACGCCAGGACAGTTGGCGCGCGGTGTATCGCCACTGGCGACTGGGTCGGCTGACACCGTTTATCGACCGTGGGCTGATGCTCTATTCGGTGGCTTCGACGATTCTGGCAATCATCACCGCCTCGGTGCTGTGGATTTTGCTCGGCTGGCCGGACGGTGGCAGTGCGGTGATTCTGGCGGCGGTGGCGTGCAGCTTCTTCGCTTCGATGGACGACCCGGCGCCGCAGATTTACCGGTTCTTTTTCTGGACCGGGATGTCGGTGTTGTTCGCCAGCCTTTATCTGTTTTTGATTCTGCCCAACCTGCACGATTTCCCGATGCTGGTGCTGGCGTTCTCGATTCCGTTCATCTGCGTCGGCACCCTGACCGTGCAGCCGCGGTTCTACCTCGGCATGCTGTTGACGCTGGTCAACACCTCGTCGTTCATCAGCATTCAGGGGGCTTACGATGCGGACTTTTTCGCCTTTGTAAACTCCAACCTGGCGGGGCCGATCGGCTTGTTGTTCGCTTTCATCTGGACGCTGGTGGCGCGTCCGTTCGGCGCCGAACTGGCGGCCAAGCGGCTGACCCGTTTCAGCTGGAAAGACATTGTGCACATGACCGAACCGGCCAACCTTGCCGAACACCGCAAATTGGGCGTGCAGTTGCTCGATCGGCTGATGCAGCACTTGCCGCGTCTGGCCCTCACTGGCCAGGACACTGGCATCGCCATGCGCGAAGTGCGCGTCGGCCTGAACCTGCTCGACTTGCTCGCCTACACCCCACGGGTGACGGGCGCGCCGAATGCTTTGTTGCAGCAAGTGGTCAGTGAAGTCGGCGAGTATTTCCGTGCTTGCCTCAAGGCTGGCGAACGCTTGCCGGCCCCGGCCCCGTTGCTGATGACCCTGGATCGCACCCGTCGTGCGCTCAATGGCCACGGCGACGATGAAACCCGGCTAAACCTGTTGCACGCCTTGAGCGGTTTGCGTCTGGCGTTGCTGCCCGGCGTTGAATTCGTTTCCAGTGCCGAGCCCGAAGAACCGCTGCCCGATGGAGCGCCCCTATGATCGGTGATCTGGACATCAGCGGTATTTTCCTGCCGACCCTGCTGGTGCTGATGGGCATCACTTATGTGCTGTTTTTGTTGGTGCATGGCGTGCTTCAGCGCGTGCACTTTTACCGTCTGGTCTGGCACCGGGCATTGTTCAACGTGGCCCTCTACGCGGTACTGCTGTACGGCGTGGACTCACTCAGTCGATACCTGATGACATGAAAAAACCGTTTTTGACCATCGGTCGCGTGGTACTGACCCTGCTGATCGTGACTTTTGCCGTTGTCCTCGTCTGGCGCATGGTGATGTATTACATGTTCGCGCCATGGACCCGTGACGGCCACATTCGTGCCGACATCATCCAGATCGCCCCGGACGTGTCCGGACTGATCCAGCAGGTGGAAGTGAAAGACAACCAGTTGATCAAGCGTGGCCAGGTGCTGTTCAGCATCGACCAGGATCGCTTCAAACTGGCCCTGCGTCAGGCCAAAGCGGCTGTGGCTGATCGCGAAGAAACCTTGGCTCAAGCCCAGCGTGAAGCCAAGCGTAACCGTGGCCTCGGTAACCTGGTGCCGGCCGAGCAGCTGGAAGAAAGCCAGTCGAAGGTCGCTCGCGCGCAATCGGCACTGGCCGAAGCCATGGTCACCGTGGACAGCGCTCAGCTCAACCTCGATCGCTCGGTGATCCGCAGCCCGGTGGACGGTTACGTCAACGACCGCGCGCCGCGTCCGCAGGAATTCGTCACGGCCGGGCGTCCGGTGTTGTCGGTGGTCGACAGCAATTCGTTTCACATCGACGGCTATTTCGAGGAGACCAAACTCGACGGCATTCATGTCGGCCAGTCGGTGGATATCCGTGTCATCGGCGACCGCGCGAAATTGCGCGGGCATGTCGAAAGCATCGTTGCCGGTATCGAGGACCGCGACCGCACCAGCGGCAGCAACCTGTTGCCGAACGTCAACCCGGCGTTCAGCTGGGTGCGGCTGGCGCAGCGGATTCCGGTGCGGATTGCCTTTGACGACGTGCCGGAAGACTTCCGCATGATCGCCGGGCGTACCGCCACGGTGTCGATCATCGAAGATTCAAAAGTCGACGATAAGAAGCAGGAGCCCGCGCAATGAGCAGGGCGCTGATGATCGCCGGGTTGGGCGTGATGCTGTCGGCCTGTCAGATGGTCGGGCCGGACTATCACGTGCCTGAGGAGGCAGCGGTTCAGCGCAAGGATTTTCAGGGTGAGCTGGCGGTGGCGGGTAAGCCGGTGGTCTCGGCGCCTGTGCCCGCGGATTGGTGGCGTCTTTATAAGGATGCGCGGCTGGATCAACTGGTGCAGCAGGCCATGGCCTCCAACACCGATTTGCGCGTAGCGGCGGCGAACCTGCAACGGGCTCGCGCTCAGGTCGATGAGGCCGAAGCAGCGGGCGGCTGGAGCGCGGGTGTGAAGATGGGGGCGCAGCGTTTGCAAGAGTCTGGTCAGGCATTCTTGCTGCCGGAAAAAGTCCCGGTCGATAACGTCGGCGACATCGGCATCAGCGCTTCTTATCAGTTCGATCTGTGGGGCACCTTGCAGCGTGGCATCGAAGGTGCAAAGGCCAATGCCGACGCGACCCAGGCCGCAGCAGACACGGCGCGAATCACCTTGGTAGCAGACGTCGTGCGTGCTTACACCCAAGTCTGCGCGGCCAACGAAGAACGGGAGATCGCCCAGCACTCTCTCGACCTGCAATCGCAAGGCACCACGCTGATTCAGCGTCTGCGCGATGCCGGCCGCGGCGATGAAACTCAGGTGACTCGCTCGCAAACCCAATTCAAATCCCTGCGCGCCGAACTGCCGCGCTATGAAGCGGCCCGTCAAGCTGGGTTGTACCGTCTGTCGATGCTGCTGGCCAAACCGGTCGATCAATTGCCGGCCGGCACCGCCACCTGCGCCGAATTGCCGAAAATCGCCCAATTGGTGCCGGTCGGCGATGGTGCTGCGCTGCTCAAACGTCGCCCGGACATTCGCCAGGCCGAACGTCGTCTGGCCGCTTCGACCGCCGGGATCGGCGTCGCCACTGGCGAGTTGTATCCGGACATCAGTTTCGGCGCGACCATCGGCACTGTTGGTCTTATCGATGACTTGGGTGATCCGTCGACCAACCGCTGGGGCTTCGGCCCATCGCTGAGCTGGAAAGTGCCGACCAACGGCGCCCGTGCACGCATCCGTGAGGCCGAAGCCACCACCCAAGGCGCCTTGGCGCACTTCGACGGCGTGGTGCTCAACGCCATTCGCGAAACCCAGACCGGTCTGGCCCAGTACAGCGCCTTGCTGCAACGCCGCGACGCACTGGCCGATGCCGAGCAGTCAGCGAAACTGGCCGCCGACCAGATCCACCGCTTCTTCCAGGCCGGCCGCGAGTCATTCCTCGCTGACCTGCAAGCAACGCGCACCTACACGGACGTCACCGCGCAATTGGCCGCCGCCAACACCCAGGTTGCGATGAGCCAGATCGATTTGTTCCTTGCCTTGGGCGGCGGTTGGGAAAGCGGACGAACGAACGCTGCAAGCGCCAGCAAACCCTGAGGCCGTTGCTATGCTTTGAAGTGTTGGAAGGGCGCCCCGTGCAAAGCCCCCTTCCAGCGCACATTGCTAGCGCTGGTCTAGGGGAAACCAATAATGAAAAACCCTTACGCTCTCGGCTTCTGGTGCGCCCTTGCAGCGCTGGTGCTGCTGTCGGCCACCTATTTCTACGGCATCATGCTGGCCCACCAGATCGACAAGGCCATGATCTTTCTCGACAGCGTGACGGCGCTGATCGCGGTCATGGCAATCGTCGTCGTAGCATGGGCGTCAATCCAGGTGCAGCGGGTCAAAAAACGGCAGCTTGAACAGGGCAAGACCCTGGTGCTGATCTGGGACACCAAAGTCGCCCTGCGCCGGGTCGAAACCGTATTCGACCGTTATTTCTGGGGCAGTTACTGGCAGCCGGGGCGGACCTTCGCCGAAGTCATGGGCGAACTCACCGGCACGCCGCTGGAAAAAAGCCTCGAAGCGCTGAAAAAACAATGCCTGGAACTCGACAAGCAGATCGCCGACGAGGGCTGGCACTGGCTCAACAATGCCCGGGAACTGTCCGATGTCGCGACGGCCATGGCCCGTGAGCGTTATCAACTGGATTTCTGCGACCCGCGCGCTGACGGGCCCGGCGGGGCGGTGATTGATCGGGACTTTGAAGTGCTGGTGTATACCTGGACCGCGCGGCTGAAAAGCTTTGATCATCAGCTGGATGAGATTGAGGTTCAGTATTCCTGATTCTCTGCTGAATCATCTGGCCCCATCGCTGGCAAGCCAGCTCCCACAAGGTTTTCCGGTGTTCACAGAATTTGTGTTCACCCAAGATCCCTGTGGGAGCTGGCTTGCCAGCGATGGCGACTTTTAAAAACACCGAAACTCTTCCCGCCTGTCAACTGTCCACAATTCCCATAGACACTCTTTAACCTTTAAACATTGGGCCGTCTTGCGCGCCCGGTGCTAATCTCCACCGCTGAATTCAGCGCAGTCGAGCCGCGACCCGGTCACGGGTTCAGGGAAGACGACCACACTCACAGCCACGGAAATCGATCAGGTCATTCATGAATAAATCAGCAGGCGTGCTTCTCGGAATTGTTGTTGCCATCGGTGCGATCAGCGCGGGCGGGGCCTGGTACACCGGGACCAAGATCGAAGGCGTGTTGAACAACGCCGTCAGCAATGCCAACCAGGAGCTGCAAACCGCCATGGCCGGTTCCAATGGCACCGCGTCGCTGGAACTGGTGTCGCTGGAACGCCACACCTTCACCAGCACCGCGCACTATCGCCTCAAAGGTGAAGGCGAGATGTTCGGTGATGCGCCGGTCGAACTGCTGTTCGTTGATCACATCGAACATGGCCCGCTGCCGTTCTCGCGTCTGGTTTCGCTGAAATGGCTGCCGGTCATGGCCACCAGCAACTACGAGCTGGAAAAGAATCCGGCCACCGAGAAATGGTTCGCCGCCACCAAGGGCGCCGCGCCGCTGAAAGGCGTGACCAGCATCGGCTACGACGAATCCACCACCAGCACCCTCGATCTGCTGCCGTTCGAAACCGCACTGGATGAGCAGTCGAGCCTGAAGTTTTCCGGCCTGACCATGAACATTTCCGCCAACGCCAAAGCGCAGAAGGTCAAGGCGGACGGCTACATGGACAATCTGAAACTGGTGACCGTCGCTGAAGACCAGGCGCCGGTGCAGGTCGAACTCAACGGTCTGACCCTGGCCAGCAACCTCGCCAAGAGCAGCTACGGCTACTACACCGGGGAAAACACCCTGGTGCTGACCAACAGCAAAACCACCTTCGGCACCAAGCAATCGGTGCTCGGTGTGAAGAACTTCGAAATGAAGAACCTCACCGAAGAAACCGGCAGCAATGCTTCGGGTCGTGCTGATTACAAGATTGGCGAAGTCAGCCTCAACGAAAAGAAAATCGGCTCGGCCAATATGGCCATGAGCCTGAAAAACCTCGACATCCCGTCGACCATGTCGCTGATGCAGATCTACCAGACCAAATTGCAGCCGTACGAAAAAGCCGCCGCCGAGGCTGCAGCCCAGGGCTTGCCTGCGCCAGAGCTGAACCTGACCGAAGCGGAAAATGCGCAAGTCAAAGCCGACCTGCAAAAACTGCTGGCTGCCGGCCCACAGTTTGCGTTGGAAAACCTCTCGTTCAACACCGCCAACGGCGAGAGCAAGGCCAATCTGGTGATCGACCTGACCAAGCCGCAATCGTTGGACTTGCCGACAGATCAACTGGGCAAACAACTGATCGCACTGCTGGACCTGAATATTCAGGTGTCCAAGCCGATGCTGGTCGATCTGCTCAGCGTGCAGGCACAGTTGGATGGTCAGACTGACGCCAAAGCCATTGTCGATCAGTCCAAGGAAGCCGCCGACATGTTCGCGGGCATGGCGGTCGGTTCGCAGCTGGCGGTCGTCGACGGCAGCAACGTCGTGACCAAGTTGCATTACGCCGCCAATCAGGTCGAATTCAACGGCCAGAAGATGACCGTCGAGCAGTTCGTCGGCTTCCTGATGAACAAGTTCGCCGGCGTCACGCAAGTGCAGTAATCCTGCGCTCTTAATAGCAACGCCCGGCCTCCGTATCGCACGGACGCCGGGCGTTTTGCTGTCTGGCGTTCGGGTTTTCGGCTGAACCGCCAGCACGATTCTGAACAATTATTGTGTTCCAGAGATCGGTCTGCGCTTGCGTGCAAAACTGCCTGACTAAGCTTGGCCGTTGCATGTGCATTGGCGGCCACCGTTACGAATGGGCAAGGAGGGCATTGCGACCCGGCTGGCCATGTAAGGATGCTGACGCATGCCGCGTATTGATGTTCCTGTATTACATCGTGGTTTACGCCCTTTGTTCCGAGTCGCGCTGTGCAGCCAATTGCTCTGGCCGGCGCTGGCGTTTGCCGACACACCCTACGATCAAATGGTGCGCGACGCCCGTGCCGGGCAAACCACGCCTGCGCTGACGGTTTTGCGCCAGGTGCCCCCCGGCCAGTCGACCTCCGGGCAGATCAGCGATCACTTGCAGATCGCCAGTTGGGCCGGCCTCGACGCCGAAGTGCTGCAAGTCTATGAAGCCCAGGGCCGCGATCGCGTCCTGCCGGTGCAGGCACTGACCGCCACCGCCCGTGCCTATCGCAACCTCAAGCGTTGGGATCAAGCCACGCAGGTCTACAACAAGGCCTTGGCGCGGGAGCCGGATAATGCTGACCTGCAGCTCGGGCTGGCCCTGACTCAGGCTGACGCCGGCAAGCCCGACCAAGCGGTAAGCCGCGCCAAAGCGCTGGTGGCGGCCAAACCTGATGATCCGTCGCGCCGTCTCGCCTTGGGCTACGCCCTGACCCGTGCCAACAAACCTTACGACGCCCTGTTCGAATACGATCAGGCCTTCAAGCGCGCCGGCAGCAAGCCGGAAGTCGCTCGCGAATACGTGGTTGCTCTGCAAAAGGCGCGTTTGCCGGAACCGGCGCTGCGTCTGGCCAATCAGCGTCCGGGGTTGATCGATCCGGTCACGTTGCGTCGCCTCGAAGGTGATCTGGCCGCCGAGCGCGTGCGGCTCGCCGAACTCGCCACCCGCAGTGAAAAAGAACGCTACGTCATCGCCGACCGCGCACTGGCCGATTACGACAAGCTGCTCGCCACCTGGACACCGGACGCCACGGCTCACGACGACGTGATTCGCTGGCGCATCGACCGCATGGGCGCGCTCAAGGCCCGGGCGCGTACCGCCGACGTCATCAGCGAATACCAGAAGCTGCAAGCCGAAGGCGTGAGGATTCCGACCTACGCCCTGCGCTGGGTAGCGGCGTCGTATCTGGATCAACGTCAGCCGGAAATCGCCACCGACCTTTATCGCCAAGTGCTGGCGGCGCCGGACGCCGATGTCGGTGACCGACTCGTAGACACCACTGCGCTGTACTACTCGCTGCTGGAAAGCGACCGCGCTGATGAGGCGCGCAAAGTCGCCGAGGACGCCGCCAAGTCCCAGCGTCCGCGTGTCGAACTCAAGGGTTTGCCGATCGGCAACCCCAACGATGAATGGATGGACGCCCAGCAACTCGCCGCTCAGGCCGGCACTTACAGCGCTGACTTGCCCCATGGCGAGGAGCGCTTGCAGACGCTGGTCGATCAGGCGCCGGGTAACGTCGGTTTGCGTCTGGCTCAGGCCGATTTATACTTGGCCCGTAACTGGCCGCGCCGCGCAGAAATGCAGCTCAAGGAAACCGAGAGCATGGTGCCACGCGCCATGGGCCTGGAAATTGGCCAGGCCCACACCGCGATGGAATTACAGGAATGGCGGCAAATGGATGCGCTGACCGACGACGTCGTCGCACGCTATCCGGATAACCGCCAGGTACAGCGTCTGGCCCGTGAGCGCGAAGTGCATGACATGTCCGAGCTGCGCGTCGAAGCCTACGGCGGCAAGGCTAGCGGTGGTGGCAGTGGCGATGCCGGTGCTGTCAGCGGCAGCCGCGATTTTGGTATCCAGACCACCCTGTACAGCCCGCCCATCAATGAAGACTGGCGCGTGTTCGCCGGGGCCGGGTATGCCACCGGCGACTTCGCCGAAGGCACCGGGCACCACCGCTTTCAGCGTGTTGGCCTGGAACGCCGCACTCGTGACATGACCCTTGAAGCCGAAGTGTCCAGTCACGATTACGGTTTCGGCGACAAGCAGGGCGCACGGCTGGCGATCGCCCGTGACATCAACGATCACTGGCAGTACGGCGGCAGCCTCGAATACCTCTCGGCCGAGACGCCGCTGCGCGCGCTCAACAGTGACATCAAGGCCAATGGCGGCAGCGGTTTCATTCGCTGGCGCGCCAACGAAAGCCGCGAGTGGAAACTGTCGGTAAGCCCCTCGCACTTCAGCGACGGCAACAACCGCGTCGAAGCCTTGCTCACCGGTCGCGAGGGCGTCTACAGCGCACCGAACGTGCAGGTCGATGCGGGACTGGAAGTCGGCACCAGCCACAACTCCAAGTCCGATGACGTGCCGTACTTCAACCCGAAATCCGACTTCAGCGTGATGCCGCTGGTCAACGTCAATCACGTGCTCTACCACCGCTACGAAACGGCCTGGAGCCAACAATTCCAGGCCGGTGCGGGCACGTACAGCCAGCGTGAGCACGGCACCAGCGGCATGGCCCTGCTCGGTTACGGCCAGCGTTATGCCTGGAACGACGTGTTCGAGGTGGGCGGTTTGTTCAGTGTGATCAACCGGCCTTACGACGGTGATCGGGAGACCGATCTGCGTCTGCTCGTCGACCTCACTTTCCGCTTCTAGAAGAGTTTGAAGATGCCTTTGATTTCGCGTTTCATCCTTCTGCTGGGAGTGCTGCTGATCAGCGCCTGCGCCCAGCAAGCCCCGGCCTTCGCGCCGCCGTCCGAGCGTCCGCTGGCGGCCAGCGAAAAACCATGGCCGAAAAATCACGTGCTCGGCATTGCCTATCACGACGTCGAAGACCGCGATCCTGATCAGGCCGTGGTGGCGGTGCGCACCGAGCGCATGATCGAGCAACTCGCGTGGCTACGCGAGAACGGCTACAAACCGGTCACCGTCGACCAGATCATGGCCGCGCGCAAGGGTGGTCCGGAGCTACCGGCGAAAGCGATCCTGCTCAGCTTCGACGACGGTTATTCGAGTTTCTACACCCGCGTACTGCCGGTGCTGCGCGCCTATAACTGGCATGCCTTGCTGGCGCCGGTCGGCAGCTGGATCGACACGCCGCTCAATCAACCGGTGGATTTCGCCGGTGCTCCGCGTGCGCGTTCCGACTTTCTGACCTGGGATCAGATCCGCGAAATCTCACGCTCCGGGCTGGTGGAAATCGCTGCTCACACCGACGCCAATCACAAAGGTATTTTGGCCAACCCGCAGGGCAATCTGCAGCCTGCGGCGGCCACCCGGCGTTATGACCCAGTGACCAAGCGTTATGAATCCGAGGCAGATTTCCAGGCACGGATCCGCACCGACGTGAACAACATCTCGGAAAAAATCCGCAAGGTCACCGGCAACAAACCACGCGTCTGGGTCTGGCCGTATGGCGCGGCGGACGGCACATCGCTGACGGTAGTCGGCGAGGCGGGCTACGAAATGGCCCTGACCCTCGAAGACGGTCTCGACGCCCTCGACAACCTGATGAGCAGCCCGCGCTTTCTCGTCGCTTCGGATCCTGACGGCGAGCGTTTCGCCAACAGTATCGTCGACGTGCAGTCGGATTTCGTCATGCGCGTTGTGCATGTTGATCTGGACAACGTTTACGACCCGGATCCGGCGCAGCAGGACATCAACCTCGGAAAACTGGTGCAGCGCATCGCTGACTTGGGCGCCAACACGGTGTTCCTGCAAGCCTTCGCCGATCCCAAGGGCGATGGCCTGGTGCATTCGCTGTACTTCCCCAACCGTCACTTGCCGGTGCGTGCGGATATTTTCAACCGCGTCGCCTGGCAACTGCGTACCCGCGCTAACGTGAAGGTCTTCGCGTGGATGCCGGTGCTGAGTTTTGGTCTCGACTCGAAACTGCCGCGTGTGACCCGTTGGGACCCGAAAACCGGCATCACCTCGGTGGATCCGGATCAGTACCAACGCTTGTCGCCGTTCGATCCTGAAGTGCGACGGATCATCGGTGAAATCTACGAAGACGTGGCGCGCCTGACCTCGGTCAACGGCATTCTCTATCACGACGACGCGGTACTGTCGGATTTCGAAGATGCCGGTCCTGAAGCCTTGAAAGCCTACGCTGCCCACGGTTTGCCAGGTTCGATCGCCGCATTGCGCGACGATCCTGCAGCGATGCAGCGCTGGACGCGCTTCAAGAGCCAATACCTCATCGACTTCACCAACGAGCTGACCGCCAAAGTCCGTGCGATTCGCGGTCCGCAAGTGCAGACCGCGCGCAACATCTTCGCCGAGCCGATGCTCAACCCCGAGAGCGAAGCATGGTACGCACAGAACCTCGATGACTTCCTCGTGACCTACGACTGGACGGCACCGATGGCCATGCCGCTGATGGAAAAACAGACCCGGGCAGAGTCCGGCCCGTGGCTGGAAGCGCTGGTGGCCACGGTCAAAAAGCGCCCCGGCGCGCTGGATCGCACGGTGTTCGAATTGCAGGCACGCGACTGGACGAAAAAGGATCAGGCCGACATTGACGCTGCGGTGATTGCGGACTGGATGGGTCGCCTCAAGCGTCAGGGCGCGACCAGTTTCGGTTACTACCCGGACAACTTCCTCGACAACCTGCCGGACCTGAAAACCGTAAGGCCTGCACTCTCCAACAAATGGAATCCATAACATGCTGGATAGACTGTTAGCCCTGCTTGTTCTGGCGATCGTCCTCGGCGTACCGCTGGGGCTGATCTTCCTGGTGACCGGACAGTTCCTGATGGACTTCGTGTTCTTCTACCCGTTGTTCATGTCCGGGTTGTGGATTGCCGGTGGCTTGTATTTCTGGCTGCACTGGGAGCGCCACTGGCCGTGGCAGGACGACACCTTGCCGCCGCCGCTGGAAGGCGAGCCGCTGATCTCGATCCTGATCCCTTGCTACAACGAAGGTGACAACGCCGCCGACACCATCCACGCGGCGCTGGCTCAGCACTACCCGAACATCGAAGTCATCGCGATCAACGACGGCTCCAAGGACAACACCGCCGAAGTGCTCGATGCGCTGGCCAAGGAAGACCCGCGTCTGCGCGTGCTGCATCTGGCGGAAAACCAGGGCAAGGCTGTCGCTCTGCGCATGGGCGCGATTGCCGCGCGCAGTGAGTATCTGGTGTGCATCGACGGTGATGCGCTGCTGGCGCCGAACACCGCAGCCTATCTGGTTGCACCGATGCTGGATAACGCACGCCTCGGCGCGGTGACCGGTAACCCACGGATTCGTACGCGTTCGACGCTGGTTGGGCGGGTTCAGGTCGGTGAGTTCTCGTCGATCATCGGGCTCATTAAGCGTACGCAACGGGTGTTCGGGCGGATTTTCACCGTCTCCGGGGTGATCGTCGCGTTCCGTCGTACCGCGCTGAACCGCGTCGGTTACTGGAGCCCGGACATGATCACCGAAGACATCGATATCAGCTGGAAGCTGCAACTCGATCACTGGAGCATCTTCTACGAGCCGCGCGCGCTGTGCTGGATTCTGATGCCGGAAACCCTCGGCGGGCTATGGAAGCAACGACTGCGCTGGGCGCAGGGCGGTGCCGAAGTGCTGTTCAAAAACATCCGTGGCATCTGGCAGTACCGCCATCGTTACCTGTGGCCGCTGCTCTTCGAATACTGCCTGTCGACCGGTTGGGCGTTTACCTTCCTGCTGTCGGTGATTTTCTGGGGCGTCGGCAAGTTTGTGGTCATGCCGGAAGCCATCGCGGTGGATCACCTGATGCCGCCGGCATTTACCGGGTTGCTGCTGGCCTTTGTCTGCCTCGTGCAGTTCGCGGTCAGCATCGTCATCGACCGGCGCTATGAGCCGGGATTGGGCCGCACGATGTTCTGGGTGGTCTGGTATCCGTTGGTGTTCTGGCTTATCAGCCTGCTGACCACGCTGGTCAGCTTCCCCAAAGTGCTGTTCGGCCAACATCAGAAACGTGCGCGTTGGGTCAGTCCTGATCGGGGCATCAAACCGATCGGCGACGACGAAGAGGAGGTCATAAAATGAAAATCATCCGGACTCGCCAGCGGCCCTTTCTGGTAGTGATCGATGTGATCCTCACCGTGCTGGCCTGGATTGGCCTGCTGTTTCTACTGATCCGTGGCTTGTGGCCGCTGGTCGAAACCCATGCGGGCGGGCCGCTGATCGATAAATCGGCGTTCGACGCGCTGGGTACCCTGCAGATTTATCTGTGGATTGCCTTGGTCAACGCGGTGATTCTGATTTCCTGGGCGCGTTATCAGCAGCGCAAGAGTCGCAGTTTTGCCCAGCGCAGGCTGCCGTCGCCGGTGATTGACGATGAAGGGCTGAGCAAGAGTTTCAAACTCTGCGATGACCGCTTTCAAAAGCTGCGCACGCCCGGGGTGATGACCATTCATAACGATCAGGAAGGCGACATCAGCCATGTGGTGACGCATTTCTGGCCGGTGCAAAAGGAAGAGTTGCCTCCACCATTGGCACCGCTCGAGCATCCGCGTGTGATCTTTCTGCATGCTGAAGATGATGACAATCGGGAGCCCTTGCTTCGTTAATTGATCGTTCCCACGCTCTGCGTGGGAATGCCTCTTGGGACGCTCCGCGTCCAGTGACGCGGAGCGTCACGGGCTGCATTCCCACGCAGGAGCGTGGGAACGATCAAGCGTAATCGCGGACCAGTGTCCAGGCCTCTTCCATTGCCAGCGGTTGCTTCATTCGCTCGGCCAGCAGCGCCATCGTCCGTTCCTTCTCGCAAGCGACTGCAGCAACCAGCACACCGTTTCTACCGAACAGACCAATGAACGGCGGTTGCTCGGGTTCGCCAAGAAACTCCACCTCATCCCAATGTTCGGCATGCCCAAGATAGTCGTAATTCTTGCCGAAGTGCCAGGTCCAGAAGAACGGTACGTCGAGGTAATGTTCATCGCCACCGAGCATGTTGGCAGCAGCGATGCGTGCGTGCTGCTGAGCCAGGCGCCAGTGCTCGATACGTTGCAACTGGCCGTTCAACGGGAACGTGGCGATATCGCCGATGGCCCATACGCCTTCGGTGACGCGCATGCCGTCATCGACGCGCAATGACTGATCTTTTTCTTTCGGCAGTGATGCGAATGCCTCGGTGGCCGGGTGCACGCCGACCCCGGCCAGCACCAGATCCGCCGAAAGACGCAGGCCATTGTCCAGCAGCACCGCCTCGACCTTGCCGTCGCCGATGATCTCGGTGGCTGCGTGCTCGGTGATGAATTTCACCCCGTTCTGTTCGTGCAGGGCGCGGATCGCCTTGCCCACGGCCTCGCCGAACTGAGCCGCGAACGGTATGGCGTGGCGCGCGAGTACCGTGACGTCGAGGCCGTATTGGCGCAGAGCCGAGGCGCATTCGAGGGCGATGAAGCTGTCACCGATGATCACGGCGCGTTGCTCCGGTTTGGCGGCGTTCATGATGCGTTCTGCCTGGGCTTTGGCGCGCAGCATGAATACCTGCGGCAAGTCGGCGCCGGGCAACTTCAACGGATTGGGCTCGCCGCCGGTCGCGAGCACCGCCGCGTCGTAGCGCAGAGACTGACCGTCGCTAAGGTGCAGGGTTTTGTTCGGCGCATCGATTGATCTGATCTCGCCTGGTTGGCGTTCAATGCGCTGCGCTTTATAGAAGTCATCCTCCCGCAGCGGCGGTGTTTCTTGTGAGGGCATCTCCCCGGCGAGGACAAACTTGCTCAGCACTGTACGGTCGTAACCGGCCTGCGCCTCGCGATCGATCATCACGATCCGGCCACCAAAGCCCTTCTCCCGCAACGCCGCCGCGCACGCCGTACCTGCTGCGCCGGCACCGACGATCACAAAAGTGCGCGAATCATCCGCTGGAGGTGTATGCGGATGCGGCATCGGCTGATCATCGACCCAAACCTCATCGCCACGCAGCTCTAGCGGGTAGCGCTTGAGGCTGTCGAGGGCCGGTGGCTCGCACAGCGCGCCATCCTCCGCCCGAAACGCAGCCTTGTGCCACGGGCAGATCAGGCGTCCGTGACACAACGCACCGTCAGCCAGCGGCGCCCCGGCATGTGGGCATTCGCCCTGAAAGGCACGTATCTGGCCATTGGTGCGCAACAGCACAATCTTGCAGTCGCCGATTTCAACTTGCAGGCCACGCTCTTCAGGGACATCGGCAATAAGGGCGACACGGTGCAGGGACATGTTCGGCTTCCTCGCGGGCATTTCTCTTGTGAGTTTGCGCAGTAATCCGAGGTTCAGCCATTTGCTACTGCCACGGCACGAACGGTACAGCTATAGTTTGCAAGCCGACGACGGCCCAACTGCACAAGGTGCTCCCGGAATGACCCGATTGACCTCTCTCAACCCATGGCTGGCGGCCCTCGCCGTCACCCTTTGCGTGCAGTTTCCGGCGCAGGCCCAAGAGCGTTTCACCCTGAACATCCCGGGTGTTTCCGATAACCGCCTGTTCACCTCGGCAGCCGCCAGCGATGCCCCCGGTTGCGGCGGCAAGAACCAGTCGCCGGCCCTGAGCTGGAATGCCGGCCCCGCCGCGACCCAGAGTTACGCGATCGTCATGCACGATCCTGACGGCCAGAAAGGCCTGGGAGTCGATCACTGGATTCACTACGGCATCAAAGCCACCACACACCAGATTGCGGCGGGCGTCGGGGCGAAATCCGCCTTCGAGGGTGTTGGCGGCACCAACAGCAAGGGCAACACCCATTACATGGGGCCGTGCCCGCCAGTGGGCGACAGTGCGCACCACTACATCATCCAGATCTACGCACTGGATCTGGCACCAGACGCCTTGCCCGCCGGTCTGACCCGCGCCGAGCTGATGGAAAAAATCAAAGGCCATGTGCTGCGTAACAGCAGTGCGGTGCGGCGTTATCACCGCTGAAAATATTTTTAGCGGCGTTTAACCCGAACTGAAAGGGCTGCCCGTCTCAGTGGATGAATGATCAATTTCATCCTGAGGTCAGCCCCCATGTCACTTGCTCTTTTGCGTCCTGTTGCGGTTGCTGTGCTGCTGGCGCTCACCGGTTGCGGTGCTTCGTCCACACCCGATTCCGCTGCTGTGCCAGCGCCGGCGCAGCCTGAGGTGCTGGTTCAGCAGGAAGCCGTGATGGCTGACAGCTCAATGGCCAAACGCGCGCTGTACAAGATGCCTAATGCGGGCAGTGCGCCGATGCCGTTGAGTGAAAGTTATCCACAAGGCTATCGCGACGAGCAGCGCGAGCAGTATCAGACGTTGGCCGATAACCCGATCCACAGCGTCGCCGAGACGCCGGTTTCTACGTTCAGTGCCGACGTCGACACGGGCGCTTATGCCAACGTCCGTCGCCTGCTCAATCAGGGACGTTTGCCACCGGAAGGCGCGGTAAGGCTGGAGGAAATGGTCAATTACTTCCCTTATGACTACGCGTTGCCGAGCGACGGCTCGCCGTTTGGCGTGACCACAGAACTGGCCGCTTCGCCATGGAACCCGCGCACCCGCTTGCTGCGCATCGGTATCAAGGCATCCGAGCGCGCGGTGACAGAACTGGCCCCGGCCAATCTGGTATTTCTGGTCGACGTGTCCGGCTCGATGGACCGCCGCGAAGGCCTGCCGATGGTCAAAAGCACGCTGAAATTACTGGTCGATCAATTGCGCGATCAGGATCGCGTTTCGCTGGTGGTGTATGCCGGTGAATCGAGAGTGGTGCTGGAGCCGACTTCCGGACGCGAGAAAGCGAAAATTCGTACAGCTATCGAACAATTGACTGCCGGCGGTTCGACTGCTGGCGCGTCAGGCATCGAGTTAGCCTATCAAATGGCACAACAAGCTTTTATTCCCAAAGGCATCAACCGCATCCTCTTGGCCACCGATGGCGACTTCAATGTCGGCGTCAGCGACTTCGACAGCCTCAAGCAAATGGCTGTGGATAAACGCAAAACCGGGATTTCGCTGACGACCCTGGGTTTTGGTGTGGATAACTACAATGAACACCTGATGGAACAACTGGCCGACGCTGGCGACGGTAACTACGCCTACATCGACAACCTGCGCGAGGCACGCAAAGTATTGGTGGATCAGTTGAGTTCGACCCTCGCCGTGGTGGCAAAAAACGTCAAACTGCAGGTGGAATTCAACCCGGCGCAGGTCAGCGAATATCGCCTGCTCGGCTACGAAAACCGTGCGTTGCAGCGTGAGGATTTCAGCAATGACAAAGTCGATGCCGGCGAAATCGGCGCAGGGCACACGGTGACCGCACTGTATGAAATTGTTCCGGCAGGCGAGAAGGGCTGGCTGGAGCCGCTGCGTTACGGCAAGTCGGAGCCGGTTGTTTCCGGGAAGAACGGAGAATTGGCGATGCTGCGTGTGCGTTATCAACAGCCTGAAGGTGGGAAAAGTCTGCTGATCGAGCGGCCCATCGCCAATCAGGTCGCGCCTGCCAGCGAAGACCTGCGCTTTGCCGCTGCCGTTGCTGCGTTTTCCCAACAGCTTAAGGACGGTCGCTATACCGGCGACTTCAGCCTGAAAGATACGGAGACACTGGCCCGTGGCGCTCGTGGCGATGATCGCTTTGGCCTGCGCAACGAGTTCGTGCAACTGGTCGAGCTGGCGCAGAGCCTGCGCAGCTCAACCGCAGCGAACGTACAGCCCACTGAGCAACGGATTGAATAAGTGAGTCGTCTGAAAGGCTTCATCAGTCAGCTGTTTGCCTCGGCAGACAGCTCAACCGCCAGCAGCGATGAGTCGCTGCTGGCGCGTTATCGCGAGGGCGACGGCGCCGCGTTCGAGATCTTGTATGCCCGCCATCGCCAAGGCTTATACCGGTTTCTACTCGGATTGAGCGGCAAACCGGAACTGGCCGACGAAGTATTTCAGGAGACCTGGCTGAGCCTGATTCGCAGCGCCAGTCAGCCGCAAGGACGGGCGACATTTCGTACATGGCTATTCCAGATTGCGCGTAATCGCCTGATCGATCACTGGCGTAAACACGGCGCCCGGCAACCGCTGCACGACAGCTACGACGAGCAAAATCACGCGGTCAGCGATGAGATGCACGATCCCGAACAATTGCTCACTCTCAGCCGTGACAGCCAGCGCCTGGAAAGTGCCCTGCAAACCCTGCCCGCCGACCAGCGCGAAGTGTTCCTGCTGCGCGCCCACGGCGACCTCGACCTGGCACAAATCGCCAGCCTCACCGAAGCACCGCTGGAAACCGTCAAAAGCCGCTTGCGCTACGCCCAGCAAAAACTGCGTCGGCTGCTGGCCGAGGAGGTACTGACATGACTGACGCCCGCCAGACACCCGAAGATCCGCTGATCAAGCATGTGCGCGAACAGCACAACGCCGAACCGCCAGCGCACATGGATGCGTTGATCCTCAACGCTGCGCATCGTCAAACTCCTGCGCCGAAATCAACCCTTTGGCAACGCTGGCTGGATCTATGCCGCAAACCACGCTGGCAAGTCGTGTTCGCCAGCCTCGTCGGCGTGGCACTGATGTTGTCGCTGGTACAGCGCGCCCCTGAACCGCTGCGCCAGTACGACTACGCCCCAGCCCCCGAACTTGCCGTACCTATGACCGACACGGACTCAGCGCAACTGCACCGATTGTCCGCTCCGGCCGGCGCCATGCCGGCACCTGCGCCGATGATGGAAATGGCTGCGCCGATGCAAGATCAAGTCATCAGCGCCGATGAAGCCAAATTCAGCAAACGCGCCGCCGCCCCGGCCAACGGCCTCGACGCGCAACTGCACGAAGTCCTGCGCCTGCGCGAATCCGGCCAATCGCAAGCCGCCGACAGCCTCTTCAACAACCTGCACAAACGCTACCCGAACGCCGATCTCGACGCCCGACTCGAGCAGTTGCGAAAAAAATGACTGCCTGATCCCCCAGCCATTTGGCATTGCCCCGCAAAAACGCGCACTATCGGGGCATTGCCGATGCGCTGGAGGACAACGTGGCAGCAAAAATTGACCGCATCGCCCAACTGCTCAACTGCCCGGAGAAGGGCGAAGAGATGCGCCGAGCGATTACCGAGACGCGTAAGGAATTTCTGCTTAACCAGTCGGAAGAGGATGTCGTTGATGAAGACGACGTTTTTGAGGAGGTTGAGGAGGAAGAGGATGACGATGATTACGACGAGTTCGACTGGACGACGGAGTGACGTCGTTCCAGTCCCTTTGCATCGCCCACAAAAAAGCCCCGGACCATCACAGTCCGGGGCTTTCTCGTTTAAATCAATGGTGCACCAGGCGGGATTCGAACCCACGACCCCTGCCTTCGGAGGGCAGTACTCTATCCAGCTGAGCTACTGGTGCAGCGGGCGACATCATACCTAGGTCGGCTCGGGGCGTCCATGCTGGGTTTGAGCGGGTATTGTCAGTGCGCGTGTCGGCTGAAATCGCTGCATTCCATAAAGCGGTAACGTCCTGCAAAACCCTCGCTTGGCGCTTTCTCGGGACTGTTCTAAGGTTTTGTTGCGGCTGAGGCTTTAGGCTCGTTGATCTGAAAAATTCCACAAACACGCCGTTTTTGTTCTTTTTTTCGAACGACCTATTGTCCTTTACCCCCTTTGATCCTACGATCCGTTTGAGATTTCAAACGCTCGTTGACCGGGCGTTGAAGCGCCGGTGTTTCGAATCGTGCACTGTCGATGCGCCACGCCCGGTCACTGATTTCCCTGACGGCAGCCTTGCGAGGCGCCTTTCTACAATCATAATTTGCTCCGCGCAGGCCGCGGTGCTGTTAAGGAAAGCCGACATGCAGCTTAAAGACACCCTGTTGTTCCGCCAGCAAGCCTTCATTGATGGCGCTTGGGTCGATGCGGACAACGGTCAGACGATCAAGGTCAACAACCCGGCCACCGGCGAAATTCTCGGTACCGTGCCAAAAATGGGCGCCGCCGAAACCCGCCGTGCCATTGAAGCTGCTGACAAAGCGCTGCCGGCCTGGCGTGCCCTGACCGCCAAAGAGCGCGCCGGCAAGCTGCGTCGCTGGTTCGAACTGATGATCGAGAACCAGGACGACCTCGCGCGCCTGATGACCCTCGAGCAAGGCAAGCCGCTGGCCGAAGCCAAGGGCGAAATCGTTTACGCCGCTTCGTTCATCGAGTGGTTCGCCGAAGAAGCCAAGCGTATCTACGGTGACGTGATTCCGGGCCACCAGCCAGACAAGCGCCTGATCGTGATCAAGCAGCCAATCGGCGTGACCGCAGCTATCACTCCGTGGAACTTCCCGGCGGCAATGATCACCCGTAAAGCCGGCCCGGCATTGGCCGCCGGTTGCACCATGGTGCTCAAGCCTGCTTCGCAAACTCCGTTCTCCGCATTCGCACTGGCCGAACTGGCTCAGCGCGCGGGCATTCCTGCGGGCGTGTTCAGCGTGGTCTCCGGCAGCGCCGGCGACATCGGCAGCGAGCTGACCAGCAACCCGATCGTGCGCAAACTATCCTTCACCGGTTCGACCGAAATCGGTCGTCAGCTGATGTCGGAATGCGCCAAGGACATCAAGAAAGTCTCGCTGGAACTGGGCGGCAACGCGCCGTTCATCGTGTTCGACGACGCGGACCTGGATAAGGCCGTCGAAGGCGCGATCATTTCCAAGTACCGCAACAACGGCCAGACCTGCGTCTGCGCCAACCGTCTGTACATTCAGGATTCGGTCTACGACGCGTTCGCCGAGAAGCTGAAAGTGGCTGTGGCCAAACTGAAGATCGGCAACGGTCTGGAAGACGGCACCACCACTGGCCCGCTGATCGACGAAAAAGCCGTGGCCAAGGTGCAAGAGCACATTGCTGACGCCGTCTCCAAAGGCGCCACCGTGCTGGCTGGCGGCAAGGCGATGGAAGGCAACTTCTTCGAGCCGACCATCCTCACCAACGTGCCGAAAAATGCCGCCGTGGCCAAGGAAGAAACCTTCGGTCCTCTGGCGCCGCTGTTCCGCTTCAAAGACGAAGCCGAAGTGATCGCGATGTCCAACGACACCGAGTTCGGTCTGGCTTCGTACTTCTATGCTCGCGACCTCGGTCGTGTGTTCCGTGTCGCTGAAGCGCTGGAATACGGCATGGTCGGCGTCAACACCGGGCTGATCTCCAACGAAGTCGCGCCGTTCGGCGGCATCAAGGCCTCGGGCCTGGGCCGTGAAGGCTCCAAGTACGGCATCGAAGATTACCTGGAAATCAAATACCTCTGCCTGGGCATCTAAGCCGGGAAAGGGATCGCTGCAAACGCAAAGGGCACGAGAGCGCTGTCCCTTTGCGTCGTTTCAAACCGGAATTTTCTCTGCGGCCAGGAGCGCCGTGGCAGTCGATCATCGCATGCTGCCACCGTCGATTTCTCCCGCTTAATCCTTGAACCACGCCGCCCGATGAGCGGCGAATGAGGACTGTAATGAGCAAGACTAACGCTGAACTGATGGCCCGTCGTACCGCAGCTGTTCCACGTGGTGTTGGCCAGATTCACCCGATCTTCGCTGAATCGGCGAAGAACGCTACCGTGACTGACGTTGAAGGTCGTGAGTTCATCGACTTCGCTGGCGGCATCGCGGTACTGAACACCGGCCACGTGCACCCGAAAATCATCGCCGCCGTGACCGAACAGCTGAACAAGCTGACCCACACTTGCTTCCAGGTATTGGCTTACGAGCCGTACGTTGAGCTGTGCGAAAAAATCAACGCCAAGGTGCCAGGTGATTTCGCCAAGAAAACCTTGCTGGTCACCACCGGTTCCGAAGCCGTCGAAAACGCCGTGAAAATCGCTCGCGCCGCCACTGGCCGCGCTGGCGTGATCGCCTTCACCGGCGCCTACCACGGTCGCACCATGATGACTTTGGGTCTGACCGGTAAAGTCGTGCCGTACTCGGCCGGCATGGGCCTGATGCCAGGCGGCATCTTCCGCGCGCTGTACCCGAACGAACTGCACGGCGTGAGCATCGACGATTCGATCGCTTCCATCGAACGCATCTTCAAGAACGACGCCGAGCCGAAAGACATCGCCGCGATCATCATCGAGCCGGTACAGGGCGAAGGTGGTTTCTACGTTGCGCCGAAGGAATTCATGAAACGTCTGCGTGCCCTGTGCGACCAGCACGGCATCCTGCTGATCGCTGACGAAGTACAGACTGGCGCTGGCCGTACCGGTACGTTCTTCGCCATGGAGCAGATGGGCGTTGCTGCCGACCTGACCACCTTCGCCAAATCCATCGCTGGCGGCTTCCCGCTGGCCGGTGTTTGCGGCAAGGCTGAATACATGGACGCCATCGCACCAGGCGGCCTGGGCGGCACCTACGCCGGTAGCCCGATCGCTTGCGCCGCTGCTTTGGCCGTAATGGAAGTGTTCGAAGAAGAGCAACTGCTGGACCGCTGCAAGGCTGTTGGCGAGCGTCTGGTCACTGGCCTGAAAGCTATCCAGGCCAAGTACCCGGTCATCGGCGAAGTCCGTGCCCTGGGCGCGATGATCGCGGTCGAGCTGTTCGAAAACGGCGACAGCCACAAGCCAAACGCTGCTGCAGTAGCGTCGGTTGTGGCCAAGGCGCGCGACAAGGGGCTGATCCTGCTGTCCTGCGGCACCTACGGCAACGTTCTGCGCGTCCTGGTACCGCTGACCTCGCCGGACGAGCAACTGGACAAAGGTCTGGCAATCATCGAAGAGTGCTTCTCCGAGCTCTGATCTGCCCGTGTGACCTGATCGACAAAAAACCCGCTTCGGCGGGTTTTTTACGCCCCTTGAAACACATCGAGCGCTTTAGCACTGTATCGAATGGCCAGCATTGGCTAAGGTTCAGGCATTGCAAGGGAGCGCGCGCATGACTGCCGTTGATTTACCCGCCGTACCGCGAGTGCTGATTGCCGAGGCTGATCCGTGGTCTCGCGATCTGCTCAAACAAGTGTTGCTGAACGTGCGTTGCGATGCGCGGCTGGACCTGTGTGCCGATGGCCAGCAAGCCATGTCGATGCTCAGCGAAATTCCTTATGACCTGGCCATCGTCGATTGGGAGCTACCCGGCGTCGATGGCTTGAGCGTGTTGCGCAGCGTGCGGCAGCGCAAACGCAATCCGCCGCTGCCGTTCATTCTGATGAGCAGCCGCAACGACAGTGCCAGTGTGCGCGAAGCGGTTCCACTGGCACCGACGGCGTATCTGACCAAACCACTGAACATGGAAAACCTGACCGAGCGTTTGCAGGGCTTGTTGCTGAATGCCGGTGAAGAGGTGTTCTGTGAGGTGCCGGCATTGGCGCCGGGCATGACCTTGTCGGTGTTTCTTGAACGACGCCGCGAGCAAGCCGACGGCGCGCCATTGATGACTGATGTGCAGGTTGCCGTCAAACGCAGTCTCAATCCCAATGGCCTCGATCTGAAGCTGCTGGAAGATGAAATCAAAACCGATCCACAGATCACGGCTGTGCTGATCGCTGCGGCTAACAGCGCGGCGCAGCACCATGGCGCGCCGGTGCAAACACTGGCTCAAGCCCTGCATCGCCTGGGCACCGGGCAGAGCATGAATTTGATTCTGGGGCTGGCGCTCAAGCGCAGCGCCAGGCTCAGTGATCCGTGTCTGGCTGATTACGCCGAGCGTTATTGGGGATTGTCGCTACACACTGCGGAATATGCGCGTACGTTGGCGCGGCTTCTCGATCTCGATCAGGAGCGCTGTTACTGCGCGGGCATGCTGCATCGCTTGGGTGATCTGGCGTTGCTGCGTTGTCTGCAGGAATGGCAGCAGGCCGGCGGTGCGCTGGATGAACTGGAGGAAGTCGGCGAGGCGCTGGCCGAGTTTGGCGCGGCGTATGGTTCGGCGTTGCGTACTCGCTGGCGATTGCCGCTGGAGCTGCGTGAGCTGATTGCGTCGGTTTACCAGCTCGGTGGCGGCGTGTATTCCCGTGAGGCGCTGGTGATGAACATGGCGGCGCAGATGGCGCATCTGACCGAGCATGAAGGCGTTGAGGAACTGGCAAAGAGTCGCACGGCAAGGTTGCTTAAAATCGGCTTGCCGGAGTTGATGCGGATGCGCAAATAACCCTGACTCACCCATATTCCAAATGTGGGAGCGAGCCTGCTCGCGAAGGCGCAGTGTCATTTAGTACATCATTGTCTGATACGACGCTTTCGCGAGCAGGCTCGCTCCCACAGTTGGTTTGTGTTGAGGAGGGAGGACGGGCTCAGGCAGAAATAATCCGGTTCTTGCCCTGCCGTTTGGCCTCATACATCGCCGCATCCGCGCGGGCGAACAGGTTGTCGAGGCTTTCGTCTGCCTCGGTCAGACTGGTCAATCCCTGGCTGACAGTGATGCCGTATGTCTGGCCGTCATGGCTGAAGCTCAACCGCTGAATCTCCTGCTGCAGCCGTTCAGCCACCTGCATGGCCATGTCCGGTGCGCAACCCGGAAACACCGCCGCAAACTCTTCCCCGCCAATCCGCCCGAACAGATCACCGCGACGTAACGAACCGCGCCCGCACTCGGCGACCCGCTGCAACACGTTGTCGCCTTCGGGGTGGCCGTAACTGTCGTTGATCACTTTAAAGTCATCGATATCGAGCAGCAAAAACGCCATGGGTGAACCCTGCACACGCGCCTCTTCGAACTCGCGGTTGGCGCATTCGAAAAAGTGGCGGCGGTTGCTGCTTTGCGTCAGCACGTCGGTGGTCGCCAAGCGATGCAGTTCGGTTTCCATCTGCTTCTTGTCAGTAATGTCCTCGGCGATGCCGACGATGATCACCGGTTGCCCAGGCTCGTCCTGACGGTTGATGAAGCACTTATCGCTGAGCCAGCGCACCTGACCGTCGGCGGCAATGATTCGGTATTCGCGATCTTCCACCGCGCCTTTGTGCAGGACTTCAGCGAGGCTGCGTTCGGCGTATTCCAGGTCGTCGGGGTAGATGCTGTCGCGCCATTGGTTGTAGTCGGCGAGCAGCAGGCCGGCGGAGCGACCGAAAATCCGTTCGTAGGCGGGGCTGACGTACAGCACCTGACGGGTTTCCCAGTTGAAAGCCCAAAGTACGGCGTTGACGCTGACCAGCAAGGAGCTGAACAGCTGCTCGCGTTCGCTTAGCCGAGCGACTTCGCCTTGGGCGTGCATCAACGCCATGAGGGTTTGCGCGGCCTCGGGCCACTGCGGGAGGGATGAGTCTTTTTGATTGTTGTTGACCATCGGCACAGATCTCAAAGGACGTGCCGCAATTCGACAACGGCCACAGTACAGCCCGCCGGGATGGCGAAGTGTCTTTGAGATAGGCGATTTTTAGCGAAGTTCCGAAGGGTGCACCCGGGACCCGGGTGCACCGATCAACGGTCTCAGACCGCTGCAGGGCGCAGCGAGTAGGTTTTCAGCTGGTCAGCGAATTCACGCAGGGACTGGATACCACTGGCTTCTGCCTCGTGAATCCACTCTTTGATGGCGGCGAGCATGTCGTGGCCATTTGCGCTGGTCTTGACCCAGATCTGCTGCAGGGCCAGGCGTTTTTCGTAAATTACCTTCAGTGCCTGGCTGTGCTCGAGCATGGTCTGGATGCGCAAGTGATGGCGATCTTCCAGCAGGCTGGTTTCCCGCGACAACAAACGCTTGGCGCGGTGGAATTGGTGACGCACCGAATGATCGACCTTCGCCAGCTCTTGCTTGACCAGCGGGCCGATCACCAATTTGCGGTACTGGGCCATGATCTGGAAGCGGTTGTTGAGGATCGCCATGGCAGTGTCCATGTCCAGACTGCCCTTGCCTTCGACGCGGTGGGCAATTGGCGCTACACGCTGAACCTTGGCCAGACGCAGGAAGCTGAAGACTTTGATCCACGCCCAACCGAGGTCGAACTCCCACTTCTTCACCGACAGCTTGGCCGAGTTAGGGTAGGTGTGATGGTTGTTGTGCAGTTCTTCGCCGCCGATCAGGATGCCCCAAGGCACCAGATTGGTCGCTGCGTCGCGGCATTCGAAGTTGCGATAGCCGACGGCATGGCCCAGACCGTTGATCACGCCAGCGGCCCACACCGGGATCCACATCATCTGGATCGCCCAGATGGTGATGCCGATGGTGCCGAACAGCAGCAGGTCGATGACGCCCATGATTGCCACGCCCAGCAGCGGGTAGCGGCTGTAGACGTTGCGTTCGATCCAGTCTTCGGGGCAGTTCTTGCCGTAGATGCGCAGGGTTTCCGGATTCTGCGCTTCGGCGCGATACAGCTCGGCGCCGGTGCGCAGTACCGTCGACAAACCCTTGATGACCGGGCTGTGCGGGTCATCTTCGGTTTCGCATTTGGCGTGGTGTTTACGGTGGATGGCGGTCCACTCGCGGGTGTTCTGCGCCGTGGTCAGCCACAGCCAGAAACGGAAAAAGTGCTTCAGGCCAGCATTCAGCTCCAGCGAGCGATGGGCCGAGTAGCGGTGCAGATAGACCGTGACGGCGACAATTGTCACGTGGGTCATCAGCAGGGTGACTGCGACCAGAGACCAGGCCGACAAGCCAAGAAAACCTTCGTACCACATAGGCTATAGGGCCCTCGATAAAGATAAAAACAGCCGTTGCATTATCACCAAGCACACAGATAAAACCAGTCGCCCTTTCAGATAAGAGTCGCTGGATGTTTCTTGACCTATAATTCCAACCTTTTTGTAGGGACATGGACAGCCGAATGCCTGCCACTTACCGCGATGCTTTGCGTGCAGCGCTGCTCTATCTCGTGCTTGCCGCTGTCTGGCTGCAAGGTACTGATCATTTATTAAACAATTTCTTCGATAACTCCGTCGATCTTGCCCGATGGCAACTGATCAACGGTTACGTGTTTGCGGCGTTCAGCGCCGGGCTGATTTTCCTGGCGCGGGCGCGATTGTGTGAGTTCCTCGGGATTGGCGCGCGTTTGCGCGAGCGCCACGCCGATCGCGAACGCCTGCGTCAGGCCGCGGCGGTCTTCGATTGCACCCGCGAAGGGGTGTTGGTCACCAACCACCAAGGGCTGATCGTGCACGTCAATCGCGCGTTCATCGAGATCACCGGTTATCAGCGCGAAGAAGTTCTCGGGCAGCAGCCGAGCCTGTTCAAATCCGGCCACCATCCGCCAGGGTTCTATCAGGCGATGTTCGCCACCCTGGAATCTCAGGGCGAATGGAGCGGCGAGATCTGGAACCGGCGTAAAAGCGGCGAGATTTATCCACAGTGGCAAACCATCCGGATCATTCACGATGATCAGGGCCGGCTCAGCCATTACGTCGCGGTGTTTTCCGACATCAGCGCGATCAAGGATTCCGAGCATGAGTTGAAACATCTCGCGCACCATGATCCGCTGACGGATCTGCCCAATCGTCTGCTGTTCAGCGATCGCGCCGAGCAGGCGCTGGCCTCGGCGCAGAACCATAAGCGCGGCTGTGCACTGCTGATGCTTGATCTTGATCACTTCAAAATGATCAACGACAGCCTCGGCCATAACGTCGGTGATCGCTTGCTCAAGTCTGTGGCGGCGCGCTTGCAGGCGCTGTTTGGTCCCGGCATTACCCTGGCACGCCTGGGCGGCGACGAGTTCGCGGTGTTGGCAGAGAGTTGTCCACAGCCGGTGCAGGCAGCGGCGCTGGCGCAACGGATTCTCGATGCACTGAAGGAGCCGTTCAGCATTGATGGCAATCAGTTGTTCATCAACGGCAGCCTCGGCATCAGCCTGTTCCCCAGTGACGCGTTGAGCGCCGAGCAGCTGTTGCGCAACGCCGACGCGGCGCTGTTCAAAGCCAAGAGCAGCGGCCGCAACGGTTACGCCTTGTACACCGAAGAACTCACCGCCCACGCCCAACAACGGGTCGAAATCGCTTTCGAGCTGCGCCGCGCGCTTGAGCAGCAGGAACTGCGGGTTTATTACCAACCCGTGCATGACTTGAAAACCAGTTGCCTGATTGGCGTCGAAGCCTTGGTGCGTTGGCAGCATCCACAGCGCGGTCTGGTGTCGCCAGCAGAATTCATCCCGATTGCCGAGCGCACCGGGCTGATTGCCGAAATCGACGCGTGGGTGATGCAGCATGCGTGTTGGCAGATGTGCCAGTGGCAGCAGGCCGGGATCGTGCTGTCGTTCGTCGCGGTGAATGTGTCTTCGCGTCTGTTCGCCCGGCGTGAGTTGTATCAGCAGGTGGCGCAGGTGCTGCACGACACTGGGCTGGATCCGGCGTTTCTGGAGCTGGAGGTCACTGAAAGCGCGGTGATGGATGATCCGGAAGTGGCGCTGGAGCAGATGCACCGTTTGCGCGAGTTGGGCATTCGCCTGGCCATCGATGATTTCGGTACCGGCTATTCGTCGCTGTTGCGGCTCAAGCGCTTGCCGGTGCAGAAGCTGAAGATCGATCAGGGCTTCGTCGCCGGGCTGCCGTGGGATGAAGATGATGCGGCAATTGTTCGGGTGATTATCGCGTTGGCCCGGAGCATGGGCATGCAGGTGCATGCCGAGGGCATCGAGCAGGTTGAGCAGGCGGCGTTTCTGTTGGGACAGGAATGTGATCTGGGGCAGGGGTACTGGTTTGGGCGGCCGAGTCCGGCAAAAGAGATTGATTGGGCAAGGGCACCGTTGATTGGCTAAGACAGGTGCAAACTTGTTCCTGCGCTCAGCAAAGGGATGCTCTGCGTCGGCCCAAAATCGCGGCGCAGAGCGCCGCCGGCTGCATTCCCACGCGGAGCGTGGGAACGATCAGTCTTTCAGTTATATAAACATTCTTAAATAGTCTTTTTAAGAATATCCGTGCCTCTCTTATATTGCTCCTACGCCGAACGCAGTGCCGCCCACTGCCAGGCAAATCCCATTCAAAGGAGCAGCACCATGAGCGCATCCCTTCGCAGCGTTGACGGTCAGGACGAAAGCACCATCTTGCGTGAAATCCAGAGCGCCCTGCGCGATCTGCGTTTCGGCGCGGTGGAAATCACTGTGCATAACGCGCAAGTCGTGCAGATCGAACGCAAAGAGAAATTCCGTTTGCAGCAACCGGGCAAGCAACCGGGCTGAAAGATCGCAGCCTGCGGCAGCTCGTACGGGGGGCTGTGTGTAGGAGCTGCCGAAGGTTCGGGCCGCGATCGGACGATCTTTGAACCGGCAACACGATTTCCGAAACACATAAGAAAAAGCCACCACCAAGAATTCCAGGAGCTTTCACCATGTCGTCGATTCGCCGTTACGCTTTGGCCGCGCTGGCCAGTGCTGTGTTTGCCGGTTCCGCGGTTGCCAAGGATTACGAACTGCTCAATGTGTCGTATGACCCGACGCGCGAGCTGTATCAGGACTACAACGCTGAATTCATCAAGTTCTGGCAGAAAGATCACGCCGGCGACACTGTGAAAATCCAGCAATCCCACGGTGGTTCGGGCAAGCAAGGCCGTGCGGTGATCGACGGTCTGCGCGCTGACGTCGTGACCCTCGCCTTGGCTGGCGACATCGACGAAATCGCCAAACTCGGCAAGACCCTGCCGGCCGACTGGCAGAAGCGTCTGCCGGAAGCGAGCACGCCGTACACCTCGACCATCGTCTTCCTGGTGCGCAAGGGCAACCCGAAAGGCATCAAGGACTGGGGCGATCTGGTCAAGAACGACGTCTCGGTGATCACCCCGAACCCGAAAACCTCCGGCGGCGCACGCTGGAACTTCCTCGCCGCGTGGGCTTACGGCCTGAAAGCCAACGGCGGTGACGAAGCCAAAGCCAAAGAATACGTACAAACCCTGTTCAAGCACGTGCCGATCCTCGATACCGGTGCACGCGGTTCGACCATTACCTTCGTCAACAACGGTCAGGGTGACGTGTTGCTGGCCTGGGAAAACGAGGCGTTCCTGGCGCTGAAGGAAGATGGCGGCGCCGACAAGTTCGACATCGTCGTGCCTTCGCTGTCGATCCTTGCCGAGCCGCCAGTGGCGGTGGTCGACAAGAACGCCGAGAAGAAGGGCAACGAGCAGATCGCCGAAGCCTACCTGAAGCACCTGTACAGCCCGGCCGGTCAGGAGATCGCCGCGAAGAACTTCTACCGTCCGCGTGACAAGGACGTGGCAGCGAAGTATGCCCAGCAGTTCCCGAAACTCGATCTGGTGACCATCGACAAGGACTTCGGCGGCTGGAAAACCGCGCAGCCAAAATTCTTCAACGACGGTGGCGTGTTCGACCAGATTTATCAGGCGCAGTAATCTGACCCACAACGAGCCTACTGTTTAGGCACACCACATGTGGGAGCGACGGTGCGACGATTCGACCTGCTCGCGAAGGCGGTATTTCAGGCGACAGGGATGTTGACTGATACTCCCTCTTCGCGAGCAGGTCGAATCGTCGCACCGTCGCTCCCACATTGATGCGTTTTTAACCAAGGACTTTTATGTCGCGTCGTATCTCCCCCGTCATACCCGGCTTCGGGCTGACGCTGGGCTACACCTTGGTGTACCTCAGCCTGATTGTGCTTATCCCGCTGGCGGCGATGTTCGTCCACGCCGCCCAACTCACCTGGGATCAGTTCTGGGCGATCATCTCCGCACCACGGGTGCTGGCCGCGTTGAAGCTGAGTTTCGGCACCGCACTGTGTGCCGCGATCATCAACGGCATCATCGGAACGCTGCTGGCCTGGGTGCTGGTGCGCTACACCTTCCCGGGGCGCAAGGTAATCGACGCGATGATCGATCTGCCGTTCGCCCTGCCGACAGCGGTGGCCGGTATTGCGCTGACTGCGTTGTACGCGCCGGCTGGACTGGTCGGCCAGTTCGCAGCCGACCTCGGTTTCAAAATCGCCTACACCCCGCTCGGTATCACTCTGGCGCTGACCTTCGTCACCCTGCCGTTCGTGGTGCGCACGGTGCAGCCGGTGCTGGCCGACATTCCCCGTGAAGTCGAAGAAGCTGCCGCGTGCCTCGGTGCGAAACCGTTGCAGGTGTTTCGCCACATCCTCGTCCCCGCGCTGCTGCCCGCCTGGCTGACCGGTTTTGCCCTGGCGTTCGCGCGTGGCGTCGGCGAGTACGGTTCGGTGATTTTCATCGCCGGCAACATGCCGATGAAAACCGAGATCCTGCCGCTGCTGATCATGGTCAAACTCGACCAATACGATTACACCGGCGCTACCGCCATCGGCGTGCTGATGCTGGTGGTTTCCTTCGTCCTGTTGCTGCTGATCAACTTGCTGCAGCGGCGCATCGAAACCCCATAAGGAGGCGCGAACAATGTCCCAATCGTCTATTGCAGCCGCCTCTTCGGCCAACGCTGCACGCCGTGGCAGTGCCACTTCGCGCAGAGTCCTGATCGGTCTTGGCTGGCTGGTTTTTTTCCTGTTTCTGCTGCTGCCGTTGTTCATCGTCGTATCACAGGGTTTGAAGAATGGTCTCGGTGCGTTCTTCACCGCGATCTTTGAACCGGATGCACTGTCGGCGCTGAAGCTCACTGTGTTCGCCGTGCTGATTTCGGTGCCGTTGAACCTGGTGTTCGGCGTCAGCGCCGCGTGGTGCGTGAGCAAATATTCGTTCCGCGGCAAGAGCATGCTGGTGACCCTGATCGACCTGCCGTTCTCGGTATCGCCGGTAATCGCCGGTCTGGTTTACGTGTTGATGTTCGGCGCCCAGGGCTTGTTCGGGCCATGGCTGCAGGATCACGACATCCAGATCGTCTTCGCCCTGCCGGGCATCGTGCTGGCGACGATCTTCGTCACCGTGCCGTTCGTGGCCCGTGAGCTGATCCCGCTGATGCAGGAACAAGGCACGCAGGAAGAGGAGGCCGCGCGTCTGCTCGGCGCTAACGGCTGGCAGATGTTCTGGCACGTGACCGTCCCCAACATCAAATGGGGCCTGATCTATGGCGTGGTGTTGTGTACCGCGCGGGCCATGGGTGAATTCGGTGCGGTGTCGGTGGTCTCCGGGCACATTCGCGGGGTGACCAACACCTTGCCGCTGCACGTCGAGATCCTCTACAACGAATACAACCACGTGGCCGCGTTCGCTGTGGCGAGCCTGTTGCTGATCCTGGCGCTCTTCATCCTGCTGCTCAAGCAGTGGAGCGAAAACCGTATCAACCGCCTGCGCGCCAGCGCCGCGGAGGAATAAGTCATGTCGATCGAAGTGCGTAACGTCAGCAAGAATTTCAATGCCTTCAAGGCGCTGGACAACATCAGCCTGGACATCCACAGCGGTGAGCTGGTCGCGCTGCTCGGCCCGTCGGGCTGCGGCAAAACCACGTTGCTGCGCATTATTGCCGGCCTGGAAACCCCGGATAACGGCAACATCGTCTTCCACGGCGAAGACGTCTCCGGCCACGATGTACGTGATCGCAACGTCGGTTTCGTATTCCAGCACTACGCCTTGTTCCGCCACATGACCGTGTTCGACAACGTCGCCTTCGGCCTGCGCATGAAACCGAAAAACCAGCGCCCGAGCGAAAGCCAGATTGCGGTCAAGGTTCACGAATTGCTGAACATGGTGCAGCTGGACTGGCTGTCGGATCGTTATCCGGAGCAATTGTCCGGTGGTCAGCGTCAGCGTATCGCTCTGGCCCGTGCCTTGGCGGTCGAGCCGAAAGTGCTGCTGCTGGATGAGCCGTTCGGCGCCCTCGATGCCAAGGTGCGTAAAGAGCTGCGTCGCTGGTTGGCGCGGCTGCACGAAGACATCAACCTGACATCGGTGTTCGTGACCCACGACCAGGAAGAGGCGATGGAAGTCGCTGACCGTATCGTGGTGATGAACAAGGGTGTGATCGAACAGATCGGCTCACCGGGCGACGTCTACGAAAACCCGGCCAGCGATTTCGTTTATCACTTCCTCGGCGACTCGAACCGCTTGCTGTTGAGCGACGACAATCACGTGCTGTTCCGCCCGCATGAGGTGTCGTTGTCCAAGCATGAGCTGGAAGACCACCATGCGGCTGAGGTGCGTGATATTCGGCCATTGGGCGCGACCACGCGGGTGACGCTCAAGGTGGAAGGGCAGACTGATCTGATCGAGGCCGAAGTGGTCAAGGATCACGACAGCCTGATCGGCTTGGCCAAGGGAGAGACCCTGTTCTTCAAACCGAAGGTCTGGCAGAAAGTCGCCAGCCTCTAAAGTCAACAGCTTCGCGAGCAGGCTCGCTCCCACAGGGATTTTGGTTGTTCACAAATTTTGTGTTCAACACCCATCCACTGTGGGAGCGAGCCTGCTCGCGAAAGCGGTCTAAACAGCTGCACGATTCGGATTGACCCGCACCACGCCCGCCCGCACCTCGATCTGCTCTTTCAACTCATGCCGCATCCCCAGCATGAACGCCAGTTCAGCCACGACAAATAACGGCCCGACAATCAGCCCCGACACATCATCGACAAACGCCGGTTTGCGCCCTTCATAGTGATGCCCGACAAACTGGATCACCCAGCCGATCACAAACATCGCCAGGCCGCTGCTCAGCCAGACCATCGTGCTCTGCTGCGCCAATACATGCCCGGCCCAGACAGACAGGCCCATCAGCACCGTCATCAATACCCCGAGCTTCAATTCCAGACGCAGATAAAACCACGCAGAGGCCAGCGCCACGATCACGGCTGGAGATATCCACAACCCGCCCAGCGACCATTCCGGCCGCGACAACAACACCGCGACGGCCACCACGATCAGCGGAATGCCGATAAAGTGGCTGGCGATATTGCGCGGATCACGGTGGTAGGCGGCGTATTGACTGAGATGGTCGACGAGGTTTTTCATTGTTGTTCCTCCGGTAGGGTTGATCGCATCATCCCTCGGGATCAGGGTTCGCTCTGTCAGGCAGGCGACAATCCAGGAGTGTTTATGCAAATTCGTTCACGGCTGATGAGCGGGCAGTGGTTCAGTCATCTGCCGTCGTCTTTTCAGGATAGCTTGCTGGCGGCGGCCCGGGAGCGGCGGCTGACGGCGGGGCAGCGCTTGTTTCAGCGCGGCGATGCGCCGTGCGGTTTGTACGCGGTGCTTGATGGCGCCGTGCGCATCAGTGCGGTGAGCGAGCAAGGCAAGGAGGCGCTGTTGAGTCTGGTCGAGGCGCCGCACTGGTTTGGCGAAATCTGCCTGTTCGATGGCCAGCCGCGCACCCATGACGCTTATGCGGTCGGGCCGTGCACGTTGCTGAATATCCCGCAGGCGGTGCTGCTGAAACTGCTCGATGAGCAGCCGGTGTATTGGCGGCATCTGGCGCTACTGATGAGCCACAAACTGCGCCTGACGTTTATCAATCTTGAACAACTGAGCCTGCTTCCAGCCCCGGCGCGTTTGGCCCATCGCTTGCTGATGATTGCCGAAGGCTACGGCGAACTCGACGCGCCACGCCGGGTACTGCAACTGCCGCAGGAGCAGTTGGCATCGATGCTGTCGCTGTCGCGGCAGACCACCAACCAGATTCTCAAGGATTTGCAGGGGCAAGGGATTATCGGACTCGGGTATGGCGAGATTGAAATCCTCGATGCCACGCGGTTGCGAGCTCTGGCCACGATCTGACAATGCACCCCGGCCCCTGTGGGAGCTGGCTTGCCAGCGATAGCGGTGCATCAGCCGACATCGATGTCTGCTGAACGGCCGCCATCGCTGGCAAGCCAGCTCCCACAGGGTTTTCCGCCCTCCATGATATGTCAGGCAAACCACAGAACCTTTGGGAATGGGGCTTAGGAACCGCGATAGGTCGAGAAGCCGTACGGGCTGAGCAGCAGCGGGATGTGGTAGTGCTGATCGGTCTGCTTCACTTCAAAAATCACTGGAATCTCCGGGAAGAACGTGTCGTGCTTGATCTTCTTGAAGTACTCGCCGGTCTTGAACACCACGCGGTATTCACCCGCCTCAAAAGGCTGTTTGGCCGGGAACAGTTCGGCAATCCGCCCTTGTTCATTGGTGGTGCCCTGAGCCAGTGGCTGCCAGTTCTGGCCAACGTGTTTTTCCAGCGTCACGTTGATGCCTGGCGAAGGCAGGCCGTTTTCCAGATTGAGCACGTGCACGCTCAAGGGGTTGCCAGCAGCCAGCGCCAGGCTTGAAAAAGCACTCAGGCCGAGCGCGGCGAAGGTCATGCGCAAAGTATTCATGGATGCATCTCCTTATTGGGAACGGGTGATGGCCAGACCGGTTTTCTCGGCAGCCTTGATTGCACAGTTTTCGTCTTGCTCGCCGCCGCCGGAGCCGGCCACGCCCATGGCGCCCACCAGTTCAGTGCCGAGGAACAGCGGGATCCCGCCGCCAAGCAGCAGCAATTCATCGAGGGTGTTGAGGTTGGCGGTTTCCGGGTTGCTGCGAGCGCGTTCGGCGAACAATCGGGTCGCGGTTTTGGTCGACAGCGCGGTGTAAGCCTTGCGCTGGCTGGCAACAGTGTTGTGCGGGCCTACGCCATCGCCACGCAGGGTCACTAGCAGATTGCCGCCCCGATCAAGCACCGACACCGTGCCGGTGCAATTGGCCAATGCTGTGTCGGCGAGCAGGCGTGCGGTTTTCAGGTCGAGGTCGGCGTGACGTGGCAGTTCAGGACTGGCGACAGCGCCGCCACTGAGGCCGATCATCAGGCTTGCAACGAGGAATTTGACGGTCATGGACAGGCTCCAGAATCTGAGGTCGTCACCTTAATCGCCGGTCTTGGTCAGAACCTCGTCAGTCTGATTACAAGTTTGTAATGGGCAACGCCGCCGAAGGCGCCTAGCCTGTGTGCCTGTCAATCGAGGTGTGCCATGCGTTTGCTGGTCGTAGAAGATGAAGCCAAAACCGCGAATTTCCTCGCCAAAGGCCTGGGCGAGTCGGGTTTTGCCGTGGACGTGGCGCTCAATGGCCTCGATGGTCGCTACTTTATCGAGCAGCAGGAATACGACCTGATCATCCTCGATGTAATGCTCCCCGGGCTCAACGGCTGGCAATTGCTGCAACTGATCCGCCAGCGCGGCGCCACGCCGGTGCTGTTTCTCACCGCCAAGGACGCCATCGAAGACCGCGTGCGCGGCCTCGAACTGGGCGCCGACGATTACTTGCTCAAACCCTTCGCCTTCGCTGAACTGCTCGCGCGGGTGCGCACGTTGTTGCGACGCGGGCCGATGCGCGAAGCCGAGTCGTACAGCATCGCCGACCTGGAAATCGACGTGCTGCGCCGCCGCGTCAGTCGTGGTGGTCAGCGCATCGCCCTGACCAATAAGGAGTTCGCCCTGCTGCAATTGCTCGCCAGTCGCCAGGGTGAAGTGCTGTCGCGCACCTTGATTGCCTCGCAGGTGTGGAACCTGAATTTCGACAGCGACACCAACATGGTCGAAGTCGCGGTGCGCCGTTTGCGCTCCAAAGTCGATGATCCCTACATGCCGAAACTGATCCACACCGTGCGCGGTGTCGGTTATCAACTGGAAGCCCCCGACGATGCGCTCTAGGTCGATCGCCTGGCGCCTGGCGCTGGCGTTCGCATTGGTCTGCGCTTTGGTGTTGAGTGCTATCGGCGTATTTCTTTACCGCTCGCTGGCCTCGGAAATCGCCTACCGCGACGACCTCGCATTGCTTGGACGACTGGAGCAAGTGCGCGCCTTGCTCGCCGACAGCGACAGCCTCGACGCCTTGCAGGCACGGCCGCGGCTGTATCAGAACATGCTCGGTAATCTCGACAGCCTGTTGCTGGTGCGCCGCGCCGATGGCTCCAGTGTGATCGCCATCAACCCACGTCAACGCGAGTTGCCCGCGCTGAACGCGATCCCCCGCGAGCAAACACCGCAGCGCCCCGATGTGCTCACCTGGCAAGCACCGGACGGTGTCGAATTGGCGTTGTTGTCCGGCGAAGCGCAAGGGCCGAATGGCGAGCCGCTGACGGTCCTCGCCGGTAAAGTGCTGAGTGAGCGCGAGCAGATGCTCGGCAGCTATCGCATGCGCTTGTACCTGTCGATTGGCCTCGGTGCGTTGCTCGCCTTTGCCCTGGGCTTGCTGTTGCTGCGCCGGGGCCTGCGACCGTTGCACCAGTTGAGCGAAGCGGTACGCGGTATCGACCTGCGCAGCCTCGATCAACGCCTTCCCGCCAATGGCACGCCTGCCGAACTGCTCGAACCGGTGCAGGCGCTCAACGGCATGCTCGTGCGGCTGGACGACAGCGTGCAGCGTCTCTCGCAGTTCTCCGCCGACCTCGCCCACGAGATTCGTACGCCGTTGCACACCTTGTTGGCGAGCAATGGTCAGGCGCTGAATCATCCGCGCAGCACGGCGGAATATCAGGAGGTGCTTGCCTCGAACATGGAAGAGTTCGAACGGCTCAAGCGCATGGCGGAAAACCTGATGTTCCTCGCCCGGGCAGAACAGGCCGAACGCGCGCTGAATGTGCAAACGCTGGATTTGCACAGCGTTGGCAGTGAACTGTGCGATTACTTTGAAGCCTTGGCGGATGACCGCGATCTGCGGCTGGACAATCAACTGCATGGCGAACTGCGCGCTGATCAGCAATTGCTGCAACGTTCGCTGGGCAACTTGCTGGCCAATGCCGTGCGTCATGCTGATCCCGGAACCATGATCAGTCTGCGCAGGCGTGACGAGTCGGGCTGGTGCTGGTTACAAGTGCACAACCATGGCCCGACCATTGCGTCGGAGCATCTGGGCAAACTGTTTGACCGTTTCTATCGCGTAGACCCTTCACGGGCAGAGCCGGGGGATTCGGGTGGGTTGGGATTGGCGATCGTGCAGTCGATCATGCAGTTGCATGGGGGGCGAGTGCGGGTGAGCAGTGATGCGGCGGGCACCGTGTTTGAGTTGGGGTTTCTGGCAAGCAAGTGAGTACTTCTTGATCACTCGTAATTAGGCTAAGCTTGCTCAACGAGTGCATCAAATGCGATGCAAATTAAGCAAATATCTAAATTTGCACCGTATTTGATGCAGGAAAATCACATGGAACAGCTTGGTGAATTGATCAAAACCCTGCGCAAGGCGAACAAAATGACCCAGCAGGCGCTGGCTCAGCAATACGGAATGAGCCGCGCGACGATTTCCGGGATCGAAAACAACACCATTGCCGAAATCGGCTTGCGCAAAGTCGAAGCGATCCTCAACGGGTTTGGCTATGAGCTGGCTGCGGTTCCACGCCAGTCTCGCCGACCGACACTCGATACGCTGCAAAAGGTTAACTTCCATGACTGAGTCGTCGGATCGGTTAAACGTCTGTGTCGGCGGGCAAGCGGTGGGAGCGTTGGCGCGAGGGCAAGATCGAGTCGACAGCGTCTTCAATTACCGCGAAGAAACCAGTGCTGAAAATGCCGTGTCACTGACAATGCCATCCCGGCTGGAAAGTTATGGTTGGGAAAGTGGCATACATCCGGTTTTCGAAATGAATTTGCCGGAAGGTGCGCTTCGTGATGAGCTGGTTCGTCGTTTCAGCAAGGCGGTTCGTGGTTTCGATGACTTCGCACTGCTGGCCATTGTGGGCCCCTTTCAGCTGGGTCGGTTGTCAATTACCGAAGCATCGATAGTGGATCGACCACCCGAAACGTCATTGGCCGATTTGCTCGTGCACGATGGTGCGCAAGGCCTGTTCGAGGATTTATTAAAAACCTACGGCCAGTATTCCGGAGTGTCTGGGGTGCAGCCAAAAGTGCTGGTACGTGACAGCGCTGCCGCGATTGATCGCCTGACTCATCGGGGATCGACCCATCTGGTCAAAGCGTTTCGTGCCAATGAGTATCCGCAGTTGGCGACCAACGAATACTTCTGCATGCGCGCCGCGCAACACAGCGGGCTTGAGGTGCCGCAGTTTGAGCTGAGCGAGCAGGGCAAGTTTCTGGTTATCGAGCGATTTGACTTGAGTGGCACAGGCTACTTGGGTTTCGAGGACTTCTGCGTGCTCAACGGCTGGCCGTCGAAAGCCAAATACGACGGTTCTTACGAAGGTGCGGCTCGGCAGATCAAAGCATTTGTTTCACCCGCGCTGCTCAATCATGCGCTCGAAGCATTTTTCAAAATTTTGGCTTTGTCCGCAGGTCTGAAAAACGGCGACGCTCATCTTAAAAACTTCGGTGTGCTGTACGAAGACTGTGGCGAGGAATCGACAATCAGACTCGCACCCGCATACGACATCATCACCACATCGGTCTACATAAAGAACGACAGTATGGCGTTGCTGTTGGGGGGGTCGAAGGCCTGGCCAAAGCACAAAATGCTGGTACGCTTTGGTCGAACTGCCTGCAATCTGACCGAGGCGCGTTGCAATGAATTACTGCATCAAGTGGCTAACGGTATGCAGGTGGCAATGGGCGAAATGGCGGAGTACAGCGCAAGTCATCCAGCGTTCGCCGAGATGGGATCTGCCATGATCGAGCAATGGTCATCCGGTATGGAACGCAGTCTGGCCAAAGCCTGATCAATCAGCGCAAGCCATCGCGAAACTGCCCCGGCGTCATCCCCGTCCAGCGCTTGAACGCGCGGCTGAAGCTGCTGGTGTCGGCAAAACCCAGCAAATAACTCACCTCACTCAACGAACACTGCGGATCGCGCAGGTGCAGCAACGCCAGATTCTCGCGGCTCTCGTTGAGCAACGTATCAAAGCGACAACCTTCATCCGCCAGATGCCTTTGCAGGCTGCGCAAACTCAGGTGCAAGGCTTGGGCAATGCGTTCGGCGCTGGGCTCACCTTCCGGCAGTTGTTCTTCAATGGCGTCGCGCACCTTGCGCTCCCAGGTCAACGGCTGGAGCTGAGCCATGGTGCGTTTGAGCACGGCCTCGTTGTGTTCGGCGAGTTCCGGGTTGGCGTCGTCGAGGTGGCTGTCGAAGTCGGCGAGAGCGAACTCCAGACGATCCTCGGTACAGCCGAAATGCACCGGTGCGCGGAAGACTTTGTGCCATTGATGCGCATCGCTCGGTTCCGGGCGTCGCAGGTAAACCGCCAGTGGCGCGTAATCACGGCCGAGGCGATTGCGGCAGGTGCGCACGTAGATCGCGGTGAATGCGTCGATGGCTTCGAAGGCTGGCGCCGGATTGCCTGACGGAATTTTCAGACGAAATTGATAGCGGTCGTCGCCACGATTCAGCTCCAGTTCCAGCGCATCACTGACCACCGGGTGATAGCGCACGATACGTTCGAACACCTCGCGCAAACTGCCGCTGGCCACCAGCGCATACCCGAGGGCATGGAACGTGGTCGGGCTGACGAACCGCGATACGCGCAGACCAATCGCCGGGTCGCCGCTGACCTGCACGGCGATTTCCCACAGGCGCGTGGTGCCTGACAGCGGATAGCGCGCGTTGGGGTCGTCCATCAAATTCGGGTCGAGCCCGGCCTGTTGGCACAAGGCAATGCTGTCCAGCCCCAGCGCATCGAGTTGTTTGCGCAAGGCACGGGTCCAGCTGGCGAGGGAGGTCGGTTCCTTCATGCTGATTGGCGCTTCCGGTCAACAAGTTGGCGTTCTCGGCTACCGCGATTGAAGCTCTGGCGAGGCACGATGCGAACATCATAAACCCGAGGATGGAAGCATGGACGGTACTTCTGCAAGTCGCCAGCGACACAATGCGGCCCAGCGATCAGCGCATATTCGCGAAGTGGTACTGGCCAAGGGCGTCGAACTGCGCGAGCGCTACCCGATTCTCAAGCATCAGGACGCGCTGGGCGCGGGGATCCTGGCTTTTGCCCTGATCGGGATGATTGGCTCGGCGGCGCTATACATCAGCGGCCACATGGCGTGGTGGGTGTGCCTGTTGCTCAACGCGTTTTTTGCTTCGCTGACCCATGAGCTGGAACATGACCTGATCCACAGCATGTATTTTCGCAAGCAGCGTGTGCCGCACAATTTGATGATGGGCCTGGTGTGGCTGGCGCGGCCGAGCACGATCAATCCGTGGATTCGTCGGCATCTGCACCTCAATCACCACAAGGTCTCCGGCACTGAAACCGACATGGAAGAACGCGCGATCACCAACGGCGAGCCGTGGGGTTTTGCGCGCTTGCTGATGGTCGGCGACAACATGATGTCGGCCTTCATCCGCTTGCTGCGGGCGCCGACCTGGGCGCACAAGTGGAGCATTCTGAAACGGGTTTTCAAAGTCTATGCACCGCTGGCGCTGGTGCATTGGGGCGCGTGGTATGTGTTTCTCGGTTTTCACGCGGCCAACGGCATCGCCTATCTGCTGGGCTCGCCGATTGAATGGTCAGCGACCACATTGTCGGTGATGCAGGTCATCGATATCGCCGCCGTGGTGATCATCGGCCCGAATGTGTTGCGCACGTTTTGCCTGCACTTCATTAGCTCGAACATGCATTACTACGGCGATGTCGAACCGGGCAATGTGCTGCAGCAGTGTCAGGTGCTGAACCCTTGGTGGTTTTGGCCGTTGCAGGCGTTCTGCTTCAACTTTGGCAGCAGTCACGGGATTCATCATTTTGTCGTGAAGGAGCCGTTTTACATTCGTCAGCTGACGGTGCCGGTGGCGCATAAGGTGATGCGAGAGATGGGGGTTCGGTTTAATGATTTCGGCACGTTCGGGCGGGCGAACCGGTTTGTTCGTCGGGATGAGGTTGTGGTGGCTGGGGAGGCGGTGGAGGCCTGACGAGCTGCCCTCACCCTAGCCCTCTCCCGGAGGGAGAGGGGACTGACCGAGGCATATTGGGGAAGTACGCCGACGTGAAAAATTTGTGTCGAATCCATAATCGACTCGTTTTCACAGGTCGATGTATAGCGAAAGACACCTCGGTCAGCTCCCTCTCCCTCGGGGAGAGGGCTGGGGTGAGGGGCTTTTGCTCTTGGTTAGTCCGGCTGAAAAGGCGACTCACTGAGAATCACCCCAGTCTCCTCGACATACTGCTGCCAATGCCCAATCAACGCGCTGAGCTTCTCCGGCCGACTCAACGCCAGATCATGAATCTCCCCCGGATCACTGCTCAAATCATAAAGCTGCCAGGTCGCCGGCCCCACCGGCCCGGGAATCCACACCGCTTTCCACGACCCCTGCCGAATCGCCCGGCGCCCGAACAACTCCCAACCCGTCACCGTATGCTCGTCATGCACCTGCGCAGTCTCACCGGACAAGAATCCCAGCCACGATTTGCCACGCAGTGGCGCCACCGGTTTGCCGTGCCAGAGCTTGCCCGGATGACGCACGCCGGCCAGATCGAGAATCGTCGGAGTGATGTCCATTACCGTGCCGAAACCGTGGCTGATCTGTCCTTTGATCGCCAATTGCGGATAGTGCAGCAGCGCCGGCACGCGAATCCCGCCTTCAGTGGTAAACGCCTTGAACAACCGCGATGGCGCAGTCGCCACTTGAGCCCAGTTCGGCCCGTACCAAACGTAAGAATTGGCCCGGCCAATGTTGTCGAGACTGTTGTCGTAGTGCTGGCTGAGATACGTCACCAGTTCCGGGCCGAATTTCGGAAACGCTTCAAGCAGCGCGCCTTCGGCGCCGTTGTCAGACATGAACAGGATGAACGTGTTGTCGAGCTGCCCCTGCTGGCGCAGATAATCGACAACCCGGCCAATGTTCCAGTCCATGCGCTCGACCATCGCCGCGTAGACCTCCATGGCCCGTGCGGAAATCTGTTTTTGTTCCTCGCTCAACGCGTCCCACTGCTGGGTCAACTGAATCAGCGGATGCGGTTCTATGTCCGGTTCAATCAGGCCGAGGGTTTTGAGTTTTTCCAGACGCTCCAGGCGCAACACTTCAGGGCCAGCGTCATAGCGGCCACGGTATTTCTCGACGATCTCGGCCGGTGCCTGCAACGGCCAGTGCGGCGCGGAGAACGGCAAATAGGCGAAGAACGGTCGCGTCTGGTCACGTTCCTTGAGGTATTGCAGCAACTTGTCGCCGAAGGCGTCGGAGGAATAGAAATCCTTCGGCAACTCATCGAGAAACGTATCGTCCTCGATGTACAGCGCCGGCGTGGATTTCAGCAGACCGGGCGTTTGCTCATCGTAGGTCGGCTCGAAACCGTAGTGGTTGGCCGCGCCGGGCAGCAGCGAAAACGAGCGCTCGAAACCCCGCGCATGGGGCGCCAGTTCAGCTTTCAGGCCGAGGTGCCATTTGCCGCTCATCAACGTTTGATAACCGGCCTCGCGCAGCAGCTCCGGAAGCGCCACCACGCGGTCGTTGAGATAGCCCTCATAACCCGGTTTACCGATCAGTTCCGGGGTCAGCGTTTCGGCCATGGTGCCGATGCCGGCGATGTGGTGGTCGGTGCCGGTCAACAGCATCGAACGGGTTGGCGAGCAGGTCGGCGCGGTATGAAAATCGGTCAGGCGCAGGCCATTGTTGGCCAGGGCATCAAGGTGCGGCGTGGCGATTTCGCCGCCGAACGCACCGATGTCGGAGAAGCCTAAATCGTCGGCCAGAATCACCAGAAAATTGGGACGTTGCGGCATCGCAAAACTCCTGTTCAACAGGCAATGAACGTCAGCGGCAGATCGCGGATCTGTACCGGTACGCTCGGTTGGTAATGGTCGTCACTGGTCAGCTCGTGCAGCAGCTCTTCACGCAACTGATGGAAGTCAAAACTACTGCGCTGGCGCGGATGGGGCAGGGCGATGTCGACCACTTGCTTGATCCGTCCCGGGCGCGGCTCCATTACCACCACGCGGTCGGCGAGGAAGATCGCTTCTTCGACGTCATGGGTGACGAGGATCGTGGTGATTTTTGCGCGGTCGCGGATCGCCAACAACTCGTCCTGCATCTGCTGGCGGGTCAGCGCATCGAGCGCGCCGAATGGTTCGTCGAGCAGCAGAATTCTTGGGCTGGCAACCAGGCCGCGAGCGATCGCTACACGTTGCGCCATGCCGCCGGAGAGCTGGTGCGGATAGGCGCGGGTGAAGTCGCGCAGGCCGACCAGCTCGATGAAGTCGTTGATCCGCTGTTGCTTCTGCGCCGCGCTCAGCGGCTCGTTGACCAGACCCAGACCGATGTTGTCGGCGACGGTCAGCCAAGGGAACAAACGGTGTTCCTGAAAGACAATGCCACGTTCGCCGCCGATGCCGCTGACGGCTTTGCCATCCACGGTAATTTGCCCGCGAAACTGCGTATCAAGGCCCACCAACAAGCGCAGCAACGTCGATTTGCCACAGCCGCTGGAGCCGACAATGGCGACGAATTCGCCTTCGGCGATATCGAGGTTGAATTCGCGAATCGCCTCCAGTTCGAAACCGTCGACGTCGAAGGATTTGCCTACGTGATTGAAGCTGACAATCGGTGCGTTCATGCGTGTCTCCAGCGGGTCGCGCGAATTTCCAGGCGTTGGCCAATGAGGTTGAGCAGGGCGCCGGTGAGACCGACGAAAAGCATGCCGGCCATGATCAGGTCCATGCGCAGCAGTTGTTGTGCGCCGATCATCTGGCTGCCGATACCGCCATTGGACGGCATGAAATATTCGGCGCCAATGGTGCCGAGCCAGGCGTAGATCAGGCTCAGTCTGAGGCCTGCGAAAATCCCCGGCGCGGCGCCCGGCAGCACCAGTCGACGCAGGCGTTGAGCAAGGCTCAGGCGCAGGACTTGTGCGGCTTCGTTGAGTTGCGGTGAGAGATTGGCGACGCTGCGTTGCGTGGCGATAAACAGCGGGAAGAAGGCGGCGAGGGCGACGAATACCCACTTGGCCAGTTCGCCGAGACCGAACCACGCGGTGAGCAGCGGCACCCAGGCGAAGATGGCGATCTGACGGAGGGCGGCGAGGGTCGGGCCGAGCAGGCGTTCGCTGGTGCGCGACAAGCCCAGCAGCAAGCCGAGGGCGAAACCGATTCCGCCGCCCAACAGCAAACCGCCGAGGGTGCGGCCGAGACTGAGGGCCATACCGCTGATCAACGTACCGTCGAGCAGGCCATCCCATGCCGTGCTCAATACGGCCAGCGGGCTGACCAGAATGTTGCTATCGACCCACTGCAGTTCGTTCGCCAGTTGCCACAGCGCCAGCAAGCTCAGCGGCAACAGCCATGGCTGCAGACGCTGCCAGCCTGCATAACGCGGGCCGCGACGAATTTCGGCGGTGGCCGGATGCGGCCAGTGCACGAGTTTCTTGTCCAGCAGGCCGATGCCGCGATCCATCGCCACACCGATCACACCGATGACCACGATGCACACGAAAACAATGTCGAGCATGAACAATTGCCGCGCCCAGACCATCAGGTAACCGATGCCTTCACTGGAGGCCAGCAGTTCGACTGCTAGCAATGAGGTCCACCCGGCGGCCAATGCCAGACGTACGCCAGCCATGAACGCGGGAAGGGCGGCGGGCAACACCAGGCGACGGATCAGCAGGTGTGGCGGCAAACGTAAAACAGCGGCGGCTTCGCGCAGTTTTGGTTGTGCATCTCTTACGCCGACCAGTGTGTGCAAGGTCACCGGCACCACGATCGCTTTGATCAGCACCACCAGTTTCAGCAATTCGCCGATGCCGAAAAACACCATGAACAGCGGGATCCACGCCAGCGTCGGTATTTGCGAAAGTCCGGCGAAGGTGGGGAAGATCAAGCGTTCAAGACGACGACTGAATCCCAGCGCTGCACCGAGCAATGCCCCCGCAGAAACCCCCGCGAGCAGGCCCCAGAACAAACGTTGCAGACTGATCCACAAATGGCTCCACAACTCGCCCTGCGACAACTCGACAGCACTGTTCCACACCAGCGACGGCGCGGGCAGGATCTGTTCGCTCATCCACTCATTGCGTGCGGCCAGCCACCACAGGGCGAACAGGCTGAGGGGCAACAGCCATGGCAACAGACGTTGGTTCAGGCTGGGCCAGGTACGGCGGCTTTTCAGCGGCGGCGCGGGTAGGGGGAGACTGAGCAAGGATTGGCGGGCCATGGGTGACCTCCGTTGTCGGGTTGGCTCAAGATCAAAAGATCGCAGCCTTCGGCAGCTCCTACGGGGGGAATGCGTCCTTGAATTGACCCTGTAGGAGCTGCCGAAGGCTGCGATCTGTAGCGGTATTAATTAAGAGCTAATGGTTATAAATAATCTTTGATAAGTTATTTTTAGAGATAAGCAGCGCCATTTAAGGCTTACAGCCCACACGCATCCAATGCATTCGAAGAATATTTTCGATGCTGTTAATGCATACGCCGCTGCAAGCCCCGTTATTGCTTGCTTAGCGTTAAAAGCTATAAAAATGTGCATTTATAGTATTTAAGTGCAGATAGTCATTCGGCCTACTTTCGGCTCCTCAACGCCCGTCGCGATCAAGGAGCTGCACCCATGAACCTCCCCTTCAAACGTGTTTTCAGTCTGTTTGCCGTTCCTGCTCTGGCGGGCCTGCTGGCGTTTACCGCGCATGCCGACGAACTCAAGGAAATCAGAATCGCCGTGCCCGACCTGAGCGCCGGCACCCAGCACAGCGGCGGCGGTGTGGTCGACGTGTTGCGCGATCAGCAGATTTTTGAAAAAGCCTTCGCCGATCAGGGCATCAAGATTCAGTGGAGTTTTTTCAAAGGCGCCGGGCCGGTGATCAATGAGGCGTTTGCCAACGGCCAGGTTGATCTGGCGTACCTGGGCGATCTGGCGGCAATCATCGGTAAGTCCAATGGGCTGGATACGCGGTTGCTCAGCGCCAGTGCGCGTGGCGTGAAGCAGTATCTGGGCGTGGTGCCGGGGTCAGGGATCAAGACCTTGCAGGATCTGAAAGGGAAACGCGTGGCGATCTTCCGCGGTACCGCGACACAGCTCTCGTTTGACGCGGCGCTGGCCAGTCAGGGCTTGAGCGAGAAGGATCTGAAGGTCATCAATCTGGACTTCACTGGCGCGACCGCTGCGCTGGCAGCGAAGCAGATCGATGCGTCGTGGGGCAGTTCCGGATTGGCGGCGCTACAGACCAAGGGCCTGGCCGAGTTACCGCTGAACACCAAGGATCTCGGTGGCGCGGGCAGCGTCCAATCGGTTCTGGTCGGCACCGGCAAGTTTGTCGACGCGCACCCGGAGGCGGTGGCGAAATTGCTCAAGGCGCAGCAGCAGGCGGTCGAGTGGCTGACCCAGGACAGCAACAAGGCTGCCTACGTGCAATTGGTCTCGGGGCTGGCGAGTTATCCGCCGGTGATTCTCACCGAGGATCTGAAGGATCAGAAATTGAGCGAAGTGTTCCCGTCGACGCTGGATCCGGTGTTCCTTGGCAGCTTGCAGGACAAAGTTGATCTGGCGGCGCAGCAGAAGCTGATTCGCAAGCCGTTCAAGGTGAATGATTGGGTGGCGCCTGAGTTGGCAGCGGCCAAGCTCTAACGTACACCGATCGTTCCCACGCAGAGCGTGGGAACGATCCCCTTAAACAGCGACGCTGATTTCCTGCCGATCCACCGCCACCAACGTCTCGATCAGCGCCCGTGCCGCCGGCGACAGGCGAAACCCGGTGCGACTGACGATCCCGCAACGCGCATTCATGCTCTCCAGGTTCTGCGGCAGATTGCGCCAGTGCAGCAACACCAGCGAACCCTTGGCAATGTCCTCGACAAACGCCTCTTCCGTACCGACGCCAATCGCATTCGATTGCAGCACCACTTTGACCAGTGCCGGAAAGTGCTCGGTCTCGATGGTCGGAGAAAAATCGATGCGTCCACTCAGGTTCGCCAGCAATTTACGAATGCCCGGCGGGATCAGCGTGGTCGCCAGCGGGTAGTCGAACATGTCGTTGGTCGACAGGCTTTCCTTGGCCAGCAACGGATGCCCCGGCCGGCAGAAAAATACTCCGCGTTTAGGCGTGAGTGCCTGGGTCTGGAAGTTTGGATCGGACTCGAAATGGCGGATGTCGGCGATGAAGAATTCGATCTCTTCACGGCTCAACGCGCGGCTGAGTTTTTCCCAGTTATCCACCTGAAAACAGGTGCGTACTTTCGGGTGCGCGTTGATGAATTGCGCCACGGCGTCCGGTACCAGTTTCACCGCCGGCGCCGGGCCGCAACCGAAGTGCACTTCACCGGCATCGAGCTTGGTCATCTGCGTCACCTCGGCACTGAGCAGCGCGGCACCTTGGACCAGGCTCAAGGCGTGTTGCAGCACCACCTGGCCCTCAGGCGTGGGGCGCAAATCTTTGTTGCCGCGATCCACCAGCACGCAGCCGAACTCCTGCTCGAGCCCCTGAATACTGCGGCTGAACGCCGGTTGAGTGATGCCCATCGCATCCGCCGCGCGGACAAAACTGCGGTGTTCGTTGAGGGCGATGAAGTAACGCAACTGGCGAAGATCCATATGCTTTTCCGGCATCCTAAAAATAGCTCGAAGGCATTTGCGACGAGGGTTGCTAGAGGTTTTAAATGCAAGCTCTTATTCCGTCAACGAAGCATGTGAATATCTATTAGATGCAAATAGAATATAGATAGAGCGTTGTTTCGCTGCCGTCCAACCGTAAGCAGTTGATGAGGGGCTACCCATGAGCAATGCCGCACTCGCAGTAAAACCCGCTGTCCACGCGCTGGAAATTCATCCGGTGGCCGGTCGTATCGGTGCCGAGATCCGTGGTGTGCATTTGTCCGGTGAGCTGGACGCCGACACAATCGAAGCCATTCAACAGGCACTGGTTCAGTACAAAGTCGTGTTCTTCCGCGAACAGACCCAACTCGACGATCAGCGTCAGGAAGCCTTCGCGCATTTGCTTGGCGAGCCGGTGGCGCACCCGACCGTGCCGTCTCGCGAAGGCACGCGTTATTTACTGGAGCTGGACGGTGCCGAGGGCCAGCGCGCCAACTCCTGGCACACCGACGTGACCTTCGTCGACGCCTACCCGAAAGCCTCGATCCTGCGCTCGGTGGTCGCCCCGGCCTTCGGCGGCGACACGCTGTGGGCGAACACCGCGACGGCGTACAACGGCTTGCCGACCGAGCTGCGTGAACTGGCCGACAAACTGGTCGCCGTGCACAGCAACGAATACGACTACGCCAGCGCCAAGCCGGACGTCTCGGCGGAGAAGCTCGAGCGCTATCGCAAGGTCTTCACCTCCACGGTTTACGAGACCGAGCACCCGGTGGTGCGGGTACACCCGATCAGCGGCGAGAAGAGCTTGCTGCTGGGGCATTTCGTCAAACGCATCAAGGGTTATTCGCAGGCGGATTCGGCGCATCTGTTCGGGCTATTGCAGAGCCATGTGATTCGTCAGGAAAACACCGTGCGCTGGCGCTGGAAGGCCGGTGACGTGGCGATCTGGGATAACCGCTCGACGCAGCATTATGCGATTGATGATTACGGCACTCAGGATCGGGTGGTGCGTCGGGTGACGCTGAAAGGTGAGGTGCCGGTTGGGGCTTCTGGGCAGCGTAGCCATACCATCAAAGGTCGCGATTGAAGATCAACAGCCCTCATCGGAACGCCGCCCGCCCAGCCCTCTCCCGGAGGGAGAGGGAGCCGACCGAGTTGTCTCGCGTTATGCATCGACCTGAAAGATATTTATCGATTATGGATTCGGTGAAGCAGGATCAGGTCGGTGTACCTCTGAAATATCCCCCATTCAGTCCCCTCTCCCTCTGGGAGAGGGTTAGGGTGAGGGGCTCTTCCCGCTACCAAACACCAATCTGCACAACCTTCTCGGTCTCCGGCTCTCCGTAGCGAAACCGCTGCCCACGCAAATCAATCTCCTGATGACTTATGGTCGTGCGCCGCTTCAACCCCCGCACCCATTCAAACAAATACCCCGCATGCTCCTCGCGCACCGCCGCGAACGCCGGGTCATCCCCCAGATCACGCAGCTCCTGCGGATCATTCAGCAGATCAAACAACTGCGGTCGAAAACCGTCGTACGCCAGGTATTTCCAGCGCTCGCTACGCACCATGGTCATGCGGCAACGATCAATCGGCTGGCCCAGACGCTCCCGCGCCGGCGCCTGGAAGGCATAGTCGTATTCGCTGATTGCATAGCGACGCCAGTCCGGATGTTCACCGTGCAGAAGCGGGATCAACGAACGTCCTTCAAGCCGATGCTCTGCCCCCGGCAATCCCAGTGCCTCAAGGAATGTCGGCAGCGCATCAATGGTTTCCGCCAGTCGATCATCCACCGTTCCCCGGGTGACATCTGCCGCCACCCGAGGGTCGCGCACGATCAACGGTACCCCCACCGCCTGCTCCAGCAAAAACTCCTTCTCACCGAGCCAGTGATCGCCCAAAAAGTCGCCGTGATCGCTGGTGAACACGATCAGCGTGTCATCCCATCGACCATTGCTCTGCAGAAAATCGAACAGCCGTCCGAGTTGATCATCCACCTGCTTGATCAGACCCATGTACGTAGGGATTACAGTCAATCGTACTGAATCGCGGGAAAAGTTGAGACTTTCCTCATGCTGGCGAAAGGCAGTGTATACGGGGTGTTTGCTGGCTTCGGAGGGCGTCGCGCGGACCGCATCGAGAATCGATTTCGTACTGTACAAGGCGTGGTACGGCGCTGGTACGATGTAAGGCCAGTGCGGTTTGATATAGGAAAGGTGTAAACACCACGATTTCTCGCCTTGCTCGGTGATGAAGTCGATGGCTCGATTTGTAGTGTAGACAGTCTCTGAGTGCTGCTCGGGAATTCGTGCTGGCAAATTCGCATGACGCATTTGCCAGCCACTGAGGATTTCGCCGTTTTCGCCTTCGGCGGCATTGGCCCAGTCGTGCCAAGGGTTTTTGCCGTCGAAGCCATGTTCACGCAGGTAATGGGTGTAGGGCGCGGATTCGCGTTTGTCGTCGAACAGCGGGTCGTCGGGGTAGATGCCGTCGTGGCGCATGTAAGGTTCGAAACCGACTTCGTTGAGGATTTCGGCTTGCTCGCTTTCGGGATTGATCGCCAGGCGTTGCAAGGCATCGACATTCGCCGTCGCGTGGGTCTTGCCGACCAGCGCAGTACGAATGCCGTGGGGGCGCAGATAGTCGCCGATGGTCAGTTCTTCCAGCGGCAACGGCACGGCGTTCCACGCGACTTGATGGCTACTCACATAACGCCCGGTATAAGCCGACATTCGCGACGGCCCGCAGATCGTGCCTTGGGTGTAAGCGCGGCTGAAACGCACGCCGGCCGCAGCGAGTCGATCGATATTTGGCGTGTGCAGATGCGGATGGCCGTAGCAAGACAGGTAATCGCGGCGCAGTTGATCGCACATGATGTACAACACGTTGCGCACGGGGTTTGGCGGGGTGGGCATGGGGTTCACCGGTCAATGGGACAGGCGAGGTATTTCGCTAGGCGTGGGGGTGTTCGGCAAGTGCATTTGGGGAATGGGTTTGATGCAGGAAATGCATCGTTGCCTGCACTGACGCCATCGCTGGCAAGCCAGCTCCCACAGGTATTGGGGGTGTCCACATGAATTGTGCTCGGCACGAATCCTGTGGGAGCTGGCTTGCCAGCGATAGCGGTAAATCAGACAGCAAAATTCTCCATTGAACAGACTTCTTCATCCACCGCATCAATCGCTTTGATCTGCTCAATCATCGCCTCGGCCAACGGCGACAACCGATACCCCGCGCGGCTGACAATCCCATAGCGGGTGTACAGCTCCTCAAGATCATCCGCCAACCCTTCAATGCGCAAACACACCAGCTCGCCCTTGGCTTGATGCAGCGCATCCGAATACGCCCCGACAATCCCGATCGCATCCGAGCGCAGCACCACGCTCAGTAGGCTGGAACTGTTTTCACACTCCACATTAGGCGTGAAATCCGGCCGCCCACTGAGGTCGACGATGACCTTGCGCAGGTTCGGTGGACGAATACTCACCGCCAGCGGATAGCTCATCAATTGCTCTGCGCTGACCTTATCGAAACCCGCCAGCGGATGCCCTGCACGGCAACAGAAATGCCACTTGCGCGGCCGCAGCCGGTAGGTCAGGTAATCCGGATCCGCCTCGAAATGCCGAGTGTCCGCGACAAAAAATTCAAACTCTTCGCTGAGTAACCGCTTGCTCAGACTCTGCCAGTCATCGACCTGAAACTGCACCCGCGCTTTCGGGTAGCGCCCGATAAAGCTGCCAATCGCCCGAGGAATCAAACCTGCCGCCGGCGCCGGTCCACATCCGAAGCGCAATTCCCCCGCCTCCAAGCCATTGAACTGGCTGATCTCGTTGGCCATCTGCTGCGCGCCACTGACCAGTCGCCGCGCGTGCTCCAGCAGGACCTGGCCCTGTTTGGTCGGCGGTAATTCCTTGCGCCCGCGATCAACCAACTGACAGCCGACGCTGTGCTCAAGCGCCTGAATGCTGCGGCTGAACGCCGACTGCGACAGGTTCACCGCCTGCGCGCCGGCGACGAAGCTGCGTTGTTCAGCCAAGGCAATGAAGTGACGAAGTTGGCGCAAGTCGATATGCATTTTTCACATAAAAAATATCCGGGAAATGCATTGGATATGCATTAGGTCGACTCCTTATAAAGGCAATCTCTTATGCAGTAAATATTTGTAAATCCATAAATAAATAACTTAAAAGAATATGCAGCGCTGAAGATGTCTGTGTGTTTTTTGACCAGGAGCCGCGCCATGAGTCCGTTGAACCTAGCGTCACCCCTAACGCCACGACGGCTCAAACGCCTGCCTCTGGCCCTGTTGCTGGCAGGGAGCGCGAGCTGGACTCACGGTTACGCCGCCGACTCCGAAACCCCGGCGCCGGTGCCGGCCGGCAAGCCTGCCGCCAACAGTTCGCAACTGGAAACCGTGACCGTCACCACCCGCCGCCGCGAAGAAAGTTCGCAAGATGTACCGACGCCAATGAGCGTGGTCAGCGGGCAGAATCTGGAGACGCAACGGGTCTACCGGATTCAGGATTTGCAGCAACTGGTGCCCAGCGTCAACGTCGCCTACATGCATGCGCGGCAGTCCAGCGTGTCGATCCGTGGCCTCGGTAATAACCCGGCCAGCGATGGCCTGGAAGGCAGCGTCGGCCTGTACATCGACAACGTCTACCTGGGCCGTCCGGGGATGGCGGTGTTTGACTTGATGGACATCGAACAGCTCGAAGTCTTGCGTGGGCCGCAGGGCACGCTGTTCGGCAAAAACACCACCGCCGGGGTGATCAACATCAGCACCCGCGCGCCGACCTTCACCCCTGAGCGCAGCATCGAAACCTCGGTCGGCGAGGACGGTTACTTCCAGACCAAGGGCACCATTTCCGGGCCGCTCAATGATCAACTGGCCGGGCGCTTTTCGGCTTATCGCACCCGTAGCGACGGCGACATCAAAAACGAATACGACGGCCATGATTTGAATGGCGGCTCGCGCGATGGCTTCCGCGCGCAACTGCTGTTCAAGCCCAACGAAGATTTCAACTTGCGCTGGATCGGCGACTACAACGAAGAGGATTCCAGCGCCGGCACTCGCGTGTTGTACAACACCGGGCCGACCATCAACGGCGTCAATCTCTACCAGTCGCGCGCCAATGCGGCCGGCGCGACGCTGGTCAACGGCTCGCACCGCAAGGTCAATCTGGACAACGACCAGCATGTCACCGTGCATCAGGGCGGCACCTCGGTGGAAGCCAACTGGACGCTGCCGAGTGACTTCACGCTGACCTCGATCAGCTCCTACCGCTTCTGGAATTTCACCCCGCGCAACGACGACGGCCTTAACGTGCCGGCGAGTTACAACGCCGGGGTGTCGGTGGAGGACAAACAGTACTCGCAGGAATTTCGCCTGGCCTCGCCCAAGGGCGAGTTCTTCGATTACGTCGTCGGCGCTTACTACTTCGGTTCGGATCTGGACAATAAATCCTTCGCCTATTACGGCCCGCAAGCCGACATCTGGAACGGCACCGCGCGCGGTGCGCTGGCCAACGTCACCAGCATTGGCAACGGCCATATCAAGACCGACAGCTTTGCGCTGTTCGCTCAAGGCACCTGGCACCTAACCGAACAGCTGGATTTCACTGCCGGGGTGCGTGGCACTTATGAAGAGAAATCCGCTTGGGTCACGCGCGATGCGCCGATTGGTGGCGCTGCCGTAACGGGCGCTGCAGCCACGGCGCGACGCGGGCGTGCCAGCGCTTATGATTCCGGCGACTTGAACCAGTACAGCTCCAGCCCGTCCGGGTTGCTCAACCTCAGCTATCGCATCACAGATGATGTATTGGGTTATGCCACGTTGTCCCACGGCGAGAAATCCGGCGGGGTTAACCTCGCCGTCGGTTCCGCGCCGGTGGCCGGCGCCGATTCGCTACTGATCGGCACCGAACGTGCGAACAACGCCGAACTTGGCTTCAAGAGCACGCTGTGGGACCACCGTCTGCAACTCAACGCCAACGTCTTCTGGACGCAGGTCAACGCTTACCAGACCAACGCCTACGACGCGGAAAACCGCGTGCAATACCTGACCAACGCCGGCTCCGTGCGTTCGCGCGGCGTCGAGTTCGAAAGCACGGTGATCCCGCTGCGCGGCCTGACCCTGAACATCAACGGCTCCTACAACGACGTCAGCTACCTCTCGTACAAGGATGCCCCGTGCCCGCCGGAAGTCAGCCAGGCACCGGGTGCTCCAGCCTCATGCGACCTCAGCGGTCATCAAGTGGTCGGCGCTTCGAAGTGGATCGGCAACGCCAACGGCGAATACAAATGGAATCTGGATAACGGCTTCGAACCCTACGTCACCGCGAGCTATGCATTCCGCTCCAAAGCCGTCGGCACAGTCGAGGATTCCGACTACGGCCAGATCCCGAGTTACGCCGTGGTCAACTTTTCCACCGGCCTGCGCGGCGACTTCAACCAAGGCCAGTGGGACGTGTCGCTGTGGCTGAAAAACGCCTTCGACAAAACCTATTACACGACCCTGTGGACGGGCGGCAACGGCGGCTATGAAGGCCTGCTCGGCACACCGCGCACCCTCGGCGTCACCGGTCGCTACGACTTCTGATTCGTCATTCAAGGAGCTGCATCATGTTGCCTATCAAAACGGCTTTGCCGGTGTTGCTGTCCGGCGCAGTGCTCAGTGCCGGCGCCTTCGCCGCACCGAGTGTTTACCCGACGGGCGTCACTCGTTACGACCCGAACAAGGCGTTCAACCAGTACGTGATTTTCAGCGGAGCCGACAAACAGACGCACTTGATCGACATGAACGGCAACGAGGTGAAAACCTGGCCACAGGCAGGTTTCCCGTCAGCGATCATCGACCCAAAACTGGTGGGCGGTGAACGCGGGCATGTGCTGCTGCAACTGAGCGAAAAGGATCCCGGCAAACTCGGTTCGGCCGGCAACGGGCTGGGCAATCAGAGCGTCGGCGAGTTGGACTGGAATGGCAAAGTCGTCTGGCAGTGGGGCGACAAGGCCCCCGGTGGCGCGGCGCAACAGCATCATGATCAACGCCGTTTGAGCAACGGCAACACCGTGGTGCTGGCGAACAAGGTGCACAAGGTCAAAGGCTTCAAAGTCCCTGAGGTGATCGACGATGCAATCTATGAAGTCAGTCCCGACGGCGCGGTGAAATGGCAGTGGCTGGCCTCGGAGCATCTCAATGAATTCGGCTTCACCGCCGAGCAGTTGAAGCTGGTGCGTGCCAGTGAAAATCCGGATTACCTGCACATCAATAACCTCAGTCTGGTCGGGCCGAACAAGTGGTTCGATGCCGGTGACAAGCGCTTCAATCCGGACAACCTGTTGATTGATTCACGCAACGCCAACTTCATCGCGATCATCGATAAAAACAGCGGCAAAGTGGTTTGGCGTCTTGGGCCGAATTTGCCGCTGATCAACCCGAAAACCGCGCAGAAACTGCCGCGTCCGGTGGATCAGTTTGTCGGTCAGCATGATGCCCACATCATTCCGGCCGGATTGCCTGGCGCGGGCAATTTGCTGGTATTCGATAACCAGGGGTCGGCGGGTTATCCGAACGTCACCCTCGGGCTGATTTCCGGTTCGCGCGTATTGGAAATCGATCCGCTGAAAAACGAGATCGTCTGGCAGTACAGCGCGGCGAATTCGAAGCAGCCGGGGTGGGCGTTCTACAGCTCGTTCATCAGCAGCGCGCGGCGTTTGCCCAATGGCAACACGTTGATCGACGAAGGCATGAACGGACGTTTTTTCCAGGTGACGGCCAACGGTGAAAACGTCTGGGAGTACGTCAGCCCCTATCTCGGCAAAGCGCCGGGCAGCGACGCGATCAGCAACTGGGTGTATCGGGCGCTGCCTGTGAGTTATGACTGGGTACCAACGGACACGCCACGCTCCGAGACCGCCGTTAATGCGCCAGTTATCGGTGTGCAGCAAACCAATGCCAGTCGTTAGTTGAATTGGAATTAATGCTCGAACGAACGGCGATAAGTTATGAGCGAGTTGAACAGTGCTTATTGCAATTTAGTTAGTAGCTCGCGTGGACAATAATTGAATGTGCAACCATTCTGACTGTCGTGAGTTTCCAGGAGGAAACTTGCTCTCATCGGAAGACACTTATCCAACGATAAAGGAAATCTCGTTATGTCGAGCATTAATGGCAACTATGTAAACGCTAACGCTGGCGCCAAACTGACGATTACCGATGGCAACGATTCCAACGGCACCTTCAGCGGTAAATTCAGTCAGAACGGCGTGAATTACGACATTGCTTACGGGCACTACCATTTCCAGAACAGCACCGGGCAGCCTACGATCATCACGTTCACGGCTCTGAATGACGGCACTGGTTATCAGTCCTGGACATTGTTCTCGCCGGATCACAATTATTCAAAAGTTCGTGCGGTTGGTTCGCGCACAAACTTTGATGGTGATGTTGTTGGCGTGGCAGGGGAGTTCGTCAAGCAATAATAGCTGATTAAACAAAAAGGCCGGCGCACGAAAGTGCCCGGCCTTTTTTTGTTTTTGGAAAATAATAATCAACTATCTACTTGGTATTAGTCGTCCTGCAAAACCGGGTCAGGTGAATTTGATGCGTTGCATGAATACTTTTAATGCCTGAAAAGCATGCATTTTTTCATGCATCGCTGCAGCCCGCGTAGCACGCGGCTTTGGCGGAATTGATCATTTTTCATATTCCATAAAGGCCTATGCATAACGTCAAAGATTACTTTCGGAGATAAGCGTCAAGCCCAATGATTCACCCATCGATCCACCGTGGGGGATTCAACAAACGGTCGATCGGCAGTTTTTGTAGAGAACGCAAAAAGACCGCAGGGAGTGAATCAATGGGCAATGTCCAGACCGCCGCCAGCGCAGAGGAATTGCTGTGGCGTCAGACGCCGGGTGGCGAGTTGGTCGATCTCGGCCGGCCGCATCGTGTGCCGTTGGGACAGCTGCGTTTGCAGCGTGCGCCCAAAGGAATTTTGAGTCGGCGCGAAACCCTTCTGCTCGGCGTGCTCGCATTGGTGGTGCATGGCGCGGTGATCTACTGGATCAGCCAGAAGCCGACGCCGGTGCTGCCGATCGTGCCGCCGGAAATTCCGCCGATGACTATCGAATTCTCGCGCCCGGCACCACCAGCACCACCGGTTGTCGAGCCGCCACCACCTGCGCCTGTGGTTGAGCCACCGCCGCCGGTAGAAGACGAACTGGCGGTAAAACCACCGCCGCCAAAACCCGTTCCGAAACCCAAACCGGTGGTTAAACAGGCCCCCAAACCAGCGCCGAAAGCCGTCGAGCAACCACCGGCGCCGCCACAACCGGCAGCCCCGGTTGCGGCGCCAGCGCCACCTGCGCCTCCCGCGCCAGCACCGGTAACCCCGGCCTCAGCGAATGCCGCATACCTGAAAAACCCGGCGCCGGAGTACCCGTCACTGGCTCAGCGTCGCGGTTGGGAAGGCACGGTGTTGCTGCGCGTGCACGTGTTGGCCAGCGGCAAACCGGGTGAGATCCAGATAGCAAAAAGCAGTGGCCGGCAACAGCTCGACGACGCGGCGCTGAATGCCGTGAAGCGTTGGAGTTTCGTTCCGGCCAAGCAGGGTGATGTCGCCCAGGACGGCTGGGTCAGCGTGCCCATTGATTTCAAGATTCATTAAACCGAAACCAAATTCGCGCGAAACGTTTACACGAGGGAATACATCATGACGTTACTGGCATCTCCACTGGAATCCATCGAAAGCGCGGTGATCTGGCTGCTGGTGGTTTTTTCCGTCGCCACTTGGGGCCTGGCTTTGCTCAAGGCTTGGCAGTTCGGGCGTCTGAAGGCGCAGGATCGGCGCTTTCATAAACGTTTCTGGGCAGCGTCGAGTCTCGACTCCGCCGCTGAATTGAGCGAGACCCAACCCGGCGCAGCAGCACGAGTAGCACAGGCCGGTTACGCGGCGATTCAAGTAGGCGAGGCGCCGCAGGCCAATGATTTGAGCCAGGCGATCAACCATCAGGATCGACTGGAGCGCGCACTGCGTCAGCAGATCGTCCGCGAACGCCGTTCGCTGGAAACCGGTCTGGCGGTCGTCGCAAGTATTGGTAGCACCTCGCCGTTCATTGGCTTGTTCGGCACGGTGTGGGGAATCATGGAAGCGTTGAAGGGAATCAGCGCGGCCGGTTCGGCGAGCCTGGAAACGGTGGCCGGCCCGATCGGTGCGGCATTGGTCGCAACGGGCGTGGGGATCGCCGTCGCGGTGCCTGCGGTGCTGGTTTACAACTACTTTTTGCGCCGGTTGAAGCTGACGGCGGCGGATCTGGATGACTTCGCCCACGACTTCTACAGCCTGGCGCAGAAGAGCTCGTTCCGTGTGTTGATCCACCCGACGGCGCACAAGGTCGCAACGCCGGGCAACGCGGCAAAAGTGAAGGAGGCGTCCTGATATGGCCTTCTCCACGCAAGACAGTGATGAGGTACTCAGCGAGATCAACGTAACGCCGCTGGTGGACGTGATGCTGGTGCTGCTGGTGGTGTTTATCGTCACCGCGCCGCTGCTGACCAACGCGATCCCGATCAACCTGCCGAAGACCGAAGCGGTGGCGCCGGTCGAGCAGAAGGATCCTCTGGTGGTGAGCATCGACGGTGCCGGCAAGCTGTTTATCAATAAGGATGAGATTCAGCCGGACTTGCTGGAATTCAACCTCAAGTCGGCCAAGGCCAAAGACCCGGAAGTGCGTGTGCAATTGCAGGCGGATGATGGGGTGAACTACGGCGAAGTGGCACGGGCGATGGCTTCGATTGAACGGGCGGGGATTACCAAGTTGTCGGTGATTACTGCGCGGTAACAGGATTTACGTTTTTCCGGGGCCGTCTCCTTGGCAGGGTGCGGCCCTTTTTTTATTTCTGGCATTAAAAGCGAAACCCTCACCCTAGCCCTCTCCCGGAGGGAGAGGGGACTGACCGCTTTGCTCGCGAGAGTTACGCCGACCTGAGATAACCAGATGAACTCAAGATTTGAACGGCATGAAGATCGGCTCCCTTTCCCACTCGCCCCCCCTGGGGGAGAGGGCTGGGGTGAGGGGGAAAGGATTTCCAGCCATGCACACATCTCATATTCAATTCAGGTATTAATAAATAGCTTCTTATTCCTTAACGAATATAAATCCCCTCCCTATACTCGTTCAGGAACAGACACGACGCAGGAGAGCTCCCCATGCGCAACGAATCAATCCGCTACCTGATTGTGCCGGGCTGGCAAGGATCGCCAGAAGATCATTGGCAAAGCCATTGGCAGAACAGCCTGCCGAACAGTGCAAGGGTCGAACAGGCCGATTGGCTGACGCCGCGTCGTGAAGACTGGGTTGCGGCACTGGCCGAGGCGATTGCTGCCGACAGTACGCCGGTGATCCTTATCGCCCACAGCCTTGGCTGCGTCACGGTTGCCCACTGGGCGGCCACGGCGCCGTTGCAATACCTGCGTCAGGTACGCGGCGCCCTGCTGGTTGCGCCGGCCGATGTCGAGCGCCCGGCCTGCGCGCCGGCATTGCGCAATTTTGCGCCGATTCCGACCAATCTGCTGCCGTTCCCCAGCCAGGTTGTCAGCTCCGATAACGATGCCGCTGTCAGTGCACCGCGAGCGCTGGAGCTGGCGCGCAACTGGGGTGCCGAGGCGGGGATTCTCGCCGGTGCCGGACACATCAACGTCAAGTCCGGGCATCAGCGTTGGGAGCAGGGTTTTGCTTATCTCTATCGCCTGCAAAACCGCATGGAACACCACGCCCGACGTCGCGCCTGATTTTCTATTTCTTTCAACGCCCCCGTCTCCCGGCGGTTTTGGGCGGGAGTCTGCCATGAGTTTCGAAACCTTCGGTCAGCCGTTGCTGACCTTTCCCGACGCTGAAAAAAGTCCCCTGAGCATTCGCGCCAAAGCGCTGGTGTTCGTCGATCCACGATCGCGTCAGTTGCGCGAGGAGTTGGAGCTATTAGCCCCGCGGGCGATTTCAGTATTGATTCGCGGTGAGACGGGGACAGGTAAAGAACTGCTCGCCCGGCACATCCATCGCGCCAGTGATCGCAGCGGCCTATTCGTCTCGGTCAATTGCGGCGCCATCAGCCCCACTTACGCCGATGCCGAACTGTTCGGCTATGCCGCCGGCACTTACAGCGGTTCGGCCAGCAGCCGCGCAGGCTGGTTCGGTTCGGCCAACGGCGGCACCTTGTATCTGGATGAAATCGGCGACTTGCCGCTGCCAATCCAGATCAAATTGCTGGCGGCGCTGGAGAACCACGAAGTTACTCGCGTCGGTGCGCCGCAGCCGAGCCCGGTGGATGTGCGCCTGGTGGCGGCGACCAGCATCGATCTGGCGCAAGCGGTGGACGCCGGCAAATTTCATGAGCGGCTCTATCACTATCTGAGCGAAGGGCAACTGGAATTGCCCGCCTTGCGCGCGCGCATCGGCGACATTCTTTCGCTGGCCGAGTATTTCCTCGGTATCTATAGCCAACGCCTCGACCTGCCCGTGCCGCTGATCAGCGAAGCAGCGCAACACGTGCTCGAACAACACAGCTGGCCGGGCAACACCCGCGAGCTGGAAAACGTCATTCACTTTGCCTTGCTGGTGAGCACCGGCGACGAGATTCTGCCGGAGCACCTGAATCTGCCCGAGGTGTCTGGCCCGCAGCTTCAGATCGAACGGCTAGTGACACAAATCAACATCGGCGGCAGCGTCGCCGAGCGTAAGGCATTGAAAGATCTGCTGATTCGTTTGAGTGAGGCGGTGTAACCGTTTCGTTCAACATGAACAAAATGGAATATGAAGCTGAATAAACGTTATTGTCCGGGAATAAAAAATCCCGGTATTGTCCGACCCACGCCAGCGATATCACTTCACTGGCACACGTATTAATGCCGTCGTCGATGACGACCGTGATTTTCGATAAGGACACTGCATGAAAAAGGTTCTGTTGTTTACCGCATTGGCGGCTGCTCTGACTGCTTCCCTGGCCAATGCTGGCGAAAAACTGGTGGTTGCCGCGACGCCGGTACCGCACGCTGAAATCCTTGAGCTGATCAAACCGACCCTGGCCAAAGAAGGCGTGGATCTGGAAATCAAAGTGTTCACCGACTACGTGCAGCCGAACGTACAGGTTGGCGAGAAGCGTCTGGACGCCAACTACTTCCAGACCCTGCCGTACCTGAACAGCTTCAACCAGGGCAAATACAAGGACGACAAGTCCAAATACCTGGTGACTGTGCAAGGCGTGCACGTTGAACCGTTCGGTGGTTACTCGAGCAAATACAAAACCCTGGCTGAACTGCCGGACGGCGCAACCATCGCGATCCCGAACGAAGGCAGCAACAGCGGCCGTGCACTGATCCTGCTGCAGAAGGCTGGCCTGATCGAGCTGAAAGACCCGAAAAACGCTCTGGCAACGCCGAAAGACATCGCCAAGAACCCGCACAACTTCAAGTTCAAGGAACTGGAATCGGCCCTGCTGCCACGCGTTCTGAAAGAAGTTGATCTGGACATGATCAACACCAACTACGCGCTGGAAGCCAAGCTGAACCCGCAGAAAGATGCGCTGGTGATTGAAGGCGCTGACTCGCCGTACGTGAACTTCCTGGTGGCCCGTGAGGACAACAAGAACAGCGACGCGATCCAGAAACTGGCCAAAGCCCTGACCAGCCCGGAAGTCAAAGCGTTCATCGAGAAGAAGTACAACGGCGCAGTGCTGCCGGCGTTCTGATCTGATGCTTGAGTGAACCCCTTCAAGGTGTGAAAACGCCGATGGCCAGTGATGGGCATCGGCGTTTTTGTGTGTGCGTTGAAAAGCCCCTCACCCTAACCCTCCCGAAACGTCGGACCGCCCAGAGGGAGAGGGGACTGATTGGGGGATGCTGTAGAAGTCGCCGACTTGACACGGCTTTATCGAATCCATAATCGATAAGGTCTTTCAGGTCGATGTAATACGCCCGACACCTCGGTCAGTCTCCTCTCCCACCGGGAGAGGACTTGGGAGAGGGGACTGATTGGGGGGATGCTGTAGAGGTACGCCGACGTGAAAGATCTCTGCTGAATCCATAATCGACTCGATGATTCAGGTCGACGTAATACGCCAGACACCTCGGTCGGCTCCCTCTCCCCCTGGGAGAGGGCTGGGGTGAGGGTGCTTTTGATCTTGAGCTCAGGCCACCTGGGCCTTCAATGCCCGTCTCAACGCCATCAACAATTTCACGATTTCCTGCGGATCCAGTCGCTGCGGCACTTTTACGTCCATGTTCTCTTCCTTGTTATGGGCTTGGCCGGGGGAGTCTGGCCAAAAGCTGTTCATCCTTGGAGGGCTTTCGTGAAAAAAAGATCCGTCCTACAGCGCAAAGAAAAATAGCCTTCTTATTCCTTCCCGGCAAACCCACAGAATAGTTTTTTGGGTGATATCAATATGCTTTAACGGTATTTAAATTCTTGTTTTTATACCTATAAAGTCGGCACTTGCCGGACAGCCATCCGCTGTCCATGGACTGCACCACCGTCGCTTACCGAGCGGCGTCCAGGACGTTTCATGACTTTCGATTACGCATTTATCCTCAGCACCCTGCCGGCATTTCTCAAAGCCGTGGGCGTGACGCTGCAGGTCGGTTTCATCGCTATTGGCACTTCGTTGCTGGTGGCGCTGCTCAACGCGACGATTCTGGTGTTCCGCACGCCGTACCTGCAAAAACTGGTCGGCCTGTATGTGGAGCTGGCGCGCAACACGCCGCTGCTGATCCAGTTGTTCTTCGTTTACTTCGCCTTGCCGGCGCTGGGGATCAAAGTTTCCGGTTTCACCGCCGCGATCATCACCATGACCTTCCTTGGCGGTGCTTACCTCACCGAAGTGCTGCGTGCTGGCGTCGATGCGGTGCCGCAGGCGCAACTGGAATCGGGGCGCTCGATCGGCCTGTCCCACGGCCAGTTGCTGCGCTACGTGATCCTGCCGCAAGCGGGAATCCTCAGCCTGCCGTCGCTGTTCGCCAATTTCATTTTCCTGCTCAAGGAAACCACCGTGGTCTCGGCGGTGGCGGTGCCGGAAATCCTCTACACCACCAAGAGCTACATCGCGCTTTATTACAAAACCTACGAAATGCTCGCCGTGCTGACGCTGATCTGCGTGCTGTTGTTCTTGCCGCTTTCGCTGCTGCTCAGCCGTCTGGAAAGGAGGCTCCAGCATGGCCAGTTCGGGTCTTGAGTTGCTTTGGGTGTCGTTGCCGCAACTGGCCAAAGGCGCCGGGCAAACCTTGTCGATCTCTTTTCTGAGCATCGCCATCAGCACTGTCGGCGGTGTGCTCTACGGTGTTTTGCGCACGTTGAACGTGACGTGGCTCAACGCGATTTTGCGGGTGTATCTCGAGCTGTTCCGGGCGATCCCGGTGCTGGTCTGGTTGTATCTGTTGTTCTTCGGTCTGCCGATTTTCTTTGGTCTGAGCATTCCGAGTTTCTGGTGCGCGGTGCTGGTGCTGTCCCTGTGGGGCGCCAGCGAGGTGGGCGAAGTGGCGCGCGGTGCGCTGCATTCGTTGCCACGCGGCCAGCGTGAAGCGGGGCTGTCGATTGGTTTGAACGCCGCGCAACTCTACGGCTACGTGTTGCTGCCGCAAGCGCTGAAACGCATGACGCCGCCGACCATCAACGTCTACACGCGGATCATCAAGACCAGCTCGCTGGCGGTGCTGATCGGCGTGGTCGACGTGATCAAGGTCGGCCAGCAGATCATCGAGCGTACTTACGAATCGGTGCTGATCTACGGCGCACTGTTCCTGTTTTTCTTTTTCATCTGCTACCCGCTGTCGGCCGCTTCGCGCGTGCTGGAGCGGCGCTGGACGCAAGCATGAGCGCATTGATCGAGTTTCACGGTTTCAACAAATTCTATGGCGAGCAGCAGGTGCTCAACGGCATCGACCTGCAAGTGCAGAGCGGTGAAGTGATCGTCATCCTCGGCCCCAGCGGTTGCGGCAAAAGTACCTTGTTGCGTTGCCTCAATGGCCTGGAAGAGGCCCACAGCGGCAGCCTGAAATTCCTCGGCCGCGAGCTGCTGGACAAGGCCACTGACTGGCGTGAAATCCGTCAGCAGATCGGCATGGTCTTCCAGAGTTATCACCTGTTCCCGCACATGAGCGTGCTGGACAACCTGCTGCTCGGCCCGCTCAAGGTGCAGAAGCGTCAGCGCCGTGAAGCCCAGCAACAAGCCGAAGCCTTGCTCGAGCGCGTGGGGCTGGCGGACAAGCGTGACGCCTTCCCGCGTCAGCTCTCCGGCGGCCAGCAGCAACGCATCGCCATCGTTCGCTCGCTGTGCATGAACCCGCGCGTGATGCTCTTCGACGAAGTCACCGCCGCCCTTGATCCGGAGATGGTCAAGGAAGTTTTGCAGGTCATTCAGGGCCTGGCCCGCGAAGGCATGACCCTGCTGATCGTCACCCACGAAATGGCCTTCGCCCGCGCGGTGGCCGACCGCATCGTGTTCATGGACGCCGGGCGCATCCTTGAACAGAACCCGCCCGAGATTTTCTTTACGAACCCGCAAACCGCACGCGCGCAGCAGTTTCTGGAGAAGTTCTCCTTCGTTGCAACACTGCCAAAAACGAATCCGACAAAGGAACTGGAACTGTTATGAAAACTGCCGCTTTTTTACTGCCCTTGCTCAGCCTCGCACTGCTTGCCGGTTGCAGCAAAACCGAAGAACCGCCGAAGCCGAAGGTTGCCAGCGAAAGTACCGCGCCGGCCGGTTACCTGGACAAGATCAAGGCTCGCGACAAGTTGATTGTCGGCGTGTTCACCGACAAGCCACCGTTCGGTTTTGTCGACGAGGCCGGGCGCTACGTCGGCTTCGATACTGATATTGGCCGGCGTTTCGCCAAGGATCTGCTCGGCGATGAAAACAAGGTCGAGTTCGTGGCCGTCGAGCCGGCGAGCCGCATTCCGTTCCTGCAGAGCGACAAGGTCGACCTGATCCTCGCCAACATGACCGTCACGCCTGAGCGCAAGGAAGCGGTGGAATTCACCAACCCGAACCTCAAGGTTGCAGTGCAGGCACTGGTGCCACAAAGCAGCTCGGTGAAAAACCTTGATGATCTGGCGACCCGCACCACCATCGTTACTACCGGCACGACTGCTGATATCTGGCTGACCAAGAATCACCCGGACTGGAAACTGCTGAAGTTCGAGAAAAACTCCGAGTCGTTGCAAGCCCTGGCCAATGGTCGTGGCGATGCCTATGCGCAGGACAATCTGGTGCTGTTCAGCTGGGCCAAGCAGAACCCGGGCTATCGCGTGCTGGATGACAAACTGGGTGCCGAAGCGCCGATTGCACCGGCGGTGAAGAAGGGCAATATCGAGTTGCGTGACTGGGTGAATACCGAGCTGGCCAAGTTGGGTGATGAGAAGTATCTGCTCAAGCTTTATGACCAATATGTGCGTAAGGAACTGAGCGATGACACCAAGCCTGAGAGCGTGATTGTCGAGGGTGGCAAGTGGCAGGGGTGATTGCCTGTCAGGTCGGTGGTGAGCCTGCCCCTCACCCCAGCCCTCTCCCGAGGGAGAGGGAGCCGATCCTCATGCCTTTCAAAACTTGAGTTCAGCTCAGGAATTTCACGTCGGCGTAACTCGAAAGAACAACTCGGTCAGTCCCCTCTCCCTCTGGGAGAGGGTTAGGGTGAGGGGCTTTTGGTTGGAGCGCTCAATCCGGCCAATGCCACGCAGGCTCATCCAGCACCCGCTGGCCGACAATCCCGGTCTGCCCCAGGGTTTTCTCCAGCACAATGCAATTGCACTCGGGATCTTCCTGCAACGCTGAAATCAACCGCCGCGCATGCGACACCACCCACACCTGACACTGCTCAGACGCTCGGATAATCAACCGCGCCAACGCTGGCAACAGATCCGGGTGCAAACTGGTTTCCGGTTCGTTCAGTACCATCAATGACGGTGGCCGTGGCGTCAGTAATGCCGCGACCAGCAGCAGATAGCGCAGCGTCCCGTCCGACAACTCCGCCGCCGATAACGGCCGCAACAAACCTTCCTGATAAAACTCGATGGCAAACCGGCCACCGGCCTGCGCTTCGATATGCACCCGCGCGCCCGGAAACGCATCGGTAATTGCCGCACGCATCGCATCCCCATCGCCAATCTCGATGATCGTCTGCAACGCCGCCGCCAGATCACGGCCGTCGTGATGCAGCACCGGCGTGCGCGTGCCCAATTGCGGCTGGCGCACCGGTGCATCGGCATCGCTGCGAAAGTGATCGTAAAAGCGCCAACGGCGAATGAACTCGCGCATTTGAAACACTTCCGGTGAGCTGCGCAGGCTGCCGACCTGATCGAACAGGCTGTCGAAGTTCGGCGTGTGTTGCGCCAGCACATCCCATTGGCGCTCGTTGCGTGTGCGGATCATCGGGCCGTCACGATCCACCAGCAGGCTGGCGGGGCGGTAAAGCGGGCCGGCCCAGATGCACTCGCGCTTGATCTGCGGGTCGAGGCTGAAGCGCGAGGGAATCGGTTGCGAATGCTCGGGCAGCATGAAGTGCCCGTTGGAGTCGGGCAGGCCGAGGCTGATCGAATAGCTGAAATCTTCCCCGGCGAACCCCAGGCGTAGACGCTTTACACCTCGGCGTACTGTCGACTGGATCGGCACCTCGCCGTTACGCATGCGCCGGCTGATGGTTTCCGGCCCGGCCCAGAAGGTCGACTCCAGCCCGCCTTCACGGGCCAGCGCATTGACCACGCCACCCTGAGCGGTTTCCGCCAACAGGCGCAAGGCCCGGTAGAGATTGGATTTGCCGCTGCCGTTGGGGCCGGTGATCAGGTTCAGCCGGCCGAGCGGGATCACCAGTTTGTTGATCGAGCGGTAATTGGCCACTGCCAGAGTGTTGAGCATGGAATTCCTTCTCTTGAGACGCCTATTGTAGGAGCTGCCGCAGGCTGCGATCTTTTGATGTTGTTTTTAAAAGATCAAAAGATCGCAGCCTGCGGCAGCTCCTACAGGAAAACATGGGGGACGAACGGGCGAACGTTGAACCCTGTTCTAAGCTCACAGTCGTATCGTCACTTGCACGTTCGTACACAGGAAGGAGTCTGCATGGCGAGTCCCGGTTTGAAAACAGCGGTCGCGCTGAGTCTGTTCACTTTGCTGACCGCTTGCGGCGAGAAAAAAGCCCCTGAGGAATACTTGCCAAGGGTCTTTGTACAGGAAGTGAAACCCACGGATTACGCGGCTTCGGTGACATTGACCGGGGACGTGCAGGCGCGCGTGCAGACTGAGTTGTCGTTCCGCGTCGGCGGCAAGATCATCCAGCGTATGGTCGACGTCGGTGACCGGGTCACCGCCAAACAGGTGCTGGCCAAGCTCGACCCCAAGGATTTGCAGACCAATGTCGATTCGGCTCAAGCCCAGGTCGTCGCCGAACAGGCCCGGGTGAAACAGAGCGCTGCGGCGTTCGTGCGTCAGCAAAAACTTCTGCCCAAGGGCTACACCAGCCAGAGCGAATACGATTCCGCACAAGCCGCGTTGCGCAGCAGCCAAAGCGCCTTGAGCGCGGCGCAAGCGCAATTGGCCAATGCCAAGGATCAACTCAGTTACACCTCACTGATCGCTGACGCGCCGGGTGTCATCACTGAGCGCCAAGCCGAAGTCGGCCAGGTCGTGCAGGCCACTGCGCCGATTTTCAGTCTGGCCCGCGACGGCGACCGTGACGCGGTGTTCAACGTCTACGAATCGCTGCTGGCCGAGCGTCCTGCGGATCCCTCGATCGTCGTCAGCCTGCTCGATAACCCTGCCATCAAAACCACCGGCACGGTGCGTGAAATCACCCCGGCGGTGTCGGCACAGTCCGGCACGGTGCAAGTCAAAGTCAGCCTCGACAGCCTGCCACAGGGGATGCAGCTGGGCTCGGTGGTCAGCGCCACGGCCAAGGGCAGCGGCAAGTCGGCAGTCGAATTGCCATGGTCAGCGCTGACCAAAAACATCAGTGATCCGGCGGTGTGGATGGTCGACGATAAAGGTGAAGCGCAGTTGCACAACGTGACCGTCGGCCGCTACCTGATCGGCAAGGTCATCATCAGCGAAGGCCTCAAGGGTGGGGAGAAAGTCATTGTCGCCGGTGGGCAGTTGCTGCATCCCGGCATGAAAGTCGAAATCGCTGAAAACACCTACAAGGATCTGCAACCGGGGGCACAGCCATGAAGCGTCTGGGGTTGTTATCCGTAGGCGTGTTGCTGGCGGCCTGCTCGAAAAGCGAGCCACCTCCGGAGCCGGTACGTCCGGTGTTATCGGTCAAGGTTCAGGCGTTGAGCGAGGAAAGCCTCGGGCGTTTCGCCGGCAGCATCCAGGCGCGTTACGAAAGCAATACCGGTTTCCGCGTCGGTGGCCGCATCGCCAGCCGCAACGTCGATGTCGGAACCGAAGTGCAAAAGGGCACGCTGCTCGCCACTCTCGATCCGTCTGATCAGCAGAACCAATTGCGTTCGGCCCAGGGCGACCTGGCCAAGGTTCAGGCGCAACTGATCAATGCCCAGGCCAATGCCCGCCGTCAGCAGGCGCTGTTCGATCGTGGCGTAGGGGCGCAGGCACAACTGGACATCGCCACCACGGACTTGAAAACCACCCAGGCCTCGCTGGACCAGGCACGGGCGGCGGTCAATCAAAGCAAGGACCAGCTCGGCTACACCGAACTGCGTTCCGACCATAAAGCTGTGGTCACCGCGTGGAACGCCGAAGCCGGGCAAGTGGTGACGGCGGGCCAGCAGGTCGTGACCCTGGCGCAACCGGACATCAAGGAGGCGGTGATCGATCTGCCCGACACCCTGGTCGATCAGATTCCCTCCGACGTGGTGTTTCTGGTGGCCGGGCAACTCGACCCGAGCATCAACACCACAGCAACCCTTCGCGAGATCGAACCGCAGGCACAAAGTGCCACGCGTACTCGTCGCGCACGCCTGACGCTGGCCGAGACACCGGACGGTTTCCGCCTCGGCACGGCGATCAGCGTGACCCTCAGTTCGGCGATCAAACCGCGCATCGAGTTGCCGGCGACCGCTTTGCAGGAGGTCGACGGCAAACCACGGATCTGGGTCATCGACACCCAGAGCAAAACCGTCAGCCCCCGCGACGTCAGCGTGATCAGCCGCACCGACAGCAGCGTAGTGCTCGCGGGCGGCGTGAAGAATGGCGAGCGCGTGGTCAGCGCCGGCGTCAACAGCCTCAAACCCGGACAATCCGTGAAACTTGACGAGGACAGTCAATGAAAGGCTCTTTCAACCTCTCCGAATGGGCCCTCAAGCATCAGTCATTCGTCTGGTACCTGATGTTCGTCGCGTTGCTGATGGGCGTGTTCTCGTACTTCAATCTGGGTCGCGAAGAAGACCCGTCGTTCACTATCAAGACCATGGTGATCCAGACCAAATGGCCGGGCGCGACCCAGGAAGAAACCCTCGCGCAGGTCACCGACCGCATCGAGAAAAAACTCGAAGAACTCGACTCCCTCGACTACGTGAAAAGTTACACGCGCCCCGGCGAATCGACGGTGTACGTGTACCTGCGCGACACCACCAGTGCCAAGGACATCCCGGAAATCTGGTACCAGGTGCGCAAGAAGATCGACGACATTCGCGGGCAGTTCCCCAAAGGTATTCAGGGGCCCGGGTTCAACGACGAGTTCGGTGATGTGTTCGGCTCGGTCTACGCCTTCACCGCCGACGGCCTGACCATGCGCCAGTTGCGCGATTACGTAGAACAGGCGCGGGCCGAGATCCGCAATGTGCCGGGGCTGGGCAAGATCGAAATGATCGGCCAGCAGGACGAAGTGATTTATCTGAACTTCTCTACCCGCAAACTGGCGGCGTTGGGTATCGATCAGCGTCAGGTTGTGCAGAGCCTGCAATCGCAGAACGCCGTGACCCCGGCCGGTGTGATCGAGGCCGGCCCTGAGCGGATTTCCGTGCGCACTTCGGGGCAGTTCGCCTCGGAAAAAGATCTCGCCGAGGTCAATCTCAAGCTCAACGACCGTTTCTATCGTTTGGCTGACATCGCCGACATCACTCGCGGTTACACCGATCCGGCTACCCCGGAATTCCGCTTCGACGGCAAACCGGCCATCGGTCTGGCGATTGCCATGCAGAAGGGCGGCAACGTTCAGGCGTTCGGCAAGGCGTTGCACCAGCGCATCGATGAACTGACCGCAGACTTGCCGGTTGGCGTGGGTGTGCACACCGTGTCCGATCAGGCGGTGGTGGTGGAAGAAGCCGTGGGTGGCTTTACCAGTGCCCTGTTCGAGGCGGTGATCATCGTGCTGGTGGTCAGCTTCATCAGCCTCGGCGTGCGCGCCGGCCTGGTGGTGGCGTGCTCGATTCCGCTGGTGCTGGCGATGGTGTTTGTGTTCATGGAATACAGTGGCATCACCATGCAGCGGATTTCCCTTGGAGCCTTGATCATCGCCCTCGGCCTGTTGGTGGACGATGCGATGATCACCGTGGAGATGATGGTCACACGCCTGGAAATGGGCGAGAGCAAGGAGGAGGCCGCGACGTTCGCCTACACCTCGACGGCGTTCCCGATGCTCACCGGGACGCTGGTGACCGTCGCGGGTTTTGTGCCCATCGGCCTCAATGCCAGCTCCGCCGGTGAGTACACCTTCACCCTGTTCGCGGTGATTGCAGTGGCGATGCTGGTGTCGTGGGTGGTGGCGGTGTTCTTCGCTCCGGTGATCGGCGTGCACATTCTCAGCGCCAACGTGAAACCCCATGACGCCGAGCCGGGCCGCGTCGGGCGTGCGTTCAATGGCGGTCTGTTGTGGGCGATGCGCAATCGCTGGTGGGCGATCGGTATCACCGTGCTGCTGTTTGCCCTGTCGATTTTTTGCATGCGCTTTGTGCAGAACCAGTTCTTTCCGGCATCGGACCGCCCGGAAATTCTCGTCGACCTGAACCTGCCCCAAAATGCCTCCATCGACGAAACACGCAAGGCCGTCGACAAGCTTGAAGAAACCCTCAAAGGCGACCCGGACATTGTGCGCTGGAGCACCTACATCGGTCAGGGCGCGATCCGTTTCTACCTGCCGCTCGACCAGCAATTGCAAAACCCGTACTACGCACAACTGGTGATCGTCAGCAAAGACTTCGAGGCCCGTGAGGCACTGAGTCAGCGTCTGCGCGAGCGCTTGCACAAGGACTTCGTCGGCATCGGCAGTTACGTCCAGGCGCTGGAAATGGGCCCGCCGGTCGGGCGGCCGATCCAGTACCGGGTCAGTGGCAAGGACATCGATCAAGTGCGCAAGCACGCCATCGACCTCGCCACGGAACTGGACAAGAACTCGCACATCGGCGAGATCATTTATGACTGGAACGAGCCGGGCAAAGTCCTGCGCATCGACATCGCCCAGGACAAGGCGCGGCAGCTCGGGCTGTCGTCCGAAGACGTGGCGAACCTGATGAACAGTATCGTCAGTGGCGCGCCTCTGACCCAGGTCAACGACGACATCTACCTGATCAATGTGGTCGGCCGGGCGGTGAATTCGGAGCGCGGTACGCCGGAAACCCTGCAGAATCTGCAGATCGTTACGCCCAACGGCACATCGATTCCGTTACTGGCGTTCGCCACTGTGCGCTATGAACTGGAACAGCCGCTGGTGTGGCGTCGCGACCGTTTGCCGACCATCACCATCAAGGCCTCGGTGCGCGACGAGATCCAGCCGACCGATCTGGTGAAACTGCTCAAGCCGTCGATTGATGCCTTCGCTGACAAACTGCCAGTGGGCTACAAGGTCGCCACTGGCGGTACGGTCGAGGAAAGCGGCAAGGCCCAAGGGCCGATTGCCAAGGTCTTGCCGTTGATGCTGTTTTTGATGGCGACCTTTCTGATGATCCAGTTGCACAGCGTGCAGAAGATGTTCCTCGTCGCGAGTGTCGCGCCGCTCGGGCTGATCGGCGTGGTGCTGGCGCTGGTGCCGACTGGCACGCCGATGGGTTTCGTGGCGATTCTGGGGATTCTGGCGCTGATCGGCATCATCATCCGTAACTCGGTGATTCTGGTGACGCAGATCGATGAGTTCGAGAAGAAAGGCTATGCGCCGTGGGATGCGGTGGTCGAGGCGACCGAGCATCGGCGTCGGCCGATCCTGCTGACCGCTGCGGCGGCGAGCATGGGCATGATCCCGATCGCCAGGGAAGTGTTCTGGGGGCCGATGGCGTACGCGATGATTGGCGGGATTGTGGTGGCGACGTTGCTGACGTTGTTGTTCCTGCCGGCGCTGTATGTGGCCTGGTACAAGATTCGCGAGCCGAAGAAGGACGCCTCGTCATCGACCCACTGAGGTAGCTTGTTACACCTTTGGGAACGGTCTGACTTACAACCGTGATGCATTGCGTTACCGTCCTTCCTCCATGTGGAGGAGGGACGCCTGATGTCGACGGTCACTTGCTGGCTGCGCCAACTGCTGTTAATGGCCGGTTTGTGCCTTTCGCCCGCATCGCTGGCCGAAACGCTGCTGCAAAACCCGCTGTGGCGCGTACAACTCGACCCCGCAACCCTCGCTGTGCGAGTTACTCCGGTCAACGGCGCGACTGTGCAGGCCTCGACGGGTGTCGTCGCGCACAGGGTCAGCAACCTGGTGCAACGCGACAATCGCGTCGAATGGCAATGGGACGATGGCGCCTGGTCACTCAGCGTTGATCTCGATCAACGCGACCTGAACTTCTCGATCACCGCACGCGCCGCGTCTGAACTTGAGGTCTTGCGCCAGCCCGGCAATGCCATGGGCGAGGGCCTGATCTGGCCCTTGGCCGAGGGCCATTATGTGCCGCGCGGCGATCCGGTGTGGCAGGCGTTTCTGGTGAGTCAAGGGGTGCTCAATGCCACTCAGGATATGAGTCTGCCGATCTGGGGCGTCGAGCATGAGGGATTCAGCCTCAACTGGTTGCTGACCAACCCCTACAACAAGCAACTGCTGTTCAGCGCTGAGGGCGATACGCTCGCTTTGTCGGTGCGGCATCAATTCACCTCACTCAAGCCGTCGACAGCGCTGACGTTCAGCCTGTTTCTGGGTGAGGCCGAGCCGCTGGCCAGTGCCAAGCGCTATCGACAATGGTTGATCGACACCGGTCGTCACGAAAGCCTGAGCCGCAAGCTTGAGAAAACACCGGCGTCGCGAAAGCTGTTGGGCGCCAGTCATGTCTACCTGTGGGGTAACGATCTGCTGGGGCAAAAGGATGTGCGTAACTGGCCGGCGTTGCTTGGCAAGTTGCGCGGCCAGACTGACCTTGCCGGTGCGTTGCGCGGCGGCATGGATGGTGAAGCCTTGCAACTGCTCGCCACGCAGACCGTGCTCAATCGTTATCAGCAAAGCATTCTGCTGCGTAGCCTCAATCGGGCGCTGAACTCTCAGGCGCGCAAAACCTGGCAAGCCCGCGCGGTGCCGGACATGCATGCACTGGTCAACGGTTACGCTGCCCTGCGTGGCCAACTGGCCCGCGAATTCGCCGGTGCCGTGACAGCCAGTCCCGAGCAATGGGGCAGCACCCTGTCGCTGGATACCATTGAGCAATTGCAAAACGCCGGGCTGTCGCGCTTATGGCTGGGTCTTGGCGAGGGCTGGGAGGGCGGGCTCTGGCATCCCGAGGCGGTTCGAGCAGGCGTGCAGGCCGGGTATCTGCTGGCGCCGTATGATTCTTACGAGACGGCGCTGAGTCGGGATGAGAACCCGGACTGGACCACCGCGCATCTGGGTGACACGGCTTACCGCGAGTGCGCCATCGTGCTGGAAAATCGCACGCTGAAAAGCGGCTTTCAGCAATCGGGTCATTACACCGACCCACGTTGCGTGCGCCCTTTGCTGGAGAAACGAGTCAAAGCGGTCAGCGTCGCCGCCGGTTTCAACAGTTGGTTTCTCGATGCCTACGCCACCGGCATGTTGTTCGACAGCTACCGCGCGGACGCCCCCATGACGCAGGCGCAGAATGCCGAGGGCAACGTCGCGGCGTCGCGCTGGATCAACGAAACGCTGCAATTGCCCAGCGGCTCCGAGGATGGCAATGCGACCACGGCTCAAGGCGTGCTGTTCGCCCATGGCATGCAGACACCGGTGATCGGTTGGGGCGATGCTGACATGAGTAAAAATCCGGATTCGGAATACTTTGTCGGCAAATGGTTTCCGCCGGAGCAACCGGCCGTGTTCTTCAAATCCGTGCCAATAAAGGAACCGTTGCGGCGCATTCACTTTGACCCGGCCAGCCGTTTGCCGCTGTATCAAGCGGTGTTCCACGATTCGCTCATCACCACCCATCACTGGTTGTTCGACAGCCTTAAACCGAGCAACGCAAGGGTGGAAAACGAACTGACGCAATTGCTCTACAACGTGCCGCCGCTGTACCACCTGAGTGCGGCAACGCTGGCGCAACGACTGCCGCTGATGGCCCGTCAGGACGCATTCTTCCGTCCGCTGCATGAGCGCCTGGCGACGCAGGCGCTGACCGGTTTCCAATGGCTGAGCGAAGATCGGCAGGTGCAGCAGACTTCATTTGAAGACGGCACTCGGCTGCTGGCCAACTTCGCTCCAGCCCAGCGTGAAGTGGACAACCAGACCCTGCCCGGCGAAAGCATCACCGTGCTGCTGCCGGAAGGTACCGTCAGCCACTACCGGGTGCAGGCAACTCCCTGACTCAGCCTTTGCGCCAGACGCTGGCCAACCACGGCTGCTGCTCGCGCGGCAGGCCGGCGGGACGGAAGTAGTGTTCCAGTTCGACGAATCCGGCGCGGACAAGCAGCCCGCGCCATGCCTCCAGATCGTGATACGAGCCATAGCGCGGCCCGTTCCAGCCCTCGCGGTTATCCCCACGCGGGTTAGAGCTGAACAGCACACCGCCCGGTTTCAAGGTATCGCGCAGCTGTTGCAAAACCCGTGGCAATTCCTGCAATGGCACATGAAACAGCACCGCATTGGCGAAGATTCCGTCGAAGCGTTCAGCCGGCAGATCGAGCTTCAGAAAGTCCTGTTGCAGCACCTCGCAACCACTGTCCTCGCGGGCCATTCGCGCAAACTCTTGCGAACCATCCAGCCCTACGGCGATGTGACCCATACGCGTAAACGTCTGCAAGTCCCGCCCCGGCCCGCAGCCGAAATCCAGAACCGTGAACGGCGCCACCCCTTGAATATGCCGCAGCAACGCATCGATGTTCTGGCTGACATCGTGGTCGCGGGTGCCTTCACGGAAGTCTTCAGCCACCGAGTTGTAGTGGCCGAGGGTGGTGGCGGTGATCTGTTCGAGATCGTTGGGGGTCTGCTTCATGGTAGGGATACGCGGGCAATTGGGATTTGCCGAATATACGCCATGAAGCGATAGCGGTTGTGAAGTTGCTACATGAGCTCGGCCAGGCTCAGCGCTTGTTCAACCCCCGCGCCAACCGATCCCCGCCCAACTGAATCACCGCCACCAACGCCACCAGCAAGACAATCACCGTCAACATGATCTGGCTGTCAAAGCGCTGATAGCCGTAGCGATAGGCGATATCCCCCAACCCGCCAGCGCCAATCGCCCCGGCCATCGCGGAAGAGTTGATCATCGTCACCAGCGTGATGGTGAACCCGCCGACAATCCCCGGCAGCGCTTCTGGCAACAACACATGCCAGACAATGTGCCAGCGCCGGCAGCCCATCGCTTGCGCCGCTTCGATCAAACCATGATCGACCTCGCGCAGACTCACTTCGGCAATCCGCGCAAAGAACGGTGTTGCCGCAATCGTCAGCGGCACAACCGCAGCCCAGACACCGTAGGTGGTGCCGACAATCAACCGGGTAAACGGAATCAGCGCGACCATCAGAATCAGAAACGGGATCGAGCGGAACAGGTTCACGAACGCGCCCAAGGCGCGATTGAGTATCGGCGCTTCATAGATCCCGCCCTTGTCGCTGGTGACCAGAATCACCGCCATGGGAATCCCCGCCAGCAGGGCGATCAGCGACGACACACCGACCATCAGGAAGGTGTCGATAAAGCCTTGCAGCAAGCGATCAAGCCACATAACCCAATACCTCCACTCGTTGCGCCCATGGTGCGGCGCGCTCGCGTAATTGTTCGGCGCTGAACGCTGAACCGCTGATGGCCAACAACAGTTGCCCGAGCGCATGCCCCTGAATCCGCTCAACGCCGCCCTGAAGCAACTTCACCCGGCCGCCGAGCGCTGTGAACAGCGCGGCCAGATCCGGTTCATCACTGGCGCTGCCGGTGAACTGCAGACGCAACACCACAGCAGCGTCGGAGGCGGTGGGCTGCGTTTGCAAACGACTCTGCAGCTCTTCCGGCAACGCGTGTTGCAGCGGTGCGAGCAAGGTCTGGCTGACTTCGTGCTGCGGATTGCCGAACACTTCCCAGACCGGGCCTTGCTCGACAATCCGACCGTGCTCAAGCACCACGACGCGGTCGCAGATTTCGCGGATCACTGCCATTTCATGGGTAATCAATACGATGGTCAGGCCCAGGCGTTTATTGATCTCGCGCAGCAGGCCGAGGATCGACTGCGTGGTCTCCGGGTCGAGCGCCGAAGTGGCCTCGTCGCAGAGCAGAATATCCGGGTCATGCACCAGCGCGCGGGCGATGCCGACACGCTGTTTCTGCCCGCCGGATAGCTGCGCCGGATAAGCCTTGTGCTTTTCCTGCAGGCCAACCAGTTCGAGCAGTTCGCGCACCTTTTTCTCGCGTTGTGCTTTCGGCACACCCGCGACTTTCAGCGGCAGTTCGACGTTCTGCCAAACAGTCTTGGCCGACATCAGATTGAAGTGCTGGAAGATCATGCCGATGCGCCGGCGCAAAGCGACGAGACGATCTTCATCGAACTCGCCGATGTCGACCTGATCGATCAGCACCCGCCCCGACGTCGGTTGCTCCAGACGATTGATCGTACGGATCAGCGATGACTTGCCGGCGCCGCTGCGGCCGATGATGCCGAACACTTCGCCGCGCTGAATCGCCAGATCGATGCCCTGCAAAGCCGCGACCGGGCCTTGCCGGCCGTTGTAGGTTTTGCCCAGACCGATGAAGCGTACGTGGGCGCGATTCAGCTCGGGGTGCAGCTCGGTTTTTTCAGCATTGTGGGGCTCTGGAATATCCAGTCGCCGTTGGATCGCGGCCGTCATGCTCAGCTTTCCCAACCGGCTTGATACAGCTTGCCGTGGGCCTTATCCAGTGCCGCGCGAACGGCTGGTGAGTGCTGGTAGATGTCGACGAACTTGATCAGGCGCGGATCGGTTTTGCTCTTCGGCTGGATGACGAACTGAATCACGTATTCCTTGTGGTCGAGGCCGTCGAACAGCAGCGCCGAACCGGCATCGAAGGTCTTCGCCAGACGAATGTAGGCCGGGTAGCCCTGGACCAGATCGGCGTCGTCATAGGCGCGTACCAATTGCACGGCTTCGACCTGGAGGATTTTGATCTTCTTCGGGTTGGCGACGATGTCGTCTTCGGTAGCCTTGTAGCCGACGCCCGGTTTCAGCGTGATCAAACCGGCCTTGGCCAGCAGCTGCAAACCACGGCCGCTGTTGATCGGGTCGTTGGCGATGGCGACGCTGGCGCCTTCTGGCAGCTCATCGAAGCTTTTGTATTTTTTCGAGTAGAGACCAACGTTGTTGATGATCCCCGGGGCGAACGGCACCAGATCAAAACCCGCGGCGGCTTTGGCGTTTTCCAGGAACGGGATGTGCTGGAAGTAGTTCACGTCGATGTCGCCGGCGGCGAGGCTGACGTTCGGTGCGATCCAGTCGGTGAACTCCACTAACTCAACTTTGAGGCCCTGTTTGGAGGATTCTTCGACGGCGGCTTCCAGCGGAATGGCGAAGGCGGCGGTGGTGCCGATTTTCAACGGGGCGTCGGCGGCGAAGATCGCCGAGCTGAACAGGCCGAGGGCCAGGGCCAGTGCTTTGACTGGGTGAGACAGGGTTTTCTGGGTCATGATGGTTTTCCAGTCAGTGCATAAGATTTGTGGTGCCTGTTGCGGCCTCATCGCTGGCAAGCCAGCTCCCACAGGTTTTGTGAACGCCACAGACCCTTGTGGGAGCTGGCTTGCCAGCGATGCTTTTAGCGGCGAAACGAGGAGCCGGTGTGTTGCTCGGGCAACTGCGCCTCTCCGTGAAACAGCTTCTCGCGCAAGCTGCCGCTGTCGTACGCAGTCTTGTACGACCCGCGCCGCTGCAACTCGGGAATCACCAGCTCAATAAAATCGACATAGCTTTCAGGGGTAACAATGCGGGTCAGGTTGAAACCATCGAGGCCGGTCTCGGCAATCCACGATTCCAGTTCATCCGCGACTTGCTCAGGCGAACCGACCACGGTGATGTAACGGCCACCGAGCGCGTGCTGGTCGAGCAATTTGCGCCGGGTCCAGTCGTTGTTCTGCAGGTTCTTGGTGGCTGACTGAATGGCGTTGCTCTTCACGTACTGGATCGGTTCGTCGATCCCGTACTGGGAAAAATCGATGCCGGTAGAGGCGGAAAAATGCGCCACACCGGCCTCGGCGCTGGCGTAACTCAGGTACTCGGCGTGCTTGGCCCACGCGGCTTCTTCCGTCGCGCCGACAATCACGTTAAGGCCCATGAACACCTTGATGTCCTCAGGGTTACGCCCGGCTTCCACGGCGCTGGCGCGGACCTTGTCGACCTGAACCCTGGTCGACGGTTTATTCTGGCCGCTGATGAACACGCACTCGGCATGGCGCCCGGCGAACAGCAAACCGCGATCGGAGCTGCCGGCCTGAAACAGCACCGGCGTGCGCTGCGGCGATGGTTCACAAAGGTGATAACCCTCGACCTGATAAAACTCGCCCTTGTGCTCGACCTTGTGCACTTTTTCGGGGTTGGCGTAGATCCGCTGCTCGCGGTCATTGAGCACCGCGCCGTTTTCCCAGCTGCCTTCCCAGAGTTTGTAGAGCACTTCCAGGTACTCCTCGGCCTGGTCGTAGCGACGGTCATGTTCGACCTGCTCGCTGAGGCCCATGGCTTTGGCGGCGCTGTCGAGGTAACCGGTGACGATGTTCCAGCCGACGCGACCACGGCTCAGATGATCGAGCGTCGACATGCGCCGGGCGAACAGATACGGCGGCTCATAGGTGAGGTTAGCGGTCAGGCCGAAGCCGAGGTTTTTCGTCACCGCAGCCATCGCTGAAACCAGCAGCAACGGATCGTTGACCGGCAACTGGATCGACTCTTTGAGCGTGACGTCGACCGAGTTCTGATAGACGTCGTACACACCAACGATGTCGGCGATGAACAAGCCGTCGAACAGCCCGCGCTCCAGCAATTGCGCCAGTTCCGTCCAGTACTCGATGGTGTTGTAGCGCGTTGAGGTGTCGCGCGGATGCGTCCACAGGCCATGGTTGATGTGGCCGATGCAGTTCATGTTGAACGCGTTGAGCAGGATCTTCTTTTTCCCGGCGCTCATCAGATCGTCCCTCGCAACGGAGGGTTTTCGTCATTGAGGTAGTAGTTGCCCACCGCGTGATACTTCCAGCGCACCGGGTCGTGCAAGGTGTGCACGCGGGCGTTGCGCCAGTGACGGTCGAGGCCGTGCTCGATCAGGGTCGCCTGGCTTCCAGCCAGTTCGAACAGCGTGCTGCCGGCGGCCAAAGAGATTTCAGTACTGATCGCCCGTGCTTCGGCGACGGCAATCGAGGCGGCGGCGACGGTCTCTGCTTTGGTCTCGGCTTGCGCGGTGTCGAGGAATTCGCCAGCACGTTCGAGCAAGGCTTCGGTGGCATGCAGGCGAATGCTCAAGTGGCCAAAGCTTTTCAGCGTCAGCGGGTCTTCGGTGGCTTTGTCGTTGCCGGAATCGATCCACGGCCGGGTCTTGCTGCGCACAAAATGCAGCGCGTCTTCGTAAGCGGCGCGCGCGATGCCGGTGTCGATGGCCGCGTGAAGGATCTGCGCCAGCGGGCCGACGGTGGTTGGACGTTCAAACGCGCTTTGAAACGGCAGCACGTCTTCAGCCGCGACGTACACGTCTTCGAACACCACCGAACCGCTGCCGGTGGTGCGCTGGCCGAAGCCGCTCCAGTCGTCGATCACGGTCAGGCCTTTGCTGTCGCGGGGGACGAAGGCCAGTTGCTGTACACCGTTTTCATCCACCACAGAAGTGGGAATGCGCTGTGCGTAAATCGCGCCGGTCGCATAGAACTTGCGGCCGTTGATGCGATAGCCGTCACCGTCGCGCTTGAGACTGGTGACGCGGTCGTGAGCGGTTTTGGTGCCCAGTTCCGCCAGGGCATTGCCGAAGCGCTGGCCGGCGAGAACCTCGGCGTACAGCCGTTGTTTTTGCGCGTGGCTGCCGTTTACGCGCAGCACTTCCAGTGCGTAGAAATGGTTCTGCGGAATCTGCCCAAGCGAGCCGTCAGCCTGAGCGATCAGGGCAATGACTTTGGCCAGAGTTACGTTGGACACGCCAGCGCCGCCGTATTCCTTGGGTACGCTGATGCCCCACAGGCCCGAGCGGGAAAACACGTCGAGTTCCGGTAATGGCAAGCGACGTTCACGGTCGCGCAGGGCGCTGTCGCGTTTGAAATCTTCGGCCAGGTCGCTGGCGACGATCAGGGCTTGCTCATCGCTGGTGATGACCGCGACGTGATGGGAAAAAGTCATAGGTTTCTCCAGATGTCTGGTCGTCTCAGATCCAGGAATGGCGAGCAGGCAAAGTGCCGTTGAGGCGATAGGCGCCGACCGCGTGATATTTCCAGCGCACCGGGTCATGCAGGGTGTGCACGCGGGCGTTGCGCCAGTGGCGGTCGAGGTTGAATTCGGCGAGGGTGGCGCGGCTGCCGGCCAGTTCGAAAAGCTTTTCGCTGGCGAGCAAGGAAATCTCGGTGGTCAGTACTTTCGCTTCGGCCACGGCGATCGAAGCGCGGGCGGCAGATTCGGCAGTGAGCGGCGCAGCGTGTACTTGATCGAGAACCTGCCCGGCCTTGCGCAGCAGCGCTTCGGCGGCGTGCAGTTCGATTTTCAGTTTGCCGATATCGGCGATCACATAGAGGTCATCGCTGGCGCGATCAACCTTGGCATCGATCCACGGCCGTGCACGGGTTTTGACGAACTCGATGGCGTCGTCAATGGCGCCGCGGGCGATACCAGCGTCGATGGCGGCTTGAATCAGCTGCGACACCGCGCCTTGGGTGTTCGGGGTTTCGTTGATCTTCCAGTTGTCGACCACCAGGCTCGACTCGACACGCACGTTGTTCAGCAGAATCGTACCGCTGGCGGTGGTGCGCTGACCGAAGCCCGACCAGTCATCAACGATGCGCAGCCCCGGCGTGCCGCGACGGACGAAGGCCAGCACTTGCTTGCCGTCATCGTTGAGCGCCTTGACCGCGACCCAGTGCGCAAACAGCGCGCCGGTGGAATAGAACTTCTGGCCGTTGATCACGTAATCGTCGCCGTCGGCGGTGATCCGCGCTTTCAACTCCAAGGTGTTTTTGGTGCCGCGTTCCGGGCCGGCATTGCCGATGCGCCAACCTTCCAGGACGCTCTGGAACAGCTGTTGTTTCTGCGCTTCGGTGGCGCTGCCGAGCAACAGATTGATGATGCCGAACTGGTTCTGCGGGATCTGTCCCAATGCCGGGTCGGCCGCAGAAATGATTGCGAAAACTTCGGCCAGTGTAACGAACGAGACCTGCGGGCCGCCGTATTCGCGCGGGATGGCGATGCTGCCCAGGCCGCTACGGGTGAACTGTTCGATTTCCGACCATGGCAGCTTGCGCTGGCGGTCGCGTTTGGCGGCCTGCACGCGGGCGACTTGCGCCAGCTCATGGGCGGCCTTGATGGCTTGGGCGTCGTTGCGCAAGACCTGCGCGGGCAACAACAACGGGGCGATGTCCAGATCCGACTGGACGTTTGCGTCTGCCAGACTGGACATCAGTGCCGCTCCTTGGCTGCACGCAATGCCCTGGCGATCTGCACTGGGGTGATTGTGTTCCGGACCATACTACCTACCTCACATCTCATGAAAAACGCCGCAAGAGTGCGGCGAACGAAAGAATGTCCGGTGGTCCGGTTCATATACCCTAAGCGTGTATAAATATTAAATAAACTAACTTTTAGGAATATGTATAGAAGAGGTGATGGTCGGATTGGTTAAGAATTTTCAGGTGAGGGGGATAAACCCCCACCATCGGCCAGACACATCAATCCTTGCGCGATTCGGCCGCCTTGAGTTCGTGCCTCAGAGGGACTTTCAGATAAGGATTCAAGCAACCGATCTTCAAGGTGCGTGGCGGCGCCCAGCGAGAGTTGTTGCCGACTCGATCGAGAATGCAATACGTCACGTCCAGCCGTAGATCCTCGCCCGCTTCGTCAATCACCGACGGTGGTACCCAGACCTGAATCGGCAAGCCGATATCTGCGGCGGTGACTGGCGCCAGATCCATGCGCACATCACCCCAGCGCAAGGTGATGGCGTCGTCCTCGGCCATGTTCAGGTACGGCTCGATGGTCAGCGGTACGCCGCGTTTGATCTGATTCGGGTTCACGCCCTGACGGCGAATCGCATCGGGGATTGTCACGGGTGCCAGTTGCTGGTTTTCATCGGCGCTCAACGCTGAAGGTTGCCCACCGGGGCAGTCCAGTTTGACTTGCACTCGCGTCGCCGGCGAAAACGCCGGCCCCTGACCGACCTGCATCACCCGGTAGTGAATGCGCGCGGTGCCGTTGGCAATGAAACTCTCCGGTACCCGCAGGCTGACTGCCGCGCCGACGTCGTCGGCCTTCAGCACTCTGGAAGCGACATAGCATTTGTTCCAGAACAGTTCGATGAGGTCTCCGCTGTCCATATCGGGGTAGGGCGGTACCTCAATCTGCAGATGTGCGGCGGCGGTCAGATTGATGCCGGTTTTTTGCGCTGGCGCGAGGATCGGCGCTGCCAGTTCGGGGGTATGCGAAGTGCGGGTCATCGATTTCTCTCCTTGAAGCCTTGCAGCGAAGTCCGTTTCTGAAATAAACAAAAGACGTGAATAAACTGGCAATAAAACTTTAATTTTTATTCAGCTTGAATACGGGGTTGTTGAACTAAGTGGTGCTGGTTGTCGACTAGATAAGAGTGTGTGGGAAGGGGTGTCAATAGACGATATTAGTTAATCCGTGAATTACGAATTAATCAGAAGCTTCCTACGTTGCTGTGGCCTTATGCCTAGGTGCTAAAGCGAAATAGACCACGGAACTCAGGGGCTTTTTGCGGATTTTTGCGCAGGTTTATTCGAATGCGATCGTGCGGGGTGGTCTGGGTTTCAGGCAGGCGTTATCTGTTGCAGAACATATATATGTACCGCGCCGAATAAGGTTTTCTGGATAAGGGTGAAGGTGTGGGATGGGCTTTGATAAAAGGTAACTTCCATCCGTGGAAGTTTTCGATAGTGTAATTAAGTTCTCAGGCGTGATTAAGGAACTTGCTGAGAAACTGTTGAGTGCGTTCTTCTTTCGGGTTGGCAAACAACGCTTTGGCTTCACCTTGCTCGACAATCACGCCTTTGTCGAAAAACACCACACGGTTGGCCACGTCGCGAGCAAACCCCATCTCGTGGGTGACGATCACCATGGTGCGTTTCTCTTCAGCCAGGCCACGAATGGTCGCCAGCACTTCGCCGACCAGTTCCGGGTCGAGCGCCGAGGTTGGTTCGTCGAACAATATCACTTCAGGCTCCATCGCCAGCGCCCGGGCAATTGCCACACGCTGTTGCTGACCACCAGAGAGACGACGGGGATAAGCGTCCTCTTTGCCGGCAAGTCCGACCTTGGCCATCAGCTTCTTGCCTAGGGCAATTGCCTCGTCGCGCGGCATCTTCTTGACCACGATCGGGCCTTCGATGACGTTCTCCAAAGCGGTGCGATGCGGGAACAGGTTGAAGTTCTGAAACACGAAGCCGACGTGCTGGCGCAGGTTGCGCACCAGCGCTTGCTGCTGGTTCAGCGGGCGGCTGGTATCGATTTCGATATCGCCGACCTTGATCCGGCCACTGGTGGGTTGTTCAAGGAAATTCAGGCAGCGCAGGAACGTCGTTTTCCCCGAACCACTGGGGCCGATGATCGCGACGACTTCACCTTCCTTGACCTCCAGGTCGATGCCGTTGAGCACGACCTGACCCTTGAATTGCTTGGTCAGTTTTTCCACGACAATCATCGTCAGGACTCCTGGTCGTGCCGATTGACCCGCTCTTCCAACTTGTTCTGGAAGTGCGAAAGCACCGTGGCCAGAATCCAGTAGATCAGCGCGGCGGCAAGATACATGGTGAAGACTTCGAAAGTCCGGGCGGTAATCAATTGCGCCTGACGGAACAGCTCCGGCACCTGAATGGTGGCGGCCAGTGCCGTGTCCTTGACCAGCGAGATGAAGCTGTTGCCCAGCGGCGGCAACGCCGTGCGCATCGCTTGCGGCAGGATGGCTCGGCGCAGGGTTTGCGCGCGGGTCATGCCGATACTCGCAGCGGCTTCCCACTGACCGCGTTCGATCGAACCGATCGCGGCGCGCAGAATTTCACAGGCGTAAGCGGCCATGTTCAGCGAGAAGCCGATCAGCGCCGCCGGTAGCGGATCCAGCTCGATTCCCAGTTGCGGGAAGCCGTAATAGATCACGAACAGCTGCACCAGTAGCGGCGTGCCGCGAAAGAACGACACGTAGACGCGCGCCAGCCAGCTCAATGATTTGAAGCGCGACAGGCGCATCAACGCCAGGCCGAAGCCGAGCAGCAAGCCGAAGAACATCCCGCCGAGGCTGAGGACTACCGTGTAGTACGCGCCCTTGAGAAGAAAGGGCGCGGAGTCCAGCAACAGCGCCGTGGTTTCGGCGATTTGCTGGCTCAACTGCGGGAAGTGCGCTTCGAATTGAAATCCAGCTTCCATTATTTAGTGACGTCTGCGTTGAAGTACTTCTCGGACAGCTTCTTCAAAGTGCCGTCTGCACGCAGTTCGTCGATGGCCTTGTTCACGGCAGCCAGCAGTTCAGGTTCGCCTTTGCGCAGAGCAACGCCGGCTTCCTGACGGGAGAAAGCTTCACCGGCAGCGACGGTTTTTGGCGCTTTCTTGGCGTATTCCAGTGCGGCCAGACGGTCGATCAGGATGGCGTCGGTGCGACCGTTGTTGAGGTCGGCGAACTTGGTCGGGTCATCATCGTAAGTGCGCACGTCAGCGCCTGGCACGTTGGCGCGGACCCACTGTTCGTAGTTGGTACCCAGGCCGACACCGACTTTCTTGCCGGACAGGTCATTGGCGGTCTTGATGTTCAACGCGGCTTCTTTGCTCTTCAGCACCAGCGCCTGAATCCCGGAAACGGTGTACGGCTCGGAGAAGTCATACTTCTTCTTGCGTTCTTCGGAGATGGTCACCTGGTTGACCACGACGTCCAGACGCTTGGATTCCAGCGCGGCGAGGATGCCGTCCCACTTGGTTGGCTGAATCTTGGCTTTGACGCCGAGTTTTTGCGCCAGGGCTTCGGAGAGTTCGACTTCGAAACCGGACAGCTTGCCGTCGGCATCAACAAAGCTGAACGGTGGGTAAGTGCCTTCCAGGCCGACGTTGATAACGCCTTTGTCCTTGATCTGTTGCAGCTGCTCACCGGCCACTGCCTGGCCGATCAGACCGGCGCTCAGCGCCAGGCCCAGCGAACCCACCAGCAGATTGCGACGTAGTGCGGAAAAATTCATGACAAGCCCCTGTGTTTTCTTATGGAAGACGCTTAAGGAAAGTTGGCGAATTGATGATTCGTGCGCCTGCGTTATCGTGCCCTAAAGCAGCTTATGCGTCTTGCGCGAAATTCGCCTGCGGCGAGACTATAAGATGCCTTTGTTAGACTTGAAAATACTTAATAATTGAAATGTTATTCTTTATTGGAATATGAGAATCGTTCCCACGCTCTGCGTGGGAACGCCTCTAGGGACGCTCCGCGTTCCAGCGCTCAAGGGGACGCGGAGCGTCCACGGCTGCATTCCCACGCAGAGCGTGGGAACGATCTCGCTACAGGAAATCCTTGTAGGCAAACAACGCCGGCGCGCCACCGGTGTGCAGGAAGATGATCGGGCCTACATTGAAGCGCTGACGGCCGATACCATCGAGTAACCCAGCCATGGCCTTGCCGGTGTACACCGGATCGAGCAACACCGCTTCCTGACTCGCCAGCAATTTCACCGCCGCCAACGTCCCGGCATTCGGCTCGCCATAACGCGGGCCAAAGTATTCGTCCCACAACTCGACCTTGAAACTGGCCGGCAGTTCGACGCCGAGCAGCTCTGCCGTGCGTTCCGCCAGGCCCTGTACCTTCGGCCGCTGGTCTTCTTCACTGCGCGAAACGGTCACGCCAATCACCGGCAATTGCGGCAACACTTCGCTCAACGCCAACGCCAGACCGCTGTGAGTCCCGGCACTGCCTGAGGCCAACACTACAGCGGCGAAATTCAGGCCGGTGTCCTTGATCTGCTCGGCGAGCTCCAGACCGGCGCGCACATAACCCAGCGCACCGAGCGCATTGGAGCCACCGATCGGCACCAGATACGGCTTCTTGCCGTTGCTGCGCAAACGCACGGCGAGGGCAGCGAGTTGTTCGTCGGCGTTGTCGAGGTTGTCGACCAGCTCGACCTTGGCGTCGAACAGATCCAGCAGCAGGCGATTGCCGTTGCCGGTGTAGTTGCTATCGTCGGTACCCAACGGGTTTTCCAGCAGTGCTACGCAGCCGAGACCGAGTTTGGCGGCCAGTGCGGCGGTCTGGCGAACGTGGTTCGACTGCAGCGCCCCGGCGGTGATCAGCGTGTCGGCGCCTTGCGCCAAGGCGTCGGCGGCGAGGTATTCGAGTTTGCGCAGTTTGTTGCCGCCCATGGCCAGCGGCGTCAGGTCATCGCGCTTGATGTACACCTCGCGGCCGAGCCAGGTGGACAGGCGTTCGAGTTTTTCCAGTGGCGTCGGGTGGCCGAGCAGGTCGAGACGATTAAAGCGGTCCAGCTTTTGTTTGATCATGAGTCCGTACTGGCGGAGGAAGATGAAAGGACTATAGGCACGCGCTTTTGCAGGGGCAACCGCCAATCGCTTATAGCTAAATGAACTGACGCCAGCACTATCGGTTCTTAATTCGCCTTCGCGAGCATGCCGTAAAGTAGTCGCCGTTGACGCGGCCAGACAGTCCGGCCGCCCGTGAGGAGTCTTTACCGTGAGCGAGCGTTCCAGCCATTGGCAATTGCAGACCATCGTCAGCCAGCTGCGCAGCGCGCGGGATCAGTGGCGGGCACAGAACGGCCGGGCTTCCGGCGAACAGGGTGGCCGCGAGTTACCGTCGCGGGCAGCGATGGCGGAGATTCTTGAAGCATTCTGTGGCGCGCTGTTTCCGATGCGTTTGGGGCCGGTCGATCTGCGTGAAGAGAGTGAAGATTTCTACGTCGGCCACACCCTCGATGTCGCCCTGAATGCCTTGTTGGCGCAGACCCGTCTGGAGCTGCGTTACGTCGCTCGCCACAGCGCGCAGGCCGACACTGAAGTCGAGGCCCGCGCGATCCAGATCGTGCAGGATTTCGCCCTCGCATTGCCGGGCCTGCGCACGCTGCTCGACACTGATGTGCTGGCGGCCTATCACGGTGATCCGGCGGCGCGCAGTGTAGATGAAGTGCTGCTGTGCTACCCGGGGATCCTGGCGGTGATTCACCATCGTCTCGCCCACCATTTGTATCGCGCAGGTTTGCCGTTGCTGGCGCGGATCAGTGCGGAAATCGCCCATTCGGCGACCGGCATTGATATCCACCCGGGTGCGCAGATCGGCCGCAGCTTCTTTATCGATCACGGTACGGGCGTGGTGATCGGCGAGACCGCGATCATTGGTGAGCGGGTGCGGATTTATCAGGCGGTGACCTTGGGCGCCAAGCGCTTCCCGGCGGATGAAGACGGGCAGTTGCAGAAGGGCCATCCGCGCCATCCGATTGTTGAAGACGATGTGGTGATTTATGCGGGGGCGACGATTCTTGGGCGTATTACCATTGGCAAGGGTTCGACCATTGGCGGCAATGTATGGCTGACGCGCAGTGTGCCGGCGGGGTGCAATCTGACCCAGGCGAATTTGCAGCATGATGACGGGACGCAGAAGTAGGGGCAAAGCAAACCCTCATCGGAACGCCGCCCGCCCAGCCCTCTCCCAAAGGGAGAGGGGGCCGACCGAAGTGTCTTGCGTCATACATCGACCTGAAACACCGAGTCGATTATGGATTCGGTAAAGCAGGACCACGTCGGCGTATCTCTCAAATATCCCCCGATCAGCCTCTCTCCCTTTGGGAGAGGGAGTCGACCGAAGTGTCTTGCGTCATACATCAACCTGAAATACCGAGTCGATTATGGATTCGGCGAAGAAATTTCAGGTCGGCGTATCTCCCAAATATCCCCCAATCAGTCCCCTCTCCCTTTGGGAGAGGGCTAGGGTGAGGGGCTATTGAACGAATACCTTCAAACCCACGTCATACCCATCCTTGAGCTAGCGTAGGAAAACTACCGCCTAGCCGTACGATTAGTCCTTACCACCCCATCCATGTTTAACTTGAACGTTCATTCAAGTTAAACCGGTGGTTCGCTGCCCGCTCACAACAGGAGGCTTGCCTTTGCTGAGTCCGATCATTTCAGCCACGTTTCAACCCCTCGAGGTGCACGTTTCATGAGTGCATCGTCTACCCCCGCCAGTGGTCTGGTACGCATGAATCCGCCGGTGTTCTACTTCGCCGCGACGGTCATTCTGCTGTTTGGTCTCGTCGTCATCGCCATGCCTGAACAGGCCGGCGCCTGGCTGCTGGAAGCGCAAAACTGGGCGGCCAACACGGTCGGCTGGTACTACATGCTCGCGATGACCCTGTATCTGGTCTTCGTGGTGGTCACCGCCTTATCCGGCTACGGCAAGATAAAACTCGGTGCCGACCACGACGAACCCGAATTCAGTTACCTGTCCTGGGCCGGCATGCTGTTCGCCGCAGGGATCAGTATCACGCTGTTCTTTTTCTGTGTGTCCGAACCGCTGACCCACATGCTGCAGCCGCCGCAAGGCGAGGCGGGCACGGCGGATGCGGCGCGTCAGGCGATGCAGATCCTGTTTCTGCATTGGGGCCTGCATGGTTGGGGCGTGTTCGCCTTCGTCGGCATGGCGCTGGCGTATTTCGCCTACCGCCACAACCTGCCGCTGGCGCTGCGCTCGGCGCTGTATCCGCTGATTGGCAAACGCATCAACGGCCCCATCGGTTATGCGGTGGATGGCTTCGGCATCATTGCCACGGTGTTCGGTCTGGGCGCCGACATGGGCTTCGGCGTGCTGCACCTCAACTCCGGTCTCGACTACCTGTTCGGCATCGCTCACACCCAGTGGATTCAGGTCGGCCTGATCCCGCTGATGATGGGCGCGGCGATCATCGTGGCCGTCTCCGGCGTCGATAAAGGCGTGCGGGTGATGTCCGACATCAACATGCTGCTGGCCTGTGCGCTGCTGCTGTTCGTGTTGTTTGCCGGGCCCACGCAGCACCTGCTCAACACCTTGATCCAGAATATCGGCGACTACCTTGGCGCCTTGCCGATGAAGAGTTTCGACCTCTACGCCTACGATAAACCGAGCGACTGGCTCGGCGGCTGGACAGTGTTCTACTGGGCCTGGTGGATTGCATGGTCGCCGTTCGTGGGCCTGTTCATCGCACGGATTTCCCGTGGTCGCACCATCCGTGAATTCGTTTTCGGCGTGCTGTTGATTCCGCTCGGTTTCACCCTCGCGTGGATGTCGATCTTCGGCAACAGCGCAATCGATCAGGTACTCAACCACGGTATGAGTGCGCTGGGCATGTCCGCCCTCGACAACCCGTCGATGAGCATTTACCTGCTGCTGGAAACCTACCCGTGGAGCAAAACCGTCATTGCCGTGACGGTGTTTATCAGCTTCGTGTTCTTCGTCACCTCTGCCGACTCCGGCACGGTGGTGCTCTCGACCTTGTCGGCCAAGGGCGGCACCCCGGACGAAGACGGCCCGAAATGGCTGCGGGTGTTCTGGGGCGCGATGACCGCGCTGATCACCAGTGCGTTGCTGTTCTCCGGCAGCATCGATGCGCTGAAATCGGCGGTGGTGCTGACCTCGTTGCCGTTCTCGTTGATTCTGTTGCTGATGATGTGGGGCCTGCACAAGGCGTTCTATCTGGAGTCGCAGAAGCAGATTGCACAGTTGCATTCGCTGGCACCGGTCTCCGGTTCGCGACGTGGCACGGGTGGCTGGCGTCAGCGCTTGAGTCAGGCTGTGCATTTCCCGTCGCGTGACGAGGTGTACCGTTTCATGGACACCACGGTGCGCCCGGCGATTGAAGAAGTGACGGCGGTGTTCGTCGAGAAAGGCCTCAACGTGGTCACCCAGCCGGATCCGGCGAATGACAGCGTCAGCCTCGAAATCGGCCATGGTGATGCGCATCCGTTCATCTATCAGGTGCAGATGCGCGGCTACTTCACGCCGTCGTTCGCGCGTGGCGGCATGGGCTCCAAGCAGCTCAACAATCGTCGCTACTACCGCGCTGAAGTGCACTTGAGTGAGGGCAGTCAGGACTACGATCTGGTCGGCTACACCAAAGAGCAGATCATCAACGACATCCTCGACCAGTACGAACGCCACATGCAGTTCCTGCATCTGGTGCGTTGATCGGGAGCTGAGCGTCGGGACGGTTTTATGACTCGGCGCTCAGCACCATGAACAACACCATCGCCGCCATCGGCACGCCGAATACCGCACTGCCAATCGCTATTTCGGAACCCAGCGGCTGGCCGGTGTGGACCACACCCACCGCGCCATTAATCACCGTCAACGCCAGCCACAGGGCGGCGAAGCCGTAGGCCATGGTCTGGCGGCTGAAGCCGATACGCTCGCCGATGTAGAGCATCAGCGCGAGCAGGACCAGGCCGAAGAAGATGATGATGGGGGTGTGCATGGGGCGTTCTGCCTGATGGAGGTGCAGTGCCGGGAAGAGTCCCTTCGCGAGCAGGCTCGCTCCCACAATGGATCTCGGCTGGACATAAATTTTACGTACGCAGGAAATCCCTGTGGGAGCGAGCCTGCTCGCGAAAGGGCCACCTCTGTGTCCTTTAGAGCATAGCCAATCCAGCCCCCGCCATACTCATCAGGTACTTTCGCGTTCGATAACCTGGCATTGCAGCAGGTTCAGCCGTTGCAACTCGTCGCTCGGCAATACCCCAAGACTTTCCAGTACGCGGGTTGCAGCGAGCACGCCGATCTCAAGTGCCGGTGGTTTGATCGTGCTGAGGCTTGGCAAAAGCATCTCGGCGAACGGGTAATTGCCGAAGCCGAGAACGGCGCAGTCTTCGGGGATTTTCAAACCGGCGCGTTGCCCGGCGAGCAGGCCGCCGGCGGCGAGGTTGTCGTTGGCGAAGATGATCGCGTCTGGGCGCGGTGTGGTGTTCATCAGGGCGTCCATCGCCTGTTTGCCGGCCTTGAATGGTGCGCGATCAGCGTCAGGGGCATAGACCCAAGGATCCAGGCCGGATTCGCGCAAGGTCGCCGCGTAACCGTCGCGGCGTTCCAATGCGCTGAAGTCGCCCGCAGCGCTGTTCTGCACGAAGGCGATACGTTGGTAGCCTTTTTCCAGCAGATATCTGGCGGCTGTCACGCCCACCTCAAAATGCGAAAAACCGATCTGCATCGGCTCCCGATCCGGCTGGTAATCCCAGGTTTCAATCACCGGAATATCCGCCTCGGCGATCATCTTTTCCGTACCCGCACTGTGAAAGTGACTGGTCAGCACCAGCGCCGCGGGTGACCAGCCGAGAAACGCGCGCACGGCGTTTTCTTCTTGTTCAGTGCTGAAGTAACTCGACGCCAGCAACAGCTGATAGCCATGCCGACTGAGGGTGTCGCTGAAGCCTTGAATGGTATTGGCGAAGATCGGCCCGGAGATGTTCGGGATGACCATGCCGACGATTTTTCCCCGCGCCGAGGCCAGCCCGCCGGCCACCAGATTCGGCACGTAACCCAGCTCAGCTACGACCGCAGCAATCCGCTCGCGACGCTCGGGCGAAACCTGCTCCGGCTGGTTGAAATAGCGCGACACGGTAATCGCCGAAACCCCGGCCTGACGTGCTACGGCATTCAGGGTCACGCGTCCGGCGCCACGACGTTTGCGGGGTTTTTCTTCGCTCAAGGCTCCATCCCTCTTAAAAACCAAATCGCATATAAAAGTAATTTTTCAGTATTGGACGCTCTATGTGCGGCTTGCCAATACTGTCGATGGTAGCGCTAACAAAGCGCGCTGTCTGCTACTCGCTCAAGCGAATGCCCAAGACACCGATTCAGGCGCTGTCGTCGCAGAACGGCAGCGGTTAAGGGCCAATTTCGAGCGGGCAAACATGCATAACATTCCTGGGGCGACACACACACTGGCGCAGTCGATTCGCGCCGCCGGCTGGCTATTCACGGGGTTGGCGGCGCTGCCGTTGCCCAACGCATTCGCTGCCGAGAGCAGTGATCAGGAGCCGACGCTCAAATCGGTGACCGTCACTGCCACCCGTCGCGAGGAGTCGCTGCAAAAAGTACCGGTCGCGGTGTCCGTCATCGACGGGGAGCAGCTTGAACGCGATAACCGCAACGGCGTAGCGAGCATCGTCCAGCAGGTGCCGTCGCTGAACTTCCGCACTGGCGCGTCGAACAAGGACACTTCGTTGTTCGTGCGCGGTGTCGGCACGATTTCCACCTCACCTGGCGTCGAGCCGACCGTGGCGACGGTGATCGACGGCGTGGTCTATGCGCGTCCCGGCCAATCCACTCTCGACTTGCTGGATCTGGAGCGCGTCGAAGTATTGCGCGGCCCGCAAGGCACGCTGTTTGGCAAAAACGCCTCGGCCGGTGTGCTCAACATCACCAGCAAGGCACCCACCGCCGAGACCCATGGCTACATCGATCAGTCGTACTACAGCGGCAACGAAAGCCGCACCCGGTTCGGCATCGGCGGCAGCCTGATTCCGGACACGTTGAAAGGCTCGATCAGCACGCTGTTCGGCACCTACGACGGCAACGTCGACAACAAGCACAACGGCCAAGAGGTCAACGGTTACAACCATCGCGGCGTGCGCGGCAAACTCGAATTCACGCCGAATGACGACGTCACTTTCACCCTGATCGCCGACTACATGCAGTCCCACGATGACGGCCCCAACGGCGTGGTCAGCAAGTCGCTGACCCCGGCCTTCGCCAATGCGCTAAGCCCGGTCAATGCGAGCAGCCACAACCGCGACATCAACACCGACACCCGCTCACACGTTGAGGACACCAACAAAGGCTTGTCCGGCCAGCTCGACTGGCAACTGGGCGATTACACCCTGACGTCGATTACCGCGTGGCGTGGTTGGGACAACACTCAGTATCAGGATGGCGACCGTCTCGGCACCGTGACCGCAGCGTTTCCCGGCACCGCGGACAAGGGCGATCTGGCCTTCGATCAATACTCGCAAGAGCTGCGCCTGGCCTCGCCGAAGGGCGAATTTCTCGAATACGTCGGTGGTCTGTTCTACATGCACGGCAAGGACGACGAGACCTATCAGCGCACACTGACAACGACCACGCGCACCGACCGAGGCGTCGCCGATTACAGCACCACCAGCGACAGCTATGCGGTGTTCGGTGAGAGCACGCTGAACTTCACTTCGGACTTTCGTGGCATCGCCGGCCTGCGCTACACCCACGATGAGCTGGAATACGATCACCGCCGCGTTTCGACTTCGGCGACCACGGTCAGCGGCATTCAACCGGCCACCAGCAGCTCCGGTTCGGTGGACGAAGACGGCTGGTCCGGCCGCCTCGGTGTGCAATACGACTTGAGCGATACGGTCACCACTTATCTGACGTATTCGCGCGGCTACAAAGGCCCGGCCTACAACGTGTTCTTCAACATGCAGCCGCGCGACACCGAAGCGCTCAAACCGGAAACTTCCAACACTTGGGAGGCAGGCATCAAGGCGACGAGCTGGAACAATCGCCTGACCACCAACCTCGCGGTGTTCCACAGCGATTACGACAACTATCAGGCGAACTTCTTCGACACCGTCGCCGGGCAAGTGGTGACGCGTCTGATCAACGCCGGCAGCGTCAGCACCGAAGGCGTCGAACTCGATTACGCCTTGCAGGCCACCCAGCAATTGAAGCTGTCCGGCGCACTGGCCTACACCCGCGCCCGCATCGACGAATTCGCCTGCCCGGCGGGCGCGGCGGCGTCGTGCAACGTCAACGGCAAACCGCTGCCGTTCAGCCCGGACTGGAAAAGCTACGTGCGCGCCGACTACACCATCCCGCTGGATAACGGCCTGGATATCGAACTCGGCACCGACTACAGCTGGCAGAGCGAAGTGCAGTACGACATCAGCCAGAACGTCGACACCAAGCAGGGTGCCTACGGTCTGTGGAACGCCAGTGTTGCGCTGGCCGATTACAGCAATGGCTGGCGCGTGGCGCTGCTGGGCAAGAACCTCACCGACAAGTCTTATTCTCCATTGCTTGCCAGCGGCGGCAACTACATCTACCGCGCCGTGCCACGGGATGACGAGCGCTACTTCGGCGTGCAACTGCGCAAGGATTTCTGAGATGAGCAGACAGTTGAAACTCGGCGCATTCCTCATGGCCACCGGACACCACGTGGCGGCGTGGCGTCATCCTGATGTGCCTGCGAATGCGGGACTGGATTTCGCCCATTACAAGCGCCTGGCGCAGATTGCCGAGGCGGCGAAGTTCGATGCGTTGTTTGTTGCTGACAGCGTCGCCGCGCCGACCCAGGATATCGCCAGTCGCATGGCACGCTCCGATCACTTTGAACCGCTGACGTTGCTCTCAGCGCTGAGTGCGGTGACCGAGCACATCGGCTTGATCGCCACGGCGACCACCAGTTACAACGAGCCGTATCATGTGGCGCGCAAATTCGCTTCGCTCGATCACCTGTCGGGGGGGCGAGCAGGGTGGAATCTGGTGACCTCGGACAATGCTTCCGAGGCGTTGAATTTCGGACGCGACGAACATATCGGCCATGCCGAACGCTACAGCCGTGCCCGCGAATTTCATCAGGTAGTCACCGGGCTTTGGGACAGCTGGGAGGATGATGCCTTCATTCGCGACAAGGCCAGCGGGGCGTATTACGACCCTGCGAAACTGCACGTGCTGGATCACGTCGGTGAGCACTTCCGGGTCAAAGGCCCGCTGAACGTTGCGCGTTCACCGCAGGGGCAACCGGTGATTGTTCAGGCCGGATCTTCCGAAACCGGGCGCGAATTGGCAGCGCAGACGGCTGAAGTGGTGTTCACCGCGCAGGCCTCGCTGGCCAATGCCCAGGCGTTCTACGCCGATCTCAAAGGGCGCTTGCCGAAATACGGTCGCAGCGCCGATTCGCTGAAAATCATGCCCGGGGTTTTTGTTGTGGTCGGCGGTACCGAAGCCGAGGCGCAGGAAAAATGTGAAACGTTTCAGCAATTAGTCGAACCCGAGGTTGGCGTCGCCTTGCTTGGGCGTATGCTGGGCAACTTCGATTTGTCGAAGTACCCGCTGGACGGTCCGTTGCCTGAGTTGCCGCTGACGGAAAGCGGCCAGCGGAGCCGGCAGAAATTGCTCACTGAGTTGGCGGGGCGGGAGAACCTTAGCCTTGCCGAACTGGGTCGCAAGATTGCTGGCGGACGCGGGCATTACAGCCTGGTCGGTACGCCGGAGCAGATCGCTGATCGCTTGCAGGAATGGTTCGAACAGGGCGCTGCGGACGGCTTCAACGTGCTGGTGCCGCACCTGCCAGGCGGGCTTGAAGACTTCGCCAATGGCGTGGTCCCGGAACTGCAACGGCGTGGGCTGTTCAGAACGGAGTATGAGGGCCGGACGTTGCGCGAGAACCTTGGCCTGGCCCGACCCGGCAATCGATTTGTGTAACACCCTTCGCGAGCAAGTTCGCTTCCACAGGGAAATGCATTCCAAAGGTGGGAGCGAGCTTGCTCGCGAAGCAGTCGACACCCCATTCAAGACAGACAAGAGAGGATTCGATGACTTACACCGCTGCCGAAAACCGCTATGACTCCATCCCTTACCGCCGCGTCGGGCGCAGCGGTCTGGTGTTGCCGGCGCTGTCGTTGGGCCTATGGCACAACTTCGGCGACAGCACGCCGATCGACACCCAACGCGCCTTGCTGCGCACTGCGTTCGACCTGGGCATCAACCACTTCGACCTGGCCAACAACTACGGCCCGCCGTACGGCAGCGCCGAGATCAATTTTGGTCGTCTGCTGCGCGAAGACTTCAAGCAGTACCGCGACGAGCTGATCATCTCCAGCAAGGCCGGTTGGGACATGTGGCCCGGCCCTTACGGTCAGGGCGGTGGCTCGCGCAAATACGTGCTGGCCAGCCTCGACCAGAGCCTGCAACGCCTGGGGCTCGACTATGTGGATATCTTCTATTCCCACCGCTTCGACCCGGATACCCCATTGGAAGAAACCGCCAGCGCCCTCGCCACTGCAGTGCAGCAGGGCAAGGCGTTGTACATCGGCATCTCGTCGTATTCCGGGGTGAAAACCCGCGAGATCGCGGCGCTGTTGAAAGAGTGGAAAGTGCCGCTGCTGATTCATCAACCAGCGTACAACCTGCTCAATCGCTGGGTGGAAAAAGACCTGCTCGATACTACGGATGAACTCGGCACTGGTGTGATCGCCTTCACCCCGCTGGCGCAAGGTCTGCTCACCGACAAATACCTCAACGGCGTGCCGGCGGATGCGCGGGTCAATCGTCCGGGCGGTGGTTCGTTACAGGCTTCGCACTTGTCCGAGGCCAACATCGCTCACGTGCGCGCACTGAACGAGATCGCCAAGCGCCGTGGTCAGAGCCTGGCGCAACTGGCGCTGGCGTGGACGCTGCGCGATCCGCGGGTGACCTCGGCGCTGATTGGTGCGAGCCGGCCGGAGCAGATTATCGAGAACGTTGGGGCGCTGAAGAATTTGAGCTTCAGTGCTGAAGAGTTGGCGGAGATTGACCGGTTTGCCCAAGAGGGCGGGATCAATCTTTGGGAGAAGCCTTCGACGGCGGAGTGATGAAGGTTGGGTTGGATCAGCAAGATCCAACCCCCTCACCCCAGCCCTCTCCCCCAAGGGGGGCGAGGGGGAAAGGGAGCCGATCTTCATGCCTTTCAAAGCTTGAGTTCAACCCGATATTTCAGGTCGATGTAGCTTGTACAAACACCTCGGTCAGTCCCCTCTCCCTCGGGGCGGTCCGACGTTTCGGGAGGGTTAGGGTGAGGGGCTTTTGGCTGTAAAACGGCTCAGCGAAAAAACGGCACATCCCCCAACACCGTCGCCCGCTGCATCACCCGCCGCGCCGGCCGATAATCATCCACCGCGTAATGCTGCGTCACGCGGTTGTCCCAGAACGCAATATCGTCCTGCTGCCAACGCCAGCGAATGGTGAATTCCGGCCGCGTCGCATGGGCGAACAGAAACTTCAGAATCGCCTCGCTCTCGGTTTCCGACAGCTCATTGATCTTCGAGGTGAAGCCTTCATTCACGAACAACGATCGCCGTCCACTGACCGGATGCGTACGAATCACCGGGTGCGACAGCGGTGGATTCTTGCGTCTTGCCTCTTCCCACTGTGCCAACGCTTCAGGCGTATTGCCGTAGCGCTCCAGCGGAAACGAGCGAGTGAAATCGTGAGTCGCGGTCAGCCCTTCGAGCAAACTTTTCATCGGCGCCGACAGCGCTTCGTACGCAGCAATCCCACTGGCCCACAGCGTGTCGCCACCAAACTCCGGCAGCAACTTGGCGCTGAGCACCGCGCCCATCGCCGGGGTCGGCAAGAAGGTCACGTCGGTGTGCCAGATCGCGTTGTCGCGCACGTCGGTGACGGCGGTGTCGAGGATCAGCACTTCCGGCTGTTCCGGTACGTTCGGGTAGATCGGGTGGATGTGCAGGTCACCGAAATACGCAGCGAAGCGCGCCTGTTGCGGCGGCTCGATTGGCTGGTTGCGGAAGAACAGTACTTGGTATTTGAGCAGCGCCTGCTCGATGGCGTCGCGGTGTTCCAGGCTCAGCGGCTGGCTGATGTCGACACCGCTGATCTGCGCGCCGAGGGCCGAGCTTAATGGGGTGATGTTGAGGCTGCTCATGGTCTTTCTCTTCAATTTCGGTCATCACTCCCTGTAGGAGCTGCCGCAGGCTGCGATCTTTTGATCTTGCTTTTAAGAAGATCAGAATCAAAGGATCGCAGCCCTCGGCTGCTCCTACACGGGGATTCAAAAACGGGATGTTTTAGTGGGCCTGGCCGTGCCATGGCACCAGTTTGCGTTGCAGGGCGCGCAGGCCCATTTCCATGGCGAAGGCGATCAGGGCGATGACCAGAATCCCCAGCACCACCACATCGGTGACCAGGAACTGCGCAGCCGACTGCACCATGAAGCCCAAACCGCTGGTGGCCGCGATCAGTTCAGCAGCAACCAAGGTCGACCAACCCACGCCCAGACCAATACGCACACCCGTGAGAATGTCCGGCAGAGCGCTCGGCAAAATCACATGGCGAATCAACTGCAAACGCGTCGCGCCCAACGACTGCGCTGCGCGCAATTTCGCCGGATCAACCGTGCGCACACCAGTCGCGGTGGCAATGGCAATCGGCGCGAAAATCGCCAGATAGATCAGCAGCACTTTCGACAACTCGCCGATGCCGCACCAGATCACGATCAGCGGCAAATAGGCCAGCGGTGGGATAGGGCGGTAGAACTCGATCAGCGGATCGAGCACGCCACGGGCAATGCGGTTGGCGCCGATAGCGATGCCCACCGGTACAGCGGTCAGAATCGCAAAACCAAGACCCAGACCGATGCGACTCAGGCTCGCGCCCAAGTGCTGCCACAGCGTCGAGTCCATGTAACCGGTAGTCGCCAGCAACCAGCCTTTTTGCAGTACGGCGGACGGTGGTGGCAGGAACAGCGGCTCGATCAATCCAGTGGCCGTCACCGCCCACCAGATGGCCAACAAAGCGAACAGCGTCAGCAGGCTGATCCAGCGTGTGCTGAGGCTACGGCGTACGGGAATCACCGCCGAAGCGCTGACGGGTTTTACCGCAGCCGAGGAAACGTCGTAACTGCTCATGCGCGCTCCTGCCGTTGTGCGGCGCTGCGTTGCGAGAACACTTTGCTCAGCACGTGTTCGCGGGTTTCGATAAAACGCGGATCGGATTTGATCGCACGGGCGGACTCGCCAGCGGCGTAACGCTGACCGAAGTCCAGGTGCAGGCGCTCGACGATTTGCCCCGGATTCGGTGCGAGCAGAATCAGGTCAGTGGCGAGGAACACCGCTTCTTCAATGTCGTGGGTAATCAGGAAAACCGGCTTGGCCGTGCGCTGCCAGACTTGCAGCAACAGCTCCTGCATCTGTTCGCGGGTGAATGCGTCGAGGGCGCCGAAGGGTTCGTCCATCAGCAATACACGCGGGTCAGCGGCGAGGGCGCGGGCGAGGCCGACACGTTGTTTCTGGCCACCGGACAGTTGCCAGATACGACGGCGTTCGAAACCGGAAAGATCGACCAGCGCGAGCATTTCCCGGGCGATTTTTTCGCGTTTGTCTTTGGCAACACCGGCCAGTTCCAGACCGAACGCGACGTTGGCCAACACATCCTGCCAAGGCAGCAGCGCGTCGTCCTGGAACACCACGCCACGCTCGGCGCTCGGGCCTTTGACCGGCACGCCGTCGAGGGTGATGCGCCCGGCGCTCGGTTCGACGAAACCGGCAATCAGGTTCAACAGCGAAGTCTTGCCACTGCCGGACGGGCCGAGGGCGACCAGCAATTGCTGAGGCCCCAAGGTCAGAGAAATATCCGCCAGCACCGGTTCCGGGCTGCCCGGGTACTGTGCGCTGATGCGCTCCAGCTGTAGCAAGGCCATCGCAGTTAACTCCGATCAGTTGGTGATGTATTTGGCGCTGACGTACGGCGCGTAGTCCGGCAGAACGGCTTCGACCTTGCCTTGCTCCTTGAGGAACGCGGCGGTGTCGGTGATGGCTTTGGTGGTCGGCGCGCCGAGGGTGATCACCTGATCAGCCGCCAGCGGGTAGACGTTGCCTTGCAGCAGCAGCGGAATGTCGCTGGCCTTGGCGCCGGAGAGTTTCACCAGCTTGTCGACGTTGGACTGATCGGCGAGCCAGGCTTTCGGGTCTTTGCGGTAATCGGCGTAGGCGTCGAGGGTGACCTTAGCGAACGCGGTGACGATTTCCGGGTGTTTCTCGGCGAAGTCTTTACGCACGATCCACGCATCGAAAGTCGGCGCGCCGAACTTGGCCAGTTCGCCGGAAGTGATCAGCACTTTGCCGTTTTCCTTGGCCACGCCGAGTGCCGGATCCCAAACGTAGGTAGCGTCGATATCACCGCGTTTCCACGCCGCGATGATCGCTGGCGGCGCGAGGTTGAGCACGGTGACTTTCGACGGGTCGATGTTCCAGTGCTTCAGCGCGGCGAGCAGGCTGTAGTGACCGGTGGACACGAACGGCACGGCGATTTTCTTGCCGATCAGATCCTGCGGAGTCTTGATGCCGGAACCGTCGCGGGCGACCAGTGCTTCGGCGGCGCCGATCTGAGTGGCGATGAGGAAAGTTTCGACCGGGACTTTGCGGGTGATCGCAGCAGTCAGCGGGCTCGAACCGAGGTAGCCGATCTGCACGTCACCGGAGGCGATGGCGGCGATGATGTCCGCGCCGTTGTCGAACTTGCGCCAGGCGATATCGGCTTTGGTGGCTTTTTCGTAAGCGCCGTCGGCCTGGGCGACTTTCGCCGGGTCAACGGTGGTTTGGTAGGCGACGGTGAGGTCGGCGGCCTGAGCCAGAAAACTCGCGGCAGCCAGAGTGGCCACGGCGAGCAGGCGAAGCGGGAAATTCAGTTTCATTGAACAGCTCCATATCAGGCGACCGAGCGTCGGCGTGAAAGGAGACTAAATGATCTAAGAATCGGTAAATAAATAACTTTTTCGAATGAGCTTATGAGCGGAAAAATCTAAGGCTTGGTGGAATTGGAGGGTGGAGATCGTTCCCACGCTCTGCGTGGGAATGCAGCCGGTGACGCTCCGCGTCACCTGGACGCGGAGCGTCCCTTGAGGCGTTACCACGCGGAGCGTGGGAACGATCAGAATTGTGGATATTTCGGATCTTGCGTTCGACGTTAGATCTTTGCCCCCTCACCCCAGCCCTCTCCCCCAGGGGGGCGAGGGGGAAAGGGGGCCGATCTCTGTGCTTTTCAAGGCCTGAGCTCGGCTCGGTATTTCACGTCAGCGTACTTCGCACCAACAACCCGGTCAGTCCCCTCTCCCCCAGGGGGGGCGAGGGGAAAGGGAGCCGATCTCTGTGCTTTTCGAGCCTGAGTTCGACTCGGTATTTCAGGTCGGCGTAACTTTCATGAGCACCTAAATCAGTCCCCTCTCCCTCTGGGAGAGGGTTAGGGTGAGGGGCTCTTCAGTTGCTGATCGCCAAAATACTCGCCTGATACGACCCGACAAACACATCAAAATCCCCCACCTCGTTCTGCTCCAGCTCAGCCTGCGCAGCCAGCGACGTACGCGCCAACTCCTCAAACTTCGCCTGCTCATCCGCCGCCAGTGGCTCGCTGCGGAAAAACTCGGCATGCGCCTGGCTCTGACGCAACGAGAACTGCGCAAAGCTTTCCTTGTGCTCAGCCATCGCCGCCAACACTTGCGCGGACGGCGTCAGGGACGGATCGCTGACCTTGGCCAATTGCGCATCCAGCGCCTTGCTGTGCGCATCGCCGCCATGGCTCTGATCCAGCAGCGCCGCCAGCGGGGCAATTTGTTCCAGCAATTCTGCCGCCCACGTCTTCATCTCCACCGACTCACCGTCACGCTGCAATTGCAGGCCCGGACGACGACCTTCCTTGACCACGCTGAGGAAGTTCGACGTGGCGTTGCCGCACGAAGTGTTGGTCAACAGCGGGCTGTCGTTCAGCGCGCAGTACAGCAGGAACGCGTCGAGGAAGCGCGATTCAGTGAGATCAATGCCCATCGGCAGGAACGGGTTGATGTCCAGGCAACGCACTTCAACGTACTGAATGCCACGGGCCACCAACGCCTGAATCGGCCGTTCGCCGGTATAGGTCACGCGTTTCGGGCGGATGTTGGAGTAGTACTCGTTTTCGATCTGCAGGATGTTGGTGTTGAGTTGAACCCACTCACCGTCCTGATGTGTGCCGACCTCAACGTACGGTGCGTAGGGCGTGGCCACGGCTTTGCGCAGGCTGTCGGTGTAGCTCGCCAGATCGTTGTAGCAAGGCGTCAGGCCGGCCTGGGCGTTGCTCTGGTAACCGAGGTCGCTCATGCGCAGGCTGGTCGCGTATGGCAGATACAACGTGTCCGGATCAAGCTGTTCCAGCTGATGCGAACGACCACGCAGGAACCCGGCGTCGAGCGCTGGCGAGGCACCGAACAGGTACATCAGCAGCCAGCTGTAGCGGCGGAAGTTGCGGATCAGCGCGATGTAGGAAAACGACTGGAAGTCGCGATCCGTGCCGACGAAACCTTCGGTTTCGCGTAGCAGCGGCCAGAGCTTTTCCGGCAGGGAGAAGTTGTAGTGAATCCCGGCAATGCACTGCATGGTCTTGCCGTAACGCAGGGCCAGGCCTTTGCGGTAGACGTACTTGAGCTGACCGATGTTGGAGGTGCCGTAATAGGCGATCGGGATGTCTTCCTCGGCCGGCAACGGGCACGGCATCGATGGACTCCACAGGTACTCGTTGCCGAGCTTGCTGTAGGCAAAACGATGAATCTTGTCCAGGCTCGCCAGTGTGTCGGCCGGGTCGGGCAGGGCGGGCGTGATGAATTCCAGCAGCGACTCGGAGTAGTCGGTGGTGATCTGTTCGTTGGTCAGCGCGGAACCCAAGGCTTCGGGGTGCGGCGTTTGCGCCAGGCGACCTTCGCTGGTCACGCGCAGGCATTCACGTTCGATACCGTGCAGGCACTGCTCGAGCAGAGAGAGGTTAGCGCGCTCGCCGAGCAGAGCCAGGCGGCGGTTGAGAAGTTCGCTCAATTTGGATTCCTTCACGCGTCAGTCGCCCCAATATGGGGGTGGGCAGGACGGTCTACAAGGGTGAAGTTGAAACTGGCGTTTTCGCCTGGTTTTGTAGCGGCAGGCCATTTGCCGGTCAGTCAGGAACTGCACAATCCCTGTGGGAGCGAGCCTGCTCGCGAAGGCGGTGTGTCAGCCAATATTTGCATTGCTGATACACCTTCTTCGCGAGCAGGCTCGCTCCCACAGGATTCGTTGCGCCGAAATTAACTCAAATTGATGGCGTCTAGCTACAGGACAGCGAACGTGCCTTGCGCTTTTGCGACCAGTTTGTCGCCCTGCATCACATCAGCTTCGACCACTAGAGTGCGCCGGCCCGGGTGAATCACCCGTGCCGTGCACAGCACCTCACCGTCGGAAACGGCGCGGATATAGTTGATCTTGCACTCGATGGTCGCGCTCTGCTGATCGAAACCATGAGTGCTGGAACAGGCCAGCCCCATGGCGATGTCGACCAGACTGAACAGTGCGCCACCGTGCAATTTGCCGCCGCGATTGCGCAGTTCGGGTTCCAGCACCAGGGCGACTTGCGCCACCCCGGTTTCCAGGCTGTGCAGGCGGCAGCCCAACAGCTTGAAAAACGCGCTCTCGACGAGCCCGGCCGGAATCTCCATCAGCGTTTCTTCAATTGCTTGGCGTTGGCGAACAGCGAGGCCATCGCGTTGTTCACCGGCGCGGCGGTCGCGGTTTCCTTGCGTGGCGCGTTGTTCGAAGGCTGGCGCTGCGCCGAGCCCGGACGCGAGCCACGGGCGCCGTCGATTTTCTCGCCTGGGGTGTCGCCCATGCGCATCGACAGGCCGACGCGTTTGCGCGGGATGTCGACTTCCATGACCTTCACTTTCACCACGTCACCGGCCTTCACCGCTTCGCGCGGATCCTTGATGAACTTCTCCGACAGCGCCGAGATGTGCACCAGACCGTCCTGATGCACGCCGATGTCGACGAATGCGCCGAACGCGGTCACGTTGGTGACCACGCCTTCGAGGATCATCCCCAGTTGCAGGTCTTTGAGGTCTTCAACACCTTCCTGGAATTCGGCGGTTTTGAACTCCGGACGCGGGTCGCGGCCCGGTTTTTCCAGCTCTTGCAGGATGTCGGTCACGGTTGGCAGACCGAAGGTCTCGTCGGTGAATTTCTTCGGATCCAGACGCTTGAGGAAACTGGCGTCGCCGATCAGCGAGCGGATGTCGCGGTCGGTTTCAGCGGCAATGCGCTGCACCAGCGGATAGGCTTCCGGGTGCACCGCCGAAGAGTCCAGCGGATTGTCGCCGTTCATCACGCGCAAGAAACCGGCCGCCTGTTCGAAGGTTTTTTCGCCCAGACGTGCGACTTTCTTCAGCGCTGCACGGGTTTTGAACGCACCGTGTTCATCGCGGTGAGTCACGATGTTTTGCGCCAGTGTCGCGTTGAGGCCAGAGATACGCGCCAGCAGCGCTACCGAAGCGGTGTTCACGTCAACGCCAACGGCGTTCACGCAATCCTCGACCACAGCATCCAGACCACGCGCCAGTTTCAGCTGCGACACGTCATGCTGGTACTGGCCGACACCGATGGATTTCGGATCGATTTTCACCAGTTCAGCCAGTGGATCCTGCAAGCGGCGGGCAATGGACACCGCGCCACGGATCGACACGTCGAGATCCGGGAATTCCTTGGCCGCCAGCTCCGATGCCGAGTACACCGATGCGCCGGCTTCGGAAACCATGACTTTGGTCATCTTCATCGCTGGATATTTTTTGATCAGCTCGATCGCCAGTTTGTCGGTTTCGCGGCTGGCGGTGCCGTTGCCGATGGCGATCAGGTCAACCGAGTGCTTGGCGCACAGGGCGGCCAGAATGGCGATGGTCTGATCCCACTTGTTGTGCGGCACGTGCGGGTAAACCGTGGCGTGATCGAGCAGTTTGCCGGTCGAGTCGACCACGGCAACCTTGCAACCGGTACGCAGGCCCGGGTCGAGACCCAAAGTGGCGCGCGGGCCGGCCGGGGCGGCCAGCAGCAAGTCGTGCAGGTTGTGCGCGAACACGTTGATCGCTTCGGTTTCGGCGCCGTCACGCAGCTCGCCGAGCAGGTCGGTTTCCAGATGCGTGTAGAGCTTGACCTTCCAGGTCCAGCGCACCACTTCGCCGAGCCATTTGTCGGCCGGGCGGTTCTGGTTCTGGATGTTGAATTGCTGGCCGATCATGCCCTCGCACGGGTGCATGGTGCCCGGCAGTTCGTCGCCGACTTTCAGCGCAGAGCTAAGGATGCCTTCGTTGCGGCCACGGAAAATCGCCAGCGCGCGGTGCGACGGCATGCTTTTCAGCGGTTCATCGTGCTCGAAGTAATCGCGGAATTTGGCGCCTTCCTCTTCCTTGCCAGCGATGACGCGGGCACTGAGGGTCGCTTCCTGCTTGAGGTAGTTGCGCAGTTTTTCCAGCAGGCTGGCGTCTTCGGCGAAGCGCTCCATGAGGATGTACTTGGCGCCTTCCAGCGCGGCTTTCACATCGGCCACGCCTTTTTCGGCATCGACGAAGCGCGCGGCTTCGGTTTCCGGGGTCAGATTCGGGTCGTTGAACAGGCCGTCGGCCAGGTCGCCGAGGCCGGCTTCCAGGGCGATCTGGCCCTTGGTGCGGCGCTTCTGCTTGTACGGCAGGTACAAGTCTTCGAGGCGGGTCTTGGTGTCGGCGAGTTTGATGTCGCGCTCGAGGGCAGGGGTGAGTTTGCCTTGCTCTTCGATGCTGGCGAGGATGCTGATGCGCCGTTCGTCGAGTTCTCGCAGGTAGCGCAGACGCTCTTCCAGATGACGCAACTGGGTGTCATCGAGGCTGCCGGTGACTTCTTTCCGGTAACGGGCGATGAAGGGAACGGTAGAGCCTTCATCGAGTAGCGCGACGGCCGCTTCGACCTGTTGTGGGCGTACGCCGAGTTCCTCGGCAATGCGGCTGTTGATGCTGTCCATAAAACCACCTGACATATTGTGAAATCAGGCTCGCAGGCACGGAAATAAAGGCCCGGAGTCTGGTTGAGCGGCTAGAAAATTGCCGCTGCCTGGGTCAAAAGGCAGCCCATTGACCCGTGAAATCGAACAATTACTGCGATCGGCAGGAAAAAAAGCCTGCCACCTGCGGTAACGATTCAGACGTTGCCTGGCACAAAACGCCGCGCATTATAACCAGCGTTCTGTCATTCGGGGGCGTCGCAGTCTGTAGGCATAAACCCCGGTTTTCTGGCAGTGAAGGAAAAATCTGCTAACAATGCACACGGTGCGTATAACGGCAGCTACGCCATAATGCGCGCCGAGCTAAAAGGAGCATCCAATGAGCAGCACTGCACAAACTGCTGAAGGCGAAAAAATTCTCATCGTTGACGACGATCCGGGGCTGAGCAGCCTGCTGGAACGTTTTTTCGTCAGCAAGGGCTACCGTGCCCGCACCGTACCGAACACCGAACAGATGGATCGTCTGCTGTCGCGTGAAGTCTTCAATCTGGTCGTCCTCGACCTGATGCTGCCGGGCGAAGACGGTCTGACCGCTTGCCGCCGTCTGCGTGGCGCGAACAATCAGATTCCGATCATCATGCTCACCGCCAAGGGCGATGAGTTGAGCCGCATCAAGGGTCTGGAACTGGGCGCCGACGATTATCTGGCCAAGCCGTTCAACCCGGACGAGCTGATGGCCCGCGTCAAAGCCGTCCTGCGTCGTCAGGCCGCTCCGGTACCGGGCGCGCCGGGCAGTGAAGACGAAAACGTCACCTTCGGTGATTATGTGTTGTCGCTGGCCACCCGCGAACTCAAACGCGGTGAAGAAGTGCACATGCTCACCACCGGTGAGTTTGCTGTACTCAAGGCCCTCGTGATGAACGCGCGTCAGCCGCTGACCCGCGACAAACTGATGAACCTGGCCCGTGGCCGCGAGTGGGATGCCCTTGAGCGTTCCATCGACGTGCAGATCTCCCGTCTGCGCCGCATGATCGAGCCTGATCCATCGAAACCGCGTTATATCCAGACCGTCTGGGGCGTGGGTTACGTATTCGTACCCGATGGTGCCGCCACCAAGTGATCGGTGATTTGTAGGAGCGGGTCTGCAGGTTCTGGTTGAACAGCCATGCCCGCAGACTCGCAATCCGCAATATGCGAGCATTGCTCGCTCCTGCAAGTGTGTAGCGGTTATAGATGAAAACCCCCGTCTGGTTCCCCCAAAGTTTTTTCTCCCGCACCCTCTGGCTGGTGCTCATCGTCGTGCTGTTTTCCAAGGCGCTGACCCTGGTTTATCTGTTGATGAACGAGGACGTGCTGGTGGACCGCCAATACAGCCACGGCGTCGCCCTGACGTTGCGCGCCTATTGGGCCGCCGATGAAGAAAACCGCGCGAAGATCGCTGATGCTGCCACCCTGATCCGTGTGGTCGGCGCCGGTGTGCCGGAAGGCGAACAGCACTGGCCGTACAGTGAAATCTACCAGCGGCAGATGCAGGCGGAGCTGGGCGCCGACACTGAAGTGCGTTTGCGCATGCACTCGCCGCCGGCGTTGTGGGTTCGCGCGCCGAGCCTCGGTGACGGCTGGCTGAAGGTGCCGTTGTATCCGCATCCGTTGCGCGGCCAGAAAATCTGGAACGTGCTCGGATGGTTCCTCGCCATCGGCTTGTTGTCGACGGCGTCTGCATGGATTTTCGTCAGCCAGCTCAACCAGCCATTGAAACGCTTGGTCTACGCCGCCCGGCAGCTCGGTCAGGGTCGCAGTGTGCGTCTGCCGATCAGTGACACGCCCAGTGAAATGACCGAGGTGTATCGCGCCTTCAACCAGATGGCCGAAGACGTCGAGCAGGCCGGGCGCGAGCGCGAGTTGATGTTGGCCGGCGTGTCCCACGACTTGCGCACACCGCTGACCCGCTTGCGGCTTTCGCTGGAGCTGATGGGCGATCGTAATGACTTGACCGATGACATGGTCCGCGACATCGAAGACATGGACGCGATTCTCGACCAGTTCCTCGCGTTTATTCGTGATGGTCGCGACGAGTCGGTGGAAGAGGTGGATCTGACTGATCTGGTGCGCGAGGTGGCGGCGCCGTACAACCAGACTGAAGAAAAAGTCCGTTTGCGTCTGGAGCCGATCCAGCCGTTTCCACTGCGTCGGGTGTCGATGAAGCGTTTGCTCAACAACCTGATCGGCAACGCCTTGAACCACGCCGGCGGTCACGTCGAGGTGGCGGCTTATGTGTCCGGTGACGTCAGTGCACCGTATGTGGTGCTGAGTGTGATGGACCGAGGCGCCGGGATTGATCCTTCGGAGCTGGAGGCGATCTTCAACCCGTTTACCCGAGGCGATCGTGCGCGGGGCGGGAAGGGTACTGGCTTGGGTTTGGCGATTGTGAAGCGGATTGCTTCGATGCATGGCGGCAATGTTGAACTGCGTAACCGGTCTGGTGGTGGACTGGAAGCGCGGGTGAGATTGCCGTTGGGGCTGATGTTGCCGCGAGATGCGGTATAGAAGCAGCTGCAAGTTTCAAGCTGCAAGCGGCAAGTAAAAGCGGTTTTCACTTGCCACTTGAAGCTTGCCGCTCGACGCTGACTTTTTAGCCCTTGCCTTTGGTCCGGGTCATATTCGGCCCGCCATTCTTCTCAAGATGCTCAATGATGATCCCCGCCACATTCTTCCCAGTGGTGGTCTCGATCCCTTCCAGCCCTGGCGAGGAGTTCACTTCCATCACCAGTGGCCCGTGATTGGAGCGCAGGATATCCACACCTGCCACCGCCAGGCCCATGACCTTGGCCGCACGCAACGCGGTCATGCGTTCCTCCGGAGTGATCTTGATCAGGCTGGCACTGCCGCCGCGATGCAGATTTGAACGGAACTCACCCGGTTTGGCCTGACGCTTCATTGCCGCGATGACTTTGTCACCGACCACGAAACAACGAATATCCGCACCGCCGGCTTCCTTGATGTACTCCTGAACCATGATGTTCTGCTTCAGGCCCATGAAAGCCTCGATCACCGATTCGGCAGCGGTCGCGGTTTCGCACAGCACCACGCCGATACCTTGCGTGCCTTCCAGCACCTTGATCACCAGCGGCGCGCCGTTGACCATGTCGATCAGGTCGGGAATGTCGTCCGGCGAGTGCGCAAAACCGGTGACCGGCAAACCAATACCGCGACGCGACAACAGTTGCAGCGAACGCAGCTTGTCCCGCGAACGGGCGATGGCCACCGATTCGTTGAGCGGGAATACCCCCATCATTTCGAACTGACGCAACACCGCGCAGCCGTAGAACGTCACCGACGCGCCGATCCGTGGAATCACCGCGTCAAAGCCTTCCAGCGGTTTGCCGCGATAGTGAATCTGCGGCTTGTGGCTGGCGATGTTCATGTAGGCGCGCAAGGTGTCGATCACTACCATTTCATGCCCGCGCTCGGTTCCGGCTTCGACCAGACGGCGGGTGGAATACAGACGCGGGTTCCGCGACAGCACAGCGATCTTCATGCAACACCTGTGGAGGAGGTAGATACCGGGAACACCGGCTTGTCTTGTACATACTTGATGCCCGGATTGACGACCAGATGGCCATCGATCAGGGCTTTGGAACCGAGCAACAGGCGATAGCGCATGGATTTGCGGCAGGCGAGGGTGAACTCGATCGGCCAGACCCGATCACCCAGGGCCAGGGTGGTGCTGATCACATAGCGCTCCTGCGCGTGGCCGTTGGAGCTTTTGATGGTTTTGCGTGTTACCAGTGGTGCTTCGCAGCGGCGGTGGCGCAACTGCACCACCGTGCCCAGGTGCGCGGTGAAGCGCACCCACTTCTCGCCGTCGCGTTCGAACGGCTCGATGTCGGTGGCATGCAGGCTGGAGGTGCTGGCGCCGGTGTCGATTTTCGCTCGCAGGCCCGCGACTCCCAAATCCGGGAGCGCCACCCACTCGCGCAGACCGACAACGGTCAAATGGTCAAATGTCTTCAATAGAAAAAACCAACGATTAACGCGTCCAGGCCTCAGGTGAAACCCGGGCCAACGCTTTGAATGCAGGTTTGGCGAACCAGTAGCCCTGCATCAGAAATATTCCACAGTCCGCCAGGAAATCCCGTTCACCGGCGCTCTCAATGCCTTCGGCAATGACTGTAACGTCCAACTCCGCACAGATTGTGACAATCCCCCGCACGATCGCCTGACGAACACGGTCTTGATCGACATCGCGGATCAGCGCCATGTCGAGTTTGATCAGGTCCGGTTGGAAATCAGCCAGCAGATTGAGCCCCGAATAACCGGCACCGAAATCATCGATGGCGGTCTTGAAGCCGAATTCGCGGTATTCACGCAGAATATTGGTCAAATGGCGATAGTTATCTACATGCTCGCTTTCCAGGGTTTCGAAAATCAGCCGGTCGATAGGGAAGCGGTGTTTTTTTGCCGCCTCGAGCGTACTGCGAATGCACAGCTCTGGACGATAGACGGCGTTGGGCATGAAGTTGATCGACAAGTGTGTCTGCATATTAAGATCGGCCGCGCCTTCGATGGCGCGGGTCCGGCAGAGCTGGTCGAAACGGTAGCGGTTTTCTTCTGTAACCTGATCCAACACGCTGAGTGCGCCTTCACCGTTCACGCCGCGGACCAGCGCTTCATGGGCGAAAACCGACTGGTCGCGCAAATCCACGATAGGTTGGTAGGCAAAGTCAAAGTCGAAGCCCAACCGTTCACTGTGCTGGCAGCCCTGGCAACCGGTGTGGTTCGAGGTTAATGAAGACGGAAATTTAGTCACTCGATCACTCCATGCCGACGCGCCGGCCAAGATCACAGTCTATCTGGAGGGCCGAGTTCTTGCGCCCGACAGAAACGGTAGTACAGTTCCGACTACTGGCCGAACGAGGAATTCAAATGGCACAAAAAAGCGAAGAGGACGACAAGGTCCGTCTCGACAAGTGGCTGTGGGCTGCGCGGTTTTACAAAACCCGCGCCTTGGCCAAAGCGGCGATCGAGAGCGGCAAAGTGCATTGTCGCGGTGAGCGCTGCAAGCCTGGCAAAGAGCCACGCATTGGCGATGAGTTCGAGATTCGTACCGGGTTTGAAGTGCGTACCGTGAAGGTCGAGGCGTTATCGATTGTGCGGCGTGGTGCCCCGGAGGCGCAGACGTTGTATGCGGAGACCGAGGCGAGTATTGCCAAGCGTGAAGCGGCTGCGGCGATGCGCAAGGCCGGGGCGTTGGGCGTGAGCACCGACGGCAAGCCGAGCAAGAAGCAGCGGCGGGATTTGTTCAAGTTTCGCGGCAGCAGTAACGACGAATAATCGCGTTGTTGGTGCTGGCCTCTTCGCGAGCAGGCTCGCTCCCACAGGAGATTGCATTCCAATGTGGGAGCGAGCTTGCTCGCGAATCGAGTGCGCAGCACTCGCCAGGCTTTACGCGGTATCAGGCGCTACGCACCACACTCATCCGCGAAACCAGCGGCAACTTGCCCAGCAACGCAAAGATCGGTGCCGTCACCTTCAGCCAGAAGTTCGAGGCGTGATACGCAAACGGCGTGTAGTAACCCCAACCCAATGCCCACACCGCCAGCAATACGCCGCCAATGTAATCGTCCTGACCCCAATGCGCACCGGCTACCAGGCGCGGCAGCATAAACAACAGCGCCAGGCCCCAGATCGTCACAAACTGGCCAACCGTGCGACTGAATACGCCCATGAACAGCGCCCAGATCAGCAATACAGAAGCGTGGTCACCGGGGAAACTCTGGCTCGAGCGATCCTTCAGCTCCCAGGTCTTTTCCAGGTGCGGGAAGTAATCGCTGATATGTACCGCGCCTTCCAGCACCATCGACGGGCTGCTGTGTTGCCAGTCCATGTGGTCGGCGAACTTGGAAAACAGCGTGCGGATCACCACCATCAACAGCAGGATCGAGAAAAAACCGAAAAATGCGCGACGCACATCAATGGCCTTGAACACCCAGTCGCCCTTGATCAGCAGCGTCAGCAAAATCAGCCCGACGACGATGTCGAACGGTCGCAGACTTGCAATTGCCCAGATGTGGAGCCATATCGGGTTGCTGGCCAGCGGTGCATTGAGCGAGCGGAACAGCCACTCGTCGAAAATCACACACAGCGAGTTGCCTGTAGGCCATAACCAGAAAGCCAGTAGTGCTAATGGCACTACGTTGCACAGAACCAGCCGGCCGAGGTTCCACGTTGATTGGAACAAACCCGGATTGTTCATAAAATGCCTCCCATGGCAGAGCAGTCGGCACCAAAAAGAGTGCCAAGAAGCGCAAATTTTCACGCCTTGTAACCATTTTGTCACCACATTCAGATACCCAAAATTATGACCGACCTAGCGGATACCGATTTCACCCAACGTTTCATCTTCGATGACAGCGACACGCGCGGCGAACTGGTTGCGCTTGAACGCAGCTATGCCGAGGTTCTTGCCAAGCACCCGTACCCGGAACCGGTCGCGCAACTGCTGGGCGAATTGATGGCGGCGGCCTCGTTGCTGGTGGGCACCTTGAAGTTCGACGGCTTGCTGATTCTGCAAGCGCGCTCCGAAGGGCCGATTCCGCTGCTGATGATCGAATGCTCCAGCGAGCGCGAAATCCGTGGCCTGGCGCGCTACGACGCCGAGCAGATCGCGCCGGACGCCACCCTTGCCGACCTGATGCCGAACGGCGACCTGACCCTGACCGTCGACCCGACTGTCGGTCAGCGCTACCAGGGCATCGTCGATCTCGACGGCGAAACCCTGTCGGAATGCTTCACCAACTATTTCGTCATGTCGCAACAGGTCGGCACGCGTTTCAAATTGTTCGCTGACGGCCGTCGCGCCCGTGGAATGCTCTTGCAGCAACTGCCGGCCGACCGTCTGAAAGACGAAGAAGAGCGCGCCGACAGCTGGCAGCACATCACCGCGCTGGCCAGCACCCTGACCGCCGATGAGTTGTTGAGCCTGGACAACGAAACCGTGCTGCATCGCCTCTACCATGAAGAGCAGGTTCGCCTGTTCGATGTGCAGAACCTGCGCTTCCGTTGCAGCTGCTCGCGGGAACGCTCGGGCAATGCGTTGGTCAGTCTGGGTCTGGAAGATGCGCAGGCGCTGGTGGAGGAACGAGGTGGCGAAGTCGAGATCGATTGCCAGTTCTGCAACCAGCGTTACCTGTTCGACGCGGCCGATATTGCTCAATTGTTCGCTGGCGCAGGCGTCGACACGCCGTCAGATACCCGGCACTAAAACGGTTCAGCGCAGGTAAATTCACTGCGTAACGACGGAATTTCGCCGTTACGACGGGAGGACCCTACTCTTTTTGGGCTTTTCTGGCATAATCCGGCCCACTTTTTTCGCGGTAGTAGTGCACGACTTTCTACTACAAAACGTTTGGAGCACACTCGGCCACTGGCCGACGGGGAACCTCATGACGCAAGCCAATAACGCCGTGTACACCGATCTGAGTGTTGATGATCTGGTAAAAGAAGCCCTGAACCGCGGTGAGGGCGAGCTTGCCGATACCGGCGCTCTGGTTGTTCGCACTGGTCACCGCACCGGTCGTTCGCCTGTTGACCGTTTCATCGTTGAAGAGCCTTCCACCCAGGCCGCTATCGCCTGGGGCCCGATCAACCGCAAGTTCCCGGCCGACAAGTTCGACGCGCTGTGGGCTCGCGTAGAAGCATTCAACAACGCGCAAGAGCACTTTGTGTCCCACGTGCATGTAGGCGCGGCGGAAGATCACTACCTGGCCGTGAAAATGACCACCCAGACTGCCTGGCAGAATCTGTTCGGTCGTTGCCTCTTCATCAACCCGGCCCAGTACAACCCGGCCGGTCGTGAAGAGTGGCAAGTGCTCAACGTGGCCAACTTCGAGTGCGTGCCTGAGCGTGACGGCACCAACTCCGACGGTTGCGTGATCCTCAACTTCGCACAGAAGAAAGTGCTGATCGCTGGCATGCGTTACGCCGGTGAGATGAAGAAAGCCATGTTCTCCGTGCAGAACTTCCTGCTGCCGGCCGCTGACGTGCTGCCAATGCACTGCGCTGCCAACATCGGCGAAGAAGGCGACGTGACCCTGTTCTTTGGTCTGTCGGGCACCGGTAAAACCACCCTGTCGGCCGACGAAAGCCGTTACCTGATCGGTGACGACGAACACGGCTGGGGCGAAGGCGTGGTGTTCAACATCGAAGGCGGTTGCTATGCCAAGTGCATCGACCTCTCCGAGAAGAACGAGCCGGTCATCTGGAAAGCCATCAAGCACGGCGCCGTGCTGGAAAACGTTGTCATCGACGACGCCAAGCACGCCGACTACGCCGATGTCAGCCTGACCCAGAACAGCCGCGCCGCGTACCCGCTGGAGCACGTTGCCAAGCGTTCCGAGCACAACCTCGGTGGCGAGCCAAACGCGGTGATCTTCCTGACTTGCGACCTGACCGGCGTACTGCCGCCAGTGTCGATCCTCAATGAAGAACAAGCGGCCTACCACTTCCTGTCCGGCTACACCGCTTTGGTGGGCTCGACTGAAATGGGTTCGGGCAGCGGCATCAAGTCGACCTTCTCCACCTGCTTCGGCGCACCGTTCTTCCCGCGTCCGGCTGGCGAATACGCCGAGCTGCTGATCAAGCGCATCCGCGGTTTCGGTTCGAAGGTTTACCTGGTCAACACCGGCTGGACCGGCGGCGGCTACGGCGTCGGCAAACGCTTCAACATCCCGACCACCCGCGCAGTGATCGCAGCGATCCAGAGCGGCGCACTGATCGGTGCAGCCACCGAGCACCTCGACACCATCAACCTCGACGTGCCACTAACCGTACCGGGCGTAGAAACCAACCTGCTCAACCCACGCAACACCTGGGCTGACAAGGCTGCTTACGACGAGGCTGCGAAAGCACTGGCCGGTCTGTTCATCGAGAACTTCAAGAAGTTCGAAGTGAGCGACGCGATCAAGGCTGCTGGGCCGAAGTTGTAAGATCTGTCGTGAATGAAGAAGCCGCCCTTTAGGGCGGCTTTTTTTTGGGTGATTAGAAGATACGAAAAGCAGGCGCCATCCTTTCCTGCTCACTTCTGGACATCCCAAGCGCATTAGCGATCTCCGGCCAAAGACGGATCACGTCTTGAATGCGCTCAATGATGTCTGCTGAATCCTCACGGCTAACCCGAAAATAACCAGCGACTTCCCTCGCTAGCTCTAAGTCCAACGCGTTGTCAGAATCAGTGATGTTCAGCTTCAACCCATCCGCATGTGCCACCGGATTCATGTCGTAGGCTGCCGACAACCGCCATCCCCGACCAGGATCCAGAATAAATCCATGGTTGCGAAGGTGATCGTCGGTGTTGGAAACCAAAATGTTGAAGACAATTCGCGACCAAAGCTCGCGGAGGTCGGTGTTGGGTTCCGAGCCGTGTTCCATGATCACTTCCGCCAACTCTAGATAGCTGGCGCCGGTTGAGGCGTCGTCGCCGTCGACGCGGTTGGTCATGGTCATGGCTGATGCGAAGTGATGTCGGCCGCCGCGCGCGGTTCGGTCGAAACGCTTCACCAGGAAGCAGTGGTGATCGCTTGCGTAGCGTCGGGCCATGCCGGTCGCAACACGCAGACCACAGTTGACCGCCAAAGCGTTTACTACAAATTCCCAACCACCAACATCGTAGTCATCCCTCGTACTTGGGAATTTGGCGATCCACAGTTGACCGAACTCGTCGACGACGCTGGCTTTCGGTCTGGCGCCGCCCAGCGAGCCGCCAGGTGCGATGAGCATTCTTAGCCATTCGCGGCCCTCGGTGGCTGTGTTGTCCCTATCGTTTTCCAGGGCGAGACTTGCCTGCTCTAACGCGCGTAGCTCGACAAAGGGTGGGGCGGCAACGCCGTCGCGGTCGTCGAGGAAGTTGCCTTCGTCATTGAGTTTGTAGCGAAGGGCGCCGACACGGAACAGGTCGTGGACGCCAAGCAGGTAATCGGATTCAAACAACTTGCTGTTGCTGGGAAGCAAGCCGTCGCGAATGTCCCTTTCCAAGCGACGTTTCATCAGCAGTTGGCCCCAACGATCGGGGCTCGAGTCTGCAAAGACGCCAAAGCGGCTCTGATGTTCGCCGGGGAATTGGCGGCCTTCGAAGGGGCCGATGCGCGGGTCTAGAGTTATGGAACTCAACTCGGGATCGGCCAACGCCTTAGGGTCGTACTCAAATTCGAACACGTTGGTGTTGCGTGTTTTCCTTGCGTGTAGAAATCCGAGGCGTCTGGCGCCTTTCAAGGATTCCCAGTCTGCATAAACAGCAATCAGCGTCATTCTTCACCTGTTGGGGGGCCGGCCTTTTTCTTCGTGTTCAAAAGGCTGGAGAGTGAGTGTGTGTTGAATGGAAAGTCAGCCGGAATTTTCGTGGTAGTGGCGGCATCGATAACGTTTGAAGTCCCGGCGTGTTCGGATGCGCCCTTTTTTGCCGCACTGACTGCTCGTACTCGCTGGGTTTTTTTGGCTGCGGATCGTGTTGCAGGCATTAACTGCGCATCCTGCAATTGGCGACCCATTTCATCGGATGCAGCCAGTTTGTTCAGATCCTTTTCCAGCCCCAGCACCTGCATGACCGACAAGTAAGCCCCGATGGTGACGCCTGATCCACCTGACTCCAGATGGCGCAAGGTTGTCAGCGACATGCCTGATCTTTCGGCGACCTGCTTGGCCGTCAATTTGCGGCGTAGGCGAGCCAGCTTCAGTCGTTCACCAAGGTCGACCAACAGCCGAGCAGTGGAGGGCAAAAGCGGCGCTGTTTTCTTGGCCATGTGGCAGTATTCCTTCATTTTTAAACCTTAACTGCCAGAATAATAGCACTTAAGCTGAAGGACGCTGTTTGCCGCAAGATCCCTGAAAAAAAGGTTAAGTGGCATTATTCCATCTGTTTTTGGTTTGTATAGCTAGAATACTGCCACTTAAACGTGAGCGCTTCCTCGAGTCAGCCCGGTTTTTGCCGGTACTTTTCGAGAACCTCCATGCGTGAGGAAAGTGGCTTTTCAGCATCGGCAGGGGTGGTTTCAAAGCCTTCAATACTTAGGCTAGCCAAGTAGTTTGACCGGCGAACCTTGTCGTAATGGGCCTGCTTTTGCTGAAACGTCAAAACGCTCGTGTCAGCATTTGAGTCTGAATCGCGATGATTTTTGCGTAAGATCTCGTCCATTTCGATAACGCTTTCCATCAGCTCATCAAAGAATTTGCTCATGGTTGCTCCCATGTTTAATTACCGTTTTTTTGATCGCTCTCACAGAGTGCATAAGAGCGATACGATCACTCGATTCAGGCTGGAGCCTTCCAGTTGAGCATCCGCTGCTGCGCGACTTGCAGCAGGTCACAGCCATCCTGCGTCAGCAGATAGAGGGCGTGGGTGATGTGGGGGATGTCTTCGACGTCGGCTTGTTTGAAGTTGAGGCAGTAGAGGGTGCGTAGCAGATCGGCGGAGGCGCGCAGGCGCTGGAGGGCGCATTCGAGGATGTCTTGCGGGTTGGCGGCTGTGTCGATGAGTAGAGGCTTGGTATCGGTGAGGTTGGATTCGAGTGGGCGGTAGCGATCAGGGGTAAGCGGGTTCCATGCTTTCATAATGTGTATTCCAGATGTCGTGAAGTGTCATCCCCACCGTGACCAAGCGATGGGAGGCGAACTGTGTTCAGGTTGGTCAACCGGAGGAACACACAATCCGGCACGCTCGAAAGCGTCCCGAACACAGTCACCATGAAGCATGCAGACATTTGAAGTGTCGGCAGCATACAACGGACGTGTTTGTGTGTTCCATCAGGTGACCAAGCCTGAGTCGCTGATTAGGCAGCGACAGCCACGACTATAGATTTGACTTACCAAGCCGCGATAGGCGGCAACGGAGTCTGGGCTTGTAGGAACTGGACGAATAGCGAATAGGCTATTGCTGTAGGTTTTTTCGTCCGCTCACATCCCCAGCGCCATCAACCAATAATCCGATACTCCGCAACGTTTAACAGGCTCGTCGTCAGCCCCGTTGCCGGCGCGTAGATCGAACCCTTCACCGCCGTGAACGGCACGCCTTTGTTGCCTAGCGAAACATAGCGCTCACCTTTATCCAGTTCGGTGAAGTAGGTGTAGGAAATGCTGTGCATCCGCTTGTAGCGCGCTTCGTCGGCGACGATGGCGCCTGTCAGGCGCAGGAGGTCGGCTTCGCTCAGGTTCAGGGTTTTGTTCAGTTGTACGCCCCAGCGCTTGAGGCAGGTTTCGGCGAGGTGGCGGACGATGCGGCCAGGCTCGACCAGCGTTTTCAGGTCGCCGCTGCTGGTGGGCACGCCGCCGCCGGCGGTGGCGTTGCCGGCCATGGTCGCGTGGCGGCCGGCCATCGGGTAGACGCAGGTTTTAGTGTCGGTGGCGGTTTGCGGAATGACGCAGCTGAAACCCTTGGAGCGTTCATCGCGTGCATAGAAGGCGACATATTCTTTGACGTTGACGCCGAGTTTGACGCGCTGATCCTGGAAGTTGCCGATTCCCGGTACTGGATCAAGGGCGAATATATTTACCGGAATATTGTTAAGTTGAGGATCATTTAACATCGCATTGGCCAGCATATGGCAACTTATCCCGCCGCGACTCCAGCCCACCAGATTGACTTGAGTGGGAATGACACCGTCCTTGCGAAATGTCTTGATGATCTGTTCCTGCAACTTCTGTTGGGTCACGCTGCGATCACCGTAGTTATATTTGCGCCAGAACCACGAACCTTCGACCTTTACATCCTCAATAGGAATCCCAGCGGCTTTAAGGCGGTTGTATTCAGTCTCGGTCAGTTGCTCGCGCTGCCAGTCGCATTTGCCTTTGATGATATTGAGGGCATGCTGCACGTTTTCCTCCCAGCCTTTGCCAAACAGCGTGCCGGTAAGGCCGTATTCCTTGGTTTTGGTGAACAGGTCATCGGCTTGCAGGTTGCCGCTGCCGGGCCCGTCGACGACGATCCATTCGGCGAACTCGCGGCCGGTATGGTTGGCAGCCAGTGTGGAAACCAGTTCGCCGTCCCAGAAGTTTTCATGAGCGGTATCGAACTTGTTGGAACCCGTACCGCAAAAAAATATAGTTAGAACTGTCATTGTGTTGCTCTCGTTTAGTTGTAAGAGCAAACAAGTTAATGTTGGTTGTATGTATTAATAAAGCATGGTGTTGTTTCCGCGTTTGTAGTGCGGCTTTAGTTATATGTTGTTTGCGGTGGTTTTTGTTTGGCAACTTCAAGTAAGTCGCAACCATCCTGCACCAACAGATAAAGTGCATTGACGATGTTGGGAATATCTTTCACGTCAGCCTGTTTGAAGCATAAGCAGTAGAGCGTTTCCAGCAAATCACCGGCTGCGCGCAGACGCTGATCGGCGGCATTGATCAGGTCAGTCTGGCTGGAGTGGCTGTCGATAAGCAGTACCGGGTTTTCGCTGTAGCAAGTCTTGAGTGGGCGATAGCGGTTGATCATGGTGAGGCATGTCCTGTTCGAAGGCGCTGGAGCGGGCCGGCAGAGTGTTTGCAGCCGCGCCGGCCACTATAGAAGGGCGTTTCTCTGTGGGACAAGACGGACGCAATGGACAGCATTCGTAGGGGTTTTTCCGTGTTTTGAGGAAATGCCCTACGTGTTTTCGCAGCTTTTTCAAGCCAAAACCCTTAGGCGTAATAATTCCTACGTGATTGTCAGGCGATTCGCGGTAAACCGCTGTATCGTGCGCGCCAGAATCTGTAGGGCGTTTCCAAACGTCTGACACGCGCTTAAAGGGAATTAGGTATGCACTGGCTACGAATGGCCGCAATTTTATTGCTCGGGCTGGGCACTTGCCGTTTGGCGATGGCCTCTGACATTGGCAATGCATGGGTGCTGGATCGTCTCGATCGCACTGATTGGCCGGAGGCAATCATCAGCCAGGCGAGCATGGACACGGCGTCGCGCGGTGAAGTGTTGATGTTCGCCAAAGCTCTGTTGGCCAGCGAAGCACTGGATAAGGAAGGGCTTGAGCAGCGACTCGGCGTGCCCCACGTGCAATTGAAGTCGATTCGCCACGTGCGTGATGGCCTCTGGGAGGGGTTGTTGAGCACCTATCGCAACGCCAGTCAGAACTGTGATGAACAACTGTTCTGCCCGCGTGTGCGCAGCGTCGCTGACCTGCGGCAGTTGGCGGCAGCGTTCACCGGCGATATCAGCCCGGCCCATGCGCTGTGGGCGAGCAAGAGCCAAAATATCCATGAGCAGATGCTGAATGAGCAGTTGCGGGTGGCGGTTTTGCGTCCCTGAATCTGAGGATTCTGGGTTGATCCGAAGGCCCTCTTCGCGAGCAGGCTCGCTCCTACAGGGACCGTGACATTCAAGTAATCGCTGTATCATTCCGAATCGATTTGGCCCCGACCTTTTCTCGACTCGCTGCGATCGCCCGCTAGGCTGTTGGCATGGCAGCAGTCAATGGAGTGACAGCGAATGCACAACACCCTGGAACAGGTTTTTGGTTTTCCACAGTTTCGACCCGGACAAGAGGCTGCGATCAGCGCGGTGCTGGCCGGGCGCTCGGCAGCGGCGATTTTTCCCACCGGTTCCGGCAAGTCGATTTGCTATCAATTGCCGGCGCTGATGCTGCCGCACCTGACTTTGGTGGTCTCGCCGTTGCTGGCGCTGATGCAGGATCAGTTGGCCTTTTTGCTGCGACACGGTATCTCGGCTGGCAGCATCGATTCGGCGCAAAGCCGCGATGACGCCAATGATGTGATGGCCCGTGCCCGTTCGGGTGAATTGAAGATTTTGATGATCTCGGTGGAGCGCTTGAAGAACGAGCGCTTCCGCAACTTTCTGCAGCAGGTGCCGATCTCGTTGCTGGTGGTGGACGAGGCGCATTGCATCTCGGAGTGGGGCCACAATTTCCGGCCCGATTATCTCAAGCTGCCGGACTACCAACGCCAGTTCAACATCCCGCAGACCTTGCTGCTGACGGCGACGGCAACGCCGAAAGTCATCGCTGACATGCAGGCCAAGTTCGCTATCGCCGCTGACGATGTGGTGACCACCGGTTTCTACCGGCCCAATCTCAATCTGCTGGTGGAACCGGTGCGCGGTCAGGACAAACGTCGGCGTCTGGTGGAGTGGATGAGCGAGCGTGCGGGGCAGCCGAGCATCGTCTACGTGACTTTGCAGAAAACCGCCGAGCACATTGCCGAACACCTTGAGCGCAACGGCATTCAGGCTGAGGCGTATCACGCAGGTTTAGCCCACGACAAACGCGAAGCGATTCAGAAACGTTTCATGGTCGGGCAGTCCAATTGCATCGTCGCGACCATCGCATTCGGCATGGGCATCGACAAAAGTGACATCCGCAATGTGGTGCACTTCGACCTGCCCAAATCCATCGAAAACTACAGTCAGGAAATCGGCCGCGCCGGGCGCGACGGACAGCCGTCGGACTGTCTGGTATTGGCCAATCGCGACAGCCTCAACGTGCTGGAAAACTTCGTCTACGGTGATACGCCGGAGCGCGATGGTATTCGCTATGTACTCGACGAGTTGAAAGCTTCGGTGCCGGAAGGGCAGTGGGAGTTTCTGCTCGGGCCATTGGCGGATCAGAGCAACATTCGCGCACTGCCGCTGAAGACCTTATTGGTGCAGTTGGAACTGCGTGGATTGATCGCGCCGCGCTACGCCTATTACGCCGAGTACCGTTTCAAATACCTGCTGGAACCGGAAGCGCTGCTTGAGCGCTTCGAAGGTGAGCGCAGGGATTTTGTCGGCGCGATCATTCAGACCTCGGCTCGTGCGCGCACCTGGGCCACGGTGAATTTCGAGGCGATGTATTCGCAGTATTCCGCCGAGCGCAATCGAGTGGTGAAGGCGCTGGATTACTTTCAGGAAAAGGGCTGGGTCGAACTGGAAAGCAAGCAGATGACCGAGGTCTACAGCCTGCTGAACAGCGATTTTGACAGCGATGCCCTGAGCGCTGAACTGCACGATTATTTCACCCGGCATGAACAGGCCGAAGTGGCGCGCATCCACGCGATGCTTGAAGTGTTCGCCAGCGAACGCTGCCTGGGTTATCGCCTGGCGGAGTATTTCGGTGATCACAATGCACCTCAGCAGTGTGGGCATTGTTCGGTGTGTCACGGCCAGGTTGCGCGGTTGCCGCCACCACCGGAGTTGCCAGCGCTTGTGGATAAAAACTTTGCGGCGCTGTGTGGCGATTTTATCCACAAGCATGAGCAGCACTCCGGGGTCATCCCGACGGCGGAGCGGCTGACGAGGTTTCTGTGCGGGATCAGCGTGCCGTTGTTCACCAAGCTCAAGGCGCGGGCGATTCCCGGATTTTCGGCGTTGGAAGAATACCCCTACGGCGAAGTCCGCAGTTGGGCGCAAGAGCACCTCTGATCCTTGTAGGAGCTGCCCAAGGCTGCGATCTTTTGATGTTGATTTGTTCAAGATCAAAAGATCGCAGCCTTCGGCAGCTCCTACGTTAAGTGTCATCAAGTCTGGGGCTGCATCCATCCGCTGAATGTCGATCATCACGGTAATAAACTTCAAAAAACGTCGTTGGCTGACTATGGTGAGACCAGTCTTTGGATCGCCAACAAGAGAACAACATGAGCCAGACATCCTTCGATATTCAGCAGGCAGCCGTGATCGGTGCGGGCACCATGGGCCGTGGCATTGTCATGTGCCTGGCGAATGCCGGCGTGAGCGTGCAGTGGGTGGATAACAATCCACAGATGCTTGAACAGGCACTCGCCACAGTGGCCGAGACTTATGCACACAACGTGCGGCAGGGGCGGATTGATCAGGCCGAGGCGGATGCGCGTTTGACGCGGGTCAGCGCGGCGGCGGATTACGCGGCGATTCGCAATGTCGATCTGGTGATCGAGGCGGTGTACGAAAATCTTGAGCTGAAGCAGAAGATTTTTCGTGAGCTCGATGGCTTGCTCAAGCCAGAGGCGCTGTTGGCGAGTAATACCTCGGCGCTGGATATCGATGCGATTGCCGCTGCGACCCGGCGCCCGGAGCAAGTGCTGGGCCTGCATTTCTTCAGCCCGGCGCACATCATGAAACTGCTGGAAATCGTGCGCGGTGCGCAGACTTCGCCGGCCGCTCTGGAAGCAGCGCTGGCGCTGGGCAAGCGCATGGGCAAGGTCAGTGTGGTGTCGGGCAACTGTCACGGTTTTATCGGCAACCGCATGCTGCATCCGTATGTACTGGAGGCGCGCAAGATGTTGCTGGAAGGGGCTTATCCACAGCAGGTCGATGCGGCGTTACAGGGTTTCGGTTTTGCCATGGGCCCGTTTCGCATGTACGACGTCGTCGGTATCGATCTGGAATGGCGTGCCCGCGAACTGGCCGGCAAGGGCCAGGATGCGCCAGAGGTTCAGGTGGACAACCGCTTGTGCGAGTTGGGCCGGTTTGGCCAGAAGTCTGGCAACGGTTATTACCATTACGAGCCGGGCAGTCGTCAGGCTGAGCACGATCCTGAGGTCGATGCGCTGGTATTGCAGGTCAGCGAAGGGTTGGGCTTTCAGCGCCGCGAGATTGGTCCGGAGGAGATTCTGGAGCGCAGTTTGCTGGCGTTGGTCAATGAGGGCGCGAAGATTTTGCAGGAAGGTATTGCCGAGTCCGCCCACGATATCGACCTGGTGTATCTGAACGGCTACGGGTTTCCGGCGGAGAAGGGCGGGCCGATGGCCTGGGGCGATCAGCAAGGGCTGGCGGATATTCATCAGCGGCTGTTGGCGCTGGAGACGCGGCAGGGTGATCAGTGGAAGCCGGCGCGGTTGATTGGTGAGTTGGCGGCGCAGGGGAAGGGGTTTGCTCAAATGTGATGTCGCCGCCAGAATCGATCCCCCTCACCCCAGCCCTCCCGAAACGTCGGACCGCCCCCAAAGGGGGCGAGGGGGAAAGGGAGCCGATCTGCGTGGCTTTCAACATGTAAGTTCGACTCGACAGTTCAGGTCGGTGTATTCCGAGAAAACATCTCGGTCAGTCCCCTCTACCTCCGGGAGAGGGCTAGGGTGAGGGCAAGCAGCCTCACTGAAAAAACAAGAGAATCAGCCCAACCATGTCCACCCCTCAACGCGCCGAATACCCCCACTTCCAGCCCATCACCACGCGCTGGCACGACAACGACGCCTACGGTCACGTCAACAACGTCACCTACTACAGCTTCTTCGACACGGCGGTGAACACTTACCTGATTCAGGTCGGCGGTCTGGATATTCATGACGGCGAGGTGGTGGGTTTTGTGGTCAGTTCGGCGTGTGATTACTTTGCCTCGATCGCCTTTCCGGATCTGATCGAAATCGGTCTGCGGGTCGGCAAGTTGGGCAACAGTTCGGTGCAGTACGAATTGGCGGTGTTCAAGGTCGGCGAAAGCGAGGCGTGTGCGGCCGGGCGCTTCGTTCACGTATTCGTCGATCGGGCGAGCAATCAACCTGTATCAATTCCTGCCCGGTTGCGCGAGGCGCTTGAACATCTGGTGGTTTAACCAAGGCAAAAAAAATCGCAGCCCTCGGGCTGCGATTTTTGTTCAAGCATTCGCCTTAACGGTGGCGATAATACTTGTGATGCTTGCGGTGGCCATAGGCATGGCCGCGACCACGGTGGTCGTCGCGGTAGTAGCGACGATCATCATGGCGACGGTCGTAACGACGATCGTCGTCATCGCTCTTGTTACCCATGTAGTTGCCCAGCGCGCCACCGGCGCCGCCACCTGCTGCGGAGCCGATCAGGCTGCCGGTGGTGCCGCCCATGCTGCGACCGACCACGTTACCGCCGGCCGCGCCCAATGCACCACCGATGGCGGCTTCGCCACGACTGCGTTTGTCGGCGCCAACCGCACTACCACCCGCGCCGCCCAGGGCTGCGCCGATAGTGGAACCTGTATTGCCGCCTAAGGACTGACCGACGACCGAGCCAAGAACCCCGCCCAATGCGCCGCCCACACCTGCTTCGGTGGTGCCGCCTGCGCAAGCTAAACCACTGACCAGGCCAAGGGACAACAAGAGAATCGAGGAGAACTTCATAGATGAGCCTCAAAGGGATGACGGCGCCGATCCTGAGGCTGTGTAACAAGCGTGACAATCGAAATCCGACGAATAACACGACTTGTATACAATATTGCAAGTTGCTGTTTTGTATGCGGAACTTAAGCGATTTTCGCCGGTCTTTAGCTACTTCGGACAGGCCGTTTTTGTGAAAAAACGGCCTTTTTTGTGGGCGTTCGAAAGGCAAAAGCGAAAAGATCGCAGCCTTCGGCAGCTCCTACATCGATTCCTGTAGGAGCTGCCGAAGGCTGCGATCTTTTGATCTTGTGTTAAGCCGACTTGGCCATGATCAACCCCGTCTCACTCGCCGCCTCCAAGCGAATCGCAATGAACTTCGACGTCGGCGTATGGCTGCCATCCCCTGTGCTTTCCAGCGGCACCAGCGGATTCACTTCCGGGTAATAAGCGGCTGCCTGCCCGGCCGGAATATCAAACGCCAACAAGGTGAAGCCCTTCACCCGACGCTCACGGCCATCATCCCACAGCGACACGATGTCAGCCTTCTGCCCCGGCCGGAAGCCCAGACGAATGATGTCCGCCTCGTTGGCGAACAACACATCACGCTGGCCCTTGACCCCGCGATAGCGATCGTCGAGACCATAAATCGTGGTGTTGTACTGATCGTGGGAGCGCATCGATTGCAGGATCAGATCCGGCAGTTGCCCGGTGGCGCGGGTGCGTTCGTGCACCAGGTCTTTCGGCAGCATGTTGGCGCGGAAATTGGCCCGGCCCGACGGCGTGTTCCACTTGCGTGCGCCGGCGCTGTTGCCGAGGTAGAAACCGCCCGGGTTCTTGATCTTCTCGTTGAACTCTTTGAAGTTGGGAATGGTGTCGGCGATCAGTTCGCGAATGCGCCCGTAATCGGCCACCAGCCAGTTCCAGTCCACCGGTTTGCTGCCCAGTGTGGCAGCAGCGATACCGGCAATGATCGACGGCTCGGAGCGCATCTGGTTCGACAGCGGCTGCAACTGACCGTTGGAGGCGTGAACCATGCTGAACGAGTCTTCCACGGTGACCGCTTGCGGGCCTTCGGTCTGGATGTCGATGTCGGTCCGACCGAGGCACGGCAGGATCAGCGCGTCTTTACCGTGAGCCAGGTGGCTGCGGTTGAGCTTGGTGCTGATCTGCACGGTCAGGTCGCAATTGCTAAGGGCTTCGAAAGTACGCGGGCTATCCGGCGTGGCTTGGGCGAAGTTGCCGCCCAGACCGATGAAGACCTTGGCGCGACCCTCAGCCATTGCGTGGATCGCTTCAACCACGTTGTGGCCGTTGTGACGCGGCACCTTGAACTGGAAGCGTCGCTCCAGCGAATCAAGGAACGCCACCGGCGGACGCTCGTTGATGCCCATCGTACGGTCGCCCTGCACGTTACTGTGGCCGCGCACCGGGCACAGACCAGCACCGGGTTTACCGATGTTGCCGCGCAGCAGCATCAGGTTGGCGATTTCCTGGATGGTCGGCACCGAATGGCGATGCTGGGTGATGCCCATCGCCCAGCACATGATCACGTTTTTGCCTTTGGCGTACATGCGCGCGGCTTGCTCGATCTCGACAAGAGTCAGGCCGGATTGCTCGACGATCTGTTCCCACGGCGTGTCATCGACCACGCCCAGGTACTCGAGGACGTTGGCGCTGTGGGCGTTGAGGAAGTCGTGATCGAACACAGCAGGTTCGCCAGCCTTCTGCGCATCGCGCTCCCACTGCAGGAGGAACTTGGCCATGCCGCGCAGCAGCGCCATGTCACCGCCCAGTGCTGGACGGAAATACGCGGTGTTGGTCGGCTTGTCGCCGTTGGTGAGCATTTCAATCGGGTGTTGCGGGTGCTGGAAGCGTTCCAGGCCACGCTCTTTCAACGGGTTGATGCACACCACTTGCGCGCCGCGCTTAACCGCTTCACGCAGCGGTTCGAGCATGCGCGGGTGGTTGGTGCCAGGGTTCTGGCCCCAGACGAAAATCGCATCGGCGTGTTCGAAATCGTCGAAAGTCACGGTGCCTTTGCCGACGCCAACGCTCTGCGCCAAGGCGACACCACTGGCCTCGTGGCACATGTTCGAGCAGTCAGGGAAGTTGTTGGTACCGTAGGCGCGCACGAACAGCTGATACAGATACGCCGCCTCGTTGCTGGCGCGACCCGAGGTGTAGAACTCGGCCAGATCCGGGCTCGGCAGGCTTTGCAGGTGCTTGGCGATCAGCGTGTAGGCGTCGTCCCAACTGATCGGCTTGTAGCGATCAGTTTCGGCGTCGTAGACCATCGGCTCGGTCAGGCGGCCCTGATACTCGAGCCAGTAATCGCTCTGCTCCAGCAGCGACGTGACGCTGTGCTTGGCGAAGAACTTGGCATCGACACGACGCTTGGTGGCTTCCCAGTTCACCGCTTTCGCGCCGTTTTCGCAGAACTTGACCATGCCGCTTTCCGGCGAATCGCCCCACGCGCAACCCGGGCAGTCGAAGCCGCCGTTCTGGTTGGTCTTGAGCATCATGCGCAGGTTTTTCAGCGCGTTGTCGCTGGTCAACCAGGCCTGAGCCACACTGATCAGGGCACCCCAGCCGCCGGCGGCACCTTTGTAAGGCTTATAGCGCGGGACAGGTTTCTGGTCGGCTTGATGATGTTGGCTCACGCTTGATTCTCCATCGCGGGGCTATACACCCGCGGCGCACTTTTCTGCGGCAGGTGGATGAGATTGAGGTTGTGTCGACGGGCCCATTGCACGGCAAGGCCCGTTGGCGCGGACAGGCTGACCAGGGTCTGGATGCCGGCGCGCAAGACTTTCTGGATCAATTCGAGGCTGCAACGGCTGGTGACGATCGCCAGTCCGCCTTCTGTGGATATCTTCTGGCGGATCAGCCCGCCAATCAGCTTGTCGAGGGCGTTGTGCCGGCCGATGTCTTCGCGCCCGAGCAACAATTCGCCGCTGGCGTTCATGAACACAGCCGCATGCACCGCGCCGCAATGCTGACCCAAAGGCTGAAACGCGCCGATGCGCTGACGCAAACCGTCCAGCCATGCAATCGGCGGCAACGGCGCGCCGGGCAGGACCTTAAGATCGGGCAGCGCCTGTTCCACCGCTTCAACGCCGCACAACCCGCAACCGCTGGTTCCTGCCATTTGCCGACGCTGCTGCTTGAGGTTCCAGAAGGCACGGTTGGCGATGGTCACTTGCGCGTATTGCGCTGAGCCGGCCCCTGTCAGTTGCAGGTCATAGATGTCGGTAGCATCTTCGATGATGCCGCTGCCGAGGCTGAAGCCGACGATGAAATCTTCAAGGTCGGTCGGCGTCACCAGCATCACCGCCTGGCTGATGCCGTTGTAAGCGATCGCCAACGCAACTTCCTCGGCCAGCGCAGTGCTGGCCGATTCCTCGCGGGGTAAATCGCTGTAACTGTAGGTCTGGCTGGCGGCAGGCGCGGGCGTTTCGAGTGCTGGCGCCGCGCAGGCTGGGCGCTTGGCGTTCATGGCATCACCGACGGTTTGATCAACGTTAAGACTAGGCGCGGCAAGTTGTCGCGTCTAATCGCTAGTGTCGATCTATTGATAGATGCCGTCGATCAAGAGGCTGTTGGTGATTCTCGATACAGCGCGAAACAGGCCTCCGCCAGCGCCGAGCGTGGCGCTCCGCGACGCATGATCAGGCCCAGCGGGGCGAGGGTTTGAGCGTTTTCGATGGGTTGCAGGCGCAGGTGGTCGGTGAGTTTTTCAAGCCCGCCGTCCAGCGGCATGATCGCGCAGCAGAACCCACCGTGTACGGCTTGTAACAATTGATGCACCGCGTCGGTTTGCAGCAACGGTTGCGGAGTCAGGCCGCGGCTGTGGAAGTTGTGGTCGATGGACTGGCGAAAGTGCATGCCGCTGGTGAGCATGCCCAGCGGCAGTTCGATCAGCGATTCCCAGCTCAGCGGCGTGTCGCCGAAGGTAAAGGTGCGCTGGTCGTACAAAAGGCCCATGCGGGTTTCATTGAAGGCTAGTGATTCGAAACGTTCGTGATCCAGACGATCCAGATAGGACACGCCGAGGTCGATACGGTTGTTCGCCAGATGTTCGAGGATCTGCTCAGAACTCAGCGCCGACATTTCGAAACGCAGGTTCGGGTGTGCGGCATGCAGGCGTTGCATCAACGGTAACGGATCGAAACTCGACAGCGGCACCACGCCCAGTCGCAGCGTACCGATGAGGTTGCCGCGACACGCCGCCGCTTCCGCGTGCAATCCGTCATAGGCAGCCATCACCGAACGTGCCCACGCCAGCACGCGTTCACCCGGCGCGGTGAAACCTTCGAAGCGCTGGCCCCGGTTGACCAGCGGCAGGTCGAGTTCTTCTTCGAGGCTGCGCAGGCGCATCGACAGGGTTGGCTGGGTGATGTGGCAACGCGCGGCGGCCTGGCCGAAGTGGCGGGTTTCGTCGAGGGCGATGAGGAATTTCAGCTGCTTGATGTCCATCTTCGCTCCGGGCGCTGGCAGGGGTTGGCGATTCTACCGCTTGCGCGGTGGCAGGGTCATTGGTCGGCTTGGAACCGGGTTTGTCTGCGGTGGTCTAGGCTTGGACGTCTGGAACCCAAATCAAGGAGTGTGCGCTATGAGTCTTTTGAGCTTTGTGAAAGAAGCCGGTGAGAAGCTGATTGATCTGCTGACCCCGGGCAACGCCAATGCCAGTGAGCAGTTGAAGGAACACATCAGCAAGGTCGGTCTGGGCAATCCGAATGTGCAGGCGACAGTGGATGGCGACAAAGTGACCGTCACCGGTGAAGTCGCGAGTCAGGAAGAGAAAGAGAAGATTTTGCTGGCGGTGGGCAATATTGCCGGTGTTGGCAGCGTGGATGATCAGATCACCGTCAGCGGGCCAGTTGTCACTGCCGCACAATTTGTCGTGGTCAAGTCGGGTGACACTCTGAGCGCGATTTCTCTGCGCGTGTACGGGGATGCCAACAAGTATCAGAAAATTTTCGATGCCAACAAACCGATGCTCAAGGATGTGAACAAAATCTATCCGGGGCAGACACTGCGTATTCCTGAGTAACACAAAACCCCTGTAGGAGCTGCCGCAGGCTGCGATCTTTTGACTTTGATTTTTAAAAACCAGATCAAAAGATCGCAGCCTTCGGCAGCTCCTACAAAGATCAAAGACCAGCGATCAGATTGCGGTAATCCTCAACCGCCGCAAACTCAGCCGTGTCCTTTGGCCCCTTGCGGCTGTCCGGCTCTTTCACCGCCAGCAAATGCGCCACACCAAATTCCCGCGCACTGCGCAGAATCGGCAAGGTGTCGTCGATAAACAGACTGCGCGCCGGATCAAAGCCGATGTCCGCCTGCAAGGCATCCCAGAACTGCGGGTTCTCCTTGGGGAAACCGTAATCGTGGGAGCTGATCAACCGTTCGAAATACGGCGCCAGTTCGATCCGCTCCAGCTTCAGCGACAGTGAATCGCGGTGCGCGTTGGTGATCATGATCACCCGTTTGCCGGCGCGTTTGATCGCTTCCAGAAAGGTATCGGCATCTGGGCGCAGGGCGATCAGGTGCGCAGTTTCCAGCTTCAATTCACGCACCGACAACTTCAACTCGGCACTCCAGAAATCCAGGCAATACCACTGCAACTGGCCGGCATGCCGTTCGAACAACGGCTGCAACTCCATCTCGGCCATGGCCCGGCTGACCCCGTGCAGTTCGGCGTAACGCTGGGGCAGGTGTTCCAGCCAGAAGTGATTGTCGAAGTGCAGATCCAGCAGCGTGCCGTCCATGTCGAGCAGAACGGTATCGATGTCGGACCACGGTAATGAAGGCATGGCAACGTCTCGAGCGGTAGAAAGATATCCGACATAAACAATCGGGAAAGCCGCGTTATAGTAGCGCGTTCACGCCAAGGAGCTTTGCATGCGCCAGAAACCCACCGTACTTGCCCGCGAGATCGTCGCCACCAGCCGTCTGTTTTGCGTCGAAGAACTCAAGCTGCGTTTTTCCAACGGCGTGGAACGCACTTACGAGCGTCTGGTCGGCAAAGGTGCGGGCTACGGCGCGGTAATGATCGTGGCGATGCTGGATGCTGAACACGCAGTGCTGGTCGAGGAATATTGCGGCGGTACCGATGAGTATGAACTGTCCTTGCCTAAAGGTTTGATCGAACCGGGCGAAGACGTATTGGCGGCAGCCGAGCGGGAGCTCAAGGAAGAAGCCGGATTTGGCGCGCGACAACTGGAGCATCTGACCGAACTGTCGCTGTCGCCCGGTTACATGAGCCAGAAGATCCAGGTTGTTCTGGCTACCGATTTGTACGAAGAGCGCCTGGAAGGCGACGAGCCCGAACCGATGCGCGTCGATAAGGTGAACCTGCGCGAATTGTCGTCGCTGGCGCTCAATCCCCAGTTTTCCGAAGGCCGTGCATTGGCTGCACTGTATCTGACCCGCGATCTGCTGACCGAGCGCGGGTTCTTTCCAGCATGAGTGAGATATCGATGAAGTTTCCCCACCCGTTGATGGCGCCGGTCGTTGAGCTGGCATTGCAGGCCGGCGAGGCGATTTTGCCGTTCTGGCGCTCCGGCGTTGAAGTCACGGCCAAGTCCGATGACTCGCCCGTGACGGCGGCGGATCTGGCCGCGCATCACCTGATTCTCGCCGGGCTGACGGCGCTGGATCCGGGCATTCCGGTGTTGTCGGAAGAAGACGCCAACATCCCCCAGAGCGTACGCGCCGGCTGGCAGCGCTGGTGGTTGGTGGATCCGCTGGATGGCACCAAGGAGTTCATCAGCGGCAGCGAAGAGTTCACCGTGAATATTGCGCTGATCGAAAACGGTCGCGTGGTTTTTGGCGTGGTGTCGATGCCGACCAATGGTCGTTATTACGTCGGAGGTGCCGGGCTTGGTGCGTGGCGCTGCGACAAGGACGGCACGCCGGTTGCGATTCAGGTGCGTGATGTGCCGGCACCGGGTGAGGCGTTTACCGTGGTGGCCAGCCGTCGGCATTCGAGTCCCGAGCAGGAGCGCTTGCTGGCGGGGTTGAGTGCGAGTCTGGGCGAGTTGCAATTGGCAAACATTGGTAGCTCGCTGAAGTTTTGTCTGCTAGCGGAAGGCGCGGCGGATTGCTATCCGCGACTGGCGCCGACTTCGCAGTGGGACACGGCGGCTGCGCAAGGTGTGCTGGAAGGTGCGGGCGGTGAGGTGTTGGATCTGCGCGGAGAAGCGTTCTGTTATCCGGCGCGGGAATCGCTGTTGAACGAGTTCTTTTTGGCGCTGCCGGCGAAGGCGGCGTGGCGTTCCAGATTGTTGGAGTTGGCGCGGGGTTAAGTGGGCTGATCCGCAATCGCCCTCACCCCAGCCCTCTCCCCCAGGAGAGGGAGCTGACCGCAGGATATTTGAGAGCAACGCCGACCTGGTCGAACTTTGCTGAATCCATAATCGCTGCGATCTTACAGGTCGATGTATAACGCAAGACACCTCGGTCAGTCCCCTCTCCCTCGGGGAGAGGGTTAGGCGGGCGGCGTTCCGATGAGGGGCTTTTGATCTTTACCGGTGCAAAACGTACTGCCCGGTAAACCTAACGGCATCCTCATCACTACCCTGATTGACGATCCGCGTATTCAACGCCAACCGCGCCCGCCCATAACGCCGATACATCGCCAGAAACTTCTTCCACACCTTCGCATCGGGCGCCGGGCAAATTGCTACGGCATCTCCAGTGACCGGCAGCGGATAACTGATCTGCCCTTCCTGAATCACAATGTGCCCGTCGGTGATTCCTTCTTCCTTCAAGCGCAAATGCAACCAGCCCCACCCGGCCAGCACCGCGCCACAGTAAAGGCTGCCGCCAAACATGGTGCTTTTGTGATTGACGTTGGGATCGAGCGGCAGGTGCAGACTCAACTTCTGCTCATGCCAGTCGAGGACCTTCAGCCCCATGTCCCGTGTCAGGGGGATGTCGTGATGCAGGACTGATTCCAGATAGCGACTGTCTGTACTCATTCGTTCTCGTCCCCATGGCTGCTGTCGCCGAAGTTGAGGCCATGCTTGCGCAATTTGTCATGCAGGGTTTTGCGCGGAATGCCCAAGGCTTCAGCGAGGCTGCGCACCGAACTGTGGGAGCGCGCCAGTTCGGCAGCGATCAATGATCTTTCGAAATTTTCCACCTGCTCGCTGAGCCCGCCGCCAGTGACTTCCACGATGGCGCCGGCACCTTCAGCGCCACTGTTATCCAGCGCCAGTTCCAGGCCAAGGGCGAAACGTTCGGCGGCATTCTGCAGTTCGCGCACGTTGCCCGGCCAGGTGTGGCGCAGCAGCAAGGCGCGTTGTGCCGGCTGCAGTTCATGCGGCGGCAAACCGTGGCGGGCGCTGGCTTCATCGGCGTAATGCTGGAACAGCACCAGCGCATCTTCGCCACGTTCACGCAGCGGCGGAATGCGCAGTGGCGCGACGTTGAGGCGGTAGTACAAGTCGGCGCGGAAGCGGCCCTGATCGGCAGCCTGACGCAGGTCTTCCTTGGTCGCGGCAATCACGCGGATGTCCAGCGGGATCAGTTGATTACCGCCCAGACGCTCGACCACGCGCTCCTGCAGCATGCGCAGCAACTTCACTTGCACGTCCATGCTCATGCTCTCGATTTCATCGAGAAACAATGTGCCGCCGTTGGCAAATTCGAATTTGCCGATCCGGCGTTTCTGCGCGCCAGTGAATGCGCCGGGTTCGTGGCCGAACAGTTCGCTTTCCACCACCGACTCGGCCAGTGCGCCAGCGTTGATCGCGACGAACGGGCCATTACGACGGCTGGACAAATCGTGCAGCGCACGGGCGACCACTTCTTTGCCGGCGCCGGTTTCGCCGAGGATCAGCACGTCAGCCTTGGTCGCGGCCAGCGCACCGATCTGCTCACGCAGGCGCAGCATCGGCGTCGAATGGCCGACCAGCCGCGCACTCAGTTCATTGCGATCGCTGAGGGCCAAGCGCAGGCTGCGGTTGTCCAACACCAGTCGGCGCAGGGCCAGCGCGCGACGCACGCTGTCGAGTAGTGCGTCGCTGGCGAAAGGTTTTTCGAGAAAGTCATAAGCGCCGGCGCGCATGGCTTGCACCGCCAGCGGCACGTCGCCGTGGCCGGTGATCAGCAGCACCGGCAGTTCGGGATCCTGTGCGTGCAATTCGCTTAACAATTCGAGGCCATCCATGCCCGGCATGCGAATGTCGCTGACCACCACGCCCGGCCAGTCACGCTCCAGTTGAGCGGCAAGTCCTTTGGCTTCGGACAGCGGCAGAATTTTCAGGCCGGCCAGATCCAGGGTCTGGCCGAGGGCCTGACGCAGGTGCGGATCGTCGTCGATCAACACCACCTGAATGCGATTGTCGATGGTCATGCACTTCGATCCTCGGACGGTTGCAGGCTGACCCCGGGCGCACCGGCGCGCAGCCGCAGGGTAATCAAGGCGCCACCTTGCTTGTGGTTGGCGAACGACAGTTCACCGCCGAAGGCGCGCATCAGCGTTTCACAGATTGCCAGCCCCAAACCCAAGCCCTGAGTGCGGGTCTTGGTGGTGTAAAAGGGTTCGCTGGCGCGGCCGAGGGCTTCCATGCAGAACCCCGGGCCGTTGTCGCGAATGTACAGATTGACGCCCTCGGCGGTGGATTCGGCACTCAACCACAGTTTGCGCGGCGGACCTTTTTCGGTGAGCGCGTCGAGGGCGTTGGCCAGCAGATTGCCGAGCACCTGACGCAGGCGCGTTTCTCCAGCCTCGACCCATAGAGTAGCGGCCGGCAGATCGCGGATCAGTTCGACTTCCATACTGCGGCGACGCTTGGCCAGCAGGGCCAGCGCATCGTCCAGTGCCGGTTGCAGGGCAACGCTCTCCGGCGCGTGGCGATCACGGCGGGCAAAGGCGCGCAGGTGGGCGATGATCGAGGCCATGCGCCCGGTCAGTTCGCTGATCAGTTTAAGGTTGCCGCGAGCGTCGTCGGTGCGCTGATGATCAAGCAATACTTCGGCGTTCTCCGCGTAGCTGCGGATCGCTGCCAGTGGCTGATTGAGTTCGTGGCTGATGCTCGCTGACATGGTCCCCAGCGCCGACAGTTTCCCGGCCTGGACCAGGTCATCCTGAGCGCGCACCAGTTCCTGCTGGGCCTGTTCACGCTCGAGTACTTCTTCCTTCAAACGCCGGTTGAGGCCTTCGAGGTCGCTGGTGCGCTCGGCAACGCGGCCTTCCAGTTCACGGCGTGCCTTGGCCTCGAACGCAATGCGCTCCAGATAATGCCGACGTCGCTGCATCATCAGGCCGAGTAACAGCATCACCACTAACAGTGTGGCGCCTCCGATGGCAACCACGGTGCGCACCGGGCGGTCGATCAGCGTGCGCGGGGCGAGGATGCTCACGCTCCAGCCGGTTTCGGCGATGTCGTGGGTCTGGATCAGCCACGCGCTGGGGCTGAGGTTCAGCGGCCGCGGCTCGCGGGTCGGGTAGGGCTGTATGGCGGTGATCGCTGAGCGTTCGCCGTCGCTCAAGTTACGGGTCGAACGAAAGCGCCATTCCGGGCGCGAGGTGAGGATGACCACGCCGTTGTGGTCGGTCACCAGCAGTTGTTCCGGAGTTTTACCCCACAGGCTTTCGGTGTGGTCGAGGTCAACCTTTATCACCAGCACGCCGATGATTTTTTCGCCGTTACGCACGGCGGCAGCGAAGAAATAACCGCGCTTGGCCGACGTGGTGCCGAGACCGAAGAAGCGTCCGAGACGTCCGGCCATGGCTTCACTGAAGTACGGACGAAACGAGAAATTGCGGCCGACGAAACTGTCGTGCTTGTCCCAGTTCGACGCCGCGAGGGTCTGCCCGCTGGTATCCATCAGGTACATGACTTCGGCGCCGGTCTGCGCGGCGATGTTCTTCAGCAGGCGATTGGCATTGCCTTGGGTAACGCCGTCGTCCGGTGCGCCGAGGACCGCACGCAAGGCGGGCAGGTCGCCGAGGATCTGCGGCAATACTTCATAGCGGTGCAGGGTGCCCAGCAGGTTGGCAACGTAGAGGTCGAGGGTCTGGCGGTTCTGTCCGGCCAGTTCGCTGCGGTAATAACGCTCGGCGAGATGTTCCAGCGGCCACAGCAGCGGCGCCAGGCACAGGGCCAGCAGCGCGAGACTGCGCCAGCGGGGTCTGGGGGGAAGGGTTGGTTTCATGAGCCGGATGCGCCTGTAGGGACAGGCGCATTATGCCCGGCCTCAGGCGAAGACGTCAGCGTCCTTGAGCAGGGCTGCGGCCTGATCCTTGGCGGACAGCTTCGGCGCTTCGTCCAACTGCCAGTCGATGCCCAGAGCGGGGTCATCCCAGCGAATGCTGCGCTCGGACGACGGGTCGTAGTAGTTGGTGGTCTTGTAGAGGAATTCAGCGAACTCGCTCAGCACCACGAAACCATGGGCGAAACCTTCTGGCACCCACAGTTGACGATGATTTTCCGCTGACAGGCGCACAGCCACCGATTTGCCGAAGTGCGGCGAGCTGCGGCGAATGTCCACGGCCACATCCAATACTTCGCCAACCGTCACACGGACCAGTTTGCCCTGAGTGTTTTGCAGTTGGTAATGCAGACCACGCAACACGCCTTTTTGTGAACGCGAGTGGTTGTCCTGAACGAATTGCGTGTCCAGACCGGTAGCGTCCTGGAACGCCTTGGCGTTGAAACTCTCGTAGAAAAAACCGCGCTCGTCACCAAACACCTTCGGTTCGATGATCAGGACACCGGGCAGGTCGGTGGTGATTACATTCATGGGAGCTTCCTGGGCAGGTGTGAATGGTCGACATTCTTGCGCAAAGTGCCATTTAACTCGAGTGCAGACCGTAAGGAGCGATTCAATCGACCTCACCAAAATACCAGCGTTCTTCCTTATAAGTCTGGCCATCGCAATCTTCAACTGTATAGCTCAGGCCTCTCTCTCGAATACCTGGCGGTAAAACGAGTCCCCACTCCTGGGCCAGGCTTTTACCGGTTTCCACGTATTCACTATCAGCAGGAGGGATATGACCTCGGTGATATTCCATGTCGGTATAGATGCATATCTCGCTGGAAAACATTCCTGGCAAGGAGATGGCGGCGACCACTCAGCAATCGATAGCATTTTCCGGTCGGGACATACGCAGGTGCTGCGCCGCGTTGATCAAGTGTTGTGCACACTGCCGACGCAGATCTGCGGTTGCTTGTTTTCCTTCGACCATCGACATGTGAATCGGGATTTTCCAGTTGCTGTATTTCTCCTCTTCGGTGAGGTCGGCCGGAAAGTAATCTTCGAAGTCAGTGGCCCAAGCGGCTAACGCGCGTAGACGGCGAGGGATATTGCGGACTTTTTTGTTGGAGAGGGCGAGGCGGCGCTGGGACATTTTGCAGATTGCTTCCGTGCGGATAACGTTCAGGGGGGCAGGTTGAACAGTGAAGTGTTCAAACGCAATCTGAAATTGCTGTAGGAAAAGTTACTGTTGGTGTTGCCGTCGCAGTGATGCGCCCTTGATCCGATCGGGAGTTGGTATAAGGGGTTGCGTCTCGCCATAAGCAATGGCGATATAGGCGCCTAATAAAATTTTCAGGGGTCGTTTCATGCCGCTCGCCACGTTGATTCATCGCGCCAGTTTGCCCAGCCCGCAGGTTTCTGCCGAGCAGGCCCGGCAATGGCTGGCGGAGCATTACGGTCTCAGCGGCACGTTGCAGGCTCTTGGCAGCCAGCAAGATCTCAATTACCGCGTCGACAGCCCCCGCGGGCGGTTCGTGCTGAAAATCTGCCGAGGCGATTACGCCCTGGTAGAGCTGCAAGCCCAGCATGCCGGCCTAAAATACCTGGCCGAGCATACTGCGGTGACGGTGCCGCGGGTGATCGCGGCCAATAACGGCGAAGACCTGCTGTCACTCGAGGTCGGCGGCGAAGCCGTCCATGTGCGGCTGCTGAATTACATCGAAGGCCAGCCGCTCACGCACCTCGATCACTTGGGGCGCGACGTGGTGGCCGGGTTTGGCCGGCTCTGCGGTGAGATGGATCTGGCACTAGCCGGGTTCGACCATCCGGGCCTTGAGCGCACGTTGCAGTGGGATGCCCGCCACGCCAGTGCCCTGATCAGCCATCTGCTGCCGGTGATCAAGGATGAACAGCAACGCGCATTGATTGCCGGTGCGGCCGGACAGGCCGAGCGCCGTCTGCAGCCGTTGCAGGGCAAGCTGCCGGTACAGGCGATCCACATGGACATCACCGATGACAATGCCGTCTGGGCGCGCGATGCCCAGCGGCATTGGCAATTGCAGGGCGTGATCGACTTTGGCGATCTGGTGCGCACCTGGCGCATTACCGATCTGTCGGTGACCTGTGCGGCGTTGCTGCATCACGCTGGTGGCGATCCGTTTGTCATCCTGCCGGCGGTGCAGGCCTACCACGCGGTCAACCCGTTGCAACACGAAGAGCTGCAAGCGCTGTGGCCATTGATTGTCGCGCGTGCGGCGGTGCTGGTGCTCAGTGGCGAGCAACAGGTCAGCATCGACCCCACAAACAATTACAGTCGCGACAATCTCACCCATGAGTGGGAGATCTTCCGCGTGGCCACTTCGGTGCCGCAGGCACTGATGGAAGCCGCGATCCTCACGGCCGTCGGTCACGCATTGCCGGCGTTCGACAGCGCAGGTTTTGCGCCCTTGCTACCCGGTCTGGTCGGGCGTGAATTTGCCCTGATCGATCTCGGTGTCCTGAGTCCGCATTTCGAGGCCGGCAACTGGGAGCAGGCAGGTATCGATCAACACCTGTTGAACGAAGCGGCGGCGGCCCATGGTTTGGCGGCGAGCCGTTATGGTCAGTACCGTTTGTCGCGCACTCGTCCCGACACTGCCGTAGAGCCGGACACGTTCCCGCTGCACGTGGAATTGCGCGTGCCCGATGGCACCACCGTGGAGGCGCCGTTCGCTGGCGTCGTGCATCAGGCCGCAGACGGTGTGCTGCAACTGGATGGCCCGCAACTCAGCGTGCGGCTGTGGGGCGTGACACCGTCGCTGCACAGCGGCGCGGCGCTGGTAAAGGGTCAGGTGCTGGGCGCGGTCAGCGGCTTGTTGCGGGTGCAGTTGTGCCGTGGCGCGCAGCTCGATGCGCCGTTGTTCTGCACCCCGGCGCAGGCAGCGGCGTGGCAGGCACTGTGCCCGTCGCCAGCGGCGTTGTTAGGACTGGCCTGCGATGCCGAGCCGGAGCTGGACGCGAAAACCCTGCTCGAACGCCGCGACGCCAGTTTCGCCCGCACGCAAAAACACTACTACGCCGACCCGCCGCGCATCGAACGCGGCTGGCGCAATCACCTGATCGACATGCAGGGCCGCTCCTACCTCGACATGCTGAACAACGTTGCAGTGCTCGGTCACGGCCACCCGCGCATGGCGGCGGTCGCTGCGCGGCAGTGGTCGTTGCTCAACACCAACTCGCGCTTCAACTATGCGGCGGTGGCGGAGTTTTCCGAGCGCTTGCTGAAACTGGCGCCGGAAGGCATGGATCGGGTGTTTCTGGTCAACAGCGGCAGCGAGGCGAATGACCTGGCGATTCGTCTGGCGTGGGCCTACAGCGGCGGTCGCGACATGATCAGCGTGCTTGAGGCCTATCACGGCTGGACGGTCGGTGCCGATGCGGTATCGACGTCAATCGCCGACAACCCGAAAGCGTTGGAAAGCCGCCCGGACTGGGTGCATCCGGTACCTGCGCCAAACACTTATCGCGGTGAATTCCGCGGTCTCGACTCGGCGCCGGATTACGTGCGCAGCGTTGAGCATCACCTGGAAAAGCTCGCCGGGCAGAAGCGCCAATTGGCCGGGTTTATCTGCGAGCCGGTGTATGGCAATGCCGGCGGTATCTCGCTGCCGCCGGGATATCTCCAGCAGGTATACGCGCTGGTGCGCGCGCAGGGCGGCGTGTGCATCGCCGACGAAGTGCAGGTTGGTTACGGGCGCATGGGCCACTTCTTCTGGGGTTTTGAAGAGCAGGGCGTGGTGCCGGACATCGTCTGCATGGCCAAAGGCATGGGCAACGGTCAACCGCTGGGTGCGGTCATCACGCGGCGGGAAATTGCCGAGGCGCTGGAGGCCGAGGGCTACTTCTTCTCGTCGGCGGGCGGCAGTCCGGTGAGCTGCCAGATCGGCATGGCGGTGCTGGATGTCATGGAAGAAGAAAAGCTCTGGGAGAACGCGCAAGTGGTCGGTGGCCACTTCAAGGCGCGGCTCGAAGCGCTGATCGATAAACATCCGCTGGTGGGCGCGGTGCACGGTTCCGGGTTCTATCTCGGGCTTGAGCTGATTCGTAATCGCGAGACGCTGGAGCCGGCGACCGAGGAGACCGCGCTGCTGTGCGATCGCTTGCGTGAATTGGGGGTTTTCATGCAGCCGACCGGTGATGATCTGAACATTCTCAAGATCAAACCGCCGATGGTGACGTCGCGCCAGAGCGTGGATTTCTTTGTCGACATGCTTGATCGAGTCCTCAGCGAAGGTCTGTAAGCACGCACACTGACCCCTGTGGGAGCGAGCCTGCTCGCGAAAGCGGTTTCTCATTCAACAACTGTGTTGATTGATCAATCGCCTTCGCGAGCAGGCTCGCTCCCACATTTGTTTGGGGTTGCTAATTCGATTTGTATCGGCTTTTGTTGGGTTTATTTAGACGAAAGGCATTTAACAAGCTTCTAAAGCCGATATATATCGGCTATAAAGTCGCCATTGCTCCGGCATGGCGATCTCTTGTCCGGTGCGCGCGTTTTTCTTTTCGGTCGAATTGTCGACCGTCAAAGCACTTGCCCGGAGATGATTCATGAGCCGTATCGTTACCGTTGCCGCCACTCAGATGGCCTGTTCCTGGGATCTGGAAGCTAACCTCGAAATCGCTGAAAGGCTGGTGCGTGAAGCCGCCGCCAAAGGCGCACAGATCATCCTGATTCAGGAGCTGTTCGAGGCGCCGTACTTCTGTCAGAAGCCAAACCCGGACTATCTGCAACTGGCGACGACGGTGGAAGAAAACGTCGCGATCAAACATTTCCAGAAAATCGCCAAAGAGCTGCAAGTGGTGCTTCCGATCAGCTTCTACGAACTGGCCGGCCGCGCACGCTTCAACAGCATCGCGATCATCGATGCTGACGGCAGCAACCTCGGGATTTATCGTAAAAGCCACATCCCGGATGGCCCGGGCTACCACGAGAAGTATTACTTCAACCCGGGCGACACCGGTTTCAAAGTGTGGAACACCCGTTACGCGAAGATCGGCGTGGGCATCTGCTGGGATCAGTGGTTCCCGGAAGCTGCACGCAGCATGGCCTTGCAAGGTGCAGAAATACTTTTTTATCCAACCGCAATCGGCAGCGAGCCGCACGACAAAACCATCTCGTCCCGCGATCACTGGCAGCGCGTGCAGCAGGGTCACGCCGGCGCCAACCTGATGCCGCTGATCGCCAGCAACCGCATCGGCAACGAAGAACAGGACGGCTACGACATCACGTTCTACGGTTCTTCGTTCATCGCCAACCAGTTCGGCGAAAAAGTGCAGGAGCTGAATAAAACCGAAGAAGGTATTCTTGTGCACACTTTCAACCTCGACGAGCTCGAACATATTCGCAGCGCGTGGGGTTCATTCCGTGACCGCCGTCCGAACCTGTACGGCGCGTTGAAAACCCTCGACGGTTCCCTGGAGTCCTGATCCCGATGACCACCTTGAAAAGTACCCCGCGCGCCGACGGCTTTCACATGCCGGCCGAGTGGGCGCCACAGACGCAGACCTGGATGATCTGGCCCGAGCGCCCGGACAACTGGCGTCTGGGCGGCAAACCGGCGCAAGCCGCACACGCAGCGGTGGCCAAGGCCATCGCGCGTTTTGAACCGGTGACCGTGGCTGTGTCCGCCGGCCAGTACGAAAACGCCCGCGCGCGCCTCGACGTGCCGAATATCCGCGTGGTCGAGATGTCCAGCGATGACGCCTGGGTACGCGACAGCGGCCCGACCTTCGTGATCAACAACAGCGGCGAAGTCCGCGGTGTGAACTGGGACTTCAACGCTTGGGGCGGCTTCGACGGCGGTTTGTATTCGCCTTGGAATCGCGACTCGCAGGTCGGCGGCAAGATCCTCGAGATCGAGCGCAGCCCGCGTTACCGCACTGAAGGTTTCGTGCTTGAAGGCGGTTCGATTCATGTCGACGGCGAAGGCACGCTGATCACCACCGAAGAATGCCTGCTTAACCGCAATCGCAACCCGCACCTGAGCCGCGAAGAGATTGAAGCGGTGCTCAGCGCCAATCTGTCTGTGGATAAAATCATCTGGCTGCCGGACGGTTTGTTCAACGACGAAACCGACGGCCATGTGGATAACTTCTGCTGCTACGTGCGTCCGGGCGAAGTGCTGCTGGCGTGGACCGACGACCCGCAAGATCCGAACTACCCGCGTTGCCAGGCGGCGATGAAAGTCCTGCAAAGCAGCACCGACGCCAAGGGTCGCCCGTTCACGGTGCACAAAATGCCGATTCCGGGGCCGCTGTACGCGACCGAAGAAGAGTGCGCCGGTGTCGATCCGGTGGACGGCACGCAGGAACGCAATCCGTCTGTGCGCCTGGCCGGTTCCTACGTGAACTTCCTGATCGTCAACGGCGGCATCATCGCGCCGAGCTTCGACGATCCGATGGACGCGCCGGCGAAAGAGATTCTGCAGAAGCTGTTCCCGCAGCATGAAGTGGTGATGGTGCCGGGCCGCGAACTGTTACTGGGAGGCGGTAATATCCACTGCCTTACCCAACAGCAACCCGCGCCGCATAAAGAGTGAGTTGAGTCGTAACAGCTTGAGTTGATTAACAAATCGGCCGGGCGATGATTAGCTCGCTATGCATGCACAGAAGCCCGCAGCCCGGTTGGACTGCGGGCTTCTTTGTATCCGCTTGTCGACAAATGCGACACCTTGGCATAGCTCTTGTATTCATCACCCGTGCACTAGGGAGGGGGGAGAACTTCAACAGTTCTGTCATAAACCTTGGATAACGTAGCCGCTCATGAACGGGGAGAGAGCGCTGAAATGAACGCCGAAGTGAACGTGGTCAGCGAGCGGACGTTGCATCCCATGGCCGTAAACGGCGAATCGCTCCAGATTGTCGCGCACTGGTTGAAGTCCAATGGAACGCGTCAGATCAGGGAACCTGATCCGCGCCGGATGATGATCGAGCGTTACCCCGCTGACCTGTTCAGCGAGGCCGAACTGGACGCGTTGTGGGCTGTGATGGAAGGATAAGAAGAACAACAGGGATTGGTAAAAGCGCTGCCGGGATGGCGGCGCTTTTTTATGCACGGTTATTTCGTACACACCATTCAATGTGGGAGCGAGCCTGCTCGCGAATGCGTCCGGTCAGTCGACATCGTTGTTGAATGACCCACCGCCTTCGCGAGCAGGCTCGCTCCCACAAGGATTTGTGTGAAATCAGAAACTGTAGGTGCCGGTCACCACGACGCTACGTGGCGCACCCGGCTGGATCTGATACTGACTGGTCGCGGACGCGTAATACTCGCGATCGGTGATGTTGTTCAGCGCCGCGCGCAAATCCCAATCCTTGAAGCGGTAACCGACCAAGGCATCCCAGCGGCCGTAACCCGGCAACACGGTGGTGTTGGCGTTATCGGCATAGCGTTGGCCAACCAGGGTCAGACCGGTTTCGCCATACCAGCCCATCTCCGGTTTCCAGGTCAGGAACAGGCTGCCGTTGCGTTTGGCGACGTTGTTGATGCGCTTGCCTTCGAGGCCGTTGTTGTCCTTCTCGATGGTCGCATCCTGCATGCCGACGCCACCGCGCATGTACCAGTTGCCGACAATGTTGCCAGTGGCCGTCAACTCGATCCCGCGCGAACGTTGCAGACCGGACATCACGGTCAGCGTCGGGTCATTAGGATCGCTGGTGCGGCGGTTGTAGAGTTCCAGGTCATAGATCGCCAGCGTGGTGCTCAAGCGGTCATCGAACCAGTCACTCTTCACGCCGATCTCTTTCTGCTTGGTCAGTTCGGGGCTGAGGTCGTTGGTGTTGCCGGCCGCGCCTGGGGTGATGCCGATCAAGCCACCGCCCACGGGTGAAAATGTCTTCGACCATGAGGCATAGAACGAATGGTTCTGCAGCGGCGTCCAGACCAGGCCCACACGCGGGCTGGTGCTGTGGCTGTCGCGGTCTTCGGAAATGTTACGCAGCTTGTTGGTCGACTCGATATCGAAGGTGTCGTAACGCAGACCGGCCAGGACCTGCCATTGGTCGTTCAGACGCAGTTGATCCTGCACGTACACCGCGCGACTTTCGACTTCGGTGTGGCTGCTGCTCGAGACCTGCATGCTGCCGGTGTGGCGCAGATCGCGGTTCGGGTTGTACAGGTCGAGCGACGGCACCGGCTGCGCGCCGGGCGTTCTGCCGGTGGCGGCGTTGTACAACTTTGGATCGCGGCGCTGGCTGCCGATCTCGACGCCAGTAAGCAGGCGATGCTCAAGACCAAAGGTATCGAAGCCGCCCTCCAGTTCGAGGTTGTTGTAGACGTTGCGGGTGGTCAGATCCTGCTGCCAGTGCTGGCGCGTGACCTTGTTGGTCGCCGGCGTGTAACCGGTGAGGTAGGTGTTGTCGAAATCGCTGTCGAGCTTGAACACGCCGAGGGTCTGGCGCAGTTGCCAGTTGTCGTTGATTTCGTAAGTGAGTTTCGAGCGCAGCGATTGAGACTTGTCATCGATGAAGTCGTGATCGTTGCCATAGGTGGTGTCGCGCCCGACATCCGCCGGGCGCCCGTTGACGCCGGGGATGCCACGATCCGGGGTACGGTTGTAGCGGCTGTATTCATATTGCACCAGCCAGTTCAGATCCGGCGTCAGTTGCCAGCTCATCGACGGCGCGAACAGTTGGCGGTTGCCGCTGACGCCGTCGCGGAAGCTGTTTTCATCCATGTTGCCCATGTTCAGGCGCAGGCTGATGTTTTCGCTCGGATCGGTGCTGAGGTCGGCGTAAAGGCTGCGCAAATCTTCGCTGCCAGCCTGAGCTTCGATAGTCGAGCGACGGCCGAACTCGGGCATTTTGCTCACGCGGTTGACGATCCCGCCCTGACTGCCACGGCCGTACAGCACGGCGGCCGGGCCTTTGAGCACTTCGACGCGTTCGATGTTGTGCAGGTCGCGCTTGTATTGGCTGTCGTCGCGGATGCCGTCCAGATAGAAATCGTTGCTCGCGTCGAAACCACGGATGCGCAGGCTGTCGAAGCGGGTGTCGGCGCTGCTGCTGACGTTGGGCATGCCGCTCAAGGCGTCGCCGATGTCATTGGTGCCGTAGTTGGCGACGTTCGAGGTCTTGATCGAATCAATCGCCTGCGGCACATAACGCACGGGTGTCGAGGTGCGGGTCGCGGTGCTGCTGAGCTTCACGCGCGGGTCATCGGCTTGCGCTTCGGCGCTGATGGCGGTGGCGGGTAACTCGGTCGCCGAATAGGCAAAACCACTGGACAGAAAGGCAGAAAGCCCAAGGGTGACGGGCGTAAGACGGAACGGGGCAGGCATTGAACAGCGCATCCGAAAGGGTGGAGGAATTCGATCGCGCGAATGGTAATGCTTTGCATTTACTTCCGTTAATTATTCCCTATAAGTTCCCTTGTGTGATTGTTTCAATTTGTGTCGGCTTCGACACAATCTGCCTGAACCGACAATTCGACCGATTCGTGAAACAGACTGAAAGCCATTCCGGAGTTTTTCCGCAAGAGTGCGGGGACTAATCTGCCGCCATCGATTTTCCTCACTTTTTGCCGGAGTTTTTCCATGATTCTTCATTACGTCTACGACCCGTTGTGCGGTTGGTGCTATGGCGCCAAACCGCTGATTGAAGCCGCACAACAGGTGCTGCCAGTGGTCGCCCATGCCGGGGGCATGATGAGTGGCGCCAACCGCCAGCCGGTTTCCTCGCAACTGCGCAATTACGTCATGCCTCACGACCGACGTATTGCCGAGTACACCGCTCAGCCGTTTGGCGAGGCCTATTTCGACGGTTTACTGCGCGATCACTCAGCCGTCTTCGATTCAACGCCACCGATTGCTGCGGTCATGGCGGCCGAAGCCATCGACGCCGGCGGTTTACGCATGCTGGGGCGGTTGCAGACCGCGCACTATATGGAAGGGCGGCGCATTGCCGATTCAGCCGTGCTGTTGGAATTGGCGATGCAGATCGGCTATGCGCAGGAAGATTTCCACATTGCGTTTGAGTCCATTGATAGCGATGGGCATATAAAAGCCAGTCGCCAGTTTTTGGCTCAGTTGGGCGGCCAGGGTTTTCCGACATTGGCTCTGGAGCAGAACGGCACATTCCAATTGGTCGACATCAGTCCTTGGCTGGGCAAGCCGCAGGCATTTGCCGATTGGTTGAAACAGGCAATCGTCCTCGATGAGCCAGCCGAAGTTCTTGCACATTGTGCGATCGACGGCTGTGCGTGATACGCACTGGATTCACTGGCTGTGTGCATTTCCCAGCAAGCAGTCAGCGCAAAATTTACGTTTCTTAGACGTTTTTTGCCTATTTAAAGACGATTCTTGAAATTGACACATTGTTCGAGGCGCGGCTACGATTCGGCCCAACGCCTGTGGCCAACCGCCATGACTCAAAACAAGGAGCAGGCCCGCCATCACATTATCGTGGGCGGGCCTTTTTGTTTCGGGGTGAATAAAAGAGTGCAAAAGCGCCGTTTCCGCCGTTCGACACAGCGCGTTTCAACCCGTAATAAGGAAAACAAAATGTTGAACAAGCGAATCAGTCTGATCGCACTGGGGATGTTGAGTGCCACTCAGGCCATGGCTAACGACCAGGCCGAGTCCAAGGGTTTTGTAGAAGACAGCAGCCTCAAAGTGCTGCTGCGCAATGCCTACATCAATCGTGATTACAAAGACGGCAACAAAGACAAGGCCGAGTGGGGCCAAGCGGCCATCGGTACGTTCTCGTCCGGCTTCACCCAAGGCACCGTGGGTGTCGGTGTCGACGCTTTCGGTCTGTACGCACTGCGTCTGGACGGCGGCAAGGGCCGCAGCGGCGCCGGTGGTATCGATTTCTTCAAGCAGGAAAATGACGGTCGCGCGAACCATGACATAGCGAAGGGCGGTGCAGCGGTGAAGTTCCGCTTCTCCAATACCGTGTTGACCTACGGCGACCAGATGCCGGCCCTGCCGGTGCTGAGCTACGACAATGTGCGTCTGCTGCCGGAAAGCTACACCGGTACCCTGATCACTTCCAAAGAGATCAAAGGCCTGGAACTGAACGCCGGTCGTTTCACCGCCGAATCGCGCAAGAGCGACGAAGGCCGTGACAGCGGTGGTCTGAAGTCGATCAACGTGTTGGGCGGTAGCTACCAGTTCACCGAGAACTTCAAAGGTGCGTTGTACGCTTCCGACGTCGAAGACGTATTGAAGAAACAATACGTGAACGCCAACTACGTGTTGCCGTTCAACAAGGATCAGTCGCTGACCCTGGACTTCAACGGTTACCGCACCAAGCTGGACAACTCTTATGTCCGCGAAAACGGGGTAACCGGCGACGACAACAAGATCTGGAGCCTGGCCGCCACATTCGCCACTGGCCCGCACTCGTTCACCGTGGCGCACCAGCGTTCCACCGGCGACAGCAACCTCGGTTACGCCTACGGCGGTTACCAGAAAGATCAAGGTCGTGTCGGTGATGGCGGTAACTCCATCTACCTGGCCAACTCCTACTGGTCCGACTTCAACGCTGAAGACGAACGCAGCTGGCAATTGGGCTATGGCCTCGACTTCGGCGCATTCGGCGTACCGGGCCTGAGCTACAACTTCGCTTACGTGCGTGGCGACAACATCACCACTTCCACCAGCGAAGGCGGCACCGAGCGCGAGATCTTCAACCAGTTCAAATACGTCGTGCAGTCTGGCCCGGCCAAAGACCTCAGCGTGAAATTGCGCAGCTCGATCCTGCGTGTTTCGCAGAAATCCAGCGAGTACAACGTCAGCGGTAACGAACTGCGCGTATTCGTGGATTACCCGATCAACATCTTCTGATGCCTGATCAAGTGTAAAAAACATGAGAAAAACCCCGACTGGTTCGGGGTTTTTTTCGACGGTTTTTCGATGAAAACCGGAAAAAACCCGTGTTTTTGTCATGTAAAAGTTGTTTTTGAGGCACTGCAAACGCCGTTTCAAACAGGGCTTTAAATGCCTGAAATTCTTTCTCATGGACGCAAATTCTCCACCTAATAGATTAGGCCGCTCAACGCAGCGGAGAATTTGGTAATGATCGTTTTGAACAGAGAAGTGGGCGAATCGCTACGGCGCGACAAATATGTCAACGTCCAGGGTGGTGACTTCAATCTCTACGGTCATTTTGCCGACTTCGTCAGACTGACCAAAAGTTGGGAAAACATGGAGCCTGACAGCTACTACGGTCAGGCCGAAGCCGGCATGCGTTACCGTCGTTACAGCGACTTCGAGTACAACCCCAAGACTCGCGAGCTGAAGCAGCTCGAGCATCGCGCTTACGTGCAGTCGAAAGAGAACAACGCCTATGTTGGCGGCCTGGTGCGGCACTTTCAGGACTTCTCCGATGAAGTGATTACTTCACCGGTGATGCGCAGCCTGATCGACACCGATTTCGAAGTGTACAAAAGCGTACTGCCGGAAGAGCTGCACGATGAAATCTGGCAGTGCCAGATCCATCAGATCCGCATCGAGATCAAACCCGGCAAACAACTGGAAATTACTCCTGAAGGCATTCACTGCGACGGCTATCCGTTCAGCGGCGTGCACTTCTGGGGCCGCAATAATGTCGAGGGTGCTGAGAGTCGTCTGTACGACATCCACGAGCATCAACTGGCGTCGACCACCTACCAGGAAATTCTCGATACCACCTACTTCCTCGATCGCGACATGCGTCACTACGTGACCCCGGCCCGCAACACGCACACGCATGCGATGGCGTACCGGCAGATTCTGGCGATTTCCTTCTCGCGGCCCGGGACCGCTTTCGACATTGTTCGCTAATCAGATCACCCCAATCGACGGCGTCGAGTGCTCGACGCCGGTGGTGCTGCGACGCGCCACGGCCAAGGATGCGCAGCGCATGGAGCGCTTCTTCCGCCAGTTCGACGAAGTGTCCTTCTGCGAATGGCAGGACGCCAAGTGCCTGCGCGGCGTGCTGATCCAGAAAACCACCACGGCCTATCTCGCCTTCGACGTCGCCGGCGAAATCGTCGGCGCGGTGCTCGGTGGCATGCTCGGCAGTCGCGGCACGATCAATCATCTGGCGGTCAGCCCGCGGTATCGCAGCCAGGGTGTCGGTCAACGTCTGGTTGAAGCAGCGTCTTCCGACATGAAGCGTGTCGGTGTGTTGCGGATGTTTCTGTTCGTCGACGATGCTAACCTCGCGGGCAAGCGATTCTGGACGGCCCAGGGTTTTTGCGAACCCCACGGCGAACGGACATTTGAGAGGGATCTATGAATGAAACGTCCGGCAGTGCGCCGCTGATGGCTGCCCAACAGCCATCGCGCACGTTTGCCGAAGCCAGTCCGGTGGTCGCTGGCTACTTCACGGTGTCATTCGTGTTCGGGCTGATGGCCGTCAACGCCGGCCTGCCGATGTGGCTGCCGGTGGCGATGTGTCTGTTCGTGTATGCCGGCGCTTCGCAATTCGCGGCGCTGGCGCTGATCTCCAGCGGCGCCTCGCTGACCACCATTGTGCTGACCACGTTTCTGATCAACGCGCGGCACATGCTGATGTCGGTCTATATGGCCAAAGCTCTGCGTGCGCTCGGTCTGAGCCGGATGGAGCGCTGGGCTTACGCCGGTGGCCTGACTGACGAATCCTTCGCGTTCCACAGCGTTAAACTCGGCACTGGCGCACCGGTCAACGTGCGTTATCTGATCGGCTTCAATCTGTTCTGCCACACCTCGTGGGTGCTCGGCGGTTTGCTCGGCGCGGTCTGCGCGCAGTACGCGGCGCACCTGATCAAATATCAGCTCGACTATGCCCTGACGGCGATGATGCTCTACGTGCTGGTGTCGCTGTGCAATACGCGCAACAAACTCATCGCCGCCGGGGCTGCGGTGCTGTGCATGGGCGCGCTGAGCCTGGTCGGCAGTTCGCCGTTCAATGTGTTTATCGCCACGTTTGTGGGCTGCGGAGTGGGTGTATGCCTGACCAAACGTTCCTGATTCTGGTCGTCGCGCTGATGATGGCGGTGACTTTCCTGCCTCGCGCCTTGCCACTGCAAGTGAATACCGAGCACTGGCCGCCGTTTGTTGCGCGGGCGCTGGAATACCTGCCGGTGGCGATCGTCGCTGCGATCAGCCTGACACCCTTGTTGATCAAGGATCAGCACATACAGCTCGACCGCCCGGAATTCTATGCCGCGATTCCGACGTTGCTATGTGCGTATTTCAGCAAAAACCTCTTTCTCAGTGTGGCGGTTGGAACGGCTGCGTACATTGCGCTCGGCTCGTTCATGTAGCGGCAGATCGACGACGTCGCTCAGCGCCTGATTGGACAGTTCCGGATTGTTCACCGCCAGGCGCACTTCGAGAAAATCCTCGAACCCGGGGAAAATCGTCAGGCCGTTCTTCTGCGCAGCCTCACGCGAAACCATACCGACCGCGTCCATCTGCGTGATCAGCGACAGCGTCAACGTTTCACTGCACGAATAGACCATGCGCTGGCCGTTCTCGTGATTGCCCAGCCCGGCGTCGAGAAAACGCAAAAAGCTGTGGGAATACGGACAATCTTCCGCAGGACGCACCTGAAACTTGTTGCCCAGCAACGTCAGTGGATCGTTCTCCTGCCCGCAATGCGCGCCGACGACTTGTACCTGCACCTCCGGCAAGACAATGCTCGGCAAACCCGGCCGCTGCGGACCGATCAGCACCGCGAGGTCAAAGTCTTCGTTCTTCAGCTTGCTGAGGTTTTCCATCGACTCGGCGTAGCTGAATTCCATCTGGTAATCGGGAAACACCTCGATAAGGCGTCCGATCATTCGCCGGTTGAAGTCAGGCGACAAGGTGTTGTTCAACGCAACCTTCAACGTGCGCTGGCCCGGCACTTTCAATGCCTCGACTTTTTCTTCCATTTGTCGTGTGGCAATCAGCACTTTGTCCATATACGGCGTCAGCTCAGTGCCTTGCGGCGTCAGCGTCAACCCTTTGTTGGAACGTCGAAACAAGCGGAAACCGAACTGCTCTTCGACCTTGTTCAACTGCGCGGCCAACGCCTGCACAGTCAGGCACGAATGCTCGGCTGCGGCCGACAACGAGCCGGTCTGCACGATGCGCATGAGGTTGCGTAAGGTTCTGCTATCCATGGGTAATGCCCTCTGAAGTGGGCTGGGTATTGTTGTTTACGAGACTGCCGGTCAGGCGCCATATGCTGGCTATATTCCTGTACCTGAGCATAGTTGTCGCGGGTTTAGTAGCGAATTGATGTCCTCGCCGATGGCTGGAGGCTGACACAGGATCGGGGTTTTTGGTGACGTGGGGGTGATGGGGGTCAAAAAAAATGCGTGGTTTTGGTGCGTAGCGGCGATTTTTCACGGGGAAACGGCTGACAACGTTAGTGGTTTTGGCCTGCGAAATACGTGGATGCGTCTTAGGCGAACTTGCGACCGAGCTGATAGCGGCGACTCGTCAAAGCAGATGAAGTAGCAGTGGGGAGGCATCAAGCCTATGTGGCTACAGATCTGTGTGAGGTAAGCGAAGTGATTGCATCAAAAGAAGCGGCCGATATGGAGTGCCAAGTTGGCAACAGGCTTCATCACGTTATTGAAATTCAAGAGCAACCGTCCATTGCACGAATTCCTACGGACAAGACTGCCCAAGCCATGTTGGAAGCACGAACTATTCGGCAGCGGTTCGATTCGGTCGACGAAATGCTCAAATCCGGTCATATCCGAATCCCAATCAACGGGGAATGTGGTAACCAGTAATACGCTTACGGAGCTTTTTTATCGATTTATTCGTATATGTACTAGTATCAAAGCAAGACAAATCTGGAGAGGCTCAATGACTACCTCATCCCCAGCCCTCACCCCACGCGAACAACTCGACGCCCCCGAAGCGGGCCGCGTCGCGCTGAAGTTCTTCTTCAACCTCATGGAGCGCTGGGGCTGCAGCGCCGAGCAGCAACGTACGTTGCTGGGCGGCGTCGGCAACACCACGTTCTACAAATACAAACACCTGCCGAACGTACGTCTGCCCAATGACACGCTTGAGCGCATCTCTTACCTGATGGGTATTCACAAGGCGCTGAGCATCATCTTCAGCAATAGCCGCGAGCGCGCCCACACGTGGGTCAGCAGCCCAAACACGGCGGCGCCGTTCAATGGGCAAACGGCGTTGGATTACATGCTGGCTGGGAGAGTGGTCGACATTGCCGATGTGCGCCGCTACCTCGATGGGGTGCGCGGTTGAAGGCGCCCGACTTGGTTGATGTGCCATGGCCGCGAGCCTACCGGATCGTCAACAGCAGCTTCCCGCCGCTTGCGTTGTTCGAAGACGTGCTCGATCCCGAAGACCTGGAAGTTGCCTACGCAATTGAAGCGCTGACCAATGATCGTCTGATTGAACAGGCCGGGGTTCTCGCCCGAGTGCGACCCGAAGACCGACTCTCTGGCCCCGGTTCGACTCCGGTGATGGCTGCGTTTACCCACATCGGAAAACGCAGTCGTTTTTGCGATGGCACCTTCGGCGTTTACTACGCTGCGAGCAGTCAGGCTGCTGCCATCGCCGAGACGTGTTATCACCAGGAACGATTTCTTGCGGCGACTCAGGAAGCGGATCTTGAGTTGACCATGCGCACTTACGTTAATCGGGTGGTTAAACCGCTGCACGATATCCGCCACGATCACCCCGAGCTGCACAATCCGGATCCGGAGGCTTACGGGCCGTCTCAGCTATTCGCCCGGCAATTGCGCGAAACTGAATCGTGGGGACTGCTCTACAACAGCGTTCGCCTGCCGGGCCACGAATGTGTCGCCGCGCTTCGGCCGCCGACGGTGTCGATTCCCAAGCAGGGCAAGCATCTGCGGTATGTGTGGAGTGCGAGTCAGCAGAAGATTTCGTTTGTGCTTGAGATCAGTCAGGTCTGAAACGCAAAAAGCCCTCGCATCGGCGAGGGCCTTACACCGGTGTTTACATCAAGGGTTTGTCCGGCGGCGCATCCATCACTTTCACGACATCATCGATCAGCGCCTTGCTTAACTCCTGCAGATACTGCGAGGCATAAGCATGAAGGTCAGGATCGCGCGCGACTGAAGTGTCCGCAGTGAGCAGTCGTGAAATGTGAAGCAAGTGGGAGGCGTGGGAAAGGGCGGCGATTACCGGCACACCACGGTTGGTGCGGAACATCGCTTGATTGGATTGAAAGGAAAAGTGGGTAAGGCCGAGGGTTTTCAGATCTTGAGAATGGGTCATTTCGCTTCACCTATCGTTCGAGAAGGGCGGCGTGAAGTGACCGGTGTTACTGACGGATCAATGGCATTCATTTGTGAACTCCCTGTATCAAATGAGAGCTGCCAATTCGTTATCAGACGAATGGGTGGCAGCTATGCGCGGGCTGATAAACCGGAGATACAGGAACCCGGCAGACCCGAAGGTCTCCCACGCACAGCCGCCATTGCACGGTAGTGCAGACACAAAAAATGCGCCGGCAAACGTGAGTTGGGGCGCTGGTGCGCCTGTATCTTACCCGGGTTATCAGGCCCGGTCGCTGAATTGGCAGCGACGAACTGAACGGTAGCTTGAGGGAGAGCTGATGCACAATCGTGGCCAGTAGTGGCTTTGCGTGGCTTCTCGTTACAGCAAATTTCTCAGGCTTTCGCGCCATGCGTTTTGTCGGTCATGACTTGTACTTAGCCTTTTCTAAGCAACAAAACGAGGAGATCAGCGATGGTCGATGAACTGGAGCAATTCCAGCAGGACTTACTGGAGTCTGTACGTCAGATGAAGGCCGGTGAGGCAGCGCGGGTAACGCAGATGCTGCTCTCTACGGCGGAGGAACAAAGCGTCGAGGCCTCTATCACTCTTGGACTGGAAAACCGGGTTGCCATTGACTCCGCCGGTTCAGTGAGCTGAGAAACATGGCTGATGCAATTACACTTTTTTATGGGCACGCCATAATTATTGCCAGTTCATAATTTGGCATAAAAGCGGAAATTCGGGTGTTTTGGGCAAAAGCCGTGCTTTGTGGGATAAGGGCGTCTGGCGATTAGACCGACGTGTGTGGAGGAGAGGCGCTATTTCTACTGAAGCAGAAACGCTGCCAAAAATATGACCACCCCAGAAACAACAAAGCCCCTGCATTTCTGCAGGGGCTTCGTTTTGTATGGTGCCGGCACCAGGAGTCGAACCCGGGACCTACTGATTACAAGTCAGTTGCTCTACCAACTGAGCTATACCGGCGTGTGGGCGACGATTATAGCGATTGGGAAGATCCTGTAAACCCCTGAATTCAGACTATTTTTGCATTCGCTCGAATCAAGCCCTGCGCAGCACATTTCGCAGCGTTTGCACCGCCTTCAATGTGCGGCTGTTTTGCAGGGCTGCCAGTTGCGCTTCGGCCTGTTCGGCGCGTTGCAGAGCGTTGGCCAGTTGTTGGGCGGTGTCGACTTCGCTGGCGCTGATCGGGTGGGCGAAGGCGTGGCCTTTGCACAGTTGGAAGTTGTCGAGGTTGCACGGTGGAATGTCGAAAGCCGGTTTGAGCTGCATGTATTCGTCGGCGAGGAACCAGGTGTTGAGGCCGTCGAAGAGGATCGCTTGGTAACCGGCGTCGGTGACCAGCGGTTCCCAGGTGTGGTCGCGTTCCCATGGGGTTTCGATGACGATGATCCAGGGACGGAAACGAGTGAAGTCCATGCCGCGCAAGACGCTTTCTTCGTGGCCTTCGACGTCGATCTTCAGAAAGTGGATCGGCCGATCGGCGGCATATTGTTCGCAGATCGACGTCAGCGTACGGGCCTTCACGGTGAGGCTGCGCACGTCCATGCCTTGATTTTTGTGGTGCTGGGCGATCGCCGGATCGGCTGTGGACAGGCCGGTGTCGGGGATGGCGTAGAAGGTCATTTCGCCGGGCTGATCGCTGGCGATGCATTGCACGGTGGCGTCGCGGGGGCGTTGCTGGCAGAGGGCGTCGTGGTAGTCCTGCATCGGTTCGACGTTCACGCCTTGCCAGCCGTGGTCATAGAAGGCTTTGGTGACCGAGTCGTGATGTGGATCGTTGGCACCGACATCGATATAGAAGCCTTGCTCGACTTGCTTGAGGGCACGCCACAAGCGGACGTCTTCAAAATTCTGCGCATAAGAAATGAACGTCACGGTCGCTTCCTGTCGGTCTGATTGTTCTTGTTTGGAGGTGCGCTGGCGGCACGCTGTGGACTTGTATAGCAAGGCTGGCGATGCGCCGCAATTGTTCGCTTCGAACCGGTGAATTTCGGCAGTTATGTCGTTTTGATTGGCGGCTTATGCACAACGGGCTGGCACGAAACCGTGCTTAGGCGGTTATTTGTGGACTCGTTCTCATCTTGTTTGCAAATCCCTGTTTTATTGGTTTTTTATCAATATGAACAAAAAATGACCAGTGCTGTTAAAAGCTCGAAACAGGCATGGATATTGGATCCACGAAGAATTCATCAACAGAGTTATCCACAGGTAGTCGATGTTTTATTCGCGTTCGGCTAACAGCAGCAGGTTACGTGGTGTGAGGGCTGTTTCGCAGAAGCTGCCGAGGCGTACGACGTAGCCCTGTTCGACGAGGAAAAGCGCCCGATCCAGATTCAGCCAAAGCTCCAATGGCCGCCGGAACAATCCGCGAAGCAATTCGAGGTTGCGAACTTCGGCCAACCGCTGCCAGCCGGCTGCTTCGAGTGCGGGCCAATCTGGCGCACCGATTGTGGATAACTCTTTGAGCGCAGCCAGATCTCGACAGTAATCGGCAAACGGTTTTTCCAGCCAGGCACTGGGCAGGGAGGGCGTCGGCAGGTATTCGTCGACACCGCGCACTTGCCGTTGTAGTAGGTCAAAGGCCAGACGACGGGCCATCGAGGTGTCACGCTGACGTCGGACGCGAGCACCGGCGGTGACGGTTTCGCTCATCGGCAGTGCCAGATCTTCCACCGAGAGTTGTAGGAGCGATCTCGAACCGGCCGAAGACAATGCATGATATTCGTCGCGACTGATGCGGTTGTAGCAGCAGGGCGCGATCGCCATTTGCTGGCAACCTGCAGCACTGGCCTGTTGCATCAGCCGAACATGTAGATCGCCACACGCGTGGAGGGCGACGGGTGTGTGAGTCGCGCTCAGCACGGCAGAGGCATTCGCCGCCAGCACATCCTGTTCCACGTGCAAAGCGTGCAACTGATGACGCTGACTCAACGCCTGCCCGCTGGCGACCAATAAAGGATCAAATTCAACGCAAGTCAGTTGCTGCCCCGACCCCAGCAAGCGCCGACCCAAGTGCCCCTTACCCGAGCACCAATCCAGCCAGTGCGTCGGCTGCGCGGCAAAGGACAAGCGACTGGCAAACGCCTCGATCTGCTGCCATTTGCGCCCCGGCACATCGACATTCAGTCGATGGCCCGCAGCTTCCAATGGATGCCCCGGCAACTCACCAACAGCGCTCAGCTCAGCCGATAACGCCGCCAATGAAGCGAACGGCTCCGGCGCAGCGACAAGATCAGCAGGGGAGTTATGTGCGTTTTCCGCTTCTTCCAGCGACCGCCCGCGTAGCCACAAGGCCAGTTCCGGGTAGGAGGCTTCCCAGGCAAGCGAAAGATGAGTGAACGGTCGAGGTTTCCACAGCGCCTGATGCTCAATCAAAAAAGCATCCAGCGCTGTGAAGCGGGCGAGTAGGTCCTCGCCCGTCAGCACGTAGGAAGAATCAACGCCCTTGGCAGGCATCGACGCGCAGCCAGCGCTCCAGCAGCTTGAAGCCGCGTACGAGAACGTAAGCCATCAGCAGATAGAACACGCCTGCCGCGAAGAAGATCTCCACCGGCAGATAGGTGCGAGCGATGATCGTGCGCGCCATGCCGGTCAGTTCCAGCAGAGTCACGGTGCTGGCCAGCGCGCTGGCCTTGAGCATCAGGATCACTTCGTTGCTGTAGGCCGGCAGGCCGATGCGCGCCGCACGCGGGAGGATGATGTAGAACATCGCTTTGGGCTTGGACATGCCCAAGGCCCGCGCCGCTTCGATCTCGCCTGGCGGAATCGCCTGGATCGCACCGCGCAGGATCTCGGCGATGTACGCCGCCGTGTGCAACGTCATGGTCACAGTCGCGCACCAGAACGGATCGCGCAGGTACGGCCACAACGCGCTTTCACGCACCGCGTCGAACTGCGCCAGGCCGTAATAAACCAGGAACAGCTGAACCAGCAGCGGCGTACCACGGAAAAAGAAGATGTAAGCGTAAGGCAGCGAACGCACGTACCACAGCTTCGAAGAACGGGCGATGCCCAGCGGAATCGCCAGCAGCAGGCCGGCAATCACGGCGATGGCCACCAGTTCCAGCGTGAGGGTCGCGCCCTGCGCCAGTTTCGGCAGCCATTTGATAATGACTTCCCAGTTCATTAAGCGCTCCTCGCAAAGCCGCGAGCGGCGCGTTTTTCCAGGAAGTGCATGCCGGTCATGGCTAGCACGGTCAGGCCCAGGTACATGATCGCGGCGACCATATAGAAGGTGAACGGTTGTTTCGACACGGTTACGCCGATTTGCGCGTGACGCATGATTTCTTCCAGACCGATCACCGAGACCAGCGCGGTGTCTTTCATCAGGATCATGAACAGATTGCCCAGACCGGGCAGGGCGATACGCCACATCTGCGGCATGATCAAGCGGGTGAAGATCCGCCATCTCGACAGGCCCAGGGCCTGGCCGGCCTCACGGTGGCCTTTGGGAATGGCGAGGATCGCACCACGGAACACTTCCGTGGCGTAGGCGCCGAAGCACAGTCCGAGGGCGATCACACCGGCGGCGAAGGCGTTGAGTTGCAGGTCGGGGTTGCCGAAGTACTCACCGAGGGCGCGCATCAGGTTGACCGTACCGAAGTAGATCAACAGCACCCAGAGCAATTCCGGGACGCCGCGCACGAGGGTCGAATAGGTGCCGCCAAGCCATTGCAGCGGCTTGTACGGGGAAGTCTTGGCCAAGGCGCCGAGCAGGCCGAGCACCAGGCCCAGGCACAGGGCGGTGAGAGCCAGTTGGACGGTCATCAGCGCGCCGGCAGCGAGGGCCGGGCCGAATCCGTAGAGGTCGATAATCATGGAATTCTGTTCAAATTGCGGCAGGCAAAGTCGGGAGCCGGCGCCGTTCAATCACGGCGCCAGTCCCACAGGTCAGGATCAGTAGATGCTGAACGGGAAGTACTTGTCGTTGATCTTCTTGTAGGTACCGTCGGCGACGATTTCCTTCAGCGCGGCGTTGAGTTTCTCGCGCAGGGGATCGCCTTTACGCACAGCGATGCCGATCTTGTCGCTTTCTACGACCGGGTCACCTTTGAACTCGTAGTTCTTGCCGGCGTCGCTTTTCAGCCAGTCATAGTTGGCGTACTTGTCGGCAAGGATCGCGTCGACACGACCGGAAGTCAGGTCGAGGTAGGCGTTTTCCTGAGTGTCATAGAGTTTGACGTCGACGTCTGTACCGTAGGTGTCATCCAGCCAGGTACCGGCCAGCGTGGCACGCTGCGTGCCAATGGACTTGCCCTTCAGCGAGTCCTTGTCGGTTTTGAAGTCGACGTTTTTCGGTGCGATGAACTGCAGCTTGTTCGAGTAGTACGGGTCGGTGAAATCGACCGCGCCTTTACGCTCTTCGGTGATCGACAGCGAGGAGATCAGGAAGTCGAACTTCTTCGCGTTCAGGGCCGGGATGATGCCGTCCCAGTCGGAAGTGACTACGGTGCACTCGACTTTCATCTTCGCGCAGAGGGCGTCGCCGATGTCTTTGTCGAAGCCGACCACGTTGCCGCTGGCGTCTTTGTTGTTGAACGGCGGGTAGGCCGCTTCGATGCCCATCTTCAGGGTTTCAGCCATGGCACCGGCGCTGAACGCGAGGGTTACGGCGGCGGCCAGGAAGACCTTCTTGAAATTCTGCATGCATGTTGCTCCGTTAGCGGTTGCTGGACATGAATTGTTTGCAGCGCGCCGAAAGCGGGTTTTCGAACACCTGCTGAGGCGATCCTTGCTCTTCTATAAGGCCTTGATGAAGGAACACCACTTCGCTGGAGACCTGACGGGCGAAACCCATTTCGTGGGTCACGAGCAGCATGGTGCGGCCTTCTTCAGCCAATGCGCGGATGACACTAAGTACTTCCTGAACCATTTCCGGGTCAAGCGCCGAGGTGGGTTCGTCGAACAGGATCACCTTCGGTTGCATCGCCAGCGTGCGGGCAATCGCCGCGCGCTGTTGCTGACCGCCGGACAATTGCGCCGGGTAGGCGTGGCGCTTGTCGGCGATGCCGACCTTTGCCAGCAGCGCTTCGGCGACTTCGATGGCTTCGGCCTTGCTCTGGCCGAGCACGCGGCGCGGCGCCTCGATGATGTTGTCGAGGATGCTCATGTGCGGCCACAGATTAAAGTTTTGAAACACAAAACCAATCTCGGAGCGCAGGCGGTTGATCTGTTTGCCATCGGCGGCAACCAGTTCACCATTTTTGGCGGACTTGAGCTTGAGTTCTTCACCAGCCACCAGAATCTGGCCCTGATGTGGATTTTCCAGCAGGTTGATACAACGCAGGAACGTGGACTTGCCGGAACCGGAGGAACCGAGGATCGAGATCACATCGCCGTCGCGGGCGGTCAGCGAGATGCCTTTAAGCACCTCAAGCTGTCCGTAGCGTTTGTGCAAGTTGCGGATTTCAAGCGCGGGCGTGGCCTCAGCCATGTGCGTTCCTCATATATGTTGCGCTCCAGCTGTTGGATGGCCGTCCTGGCGAGGCGGCCAAGCTAGCATAGCGTTTCAATGGCAGCCAACAGCGCTACGAGCGGTTAACGGGTGGCATGTGGCAGGTTGTCGCATCGGCACAGCAGACTGTCGCCCCATCAACAACCGAACGGGTGTTTGATCGTGCAAACCCGTGGGTGTCGCGTAAAAAAAGGCGCGATGTTGCCAGCTTTGGCGGGGTGTTGGAAGCGCTATCCGGCCGAACGTTCCTGATTCGCCCTTTTATTGTGCATCCCGCACTTTTTCAGTGTGTTTCTAGTGCGCGAATTCGTCTTGAAAGTGAGTCGCAGGGTAACGCTCTGGCGAATAGCCATTAATCTCAAGGACTTGCGATGACTGTCCGGTCTCGCGCAAAACCGCAGCCCAGAAGAGTTTGAAACATTTTGGCGCATTTATTGCGTGCAGAATCCGGAACGCCCCGTTGGTTTCTTTTTACGAGAAAGAAAATGCCAGACGGGCCGGACGCAATCGCTTTCCTTGCAAAGGTAGTTTCGATGAGCAGTACCCCAAGCTCCAATGGCCTCGAACAGGGGCTCAAACCGCGTCATGTGACCATGTTGTCGATCGCCGGTGTCATCGGCGCCGGTCTGTTCGTTGGCTCCGGCCACGCCATCGCTGCCGCCGGCCCTGCCGTGCTGCTGGCTTACGCCGCCGCCGGTACCCTGGTGGTGTTGGTGATGCGCATGCTCGGCGAAATGGCTGTTGCCTCGCCGGACACCGGTTCGTTTTCGACTTACGCCGACCGTGCCATCGGACATTGGGCCGGTTTCACCATCGGCTGGTTGTACTGGTGGTTCTGGGTCTTGGTGATTCCACTGGAAGCCAACGCCGCCGCAACCATTCTCCATGCATGGTTCCCAGATGTCGGCATCTGGGCGTTCGCGCTGATCATCACCATGTTGCTAACCGTCACCAACCTGTTCAGCGTGAAGAATTACGGCGAGTTCGAATTCTGGTTCGCCCTGATCAAAGTCCTGGCGATCATCGGCTTTATCATCCTTGGCCTTGCGGCGATCTTCGGCTTCCTGCCGAACAGTCAGGTCAGCGGTGTTTCGCACCTGTTCGACAGCGGCGGCTTCCTGCCAAACGGTATGGGTGCGGTGCTGGGTGCAATCCTGACCACCATGTTCTCCTTCATGGGTACCGAGATCGTGACCATCGCGGCCGCGGAATCGAAGAACCCGGGCAAGCAGATCTCCAAGGCCACCAATTCGGTGATCTGGCGGATCGGCCTGTTCTACCTCGTATCGATCTTCATCGTTGTGGCCCTGGTGCCTTGGAACGATCCTACGCTGGCCAACCTCGGTTCCTACCAGACTGTGCTTGAGCGTATGGGCATTCCTAACGCGAAAATGATCGTCGACATCGTGGTACTGGTCGCGGTGACCAGCTGCCTGAACTCGGCGCTGTACACCTCGTCGCGTATGCTCTTCTCCCTCGGCAAACGTGGCGATGCACCGGCCATGTCGACCCGTACCAACAGGAGCGGCACGCCTTACTGGGCGGTCATGCTGTCGACTGGCGCAGCATTCCTGTGCACCTTCGCCAACTACGTGGCCCCGGCGGCGGTGTTCGAATTCCTGCTGGCCAGCTCCGGCGCGATCGCACTGCTGGTGTACCTGGTGATCGCCTTCTCGCAACTGCGCATGCGTAAACAACGCATGGCGCGCGGCGAGAAAATCGTCTTCAGCATGTGGCTGTTCCCGGGCCTGACCTACGCGGTGATTATCTTCATCGTCGCGGCCCTGACCATCATGCTGTTCCAGGAAGCGCATCGTGTTGAGATCCTCGCGACTGGTTTGCTGAGTTTGATGGTGGTGGCTGCCGGTTTGCTGGTTGCCCGCCGTCGCAAGCTGGAAAAACGTGGTGCGGTGGTGTTGAACTGATCCGTTACGCGTAACGCAAAACGGCCGCTGTCAGTAATGACGAGCGGCCGTTTTTGTTTGTGCTACCGGTGGCGAAATATTCTGCGCTTCAGATCCGAATCAGCTTTGTTCTCGTGAGAGCGTGAAGTCTGGGCTGCATTTCTCTCCGTCGAACCATTCATCCCAAGTTGGTTGTTTGAGAGATTTAACAGGGTCGCTCTCGAGGTTCGCTGCTGAGTCTTCTGCTTTCGGGATTTGCCCGTCCTCGCGTGAGTCTGCTGTCTTCATCTGACTTCCTTTTCCTGATCGTGCGTGGACGTGAAGCGGAAAAAATTACTCGGCCTTGGGTTCGGTGTCGTCCACCGACTTGCCATAAGCATCCAGCGCAACCCCGAAATCGGTGATGAACTGTGGCTCGCTCAGCCAGGCCTGGGCCTCTTCGATCGTTACGCCTTCGGCCCACATGCGGTAGTCGATCAACATGTCGGCGGCCAGGTGGGTGGCGGCCATGCCTTCGTTGTCGGCGTTTTCCATGTCCAGCAGCTCTGGATGGTCAACGATGACGAACGCCAGTTCGCGCAGCAGGGTCAGCAGCATGTCGTTGCGGCTGATGGCTTCGGCGTCGCGCATTTTGCTGAACATCGCCAGGGTGTATTCCGGGATCGGTTCGGCGAGGTGGTCGAGGTCTTCGTCCTGGTCCAGCGGCTTGCGGCCGACCATACGGATTTGCTTGGCTTTGGCCTTGGCGCGTTTGGCGCGTTTCTGTTGCTTGTTCAGGGATGCCATGGGAGCTCAGTTCTTCTGTTGGGTTTGCGCGGCGATCGCGTCGGACGCGGCCACATAGTCGGCCTGGAAGGCCGGGGATTCGATCCACGCCAGCGCGCCGGCTTCGTCGGTTTCCTGCGACCACTGGCGATACTCAATCAGTGCCGCAAGGATGAAATCCATCGCGCCTTCTTCGCCTTCCTGTTCGTAGACCAGCTCCAGCAGCGGGTCTTCGAGGAACGCGGTGCACAGCGCTTGCTGGCTGATCTTCTCGGCGTCGATCATTTTCTTGAACAGCTCGGTCAGGTCCACCGACTCGAAATCGATGCGGTCATCGTTCGGGTCCAGCTCGACCGGCGCTTCGGCGCGTTTGGTGCGGTTCTGCTTGGCCTTGGCTTTGGCCCGGGTGGCGCGTTTTTGCTGCTTGTTGGCGGAGGCCATGATGTGTTCCGTCGTGCGTTGAGAGGGGCTCAGCTGTGCGGGACTTGCCGCCCGGGTGTGTCGGGGGCCAGTGCGCCGGTTTGCAGCCAGGTCAGAGCGATGGGCCATAGTGTGGCTTGGTATGCGCTGCGAAAAAAGGCGAAATGTCCGACTTGTTGTTCGCCGATGTCCTGCGGTTCGATGCGCAGATGAATTTTCCGGGCATTGCTGAAGTAATCGAGCAGGCGTTCGATGGCCGCAATTGTGCCGTAGGGATCGTCGCTGATGCTGATGGCTAACGTCTGTGCACGGACATTGGCGAAGGGCAATGTTGCATTTTTCGCCAACATTTTGCGGCCACTAGGACGCCGTTCATAGCGGGCGGCAGGCGTGCTCCAGTCGCGCACTACACCGGCCGGCGTATCTTCCAGCCAGCCAAGACGTTTGCCCGGAAAGTAACCGCAGATCAGCGTCAGCAGCGGCATCAACACATGCCATTTGCCGAACATGCGCCAGCGCTGTTCGGGGGCGTAATCGCGCCAATAGGCGAACTGCGCACCGACGGTGACCAGCCGTCGGATAACCTGACCCGACTCACCGAGGCCAGCGGCGCAGCCACCAAAACTGTGGCCGACCACATCGATCGGCTGACCTGAAAACTCCCGTTGTGCGCGTTTGAGCATCGCTTCGAAATCCAGCGCGCCCCAGTCTGTCCACGAGGCCTCAAGGCCTTTCATTGAGTCGGGTCTGGATTCGTCGATGCCACGGTAGTCGAAGATGATCACGTCGAAACCATTGGCGAACAGATACGCCGCGAAACGCGAGTAATGGCGACAGCGCACTGACGTGGCGGCGTTGATGATCACCACCGGGCGCTGAAGGTCGGGCAGGGCATGACGCCAGGTGAAACCGCCAAGGACAAAACCGTCGGCGGCTGTTTCCTTGAAGGGTTCACTTTGCAACTCGGCAGCCAATGGCGGCTTGCGCTGCACAGCTGGCAATGGGGGCGTGTCCTGAAAGCTCATGGCGCTCGACCTTCGCGGGTAGCTGCCAACAATAGTCTCAGCGCATCCAGCGGACAATCCGCAGCTCTTAATCCGTGGATTCAGAAAGCATGCGTTCCTCGATCAATGCCTGTTCTCTTTGCAGCTCCGCTCGCAGTTCTTCCACACTTGGCAGCACCGTTTTATAGCTGCTGGCAAACAGTTGCTCACTGCCTTTGAGTATTGAGTAGCGCGCGACGGCCTCGTTGTCCTGTGAACACAGAATGATCCCGACAGTGGGTTTGTCGCCTTCACTGCGTTTGAGTTCGTCGTACATGCGCACATACATATCCATCTGCCCGACATCGCGTGCGCTGAGCTGGCCGCGTTTGAGATCAATGATCACGAAGCATTTGAGCAGGTAGTTGTAAAACACCAGATCGATGTACAGATCCGAGCCACCGGCGCTGATGCGTTGTTGTCGAGCCACAAAAGAGAAGCCCTTGCCCAGTTCCAGCAGGAAGCTCTGCAGGTGATCGATGAGCGCTTGCTCAAGTCCGGTTTCGTTGACCTTGCCCGGCGATGGCAGGCCGAGAAATTCGAGAATGACCGGGTCGCGAATGAACTCGCGTGGATTGCAGTTCAGGGCGGCAATGTTGGTTGTGGCTTCCTCGATCACACCGGTCTTGTCCCGGCTCATCAGCAGGCGTTCGTAGTAGAGCGTATTGATCTGGCGATCCAGAGCGCGGCTTGACCAGTTGAGGGTGGCGCATTCGTCCATATACCACTGGCGAGCCTTTTCACTGTCGACCCTGAGTAGCCTGCGATAGTGCGTCCAGCTCAATTCGGGACGCAGTGCGTCTCGAATTGGGAAGGTCTGATAGAAAAGGCGCATCTTGCGCAGGTTGGTCTCATCAAATCCCTTCCCGAATTGAACCGTCAGATCCTTCGCCAGTATGGCCAGCAACTGCTTGCCATACCCCGCCCGCCGGGCGCCGTCCTGTTCAAACTCAACAATATGCCGGCCAATCTGCCAACAGGTCTGAACCTGAATCGTATCGACCACACGCAGCACTTTTTGCCGTGCCTGACGGATCAGTTCGCCCAGATCACCCAGCAACGAATCGATTTTCGGGTCTTGCAGGTCAGCAGGTTTCAGCTGGCTCATCGAATTTCCGCATCATTGAAAACAGAAGCGCCAGCATGCCGAGAACCGCTTGCGAAGGATGTCGGCCGAGCCTTGGAAGCCAGCAGGAAGAGGGGATAGGTGTTGCAGGAAGTTTCTGGCCAGGGACGCTTTTGCGGGGTTTGGTCTGTAGTCCGTTTCGTACACATCCCAAGTTCGAATCATTCTGAAACGTCACCCTCCCGCACTGAATCCAATACAGGGTAACGATTGGGTTCTGTCAGAGCCCGGGAGTCGCCATCATGAAACGTGTCCTTTCCTGCGTGCTGCCTGTCGTCGCGGTTGCTGCATTGTTATTTGCCGCGACGGCGCAAGCCGCCAGTCTCGAGCCTGTCGACAGCGCAGGCGTGCAAGTTCAACAGCAGCAACAAAACGGTATCAGCTATCTGGCCGGCGGGGTCGGCGAGGATGAAGCAAAAGCCATCCAGCAAACCGTCGGCTACAACCTGCACATGACCTTTTCGGTGGGCATGCAGAACGAGTACACCTCCGACGTCGATGTGACGATTGAAAATGCTGCAGGACAAACCCTGCTGGCCCTCAATCAGACCGGTCCGTTGCTGTACGTAAAATTGCCGACTGGCAAATACACCGTGGTTGCCACACGTAAGGGAGAGGTGCGGCGCGATGTGACCGATGTTGCAAACGGTACAGCGCGCAATCTGGTGTTTCACTGGAGCGACAGCGATTGATCACGGGTGCCAGGCGCGGAGGGCGCGGTTGATTGTGCGTACAATCGCGGCCCTCACGCTTTACGGTCAGAAGGATGTTGGCATTGAAAGGGATTTTGCGTTTTGGCTCCGTGGCGAGCCTTGTTGCGCTGTTGGCCGGTTGTGGAACGATGACGGGGCGCTTGAGTGGCGCCTCGCCAGAGCCTTACTACAAGGGTGTCGACGGTAATTTACGCCTGCTCGGCGTGAGGGATGACGACGGCAAGCCAACAGCGGTCATTTGTTATGTCACGATCGTTTGCCCTTTGATTACTGTCGTATCGCTACCGGTAGATGCCGCCGTGGATACCGTTCTGTTGCCCATCGACTACGTCAACACGCTCTGAAACCGCTCACCCGATTATCGTCGTATGCGCTTGCCTTTGGGCTTCTCCGCCGGCTCGTGCACTTTGCGATAAATCCACAGGCCGAACACCCCGGCAGCCAGCAGAAACACGGTGCCTATGCTTTGCGAGACAAACTCGATCCAGAACCGTCGTGGTTGTACAGCCAGGTGATAGGTGTGCTTCGGGCCACGGTTGGTGGTGGTGATGGCGCCGCTGATCCAGCTGTCGATCAGTATGTAGATCGATGCACAGAGGGCGAAGGCAATCAGTACGCCGACGAGCACGGTCAGCCAAAAGGTTGTCCGGCTCTGGCGATACGGCGGCGGATGGGGCAGGGGAATGCGGGTTCTTTTCTGATTCATGGAGTGTTACTGCAAAGGTCCTTTTGCGCTCAGGAAACGGCGGTCTCTTGATGTTGCTCAGTCAGGTTTTGCCGCCCATCCGAGGGGCGCCCGGCGAGGTGTGCGCATTCGGCAATCACCTTGAGGATCTCGATCACTCCCGGAGTCAACGCAGTGCCAAGGCAGATGCGCACACCCGTGGTTGCATGCCCGTCGGCGAAGAAGATGCCGTTGCCGGCCACGTGGCAACCGCGTTCGCTGGCTAAATCCTGCAATGCCGACATGTCGGTGTGCAGCGGCAGTTCAATCCAGTGGATGAACCCTCCACGCGGCGGCACGTACACGGTGCCCGCAGGGAAATCCGTACGCACCAGCGCTTCGACAAAACTGGCCAGCGAAGACAGTTGCGAGCGGAGTCTGGCGCAGTGCTCTTCCATGTAGCCGCGCCCGATAAATTCGTTGAGGACATTTTGCGCAAGGCTGGAAACCGCCAGATTGCGCGAAAACATCTGCGCCAGAATGGCATTGCGGTATTTGCCAGCCAGACACCAGCCGACGCGATAACCCGGCGCGATGGTCTTGGAGAACGACGAGCAGTAAATCGTCTGCCCGCTGGTGTCGTAGCTCTTGATGGCGCGGGGGCGATCGCCTTCCGGCACCAGGTCGAAGAAGATGTCGTCCTCGATAATCGGCACGTCCGCTTCGCGCGCGATCTGTGACAGCCGTGCGCGAGTCTCGTCGGGCATGATGAAGCCTCGCGGGTTCTGCAGGGTCGGGTTGAGAAAGATCACCGCGACCTTTTTCAGCTTCAACGCTTCTTCGAGGTGATCGACATCGAGACCGAGTTTGCCGTGCGTGCGGATGGGCAAGGCGCGCATGCCCAGACGTTCGATGGTCTGCAGGATGCCGTAATAAGTCGGCGTTTCGATGGCGACCGTAGCGCCTTTCGATGCGACGGCTTCAAGTGCCAGCTCCAGAGCAATGGTGTCGCCCGACGTCACCAGAATATCGTCCGGCCCGCAGACCACACCGCGGGTCAGCATCAGCCCGGCAATGCGTCGTCGCAGTGCCGGCAGACCGGGCGGTGCGACCAGCCCGGTCAGCGAGTTGTCAGCTTTGCCAGCCAATACCGACAGGCATTTGTTGAGCAGCACATTGGGTGTCAGGTCGCTGTGCAACACCGCTGAATTCAACGACGCGGTGGTGCGCGAAGCTGCTTGGGAGAGCATCGCGACCACCGCATGATTGACGTTGACGGTGACACTGGAGAAGTCAAAACTTCTGGTGGGTTTTGCTTGTCCGGAGGCTGAGACGAAGTAGCCGATGCGCGGTTTGGTCGAAACGTAAGCATCGGCTTCCAGATCCGCCAACGCGCGCTGAACGGTGGTGATGCTGGTTTCAAACATTCGCGCCAGCGTACGGATCGAGGGCAGTTTCGCTTCGGCTGCCCACTCACCGCTGTCGATCTGACGAATAATCCAGTCCTTGACTATCCGCCAGCGCTTGTCCGGTAGATCAAACCTGTCCATAAGTTCTCTGTGATGTTTCGAAACAATTCAGAGAAAGTAGAGCAAAACGATCCCCGTTGCAGCAACTATGACGATGTTGAGCGCAACCAGGCCGAAGGCGAATCGGATCAGGTTGTTTTCTTCATGCCGATTGGCGCCCGCCAGCCCGGTGATCAGCGACAGGATCGATAGCGACCCCAGTGCGCCATGCCCGGCGGCACTGTTGACCATCGCAGCCAGCCATGCACCGTGTTCGCTGCTCAGCGCAGCAATGGACGGCATGACGAGGGTGTTGCCGCCGACGTTGGAACCGGTGACATAACCGGCAATTCCTGCCAGCAATGCGATGGTTGGCGCCAGGGAAATCCCGGACAACGATTGCAGCGTGCGCTGCGCTTCAACCAGGAAACCGGCGTTGACCATCACCTGCGAAAGCAGCAGGAACAGGAAAATTGTCGTGACCGGAAACTTCGCCCGCTTGAACAGTGCTCGCCACGGGAAACCTGCTGCGGCGCTTTGCTTGATGGCCATCAACAGCGTGACGATCAGCAGCGCCAGCCCCGGGGAGGCCAATGGCTTCCACGAAACATGCTCGCCTTTGATGATCCACAGCGCATCCCAGCCCGACAGGACGAACAGCCCGCGCGACGCAACGATTACCCCCAGCAAGGCCAGATAGGGCCAGGCTGCTTTCGGCCAACGCACCAGTTTCTTCCGTTGTGCATAAGAGATCCCCAGGCCGACGCAAGCCACCGCCAGACCCGCCAGTACACCGGAGACTTCCGGGCCGATCCACAGGTTGATTGAAAACAGCACCGCGACGAACAGCGCCGTCACCACGATCAGTCCAAGCCACGGCGATACCGTGCGGATGCCACCCTGCCACAAAGCAATCGCCGCCAGGCAGAGGAACACTGGCGCACTGATCAGCGCCGAATGGCTGCCAAGGGTTTCTGCCGGCAAGTGCGCCAACAGCGCGCCGATCACGGTGGCCAGACCCAGTGTGCCCCAGGGCATGATGACCATCCCGGCGAGGGCGATTTTCATCCCCGACTGGCGGGTGAACAGCCCCATCAGCAATGGCACGGTTGCGATCAGCGAAACGCCGAAACCGGTCATCGCTTCAAGCAGCGGTGCGAGGCCCAGCACGATGAAGATGACCTGCGCCGGCGGTGTCCAGCCGAGCTCCTTGACCCAGGCGCCGATGGCCTGCGGCGCACCACCGCGCTCGACCAGGATGACGAAGGCCAGCCCCGGGACGATCACGCACGCCGTGCTGAGAAACAGGATGGTGGTGTCCTGAAAGATGGCCGTGCTGATTGCCGCCGACACAGGCCCGGCTGCGCCCAAGGCCCACAGCACGAGCACCAGCACTACGCCGGCCAGTGCGGCTTGCACCGGTGGGCGGCGCACGATCAGGATCAACGCGATCACCAGCGCGATCGGTGACATTTGCAACAAGAGAGAGCTCATACCCGGTTTTCCTTAACTTAATCGTGAGTCTGCCCGCTGTACTCGGTCGCCCGCATGGACGCCCGCTCACAAAAAGTCTGATACCACTCGGTCAGGCGTGCTTGAGCGGAAAAGTCCGAGAGTTGGCGAAAGGCGATCCAGTCGAGCGCGGTCGCCAGGGCAATGTGACCGAGGGTGATCGGGCCATTGAGGTCGACGTGTTCTTCGATGAAGCGGTAAGCCTCCTTGAGTTTGAACGCCTGACCGTCGGCGTAGGCCGGATAGCGCAAGGCCTCGGGGCGGCGCTCGACTTCCCAGCGCAGCTTGATGCCGACATCGCACATGCCCTGCGCCAATGCTTGCAGGCGCAGCGCCTTGTAGCGCTCAGGGCCGTTTGCCGGGATGAGTTTCGGCCCGTCGCTCAGGTCGTCGAGGTATTCACAGATCACGATGGAATCGAACAGCGCCGTGTCGTCAGGCAGGATCAGCACCGGCACTTTGCCCAACGGGTTGGCTTTGTAGATGGTTTCGTTTGGCGACGTCGGACTGGTCTCGTGGTGGATCACTTCCAGGCTCGACGCGATGCCGAGTTCGTGAGCCAGCACCAGCACCTTGCGGGCGTAGGGTGAATGCGTCTGGTAGAAAAGCTTCATGCTGAAGTCCCTGTCTCAAGGATGGCAGTGGCTGCTCGATGGGCGTCCATGAACAGACGCGAAGGCGCGCCCGCCGAGGTGACGTAGTGGTTGTAGTAGCAAGAACCTTCGGCGAGCGGGCCGAGTACCCAAATGTTGCGCACCGGTTCGCCAGCGCTCGATTTCGGGTGGCACGCGGCGTCGACATCGATGCCGTCGATGCCCGGTTCGTCGGTTCGCGGGCGGATCAGGCCCAGCCGCGCCAGATCACGCACGGGCGCGCAGTCGCTGTTGCTCACGCCGCTGCTCTGGACATAACCGGCGACGCGTTTGAAGTCGCTGATCGCAGGGCGCGAGCCGGGCTTGAGGAATGTCAGCAGGCCGGCGTCACACAGGGCGAGCAGGTCGGCGTGGCGCTCTTTTTGCGGACCCGCAACGAGGCGGTTGATCGCCTTGTGCCAACGGCCATAGAACTGCCGATGCGACGCGTAGGTCAGCCCGTCGAAATCGACGGCCTCACGCAGGCGGTCACGCAGATCGCGCCAGACTTCGATGGCGGCTTTGATCGCCGATTCTCCGCGCCCCAGTCGCGATTCGTGCAAATCGGCTTCGAGGGTGTCGTAGATCCAGGCGTGATAGTTGTAAGGCAATACTTCTTCGGGCAGTGCGTGGCAGATCAGTGCCTGTGGGTCGATCGCACCGCCAGTCGCTTCGTAATCGCGCAGCAACGCTTCACAGGCGGCAACACCGGGTTCGCCAGCAACGCTGACGGCCCTGAGTCGCTCCAGCACCTGCTCTGGCGCTGATGGGCTATGCACGACGGCGACGGCCGCCGCACGCATCTCCAGCAGCATCAGCGGCAGGATGTCCTGTTCGAAGTCCAATTGTCGGTTATTGCTGCTTGCCCGCAGGGATTCGATGCGCGCACTCGTCAGCAGTACGGCGCGATGGCGCGGGCATTCAATCAGGCCGTTGGGCCGGGTGCGAAACGGCAGCCCGTCCCGCGACTGGATAAAGATCACCGGCTCCTGGCCCGAAGGCTGATAGGCGTGACTGCCGTCGGCCATGCGCTGGTAGCGCCCGCCCCTGCCGGAGGTCAGCGCAGCCAGGGTATCCATCGCACCCAGCCCCAGCCCTTCGACCAACACGGTTTCGCCAGGCTCGATGGTGGCGAGGCTGCCGGGCAGCGGATAGACATCATCAACGCGGTCGCGATCCGCCGAGCGCAGGCGACCGGTATGGCCGACCGTCAGAATCAGCCGATCCACGGTGACCGCAGACCCCGAAGCGGTTTGCAGCAGGTATTGCTGACCCGCGTTGCTCTCGACCGCGGTGACGGCCTGCTGATGCAGGTTCACGCTCACCCAGTGCGGCGCCGTCGCGAGGATTTGCGTGAAGGCGTCCGCCAGATAGGCGCCGAGCAAATGCCGCGGCAGGAAATCCTGCGGCTCGACGTCACGGCCGACGGCGGCGAGCAGTCCGCTGTCGGCGTCGACCTTGATGCGCTGCTCGTGGCACCACGTCAGGAAATCCGCGCCCGGCCGTTCCCGTGCATCCGTCAGGTTTCCGAATGCCGCTGCGTCGGGGAAAACTCCGAGCTGGCCAGCGACGGTGTTGAGCAGCAGATAGTCCGGTTGATCCGGCCAATGTGCGCCGCTTCCGAGCACGTTCGGATCGAAAATATCGATGACGACTGGCTGCTCCGGACGCGTTTCAGCAAGGCTCAGCAGGCGTTCGAAAATCGACAGGCCGCGCGATCCGCAGCCCACCAGGCCGATGTGCAGAGGCGCCTTCACCATCTGCGCTCCTCCCCGAAGAAGGAGGGGATGGCGACCGCCGAACCGTCCTTGACCGCGATGTCGTGGATCATCCGGCCAATCGCCAGATCGAGGATGCCCATGCCGAACGGCGAATAGATCAGCGGCTTGTCCGTGGCGACGTGCAGGTCGCCGCGAATCAATTGCCCGACGGTGCCGGTAACGAAATCACGATGCCCGTATTTTTGCTCAGCCAGATGCGGCGAGGTATTGGCTTTCAGGCAATGGGTCACGTCGTCGAAGTAGTTGTAACTTTCTTCGATGATCTCGGCGCCGATATCCCGCAGCGAGATGTTCAGCACGATCTGCCCCGGGCGGAACGTGCCTTTGCCCTTGACGTAGGGTTCCCCGGCACTGGTGGCGAACACCACGATGTCGGCGCTCAGTGCCTCGTCCAGCGACAACAGTTGTACATCCGGCACCCCGAGTTGCTTGCCGAACGCCGACAGCGCTTGTGCTGATTCTGCATTGAGGTCGTGAATGCCCACGCTGTCGAACGACCAGTCATCGGCGATGAACGTCTCAAGGATGTTCCGCGAAATCACCCCGCCGCCAATGATCGAGAGTTTTGCCGCGCTTTTGCTTTGGCCATTCAGCCACCAGGCTCCGAGCACCGCCGACGCTGCGGTGCGCACGGCACTGATCAGCGCGCCTTCAAGCAGTGCGTAGGGATAGCCGGTGTCCGGATCGTTGAGGATCAGTACCGCCGAAGCACGAGGGATGCCCGACTTGATGTTGTCGGGATAGCTGGCAATCCACTTGATCCCGGAGACGGACTGATCGCCCTCGCTGTCGACGATCGCTGCCGGCAAGGCAATGATCCGGTTCGCCGGTTGCGCCGGAAAACGCAGGAAGTAGCTATCCGGGTTAACGGTTTCGCCGCGCTCGTGGGTCAGGTAGGTCTGGGCGACCATGTCGATGGTTGCGTGACGCAGCCCGTTGAGGATGTCCTTGACGACAGCGCCTGGGATGACATGAAACGGTTGAATCGGGTTGTGTGTGGTCATGGGGATTACGCCGAGAGTGCCAGAGCGATTTCTGGGAAGAGGGGTTGCAAAGCGTTTGCGCCGATCCGCTGGGTGACCCAGTCGTCGGAGTAGATGGTTTCGAGGTAGCGCTCACCCATGTCGGGGGAGATCGCCACGACGACATCGTCGGGACGGATGTGCGGCGCCCATTGCTGGATGCCCGCCAGGACAGTGCCGGTGGAGCCACCGAAGAGAAGACCGTAGCGTTGCGCCAGCCAGCGGCAGACCTTGATCGTCTGTTCCTCGGCGATCGATACGAAGTCGTGAATCCCCGACGGCTCGAAGATCTCCGGCAGACGACTGGTACCCAGCCCCGGGATATGCCGCGTACCGCCCGGCAGACCGAAGGTCACCGAGCCGAGCGTATCGACGGCAATCACTTTGGTGTGCGGATGGTGTTCGGCGAAGTAGTTCTTGCAGCCCATCAAAGTACCGGTGGTACCGGCGCCGACGAACAAGTAGTCCACGTGTGGAAATTTATGGGCGATGGACTTCGCGGTCGCTTGATAGTGAGCGAGGGGGTTGGTCGGGTTTTTGTATTGATTGAGCCAGATGTAGTCGGAGTTCTCTGCGACCAGTTGCTCGATCAAACGGATACGCGAATTCAGATAGCCGCCGTTTTCGTCGCGCTGATCGACCATGATCATTTCGGCACCCAGTGCCTGCATGAGTTTTCTGTTTGGCGCAGAAATGTTCGGGTCGATCACACAGACAAACTTGTAACCCTTGGCGGCGCAGACCATGGCCAGCGCGACCCCCAGATTCCCCGAGGAAGACTCGACCAGGCGAGTCTTATGGTGAATCCGGCCCTGGTTTTCCAGGTCCGTGATCAGGGCGTGGGCGGTTTTGAGCTTTATCGATCCGGCAGGATTCAGCCCTTCGATTTTCAGCTGGATCGTTGCGCTGCACAGATCACCAATCTGCACATAACTGTCTTCATTGATAAGTTGCTTGATCATACGTAGTCCGTTTCGCTCTTTTGCCGGGCGCACAGGGGCGCCAGCATTCATCCTGGAATGTTGGAAAAGCAGTAAATGCAGTTCGCCTGTTAGGTTTGTTTTTAGATTTTTTAGCTGGACAGGAAGTGACCTTGCGGTGGACGCCGATCTATTCAAAAAATCAGGTTTTGCGCTCTGAGGGCTTGAGGAGCCGAGAGTGTTGCGGGGCGTAAAGTAGAGCCAGTCATTGGCTCGCCAAGGCTTGAAGGAATACTGGCGAATTTTCCTACACGGGGAGAGATACAGATTTTGGGTATTTTTCAGTACAGGCGGGTTTGAGATGTATCGAGAGGAGGGCGTTGCGGGGCGCAGAGAGAGGCGTGATCAAATCGCAGGCATAAAAAAACCCTGAATCTTGCGATTCAGGGTTTTCGGTATTTGGTGCCCAGAGACGGAATCGAACCGCCGACACGGGGATTTTCAATCCCCTGCTCTACCGACTGAGCTATCTGGGCAACGGGGCGCATTAAAAGGGTTTTTCGGATTTACGTCAACGACTTTTTTAAAATTTCTTAAATTAATTCCGTCGCTTACGATCCGACCCCCGATTTTGCAGGGTTTATTCAGCAGGCGGAACGTAGCCTTCGGCCTTGGCGTATTCCTCGCCGGAGAAGTACTTGTCCATTTCGCCCTGAAGATATTTGCGATCTTCGGCGTTCATCATGTTCAGACGCTTTTCGTTGATCAGCAGAGTCTGGTGTTTCTGCCAGTCAGCCCAGGCCTTGGCGGAGACGTGGTCAAAAATATCCTGACCTTTGGCGCCCGGGAAAGGGGCACGTTCCAGCGCGGGCAGTTCTTCTTTGTACTTGCGGCACATTACGGTGCGGGTCATGGCGACTCTCCTGCATTCAAGACGGCGGCCGCGCGTTCGAGCAAGGTTTTGACCGGGGCGGCGAGGCCCAGGCGCGGCGGGGTGGCGAGGTTATACCAGAGCCAGTCGGCCTCGGCCACGTGATGGGCGGCCTCCTGCACCTGAACCAGCCAGGGTTCGATGGACAGCTGGAAATGGCTGAACGTGTGGACGAGGCTTGGCAGCGCCTGCTGCTCGCCCATGGTCAGCGAGTGCTGATCGGCGAGATGTTGCAGGTCGTTGAGGTCGTCGAGTTCCGGCAGGCTCCACAAACCGCCCCACAAACCGCTCGAGGGACGACGGTAAAGCAGAATCGCACCATCGCCGTTGGCGAGCATTGGCATCAGCGTGCGCTTCTGCGGGATGGCTTTGCGCGGCTTGGGAATCGGGTAGCGGGTTTCCAGGCCTAGCATGTGCGCTTCGCAGCCGCGCTCCAGCGGACACAGCAGGCAGCTCGGCTTGCTGCGGGTGCAGAGTGTTGCGCCAAGGTCCATCATCGCCTGGGTGTAGGCGTTGACCCGATCGTGCGGCGTAAAGCGCTCAGCGTTGGCCCAAAGCTGTTTGGCGACCTTCGGCTCGCCGGGGTAGCCCTCTTGCGCAGTAAAACGCGCCAGCACGCGTTTGACGTTGCCGTCGAGAATCGGCGCGCGCAGGCCCATGCTGATACTGGCGATGGCGCCAGCGGTGGACAGGCCAATGCCCGGCAGATCGGTGAGCTTTTCAACGTCCCGGGGAAATTCGCCGCCGTACTGGCTGACGACGATCTTCGCGGTCTTCTGCAAATTGCGCGCGCGGGTGTAGTAACCCAGGCCCGTCCACAGGTGCAGCACTTCGTCTTCCGGCGCCTCGGCCAGCGCTTCGACCGTCGGCAGCGCGGCCATGAAACGGTCGAAGTAATTGAGCACGGTGCTGACCTGGGTCTGTTGCAACATGATCTCGGACACCCACACCCGATACGGGTTGATGTCCTGCTGCCAAGGCAGATCGTGGCGGCCGTGGCGGTCGAACCAATCCAGCACCGCCGTGGAAAATTGCTCCGCTCTCATCGCTTGAACAGCCCCTTCAATGCGTTTTTCAGTTCCGGGCTGACCTTGTCACCGAGTTTTTCGTCGATTTTTTCACTGAGCTTGTCGCCGGCCAGTTTGGTCGCGACCTGACCGAGGCGATCGTTGTCGACGCGGCAGGCCTTGGCGCCCAATTCCAGCGGGCCACGGCAGCGCAGCGGCCATTCGACTCCGACGAATTTTTCGCCGACCTGACACGCCGGATCCGGCATGGCGCTGGTGTCGCCTTCGACGATGATGCCGACGCGGTAGTCCATGCCGAGCACGCGCAGGTCGATGTCGCCGTCACCGTTGACGGTCATGCCGGGGATGCGCACTTTCAGGTCAGGGTTGCTGGCGACGCCGTTGCGGAAGGTCAGGTTGCCCTTGAGTTCCTGGAATGGCGTGTCTTTGCCGCGTGGCTCGCCGCTGAGGGTTTTGCGGTTGAGCGTGGCGATGCCTTTGCACAGTTGCTGTTCAAGGTTGGCGTTGAGCAGCACGCCGTTGTTGATCACGAAACTGGCGTTGCCGTTAAGCGTATCGATCAGTGCCTGCTGGCTGTTGCCGCTGCCAGTGACATTGCTGGTGAGGGTTACCAGGCCTTTGACCGGCGGGTTCTTGCCTTGGCTTTCGAGGATTTTTTCTACAGGCACGCGATTGAGCTTGGTCTGCAGGTTCAGCACAGGCGCGCTCGGGCGTACATCGAGGGTGCCATTGGCGGCGAAACCGCCGTTGTACAGTTCGCCGCTCAGGTTGGTCAGGGTCAGCAAGCCGCCCTGGCCGGTGGCTTTCAGTGCGGCGTTCTGGATCGGCAGTTTGTCGAGGGTCAGTTGGCCGAAGGTCAGATCGGCATCGACGTCGAGTTTGGCCAGGCGTTCAACCGGCAACAGGCGCTCGGTACTCCAGGCGGTTTTGCTTGGTTTGTCCGGCAGTGGCGTTGAGCCCGCGCCGGCCATGGCATCGGCTTCGGTGCTGGCGACTTCGGCCTGGCGCGTTTGTGTGGCGTTGGCGGCTTTTTCCGATTTTGGTGGCAGGTAACGGTCAGCGTTGAACGTGTCAGCCTTGAGGATCGCCCGCAACGATTGCTTGGCGAAGTCTTCGACGGCGATGCGGCCGCTGAAGCTGCTGTCGTCGAGTTTCAGGTTGATGTTGTCGAAAGCAATGCTGGTGGGCGTGGCGGCAACGCGGCTGACCAGTTCGACCTTGCTCAGGCTGCCCTCGGCCATGGCCGGCAGTTTCTGACCGATGCTGTCGACGAATTTCGCCAGATCGAACTGGGCGATGGAGAGCCCGCCAGTAATCTGCGGGGTCTTGTCGAGGTCGTTGGCTTTCAGCTCGCCCAAGGCGCGCAACTGGTTGGCGGAAATCTTGATGCCGGTCCATTCGGCGACGTTCGCGGCTTTATCCAGCGATAACTGGCCCTGAGCTGCGAAGGTCATGGTCTTGCCTTGCAAAGGATCGCCGGCCAGTTCGCCGGACAGTTTCATGTCTTCGAACCTGTAGCGTTGCAGGGCGCGCTCGATGCGCAGCTCGCCGGTGAGTTCGGTACGCACACGCAGGACGGGCTGGTTGGTGCCGAGGAATGCCGTGGCTTTCACCGGAATATTCGTCGAATCGTGTACCGGGCCGGTGCTCAGCTGGATACTTTCGGCGCTGAATTGCTTTCCGGTCTTCTCGTCGTTGTATTCAACGCGGGCGTTGTTGACGGTCAGGCTGTCGATGTCGAGGCGGATCGGCTGCGGCGGTTTTTCCACCGCTACAGGGGCTTCGCTGGCCGGCTGGCCTGGAGTAGCGGCTGGCGGCGTTGCTCCGGCCGGGGCGGGCACCTTGCCGATGTCTTCCCAGTTGCCGTGACCGTCCTTGTCGCGTTTCAGGCGCAGGTTCAGGCCTTCGACGCGCACATCGCTCATTTGCACTTCGCGGCGCAACAGCGGTAGCACGCGCACGGACAGGCCGAGCATCTGCAGATCGGCATACGGTTCGGTCGGATTGATCAGGGTGGCGACGCTGGCCTCGTGCAGTTCCAGGCCAAGCCACGGGAACAGGCTCCAGCCGATGTCGCCATTGAGCGTCAGCTCGATGTGGGCCTTGTCGCGGGCTATCTGGCGGATCTCGTCTTTGTAATCGTTGGGATCGAAGAGGTGGGTCAGGGCAAAACCTGCCGCCACAACGATCAGCAACAGCCCGAGAAGTACCAGACCCAGGATTTTGCCGAACGCTTTCATGGGCGAGTCCTTGTAGTTAGTCGAATTCGTAATTTAGCCGGGGAGTATAGCGCTGCAACTGCCCGGTTCGCTGTGACGTCATGTTGCCAGGACGTCCAGCGGTATCTGCAACCTGGCGGCGAGTGCTTGAGCCTCGGGATGTTCCGCAGGGGCCAGCAAGCGCAGTTCGGCACCCGCTTGCGACGCCATTTTCTGCGCTTGGTTCACCAGTCTCTCGGCGACCCCACGGCGACGGGTAATTTTTCGTACGCATAAATGGGACAAGTACCAGACGCCTTGATGCCTTTGCAGAATGCCGGCACCCAGCAAGCGGTCGTTGAAGCGGCCAGCGATAAAAGAGCCGTCCGCGAGGGCGCCTTCGATCAGGTCAGCCTCCCCGGAAAACGGTGCGAACAGCCATTCCGGGGCATCGCGATAGATCTTCTGCAAATCCTGCTGATCCTGATAACTGGCGTCTTTCAGGGCTTGGACAATGATCGGCATGGCGCTTTCCTGAGTGGTACGAGAACAGATGACATAAAAAAGGTGATATCAGTTTGGTTTTTCTGTCACGTGCAAATGGTAACCTTCGCCCGTTCGTCCGTCCTTCTGCGACTTAACGTCGCGCCTTCAAGGAGCTTCACCCAAAAAAACGGTCATGCCTGCGTGCATAAAGGCCGGGGGTGAACAGTGGCTGGCGAACCATACTAATAATTGGGGGATACACAATGAGCACGAGCATCACGGCGGACGGCCTCAAAGCCGATCAGCCCGCGTTCCTGTCCAAGGAGCGCATCATCGCCAAGCCCGGTTTCAACCGTTGGCTGGTTCCACCGGCCGCTCTGGCCATCCACCTGTGCATCGGCATGGCCTACGGCTTCTCGGTGTTCTGGTTGCCGCTGTCCAAGGCGCTGGGCGTTACCGCCCCGGTGGCTTGCGCGCCGGACATGAGCTTCATCGCACAAGTGTTCTCGTCGCAATGCGACTGGCCGATCTCGATGCTCGGCTGGATCTACACACTGTTCTTCATTTTCCTCGGCTGCTCGGCAGCGATCTGGGGTGGCTGGCTGGAACACGCCGGGCCACGCAAGGCTGGCGTGGTCTCGGCACTGTGCTGGTGCGGCGGTCTGCTGATCTCGGCGCTGGGTATTTATACCCACCAGATCTGGCTGATGTGGATCGGTTCCGGCGTGATCGGCGGTATCGGTCTGGGCCTGGGCTATATCTCGCCGGTATCGACCCTGATCAAGTGGTTCCCGGACAAGCGCGGCATGGCCACCGGCATGGCAATCATGGGCTTCGGCGGTGGCGCGATGGTCGGTGCACCGCTGGCAACTGCGCTGATGAGCCACTTTGGCTCGGCTGAAGGTGTTGGCGTCTGGCAGAGTTTCGTGGCCATGGCCGCGATCTACTTTGTATTCATGATCGGTGGCGCTCTATCGTACCGCGTGCCGCCAACCGGCTGGAAACCTGAAGGCTGGACCGCTCCGGCGAAAAAGGCTTCCAACTCGATGATCACTCATCGCCACGTGCACGTGAATGTGGCGTGGAAAACCCCGCAATTCCGTCTGGTCTGGCTGGTGCTGTGCCTGAACGTATCCGCCGGTATCGGCATCCTCGGCATGGCTTCGCCACTGCTGCAGGAAGTGTTCGGCGGTAAATTGCTGGGTGTTGATGTTCCGTTCGGTCAACTGGACGCCGGTCAACTGGCTTCGATTGCCGCCATTGCTGCCGGTTTCACCGGTCTGCTGAGCCTGTTCAACATCGGTGGCCGCTTCTTCTGGGCTTCGTTCTCGGACTATCTGGGGCGTAAAAACACCTACTTCGTATTCTTTGCGCTGGGTTTTGCCCTGTACGCGCTGATTCCGAACATGGGCCATCTGGGCAATGTTGCGCTGTTCGTGGCGGCGTTCTGCATCATTCTGTCGATGTACGGCGGTGGTTTTGCCACTGTTCCGGCCTATCTGGCCGACCTGTTCGGTACGCAGATGGTCGGTGCGATCCACGGTCGTCTGCTGACGGCTTGGGCTGCGGCTGGCGTACTGGGTCCAGTGTTGGTGAACTACTTGCGTGAATATCAGTTGAGCATCGGCGTTGAACGCGCTGCCGCTTACGACATCACTTTGTACATCCTCGCCGGCCTGCTGGTGCTGGGCTTCCTGTGCAACCTGATGGTGCGTCCGGTGGCCGACAAGTACTTCATGACCGACGCTGAGCTGGCCGCCGAACAGGCGCTGGGCCACGACAAAGGTGCTGACGCCAGCACCGTTCTGGAGTGGAAAGCCGCACCGGGCAGCAAGCCGCTGGCAATCGCCGCGTGGCTGGCTGTAGGTATTCCGTTGGCGTGGGGTGTGTGGGTGACCCTGCAGAAAACGGCGGTACTGTTTCACTAAGGTGTTAGCTGAATAAACACCGAACCTGTGGGAGCGAGCCTGCTCGCGAAGACGGAATGTCAGTCAACTTAATTGTTGGCGGACCCACCGCATTCGCGAGCAGGCTCGCTCCCACATTTGTTTTTGCGCTGCCTGTAATGGCTTGTATGGACATGTCTACCCGCGACAGCCGGGGGTTCTATCCGTCAGCCATCTCACCTCTCGTGTTTCTGTTTCGGCCCCGCGTGCCTATAATGGCTGCCTTTTTCGCCCAATGATTTTGCGGAGCTGGTGATGGCCGAACGTAAGGCTTCTGTCGAGCGCGACACTCTGGAAACCCAGATCAAAGCCTCGATCAACCTTGATGGCACCGGAAAGGCCCGATTCGATATCGGTGTTCCTTTTCTTGAGCACATGCTGGATCAGATCGCCCGTCACGGGTTGATCGACCTGGATATCGAATGCAAGGGCGATCTGCATATCGACGACCACCACACGGTGGAAGACGTCGGTATCACCCTCGGCCAGGCATTTGCCAAAGCCATTGGCGATAAAAAAGGCATCCGTCGCTACGGTCATGCCTACGTGCCGCTCGATGAAGCGCTGTCGCGTGTGGTGATCGACTTCTCCGGTCGTCCAGGCCTGCAGATGCACGTGCCATACACCCGCGCTACCGTCGGCGGTTTCGACGTTGACCTGTTCCAGGAATTTTTCCAGGGCTTCGTCAACCATGCGTTGGTCAGCCTGCACATCGACAACCTGCGTGGCACCAACACTCACCACCAGATCGAAACCGTGTTCAAGGCTTTCGGCCGCGCGCTGCGCATGGCCGTCGAGCTGGATGAGCGCATGGCCGGGCAAATGCCATCGACCAAAGGCGTTCTGTAATGCAGACGGTTGCAGTTATCGATTACGGCATGGGTAACCTGCACTCGGTGGCCAAGGCCCTCGAGCACGTCGGCGCCGGTAAAGTGCTGATCACCAGCGATGCGGACGTGATTCGTGAAGCTGACCGCGTGGTGTTCCCCGGTGTTGGCGCGATTCGCGATTGCATGGCGGAGATCCGTCGCCTCGGTTTCGACTCGCTGGTGCGCGAAGTCAGTCAGGATCGTCCGTTCCTCGGTATCTGTGTCGGCATGCAAGCGTTGCTCGACAGCAGCGAAGAGAACGATGGCGTCGACTGCATCGGCCTGTTCCCGGGCGCGGTGAAGTTCTTCGGCAAAGACCTGCATGAAGACGGCGAACACCTGAAAGTCCCGCACATGGGCTGGAACGAGGTGAAGCAGAAGGTCAGCCACCCGCTGTGGCATGACATTCCGGACATGGCGCGTTTCTACTTCGTGCACAGCTACTACATCGCCGCCGCCAACGCGCGGCAGGTGGTCGGTGGCGGTCATTACGGCGTCGATTTCGCTGCGGCGCTGGCCGATGGTTCGCGTTTCGCCGTGCAGTTCCACCCGGAGAAAAGCCATACCCATGGCCTGCAATTACTGCAGAACTTCGCCGCGTGGGACGGTCGCTGGTAAATGGCTGCCAAGAAGTCCAAGCCGCCGATCCTGACCCTCACTCCCGAACAGGAGAGCGAGGCCAATCGCAAGATCCAGCGGTTCATGGAAGACCGCTTCGAGCTCGATCTGGGATCGTTCGAAGCGGCGGAAATTCTTGAGCTGTTTACCCGCGAAATTGCTCCGCACTATTACAACAGGGCGATTTTCGATGTGCAGACCCACCTCAAAGAGCGGTTTGAAAGCATCGAAAGCGACCTGTGGGCGCTCGAAAAAAATTAGGAGCAGCTGCAAGCCGCAAGCTTCAAGCTGCAAGAACTGGTACACCGCATGCTCGCAGCTAGTCGCTTGCAGCTTGCCGCTCTTTTGACGAAGGAAAAAGCATGCTGATTATTCCCGCTATCGATCTTAAAGACGGTGCCTGCGTACGTCTGCGCCAGGGCCGCATGGAAGATTCCACAGTGTTCTCCGATGACCCGGTGAGCATGGCTGCCAAGTGGGTCGAGGGCGGTTGCCGCCGTCTGCATCTGGTCGATCTGAACGGCGCGTTCGAAGGCCAGCCAGTCAATGGCGAAGTGGTCACCGCGATCGCCAAGCGCTACCCGACCCTGCCGATCCAGATCGGTGGCGGCATCCGTTCGCTGGAAACCATCGAGCACTACGTCAAGGCTGGCGTCAGCTACGTGATCATCGGCACCAAAGCCGTGAAAGATCCGGCGTTCGTCGCTGAAGCGTGCCGCGCGTTCCCGGGCAAGATCATCGTCGGTCTGGACGCCAAAGACGGTTTCGTCGCCACCGATGGCTGGGCTGAAATCAGCACCGTGCAGGTCATCGACCTGGCCAAGCAGTTCGAAGCCGACGGCGTGTCCTCGATCGTTTATACCGACATCGCCAAAGACGGCATGATGCAAGGCTGCAACGTACCGTTCACCGCTGCGCTGGCCGCTGCCACCAGGATCCCGGTGATCGCGTCCGGCGGCATCCACAATCTGGGTGACATCAAGTCGCTGCTCGACGCCAAGGCGCCGGGCATCATCGGCGCCATTACGGGTCGCGCGATTTACGAGGGCACGCTGGATGTGGCAGAAGCCCAGGCTTTCTGCGATAGCTACGCGACCAGCTCCAAGCTGTAAGCTGCGAGCTGCAAGTTAGAAGCGCGACGCGTCCGCTCTTTCTTGCAGCTTGCAGCTTGAAGCTTGAAGCTTGCAACTCTTGATCGGAGATTAAGCCCATGGCGTTAGCCAAACGCATCATCCCTTGCCTGGACGTGGACAACGGCCGGGTCGTCAAAGGTGTGAAGTTCGAGAACATCCGCGACGCCGGTGACCCGGTGGAAATCGCCCGTCGCTATGACGAGCAGGGTGCCGACGAGATTACCTTTCTCGACATCACCGCCAGCGTCGATGGCCGCGACACCACGCTGCATACTGTCGAGCGCATGGCCAGTCAGGTGTTCATCCCGCTGACTGTCGGCGGTGGCGTGCGTACCGTGCAGGATATTCGCAACCTGCTCAATGCCGGCGCGGACAAGGTGTCGATCAACACCGCTGCCGTGTTCAACCCGGAGTTCGTCGGTGAAGCGGCGCAGCATTTCGGTTCGCAGTGCATCGTTGTTGCCATCGATGCGAAGAAGGTTTCTGGCCCGGGCGAAACCCCGCGCTGGGAAATCTTCACCCACGGCGGGCGCAAGCCAACCGGCCTCGACGCGGTCGAGTGGGCGAAGAAAATGGAAGGCCTCGGTGCCGGCGAAATCCTGCTGACCAGCATGGATCAGGACGGCATGAAAAACGGTTTCGACCTCGGCGTGACCCGCGCGATCAGCGATGCGCTGGGTATTCCGGTGATTGCTTCCGGTGGCGTTGGCAATCTGCAGCACTTGGCTGACGGCATTCTCGAAGGCCACGCGAGCGCTGTGTTGGCGGCGAGTATTTTCCACTTCGGCGAATACACTGTGCAGGAAGCCAAGGCCTACATGGCCAAACGCGGCATCGTGATGCGCTAAGCGTCAAAATCCATACAGGCCAGTGGACACCATGGCGCACCCAAGGCACTCTTGGGCACGCCATGGATTTCGGTAGCCCGACATGATCAAACGCCTGCTTCTTGTTCTCGCCAGCGCCTCGATGTTGCTCCTCAACACGGCTCGCGCCGAAACCAGTCCCGACACCGATCTGGTGCTCCTCACCGAAAACTTCCCGCCGTACAACATGGCGAAGAACGGCAAGAATTTCGCCCAGGGCGAGAACATCAACGGTATCGCCACCGACATCGTGCGCGAAATGTTCCAGCGAGCCGGCATCACCTACAGCCTGACCCTGCGTTTCCCATGGGAACGCGTCTACAAACTCGCCCTGGAAAACCCTGGTTACGGGGCCTTCGTGATGGCGCGTCTGCCGGATCGCGAAAAACTGTTCAAATGGGTCGGCCCGATCGGCCCGGACGACTGGATCATGTTGGCCAAGGCTGACAGCAAGATCACCCTCGAAACCCTCAACGACGCGCGCAAGTACAAGATCGGCGCTTACAAAGGTGACGCGATTGCCGAGACGCTAGCCAAGCAGGGCCTGAAGCCGATAGTGGTGCTGCGCGATCAGGACAATGCGAAGAAACTGGTCAATGGTCAGATCGACCTGTGGGCCACCGGTGATCCTGCCGGGCGTTACCTCGCGCGGCAGGATGGCGTTACCGGGCTCAAGACCGTGTTGCGCTTCAACAGCGCAGAACTGTATCTGGCACTGAACAAGGATGTGTCAGATACAGTCGTCGCCAGGTTGCAGACTGCGCTTGATCAGATGCGCAAGGACGGTGTTGTCGACGAGATCATGGGGCGCTATCTGTAGGCACTGGCAATTCTGTGCTGGCGGGCAACGCTGGGACTGCGTTATCCGCTGCGTGATCGACTGTTGTGCTTTGCAGGGGGGCGGCCTCGGCAGGCGCGACTGTCGCGTTCGGTTGCGGTGGTGTGTACACGCTGAAGTGCAGGTTCTTGCTATCGGTGTAGCAAACGTCGTTGGCAACCTGTGTGCCGTCCGCGCGAAGCAGTCTGTAAGTGCTCTGAGTCAGATACACCGCTATTGAACTGTTTTTGGCCACGATAGCCGCGACTTCGATCGGTGCCGGGTTGAGCCATTCGTTCGATTGCGTTTCACACTGGGTAAAATCATTGTTCAACCGCGCCGAAAACAGAAAGGGCCGGTGCAAGTTGCTTTGCCACTGTGTGCCGAACCCGATCGAAGTGGCGTAGGTGAACAGGCGCAGGCTGTCGTTTTTCTGCATGCGAGGGGCGGTCCAGCGGACCGTCTTGTTGTTGCCCTCGTTATGGCAATGACCTACGAGCTGATAATGATCCGTGCGCTGCAGCAGGTACTCAGGTGAACGACTGTGCTGCTGAGGAGGGGACAGTTCGGGGTCTTTTACCGTGAACCAAGGCAGTCGTGCGGTGTAAGTGGGGTGTTCGGGTGTCTGTAAGACGGGAGGAATTTCACTGTCAAGGACTGGCGCAGCGGGGCGTGTATTGGCCTCCAGCAAAATCGGAATGCGTAACGAGTAAACAGGGAAATTGGCAGGTCTGTTATAGCCCTCGAAACCGACAAAGGTCCCCGGCGCCAGATGGATTTCATCCAGAGGCGGCGATGGCGGAACGGCACTCCACGCGCTGATACTTTGTCGGCCGCGGCTACCCTTGTCTGTCCACACCGATTCACTGAGGCCAGAAGCAATCAGGAGATCGTCGCGGACGCAGCGGACAGCATTTAAGGAAGGCTTCCCGTGGCCGTCGGAGCAGACCGAACCCAGCGCCACGTACCCTTGCGGAGGAATGGGGCGCCAGATCGCCCCGTCCTTTTTCGAACCTGTACCTGTGTCTCGCCAGATCAGTTCGTAGTCATCAGGGCGGCGCAACGCGCTGCCTTTTGCGGGATCCGCACTGGGGGTTGCCGCTTCGCAAACCACGGCCACCACGTGCCTGCCGGTGATGTTTTCGCTGTCAGTAACGGCCACGTCGCCCAACGGAAAATAACCCGGCAGCACATCGGCAGGCGGCGTGGGCCGCCAGAAGGCCGCCGGTTTCGCCCGGGAACCAGTGGTATCCCAGATGCGCAGAAACTCCGTCGTGAAGCTGATCAGCAAGTTGTCGTTTCGGATAGGTTGCATTTGCCCGGTTGGCAAAGCGGTAGTCTCATGAGTAGTCATTGCAATTCCTGATAGTTGAAAGGCGACGCAAGGGCGTCGCGACCTGTTGCAGGTCTCACTATCCGGAAAGGCCGCGGGTGTCTGGCGGTAACTGTGTATTGTGCAGCGTTACAGCGTATTACCGGTAAACCCCGTTTTTACCATGGCCGCTCATGGCCCGATTGCTGCGCACGCTGATCATTTGCTTGATATCGATCCACTCGATTCCCTGAGCCTTCAACTTCGGCAACTCGCGCTCGAGCACCGCTAAAGTCTGCGGATACGGATGGCCGATCATCACCGCCGAACCCTGTTTGTGCGCCAGGCTGATCGCGGTCTGCAACTGCGTATAGATCGCGGTTTCAGTGCGCTCGTCATCGAGAAATACATCCCGCGACACACTGGCCAGATCGATTTTCTGCGCCTGCTGCGCCGCCACGGTCTGTGCGCTGGTACGGCTGTCGACGAAGAACTTGTGGCGGCGCTGCAACTCGCCCATCAACCACGCCATCGCCACCGGTTGCGCAGTCATGTGGCTGCCCATGTGGTTATTGATGCCGGCGGTGTACGGAACCATTTTGAACGCGGCGTTGAGGCGTTTTTCCAGCTCTTCGATGGGCAGTTCGGGGTGCCAGGCATAAGGCCCGGTGGCCGGATCCATGGGCATATGCAGAATGACGATCTTGCCGGCACGATGGGCCTCGCGGGCGAACTCGGTGGCGTGCGGGGTATCAGGCATGATCGCCGTGGTCACCGGGCCGGGCAGGGCCAGCACGCGGCGATCCCGGGGCAGATTCTGCCCCAGGTCGTCGATGATCAGTGTCAGGTAGGCTTTGTGTGGCTTTGGGCTGGCGGGCTCTGCGTGAGCAGCACCCGCCAGACAGCACAACAGAACGAAGACGAAACGCAGAGACATCCTCAACGGCCGGACGTGATGCTCAGGCCTTTGAGCAGGCTCAGGGCCTGGGCCAATTGGTAATCGTCATCCTGCGGCATGGCTTTAGGCTTGGCGCCGGAACCGGTTGGTTTGTCGGCGCCGCCGTTGCCGTTGCCCAAGTGACCTTGCAGATCGGCTTCTTTGAAGTAGTCGCCGTCCGCCTCGTTGGTGATCTTGGCTTTGCGCACTTCGATGTCCGGGACGATGCCCTGCGCCTGAATCGAGCGGCCGTTCGGCGTGAAGTACAGCGCCGTGGTGATCTTCAGTGCGCGGTCATTGTTCAGCGGCAGCACGGTTTGAACCGAGCCCTTGCCGAAACTGGTGGTGCCCATGACTACCGCGCGTTTCTGATCCTGCAGGGCGCCGGCGACGATTTCCGAAGCCGAGGCGCTGCCACCGTTGATCAGCACAACCATTGGCACCGCTTCGCTTTCGTCTTTGCCGGTCGCGGAGAAACGCAACTCGGAGTTGGCGATGCGGCCCTTGGTGTAAACGATCAGACCTTTGGTGATGAAGTGGTCGACCACTTCCACCGCCGCCTGCAACACGCCGCCCGGGTTGTTGCGCAGGTCGAGAATGATGCCGTTGAGCTTCTTGCCGTTGTCCTTGCGCAGCTTGGCCAGAGCCTTGGAAACTTCTTCGCCGGTCTTGACCTGGAACTGAGTGATGCGGATGTACGCATAGCCGGTTTCCAGCAGCTGCGCCTTGACGCTCTTCACCTGAATCACCGCGCGGGCCAGGGTCACGTCGAACGGCGTGCCGCCGTCGCGCACCAGGGTCAGGGTGATTTTCTGGCCGATCTTGCCGCGCATCTTGTCCACGGCTTCGGTCATGGTCTGGCCGCGCGTTGGCGCACCGTTGATCTTGACGATGAAGTCGCCGGCCTGAATACCGGCCTTCGACGCCGGGGTGTCATCGATTGGCGAGACCACTTTGATGAAGCCGTCTTCGGCGCCGACTTCAATGCCCAGGCCGCCGAATTCACCGCTGGTGCTTTCCTGCAGTTCGGTGAAATCTTCAGGGCCGAGGTAGGCCGAGTGCGGATCAAGGTTGCTGAGCATGCCCTTGATCGCGTTTTCCAGCAGGGTCTTGTCGTCCACCGGCTCGACGTAGGCAGCTTTGATCCGGTCCATGACCTCGGCAAAAGTGCGCAACTCTTCCAGCGGCAGTGGCGCCTTGGAAGTCGCGGCAGTGCCTGCCGGAGCGACGGTCGGGGCCGGTTGCGCGGCGAACGCCAGAGGCGCGCCGATCACCAGAGCGATCGTCAGGGCCAGCGAGGTAAGGCGGGACAAATGCAGCATGTCGAACGAACTCCTAATGTAGGTGACTCAACGCCTATCCTTGCGCGCGGCACCATTGCGCCGGATCACTCGGGTGACCCTGCTGACGAATTGCGAAATACAGCGCTGGTGTGTCCTGACCACCACTGTTACCGACAGTGGAGATCGACTCACCGGCTTTTACCACGTCGCCGGCCGACTTGAGCAGCGTCTGGTTGTGACCGTAAAGACTCAGAAAACCGTTGCCATGATCGAGGATCACCAGCAGCCCGGCACCGCGCAGCCAGTCGGCGAACACCACGCGACCACCATGTACGGCATGCACCTGGCTGCCGGCGGAGGCGCTGATCATCACGCCGTCCCACTTGGTGCGGGCGTCGTCGCCACGGCTTTCACCGAAGCGTGCCAATAGTCGACCATCAACCGGCCACGGAAGTTTTCCCCGGGTTGCAGCAAAAGGGCCACCGAAGGTCTCGCCGCTGCTGGAAACCAGCGCGCCGGGAGTGGATCTGGCGGGTTTTCGTGGGGCGTCGCTGTTTTCAGCCTGCGCCTCACGCAAACGCTTTTTTTCTGCTTCCTGCTGGGCGATCAGCGCTTTCTGCCGCGCTTCTTCTGCCTCACGGGCCTGGCGGGCCAGGGTTTCTTCAATGGTTTTAAGGACTTTAGACAGGTCTGCCTGATCCTGCTCGCGGGCGGCGAGTTTCTGGTCGCGGGCTTTCACGTCATCGTTAAGCTTGGCGAGCACTTGCTGGCGTTCCTTGCGGACATTTTCCAGTTCGTCGCGCTGGGTATCGAGGCTGCTTTTCTGCACCAGCAATTGCGCCTGCTGGGCGGCAATATCTTTTTCGACATTGGCCAGTTGGCGCAGGGTTTCGTTGAAGTTCTTCAACTGTTCCAGCCGGGCCTGGCTCAGGTAATCGTAATAGGTGAGGGTGCGGGCGAATTTCTCGGGATTCTGCTGGTTGAGCAGCAGCTTGAGGTATTCCTGGCGACCGTTCTGATAGGCCGCACGGGCCTGAATGGCGATCAGTCGCTGCTGTTCAGTGCGCGCGCTCTGGAGTTTTTTTTTCTCTGCATCGAGTCGCTGCAGCTCGGATTCGCTTTTCTGCAGTTCTTTCTGCAGCGCGTCGACCTGCTTCTGCAGTTTACCCAGCTCGGTTTCAGTGCCCTTGAGCTCTTTCTGCACTCCGGACTTTTCTTCCTGGACTTTGCTCAGCAGCTTTTTCAGCTCGGCAATGTCCTGACGCGTGGCGTCCAACTGCTGTTGGGTTTGCGCGCGCTCGTCAGCGAAGGCCGGTTGGAGCAGGCAGGTCAGAGCGAGGGCGATCAGGACGCGGAGCATAGAGGCGGGCGGCACCAGGGTAAGGGACGGCCTAGTATGCCCGCCCGAGGCTGCAAAAAAAACGCCCAATTGGGGCTGTGTGATAACTGGACCAAGCAATACACCGAATTCCATTTCGAAAACTCCATAAACCACTGTGGGAGCTGGCTTGCCAGCGATGGCGTCTGCACATTCAACATAGATGTTGGCTGTCAGATTGCTATCGCTGGCAAGCCAGCTCCCACAGGGTTTTGTGGTGTTTGAGCGGGCGGATTACACCAGGATAGACGTGCCGGTCATTTCCGCCGGTTTTTCCAGGCCTAGCAGCTTCAGCATGGTCGGTGCCACGTCAGCCAGCACGCCGCCCTCACGCACTTTCAGGTCACGCTTGCCGACATAAATGAACGGCACCGGCTCAGTGGTGTGCGCGGTGTGCGCCTGGCCCGTGGATTCATCAGCCATCTGCTCGACGTTGCCGTGGTCAGCGGTGATCAGCGCTTCGCCGCCAACCTTTTCCAGTGCATCAACGATGCGACCGACGCAGGTGTCGAGGCATTCCACCGCCTTCACGGCTGCGTCGAACACGCCGCTGTGGCCAACCATGTCACCGTTGGCGTAGTTGACCACGATCACGTCGTAACGCTGGTTTTCAATGGCCTCGACGATACGGTCGGTCACTTCCGGTGCGCTCATTTCTGGCTGCAGGTCGTAAGTAGCGACTTTCGGCGACGGGATCAGGATGCGCTCTTCACCCGGGAACGGTTCTTCGCGACCGCCGGAGAAGAAGAAGGTCACGTGGGCGTATTTTTCGGTTTCAGCGATGCGCAGCTGGGTTTTGCCGTTTTTCGCCAGATAATCGCCAAGCACGTTTTCCAGGCTGCCCGCCGCGAACGCCGACGGTGCAGGAATGCTCGCCGCGTATTGGGTCAGCATGACGAAGCCGGCCAGTTTCGGTTGGCGTGCGCGTTCGAAATCCTGGAAGTCGTCTTCAACGAACACGCGAGTCAGCTCGCGGGCGCGGTCGGCACGGAAGTTCATGAACACCACGGCGTCGCCGTCTTCGACTTTCACCGGCTCACCGATGGTCGTGGCTTTGACGAATTCGTCGCTCTCGCCGCGCGCGTAGGCAGCGTCCAGACCTTCCTGCGCGGTGGCCGCGTGGAATTCGCCGTTGCCGTCGACGATCAGGTTGTACGCCTGAGCGACGCGGTCCCAGCGGTTGTCACGGTCCATGGCGAAGTAGCGGCCGATGATGCTGGCGATACGGCCCTTGCCCAGCGCCTGGAAGGTCGCGTCGAGCAGTTCGATCGACGATGCAGCGCTTTTTGGCGGCGTGTCGCGGCCATCGAGGAAAGCGTGCAGATAGATTTTTTCGGCGCCACGCTTGAAGGCCAGTTCGGCCATGGCGATCAGGTGATCCTGGTGGCTGTGCACGCCGCCGTCGGACAACAGACCCATGAAGTGCACGGCTTTGCCGGCGGCCACGGCTTTATCCACAGCGGCGCAGATGGTCGGGTTCTCGAAAAACTCGCCGTCGCGGATCGATTTGGTCACCCGCGTGAAGTCCTGATACACCACGCGGCCGGCGCCGAGGTTCATATGGCCGACTTCGGAGTTGCCCATCTGGCCGTCCGGCAGGCCGACGTCCATGCCGCTGCCCGAGATCAAGCCGTTTGGCACCGTGGCCCAGAGGCGATCGAGAACAGGCTTCTTCGCCGCAAAAACGGCATTGGATTCGGGGCTGTCGCTGTGACCGAAGCCGTCGAGAATCATCAGGACCAAAGGTTTAGGCGTGGTAGTCATGGAATCCACTCGTGGCTAATAAAGAAGAGGGCGATGGAAAAGGGAGTTGGAGTTTAAAGCTAAGTTCCGACCGCGTCACCGCCGGACGGGGTTTGGCCGACCATAGTGGCTGTGTATACTGGCCGACATTTTAACGCCCTGGAACCTCCTTCGATGGTTGCTCACCTGATTGAATTTGCCACTAACCACTACATTCTTGTCGGTATCTTCGTCGTACTGCTGGCTCTGCTGCTGGCGCACACGATGCAGGGCGGCGGTAAAAGCCTGAGCACCGGCGAGCTGACTGCACTGGTCAATAAAGACGCAGGCGTGGTGGTGGACATCCGTCCGGCCAAGGATTTCGCTGCCGGCCACATCGTTGGCGCGATCAACATTCCCCAGGACAAACTGGCTGCGCGCACCGCCGAGCTGGAAAAACACAAGGCCAAGACCATCATTCTGGTCGACGCCCTGGGCCAGACCGCCGGCACCCACGCCCGCGAGCTGATGAAATCCGGCTTCACCGCCGCCAAGCTGTCCGGCGGGATCTCCAGCTGGAAAGGCGACAACCTGCCGCTGGTGAAGTGATATGAGCGAAGTCATCGTCTACTCCAGCGATTACTGCCCTTACTGCTCGCGCGCCAAGTACCTGCTCGAGAACAAAGGCGTGGCCTTCAAAGAGATCAAGGTCGATGGCAAGCCGCAGGTGCGCGCCGAAATGGCCCAGAAAGCCGGACGCACGTCCGTGCCGCAGATCTGGGTCGGCAGCAAGCACATCGGCGGTTGTGATGATTTGTATGCCCTGGAGCGCGCCGGCAAGCTCGACGCGCTGCTCAAGGCCTGAACGGCTGCACCCACGTACAGCACTCCCTAAAAGACCCAAGATCAGAAAGGATCTGAGATGACTGACCAACAGAACACTGCAGCCAGCGAAGAAGAAACCGCACCGCAATTCTCCTTGCAGCGCATCTACGTACGCGACCTGTCCTTCGAAGCCCCGAAAAGCCCGGCGATCTTCCGCCAGCAGTGGGATCCGGCGGTCGCTCTGGATCTGAACACTCGTCAGAAAGCACTGGAAGGTGATTTCTACGAAGTCGTACTGACCCTGTCCGTGACCGTCAAAAACGGTGAAGAAGTCGCCTTCATCGCTGAAGTGCAACAGGCCGGTATCTTCCTGATCAAGAACCTCGATGCGGCTTCGATGAGCCACACCCTGGGTGCGTTCTGCCCGAACATCCTGTTCCCGTACGCGCGCGAAACCCTGGACAGCCTGGTGACCCGTGGTTCGTTCCCGGCCCTGATGCTGGCCCCGGTGAACTTCGATGCCCTGTACGCGCAAGAATTGCAGCGCATGCAGGAAAGCGGCGAGACGCCAACCGTTCAGTAAGACGGTTCAGCGACACCCATGTGGGAGCGAGCCTGCTCGCGAAAGCGGTCTGTCAGACACATCAATGTTGCCTGACACTCCATATTCGCGAGCAGGCTCGCTCCCACATTTGTTTTGCGGTGTTACTTGAAGTCGTTCTGGCGCCAGGCTTCGTACACGGCGACCGCGACGGTGTTGGACAGATTCAGGCTGCGGCAGCCTTCGCGCATCGGCAGGCGCAGGCGCTGTTCCGCCGGCAGGGCGTCGAGTACTTCCGCTGGCAGACCACGGCTTTCCGGGCCGAAGATGAACGCATCGCCAGGAACAAACGCGGCATCATGAAACGGCCGCGAGCCCTTGGTGGTAAACGCGAACAGCCGCGGGTTGCCAAGGCTTTCCAGGCAACTGGCCAGATCCGCGTGACGTTGCAGCGTGGCATATTCGTGGTAATCGAGACCGGCACGGCGCAAGCGCTTGTCGTCCATCTCGAAGCCCAGCGGTTCGATCAAATGCAGGTGGCAGCCGCTGTTGGCGCACAGCCTGATAACGTTGCCGGTATTCGGCGGAATTTCTGGTTGAAAAAGGATGACGTGAAACATGCACGGCTCCGAAGGTAAAGATGAGCGGCATTCTACGCCGCCTGTGGACAACCGTTCGAAACTATTCCCGCGGGTGATCGGTTCGCTGGCGATTGTCGGCGTGATGATCGGTTTGATGATCGGCCGCCTGACCACGCCGGATCCGACTGTATTGCAGCAGGTTGAAGTAACCGATGGCGGTTTGGTGGTGTGGTTCAACAACGAACCCAGCCTGCACGGCGAGATCATCGACGGCACCGTGGCGCTTTTGTTCCAGGCTGAGGGCCGGGCGCAGAAGGGGCAGCTCAAGCTCGATGGCAAAGACGTCAACTGGCGTATGCGAGCGAGTGACGGTGGGCTATTGCTGACGGTGCTGGCGGCGCGGCCGCTGCAGGGCGATTGGGTCGGCAGTGAGGTCGATGACCGCTGGCGTCTGGAGATTCGTTTGCAAACGAACTGATCGGAATTCTGCTGCCCTTCTCGTTTACTCCTACGCTTCTTGACGCCATTTCCCATCCCGTCAGTCCTCCTTTCCGCTCTCCTTCAATGCCTGCGCACGTTATCGTGCGCTCCTCATTCAAACCGGCAGGATGCCAAAATCTTCGTCCCTCGCGCGAAAGCCGAGGGTGACTTCTTCAAGGATGAAAACCCATGCCCGGAAAACCACCCACCGGTGGCGGCCCCCCCGCAAAAGTAAATACGACGACCAGCCCCACCCGAGCGGCGAACGTGGAAACTCCACTCGCCGGCCCATCGGGCCGCAGAGGTTCAGGTTCGGGTATTTATCCCGATTCGCAACCGCAAGCCGGATCATCGGGTGCTACAAACGTCGGCATCATTCGCCCGGCGGTTGACCGGGTGCTTGACAGCGCTTCGGTTGAAGTTCCTCAGCCCGACGCTCAATTGTCGTTCGTTGATTACTTGGTCAGCCTCGAATCGGTGCTTCCAGAAGTCAACAGCGAAGGCTTGAGGGTTAACAGGAAAGTCACCTACGCCGAGTTGACCACCGGCAAATTTGTTCCTGTTCGCGTGGATCCGAAGACAGGGCTGTATCGGGCCCGACGGCCAAGCGAGTCGCAATTGGGCCCGGTGATGTTACGCGATGCCGACAGTGGGCTGTGGTACCCGCGTGAAGTCATTGAGCCAACCACCCGGGCGCAGGTCCAAAGATACCTGCCGGAAACGACCGATCTGGACGCAGATGCCTTCATCGCCCGCTTTGGCGACAAGGATGTGGCAGATGTGGAGCTCAAACGGATTGAGCGTGGGCTTGCTGATATGGAGCTCGATATCGATTTTTTAATGCAAACGGTTTATCACGACTCTCCTGATGCTGGCGTGGTCATGGCGAGTAAGCTACGCAGGCTTTACAAGTGGCAGGGCGAACCCAATGAGCGTGTCTATCACGCAGAGCAACCAGTGGGTTTCAAGATGGATATCGATCTCGATTTCTGGCCAGTCGCTTTTCCCAACTCAACAAAATTCAACTCTGTTGTCGCCCTTACCCTCAGGGCTGGTGACCAGCAAATCCCGAAGTCGGTACTTGCGCAGTTTCCCAGCATTGAAAGTCTTGCGGCGGTTAGTCAATGGCCCACATCCCCTCGCCCTGGCGATCAGTTCCGTTTCCCCGGTGGCCGGCCCCGTACCTTCTCCAGGTTCAAGATTGATCAGGACTTTGTTGAACAATTGACCAGACTTCCCCATTTACGCGAGCTGAATCTGCAAGACGGCAATCTGCCTGCCGGGTTTTCGCTGACAGGCATGACCGAACTGCGGGCACTGTCACTTCGCAACGTTCAGGGGGTGACGGATCTGACCGGTATGGTGAATGTCATGCCAGGGCGGTTGGGCTTGCAGGTCCTGGATCTGCACCAGAATGCGTTCTTGAAAGTGGCGCCTGACGTGACAGGGATGACCGAGTTGCGTGTATTGGATCTGACACAGACCGGCATAAACCAGCTCCCGCTCGGTCTGGATGCTGACAATGGGCTGTTACGACTGGAAGTATTGAAGCTCGGCGACAATCCACTTGCTGTTATGCCCTCGCTAAAAGGCAGGACTGCGCTGCAGGAGCTGGACCTTTCCAACACCGGTCTGGACAAGTTTCCGGAGGGCATCACGTCCGAAATTCCCGGGGAAGTGCTGAATCTTTCGAACAACCGCATTACATCGATCCCTGAGTCCGTTGAAATCAGAGCGGGTTTCAATCTCATCGGCAATCCCATAACGGATCTGCCGACCCTCCGGCGGCTGATGGACGCGCGTATAAAAACAGGTACTGATATTTGGCTGGGAGAAGGAGGTACTGATAGCTCGCCAAATGCCTGGCTACGACATTTGCCGCTAGAGGATCTGCCTGAAAATCTGAAACTTTGGAACAGCGTTGACGAACCCTGGCTCGAGGTGAGGAAAATCGTCTGGCAACTGTCGCGTACGCCCGAATTTCACGTTGAACGCGCGCTTTTGCAGCAACGGGTCTGGCGGTTTTTCGAGAGCTACAGTAAGGCTGAACCCGGCGCTCGGGCCAGGCTGAAAGACATTGTGAAGGGTGAACTCAGTCCCATGAAAAAGCTGGAAAGACTGGAAGCGGAAACAGGTCTGTCAAGCGAATCACTGCCGCCGGACTCATTACTGCGCAGTGATACCGGCAGCGGCGCCGGGCGCTTGCTCAATGCCGCTGAGCCAACCACCCAAGCGCAGTTCCGAGAATACTTCCCGAAAGCGACCGATCAACAAGCCGATCACTTCAGCGTGCACTTCGGTGACAACAAGGCGGCAGAGGTGGAGCTCAAACGGCTCCAGCTTGGACTTGCCCGACTGGACCATGAGGTCAGCCTTTGGAAAGATGTCTATGACGCCAGCAGAAATGCGTTGGGTCTCAAGTTGCGCCGTCTGTACACATGGCAAGGGGAGCCTGACGAGTTGGTCTTTCACGATAGGCGGCCGGTGGGTTTCAAGCTCTCTCTGCATCTTCAGGAATGGCCAGATCTTCAGCCCCCTCCAACGACTTTCAACTCTATCGTTTCCCTTGACCTGGGGGGGCTGGGTCTGACTCTTCCGGAAGGTTTTTTTACAATATTTCCCAACCTTGAAAGTCTGAACGTGGGTTATCGATATGGTATCGATCCTGCGAATCGCAGACTGAGGCTCACCATGGAGTCAGGCAGTCTCGAAGAATTGGCAAGGCTTGCGCGTTTACGGGAATTGAAGCTGCGAAAGAGTAACTTGCCGCCTGATTTTTCGGTGGCCGGCATGACCGGGTTGCGTGTATTGGATCTGGAGCAGACGGGAATACATCATCTCTCTGGACTTAATGCTGACAACGGGCCGTTGCGACTGGAAGTATTGAAACTCGGCGATAATCCGCTCTCTATTGTGCCTTCAGTCAAGGGAATGGCTGCTCTGCAGGAACTTGATCTTTCCAACACAGGGTTAGACAGATTTCCGGAGGGCATCACCTCCGAGATTCCCGCAAAAGTGTTGAATCTGGCGAACAACCGTATTGCATCGATCCCCGAATCTTGTGAGATCAGAGCGGGCCTCAATCTCATGGGCAATCCCATAACGGATCGGGCGTCCTTTCGGCGGCTGATAGAGGCACGCAAAAAAACAGGCACCGACTTTTGGCTGGGACCGGTCAGCAATGATCGGTCGGAAAACCTTTGGCTGCAAAGCGTGCATGAAGATGTAGGTAAAAAACGGAAACTGTGGAACACGATCGGTGAACTCGACCCTGACGTTAGAATCAGGATCCGGAGCCTGAGTGCGACACCGGAATTCCACGCCGAGCGTCCGCTTCTGGAGCGTCGCGTCTGGTGGTTTCTCAGGGATTACAGCGATGCCGACATTAGCGGGCGGATACGGCTCAACGATATTTTGCTCAATGAACGCAGCCCCGGAAAAATGCTGGACAGGCTGGAAGCCGACATACGCGAAAATGATCCAAAGCGGCAAAACCCGCCCCAGCATCATTTGCCCAAGCGTCCGAGGCTTGATCCGTAAACGTCTCGACGGGCAATACCAAAGCGCGGCGTTCCATTGATATCGGCAGGATGCCAACACCATCGTCCCTTGCACGAATGCCAAGGGTGATTTCTTCAAGGATGAAAAAACATGCCAATAAAACCACCTACCGGTGGCAGCACTCACGTGAAAGTGGATGCTTCGACCAGCCCGACCCGACCGGCGGAGGTGGACATTCCACTTCCCGGCCCATCGGTTCGCAGAGGAGCGGGTTCAGGTCTTTCCGATGATCCGCAACCGCGAGCCGGTTCATCGGGGGCTACAGACCTCGGCGTCATCCGCCCGGCGGTTGACATGGTGCTGAACAGCGCTCCGGTTGAAGTTCCTCAGCCCACCTCTCCGTTGTCGTTCGTTGATTACTTGGTCAGCCTCGAGACGTTGATTCCAGAAGTCAACAGCGAAGGCTTGAGGGTTACCCCGAGAGTCACCTACGCTGAGGTGGCCGACCGCAAGATTGTTCCTGTTCGCGTGGATCCGGAGACAGGGCTGTATCGGGCCCGCCGGACAAGCGAGTCGCAACTGGGCCCGGTGATGTTACGCGATGCCGACAGTGGGCTGTGGTACCCGCGTGAAGTCATTGAGCCAACTACCCGAGCGCAGGTCCAAAGATACCTGCCGGAAACGATCGATCTGGAGGCGGATGCCTTCATCGCCCGCTTTGGTGACAAGGATGTGGCAGATATAGAGCTCAAGCGAATTCAGCTCGGGCTTGCGCAACTGGGCATCGCGCACGTCAGCATGCCGACCCATCACAATCACGGTACAGGGACCTCTTGGATAACAGAGGTCTTTGGCATGTGGCACACGCTGCGCCAATTGTACAAGTGGCAAGGTCAGCCTGATCAGCGAGTCTATAGCGATGGACAGCTATCCGGTTTCAAGCTGGACATCAATCTCACACTATGGCCTGTCGATAAGCTGCTTTCATTGAAATTCAAGTCAGTCGTTTCTCTGACGTTAAGAGGTCATGCGCCGCTGAACCCGGAGGTGTTTTTTGCGCAATTTCCCAACATTGAAAGTCTGACGGTAACAAGCCAGATAATCACCAGAGGAACCTTCGAGTACTCCTCATATGAGCGTGTTTACTCAAGATTCAATTTGGGTTCGCGCTTTGCCGAGCAATTAGCGAGGCTCCCCCATTTACGAGAACTGAACCTGCGGGATTGTGACTTAGAGGATGATTTTTCGGTGAGGGGTATGACCAGACTGCAGGTGTTGAGGCTTGGTGAAACACATGTGGCAGCGCTGAATTTTTATCCCGACCCGGTGCGCTCTCGGTTGTCTGTTCAATACCAGAACATTTTGTTTCTGACGGATCCTGACATTTCCGGGATGACCGAGTTGCGTGTGCTGGATCTGACAGGCGCCGGGATACGCCGAATCCCTTTCGGGCTTGAAGCCGACAACGGGCCGTCGAGACTGGAAGTATTGAAACTTGGCGACAATCCGCTCTCTATTGTGCCTTCAGTCAAGGGAATGGCTGCTCTGCAGGAACTTGATCTTTCCAACACCGGTCTGGATAAGTTTCCGGAGAGCATCACGTCCGAGATTCCCTCAAAAGTGTTGAATCTGGCGAACAACCGTATTGCATCGATCCCCGAATCCTATGAAATCGGAGCGGGCCTCAATCTTATGGGCAACCCCATAACGGATCCGGCTTCCTTTCGGCGGCTCATAGAGGCACGCCAAAGAACAGGCATCGACGTTTGGCTGGGAGAAATCAGCAATGATCAGTCGGCGGACCTTTGGCTGCAAAGCGTGCATGAAGATGTAGGTAAAAAACGGAAACTGTGGAACACGGTCGGTGAACTCGACCCTGACGTTAGCATCAGGATTCGGACCCTGAGTGCGACACCGGAATTCCACGCCGAGCGTCCGCTTCTGGAGCGTCGCGTCTGGTGGTTTCTCAGGGATTACAGCGATGCCGACATTAGCGGGCGGATACGGCTCAACGATATTTTGCTCAATGAACGCAGCCCCGGAAAAATGCTGGACAGGCTGGAAGCCGACATACGCGAAAATGATCCAAAGCGGCAAAACCCGCCCCAGCATCATTTGCCCAAGCGTCCGAGGCTTGATTGACTCCGGGATCAGCGCTTCGCTACTTACTTTAAATCTGGTTCTCCATTAATACCGGCAGGATGCCGATGCTGTTGTCCCTTGCGTGAATGCCAGGGACGACTTTTTCAAGGATGAAAAACATGCCAGGAAAACCACCTGTTGTTGGCATTACTCGAGTGGATGTTCACGTCAATCCGACTAAAAGGCCGGATGGGGATTCAGCACATGCTGTCAAGCCGGGCCGAAATGGCGTGGATCCGTGGACGCGTGTCGATGATCCGAAGTTGCAAAACAAGTCACTTGGCAGTGATGCAGATCTTGATGCAATTTTGCCGGCGCCGACGATCACGGTTCATCAGGCGTCGCTCCGGGCTGAAAACCTTCCCGTCGCATACACGTCGCTGGAGAGTTACGAGATAAAGTCATCGGCGGAGCTACCGAGTGCCGACGGCGAAGGCTTCATGCTGTACAAAAATCGCCAGTATGTGAGTGTACACGAGGGCGTCATCGTTCTTGTCGGGGTGGATCCGGACACGGGGCAGTATCGGGCTCGACATTCAAACGAATTAGTACCCTCCGGGCCGTTGCTGCTGCGTGACACCGAAAGTGGCCTCTGGCATCCGCACAACGACTTCAATGCACACACCATTCCTCTGACCGACGCAAGCTTGCATGCCTTTCGCACAGAGCTGGATGTCAGCGGTGTCGAACCCGGTAGCGACGGCCTGTTGCGTCACGATGGCAAGATCTATGTGGTCCTCGACGAAAAGGCGTATCAGGTGATGCAGGATCTTGATGCGTCGCGCCCGGAATACAAAGTGTGGCGTCTGGTCAATCCCAAGGATCCCGTCGCCACCGACAGTGCGAACATCTATCGCGCCAGCCGCAGCGGTGAAACCCGAGCCATTACCCGCAACGCGCAGAACACCTGGGTCTCTATCCTCACGGGTTTGCGGGGCGGCATGGACCGCAATGACCCGGCACACGCCAACCCGTTTAACTTTCATCGCCCCTGGCTCGCCAACCCGGGACCCTCAGGCGCTCAACCGCCGGTCGTTGTCGCGACCACGCGAGCACAGGTCAAACGCTACTTTACCGACGCGAAAGATCATCATGCCGATGCCTTCATCGCGCGATTTGGCGAAACGGGTGCGGCAGAGGTGGAACTCAAGCGGCTTCAACTTGAGTTCCCCCAACTGAGCCGTGAGATCCGTGCCTGGGAGACCGCCTATAAGGGCAATGACAGCGCGGAGCGCCGTCGGCGGCTCGCTGTAGGTGACAGGATGCGCCGACTGTACAAGTGGCAAGGTGAGGAGGCGGAGAAAGTCTACCGTGATGGTCGAGTGGTCGGCTTCAAGCTGGAACTGGATCTGGGGGAGCGAGGGAACCTGGCGTTGCCGGTGTTTTCGACCCGACTAAGCTCCGTCGTTTCTCTTGGCCTGACAGGAAGCACCTCGAAAAATCTGGGCGGTTTATTCTCGGTGTTTTCCCACATTGAAACCCTCGAAGTACACCGACTCAGGGGCAAGAATAATAGCCTGCTTGGCGAAATCGATAAACTTGCCGCGCTGAAGGTTCTGGAGATACGCGAAACCAGTCTTTGGCTACCGTCAATCGGTCTTGAACATTTCACCCGATTGAACCGTTTGCAGGAGTTGAGCCTGACAAACTGCAGTATCTGGCCTCGTCTTTCGGTGCGCGGTATGAGCGAGTTGCGGGTACTGCGCTGTCGCTCCTGTGATTTATACGGTCTGCCGGAAGGGTTGTCTGATCCAGTTTCGATGTCACGTTTGCAAGTGCTCGATCTGCACCATAATCCGAATTTGCATGATGCCCCTGACGTCACCAACATGCCCGAGTTGCGAGTACTCGATCTGTCCCGTACCTACATGAGCCAGCTGCCGGCCGGGCTTGGTTTGCCGAACGGTCCGAGGCGACTTGAGGTATTGAAATTCGAGCACAGCAGACTTGCTGTAGCGCCGTCGCTCGGCGGAATGACAGCCTTGCTGGAGGTAGATCTTGGACACACTTACATAACCCGCTTTCCGGAAGGTGTCACATCCACGATTCCCAAAACTCGTTTGAGCCTGGTCTATAACAGGATCACATCGATCCCTGAAACCGTAGAACTCAGAAAAGGTTTTGAGCTGGAGGGCGCGCTGATTTCCGACCCCGTTTCCCTTCGACGACTGATTGCTGCGCGTCGACAAACAGGCATCGATTTCTGGCTGAGAGACTGGCAGGCTGATTTGGGGATCAATCATTGGCTACATAATGTGCCGCAGGCACAACACCCAGGAAAATACGGCCTTTGGGGCTCGCTAGCCATTCCGTTAAACAGCGTGATGATGGTCAAAATAAGAAAACTGGTCCGCACGCCCGAATTTCTGGTCGAACGCGCACTTTTGCAACGTCGCGTCTGGTCCTTTCTTGAACATTTCCAAAAGGTCAGTCTGGGTGAGCAAGACGGTTTGCGGGATATTGCGTTGACTGAACCCAGCCCCGGAAAGATGCTGGACAGGCTCGAAGAGGAAATAAAGAAGTTTGACCCGGATTGGCAAAACCAGCCCCGGCATCATTTGCCTAAACACCCGAAGCTGGGATGACGCTGGGTTGCGAGGCGGTGTAAAAGCGGGAATCCCTGACCTGCCTGTATCAGGGTTCCCAAAACGGGATGGACTTCGCGTGACGCGTCGGTCCGGTGTAAAGAGGGAACCCCCGGCCTGCCTGTACCAAGGATCCCAAAAAGGTGGGCTCGTCGCGATGCGGTGTGAGCCCGATGTAAAGAGGGGAATCCCCGGCCTGCCTGTACCAAGGTCCCCGAAACGGGTGGTGAATCGAATCACCTGTAAAGGTTATTGCAGGGGGCGTGCCAGGTTTTAATCTGTTGAAACAAAAAAGCTGATGAGAAACGCGAAAGCCCCGGAATTCGGGGCTTTCGGGTTTTTGAATAAAGGGTTCTTCAGTGTTTTCAGGAGTGGTTCTGGCGATACGACCGTGCGCGATCACGGGTCATTGTGCATTGATGCGGTGCACGGTGGCCCTCACCCTAACCCTCCCGAAACGTCGGACCGCCCATAGGGAGAGGGGACTGACCGGGTCGCCCGTCAAGTTACGCCGACCTGCAATACCCCGCCGAACTCAGGTCTTGAAAATCATACAAATCGGCTCCCTTTCCCCCTCTCCCCTATGGGGGGAGAGGGCTGGGGTGGGGGGGATGGATCCTGAGTACACAACTACCCTCAAGCGAACAAGGTTTTAACCCTCATCCCCCTCATCATCATCCCCACCATCAACCTTCATCCCCAATTCCTTGATCTTGCGCGTCAGGGTATTACGCCCCCAACCCAGCAAAACCGCGGCATCTCGACGCCGCCCGGCGGTGTGCTTCAGCGCCGTCTCGATCATGATCCGCTCAAACGCCGGCACCGCGCTGTCGAGCAGACTCGACTGGCCACGCGCCAAGGCCTGATCGGCCCACTGACGCAGCGCCTGCTCCCAGTTGGTCACCGGCGCCGAGTCCTGTGGCAGGTTCAGCAGTTCTGGCGGCAAGTCGCTGATGTGCACTTCGCGCCCGGACGCCATCACGGTGATCCAGCGGCAGGTGTTCTCCAGCTGACGCACGTTGCCGCCCCACGGCAGGTTCTTCAGGTATTCCTCGGTCTCGCTTTTCAGCAACTTCGGCTCCACCGCCAATTCTTGCGCGGCGCGGCTGAGGAAGTGCTTGGCCAGGGTCGGGATGTCTTCACGACGATCCGACAGGCGCGGGATGTGGATGCGGATCACGTTGAGGCGGTGGAACAAGTCCTCGCGGAATTTGCCGGCGTGGACCAGGGTTTCCAGATTCTGGTGGGTCGCGGCGATGATGCGTACATCGACCTTCACCGGCACATGCCCGCCGACGCGGTAGAACTCGCCATCGGCCAGAACCCGTAGCAAACGGGTTTGCGTATCCGCTGGCATGTCGCCGATTTCATCGAGGAACAGCGTGCCGCCGTCAGCCTGTTCAAAGCGGCCGCGACGCAGGTTCGCCGCGCCGGTGAACGCGCCTTTCTCATGGCCGAACAGCTCGGATTCCATCAGGTCTTTCGGGATTGCCGCCATGTTCAGCGCGATGAACGGCGAGGCCGCGCGCGGGCTGTGGCGGTGCAGTGCGTGGGCTACCAGCTCTTTACCGGTGCCGGATTCGCCGTTGATCAGCACGGTGATGTTGGAGTGGCTCAAGCGCCCGATGGCGCGAAACACTTCCTGCATCGCCGGCGCTTCACCGATGATTTCCGGGGTGCGAGTCAAGGCTGGTACGACTTCCAGGCCTTGTTGTTCCTGTGCGTGTTGATTCGCACGTTTGACCAGCGACACTGCTTCATCAACGTCGAACGGCTTCGGCAAGTATTCGAAAGCGCCGCCCTGATACGAGGCAACAGCGCTGTCCAGATCGGAATGAGCGGTCATGATGATGACCGGCAACCGTGGATGCTGCTCGCGAATACGCGCCAACAAATCCAGACCGCTGGCACCGGGCATGCGAATGTCGGAAATGATCACGTCAGGCTGCTGACGGGCCAGACGACTCATCACGCCATCAGCACTGTCGAAGCTCTGGGTGGTCATGCCTTCCTGCTGCAAGGCTTTTTCCAGAACCCAACGGATAGAACGGTCGTCATCGACGATCCACACGGTTTCACTACGGCTCATGTCGATGTGGCTCCTTGTTCCAGTGGCAGAAAGATCGAGAAGGTGGTGTGGCCTGGATGGCTGTCACACTCGATCAGGCCCTGGTGCTGGCTGATGATGTTCTGGGTAATGGCCAGGCCGAGTCCGGTACCGTCCGGGCGTCCGCTGACCATGGGAAAGAAAATGGTTTCCTGAAGTTCCGCCGGGATCCCCGGGCCGTTGTCGATGATCTCGATCTTGGTTACCAGACGATGGCGGATGTGGCCGATGGTGAACTGGCGCATTGCGCGTGTGCGCAGGCTGATGCGCCCCAGGCGCAGCTCGTTCTGGCTGCTGATCGCCTGCATCGCGTTGCGCACAATGTTCAGCACGGCCTGAATCATTTGCTCGCGATCGATCAACACGTCGGGAATGCTTGGGTCGTAATCGCGCACCAAGGTGATGCAGCCCTGGCTTTCGGCTTCAACCAGTTGGCAGACGCGCTCGAGCACTTCGTGGACGTTGCACATCGCCAGCGACGGCAGCTTGTTCGAGCCGAGCATGCGGTCGACCAGATTGCGCAGGCGGTCGGCCTCTTCAATGATCACGTTGGTGTAATCGCGCAGGCTGTCTTCCGGCAGCTCGCGAGCCAGCAGTTGCGCGGCGCCACGGATGCCGCCCAGCGGGTTCTTGATTTCGTGGGCGAGGCCGCGCACCAGCATCTTGCTGGTTTCCTGCTTGGACAGTTGCGCTTCTTCCTTGGTGATCCGCAGCAAGCGGTCACGCGGATGGACTTCCAGCAGGAGCATGGTCGCGCCGTTGCTGAGGATCGGCGTCACCGCGTAATCCACGGTCAACGTCTGACCGGTGAGGGCGGTGAGCATCGCTTCGCGTTTGGTAAACGGATGCGCCTGTTCCACGGCCTGGCGCAGGGAATTCAGCGCCTCGGTGGATTCGGTGAACAGCTCGCTGATGAATTGCCCATGGCTGCGCTGCCCGCTGATGGCGAGCAGCATCTCCGCCGCCGGGTTCATGTACTCGAGGCGCAATTCGGCGTCGAGCAGGATGGTGGCGGTGGTCAGGTTGTCGAGCAGCAAACGGTGGATTGCGTCGCTAATAGTCATCGGAGCCTCTTTTGGGGGCGGAGCGTGCGCAACAAGCAAGCGTCGGTATCGGGAAAATGCAAAAACCAAACCAAGGCTCTGAAAAGAAGCGTTCAACGCCTGAAACAGGCGTTTGACGCTCGTTTGAGTGGCAGGGTGCCAGCTCGAACGGGAAGTTTCGAACCAAAATGGGTTGGGTTGTGGGTACGGTGCAAACTATTGCACCAATATAGTGCGCAAAGCTGAACGGCGTTAGAAGAAACGCAGGAAGGGGTTTTTCGGCTCTTCGGGTTTGTCTTTCAATGGGCATTCCGGGCGCACGCCGTAGTCTTCGGCGACGCAGGGTTTGACCTGGCGTTTTTGCGCGAGGGAAATGCGTAGCATGTGGAAGGGCTGGTTGGCGGTGCGTTCGACTGTTCTGCCTTCAGCGTCGAGGATTTCGACGGAAAGATTGTGGCTGCCGCGATCAATATTGTTCAGCGGGAACACCGGACTCAGGCCGGGTTCGCCGGTGGCCTGCCCATCCAGCAGCAAGCGATAGCGGTGGCCGCGTTGCAGGCCCGGCTCGCTGGTGACACTGACGATGATTTCGCCGGCGCTGCTGCGAATGGTTGCATCGGGTTCGGGCACCAGAATGCGCAGCATGTCGTAGTGGAACAGCGGCTGTTCCGGGGATTTTTTTGCGGTGGTGATCGGTGCGGCAGCGGTTGAATTGGCGGACATGCGATTGCTGGTCGCGATCGGTACGCGTTTGGCGTTGCCGCGCGGTTGATCGGTGTAGACGCGATTGCCCTGCGCATCGATGTAAGTGAATACTTCGGCTGAGGCTTGCAGTGTCACCATCGCCATCGCGACGATCAGCCATGCGCGGATCATGGCGTGTGCACCCGTTGTACGCTGAGGGCGACTGGCGGGCTCTGTTGAATGATCATCTGACCGTCGATGACCTGCACGGCGAGACGATGCTCGCCGCGATCGACGTTCACCAACTGCAGAATCGGCACATTGCTTGGCTGGCCGTAGGGTTCGTCATCGAGTACCAGCCTTAATTGATGCGGCGGTTGCAGACGCGGCTTGATCAGCACGTTGACGATGAAGGTGCCGTTGTTCGCGCGCAGGGCTTCTTCGGTGGGCAGCCCGGCGAGTTCGAGGATGTCGTAGGCGTTGCGCTGAGGTTCGCGGTTGTCGCTGACGGGCGCAGGGGGTGCGCTCGGTGCTTGCGGCTCGACGCGATTGAGCGGCGGCAATTCCACGGGCTGCGCCTGTACGCCGTCCGGCGAATGATCGCTGTACACCGTGTTGCCATTGGCATCGGTGTACTTGTAGATCTGCGCGGCGGCGGGCAGGGCGATCAACAATAGAATGTAGAGAAAGGTGCGACCCATGAAATCGACCGGGATAGAAAGCGATGGGGTGCAGCATAGGTCAGACGCGACGGTTGGCCCAACCCTGCACACATCCAGAGATTATTCAGACACCACAAATCCCCTGTGGGAGCGAGCCTGCTCGCGAATGCGGTGCGTCATTGGCAGTGATGGCGACTGATACGACGCCTTCGCGAGCAGGCTCGCTCCCACAGGGATCTGCGTGACGCCATAAAATCGCGGGCAATAAAAAAGGCCTCCCGAAGGAGGCCTCTTTCACTCACGCCACGTAACGCGGCGCTACCGGATCAGCAGCTGTAGTACAGCTCATATTCCAGTGGGTGTACGAAGGTGCGAACCTTGATTTCTTCTTCCGATTTCAGCGCGATGTAAGCGTCGATGAAGTCGTCGGAGAACACGCCGCCCTTGGTCAGGAACGCGCGGCCCTTGTCCAGCTCTTCCAGGGCTTCTTTCAGGCTGCCGCAAACTTGCGGGATCTCTTTCGCCTCTTCAGGCGGCAGGTCGTACAGGTTTTTGTCGGCAGCGTCGCCCGGGTGGATCTTGTTCTGGATACCGTCCAGACCGGCCATCAGCAGTGCTGCGAAGGCCAGGTACGGGTTGGCAGCCGGATCCGGGAAGCGTGCTTCGATACGGCGGGCTTTCGGGCTCGACACGTAAGGAATACGGATCGAAGCGGAACGGTTGCGAGCCGAGTAGGCCAGCATTACCGGAGCTTCGAAGCCTGGTACCAGACGCTTGTAGGAGTTGGTCGCCGGGTTGGTGAAGCCGTTCAGGGCCTTACCGTGCTTGATGATGCCGCCGATGAAGTACAGAGCGGTATCGGACAGGCCGGCATAGCCTTCACCGGCGAAGGTGTTCTTGCCGTCTTTCCAGATCGACATGTGTACGTGCATGCCCGAACCGTTGTCGCCGTACAGTGGCTTCGGCATGAAGGTCGCGGTGCGGCCGTAAGCGTCAGCAACGTTGTGGACAACGTACTTCAGGGTCTGGGTTTCGTCGGCTTTCTTCACCAGGGTGTTGAACTTGACGCCGATTTCGTTCTGGCCGGCAGTCGCCACTTCGTGGTGGTGAACTTCAACGGTCAGGCCCATTTCTTCCAGTGCGTTGCACATGGAGGTACGGATTTCGTGGTCGTGGTCGAACGGTGGAACCGGGAAGTAGCCGCCTTTCACGCCTGGACGGTGACCCTTGTTGCCGCCTTCGATGTCCTGGTCGGACATCCACGAACCTTGCTCGGAGTAGATCTTGAACATCGAGCCGGAAATGTCCGACTTGAATTTCACCGAGTCAAAGATGAAGAATTCTGGCTCTGGACCGGCGAACACGGTGTCACCGATACCGGTGGCTTTCAGGTGTTCTTCGGCACGCTTGGCGATCGCACGTGGGTCGCGGTCGTAGCCTTGCATGCTCGAAGGTTCGATGATGTCGCACACCAGGATCAGAGTGGCGTCTTCGGTGAAAGGGTCGAGAACGGCAGTTTCGTCAACCGGCATCAGGATCATGTCGGAGGCTTCGATGCCTTTCCAGCCAGCGATGGAGGAACCGTCGAACATCTTGCCGACTTCGAAGAAGTCTTCATCCAGCGCATCGCGAGCCGGCATGGTCACGTGGTGCTGAGTGCCTTTGGTGTCCGTGAAGCGCAGATCAATCCACTTGACGTCATGATCTTTGATGAGTTGAACCGTCTTCGACATATGTCCTCCGGGTGGCTTCGGGCTTGGTAGTGGATGCCCTTGAATTTGGGTGATGCCGGCGCGAATACTCTGCCAAGGCAACCTGCCTCACAAGGGAGCAAATTGCATGCCAGTGCCCCAGCATGGGTTTTTTGCCCCAAATTCACGCTTATAAAGGCTTCAAACGCCTGATCGCTGGAAATCTCGCCCTCTAATGTAGCGTCTTGATTCGAAAATGACCTGTTTTGGTGCGTGCAAAACCTTCTGCACATTAACTGGTTAAACCTTGAGCAATTTCCGCTATAATCCGCGCCCCCCTTTTTCGGCTGGCCGTTCGCGCGCTGTTTTCATGAAACTAATCGTAAAAGTCTTCCCCGAGATCACCATCAAAAGCCGACCTGTCCGGACGAAGTTCATCCGCCAGTTGGCCAAGAACATCCGCACCGTGCTCCGCGACCTGGACCCGGCCGTGGTGGTGAACGGTGTGTGGGACAATCTCGAGCTGGAAACCCGCGTTACCGACGCCAAAGCCTTGAAAGAGATGGGTGAGCGCCTGACCTGCATGCCGGGCATCGCGCACTTTCTGCAGATCGACGAGTACCCGCTGGGCGACTTCGACGACATCACCGAAAAGTGCAAACAGCACTACGGTGATGCGCTGGCCGGGAAGATTTTTTCGGTGCGCTGCAAGCGCGCGGGCAAGCACACGTTCAGCTCGATGGATGTCGAAAAATACGTCGGCAGCAAGCTGCGCCGTGAGTGCGGTGCCGCCGGTATCGACCTGAAAGCGCCGGAAATCGAAGTCCGTATTGAAGTTCGCGACAAACGGTTGTTTGTCATCCACAGCCAGCACAACGGCATCGGCGGTTACCCGCTCGGCGCCCTCGAGCAGACGCTGGTATTGATGTCCGGCGGCTTTGACTCGACCGTTGCCGCCTACCAGATCATTCGTCGCGGCCTGATGACGCACTTCTGCTTCTTCAATCTTGGCGGTCGTGCCCACGAATTGGGCGTGATGGAAGTCGCGCATTTCATCTGGAAGAAGTACGGCAGCTCGCAACGCGTGCTATTTGTCAGTGTTCCGTTCGAAGAAGTGCTGGGTGAAATTCTCGGCAAAGTCGATAACAGTCATATGGGCGTCGTATTGAAGCGTATGATGTTGCGCGCGGCCTCCAACATCGCCGATCGCCTGCAGATCGAGGCGCTGGTCACTGGCGAGGCGATCTCCCAGGTGTCGAGCCAGACGCTGCCGAACCTGTCGGTGATCGACTGCGTGACCGACAAGCTGGTCCTGCGTCCGCTGATCGTGGCGCACAAGCAGGACATCATCGACACCGCCAACGAGATCGGCACGGCCGATTTCGCCCGGCACATGCCGGAATACTGTGGGGTCATTTCGGTCAACCCGAAGACCGCCGCCAAACGCGGTCGCGTTGAACACGAAGAGAAAGAATTCGACATGGCAGTCCTCGAGCGTGCGCTCGAAAACGCCAAACTGGTGCCAATCGATCGGGTAATCGACGAATTGGGCCAGGACGTACAGATTGAAGAAGTCAGCGAAGCACTGGCAGGCCAGATCGTGATCGACATCCGTCACCCGGATGCCGCCGAGGATGAGCCGCTGGAACTCGCTGGCGTAGAAGTACAGACGATGCCGTTCTACGCAGTGAACGCTCGTTTCAAGGAGCTGGATCCGACTCGCCAGTACCTGCTGTATTGCGACAAAGGCGTGATGAGTCGCCTGCATGCTCACCATTTGCTCAGTGAGGGGCATGCCAATGTGCGCGTTTATCGACCGAGCTAAGTGCCCGGGGCTGTTTGCCTGTGGCCTGCGTCACCGGCCCCCCGACACCGCCGTCAAGCTGTAACGGCCATGCCGGACACTACTGCTAATCGCTGCCAAGACTTGTCAGCAAACCGAATCCTCTGATCGAGATACACAAGTGATCGAAAATCTACGCAACATCGCCATCATTGCCCACGTTGACCATGGTAAAACCACCCTGGTAGACAAACTCCTGCGTCAATCCGGCACTCTGGAGCGCAACGAGCTCAACGACGAGCGCGTGATGGACTCCAACGACCAGGAAAAAGAGCGCGGTATTACCATTCTGGCGAAAAACACCGCCATCAACTGGAACGGCTACCACATCAACATCGTGGACACCCCGGGCCACGCCGACTTCGGTGGCGAAGTTGAACGCGTAATGTCGATGGTTGACTCCGTTCTGCTGCTGGTTGACGCTCAAGACGGCCCTATGCCGCAAACCCGTTTCGTGACCAAGAAGGCTTTCGAAGCCGGCCTGCGTCCAATCGTGGTGATCAACAAGGTTGACCGTCCAGGCGCGCGTCCGGACTGGGTTCTGGACCAGATCTTCGACCTGTTCGACAACCTCGGTGCAACCGAAGAACAACTGGACTTCCAGGTTGTTTACGCTTCGGCCCTGAACGGCATTGCCGGTCTGGATCACACCGCCATGGCGGAAGACATGACTCCGCTGTACCAAGCGGTAGTCGACCACGTTCCGCCTCCGGCTGTTGACCGTGACGGCGCGTTCCAGATGCAGATCTCCGCTCTGGACTACAACAGCTTCCTGGGTGTTATCGGCGTTGGCCGTATCGCTCGTGGCCGCGTCAAGCCGAACACCCCGGTTGTGGCGATCGGTGCCGACGGCAAGCGCCGTAACGGCCGTATCCTGAAACTGATGGGTCACCACGGTCTGCACCGCATCGACGTTGAAGAAGCTGCAGCAGGCGATATCGTTTGCATCAGCGGTATGGACTCGCTGTTCATCTCCGACACCCTGTGCCACCCGGACACTGTCGAGGCGATGAAGCCTCTGACCGTTGACGAGCCAACCGTTTCGATGACCTTCCAGGTAAACGACTCGCCATTCTGCGGTAAAGAAGGCAAGTTCGTGACGTCCCGTAACATCAAGGACCGTCTGGACAAAGAGCTGTTGTACAACGTTGCACTGCGCGTTGAAGAAGGCGACACCGCTGACAAGTTCAAGGTTTCCGGCCGTGGTGAGCTGCACCTCTCGGTACTGATCGAAACCATGCGTCGCGAAGGCTTCGAGCTGGCCCTGGGCCGTCCTGAAGTAATCATTCGTGAAGTGAACGGCGTTAAACAAGAACCGTTCGAAAACGTCACCATCGACATCCCTGAAGAAGCTCAGGGCAAGGTCATGGAAGAGATGGGTCTGCGTAAAGGCGACCTGAGCAACATGGTTCCTGATGGCAAGGGCCGTGTTCGTCTGGAATACAACATCCCTGCTCGCGGTCTGATCGGTTTCCGTAACCAGTTCCTGACCCTGACCAACGGTGCTGGCATCCTGACCTCGATCTTCGATCGCTACGACACCGTCAAGTCGGGCCACATGTCCGGCCGTCAGAACGGCGTTCTGGTTTCGGTTGAAACCGGTAAGGCACTGACCTACTCGCTGGAAACCCTGCAGGCTCGTGGCAAGCTGTTCGTAGAACACGGCCAGGAGATCTACAACGGTCAAATCGTTGGTCAGAACAGCCGCGACAACGACCTGGGCGTTAACCCTACCAAGGGCAAGAAGCTCGACAACATGCGTGCTTCGGGTAAAGACGAAACCATCGCTCTGGTACCACCTGTTCGCTTCACCCTGGAACAGGCTCTGGAATACATCCAGGAAGACGAGCTGTGCGAAGTGACTCCTAAGTCCATCCGTCTTCGCAAGAAGATCCTGGACGAAAGCGAGCGTACCCGCGCTGCCAAGAAAGCCAAGGTGTAATTTAGCCCGAGCTTGAAAAAAACGCCCCCGGTCGCGAGACCGGGGGCGTTTTTGTTTGTCTGGGGGAAGTGTGTTGAAGCTGAAAAGCCCCTCACCCTAGCCCTCTCCCGGAGGGAGAGGGGACTGACCGTGGGATATTCATGAGATGCATCGACTTGAAAGAATTCTGCTGAATCCATAATCGATTTGGTGGGGCTGTACCGAATCTATAATCGACTATATTTTTCAGGTCGATGTCAGGCGCAAGACACTTCGGTCGGCTCCCTCTCCCTCCGGGAGAGGGCTGGGCGGGCGGCGTTCCGATGAGGGTAAGCTTTTAAAACTTCTCGATCGCGCGGAAATTCTGCACGCGCTCAACTTCTTTCGGCTTGTAAGCGCAATACCCCGGCCGCGGCCCGATCTTCGGGTGATTGCGGCAGGTATCCGGGCGCTTGTCATAAATGGTGCACAAGCGGCTCTTACGATCCAGGTAGTAGCAATCGTTGTTGCTCATGCGCTGCAGGGTAAAGATGCCGGACTTCTGATTGAAACGCTCAACCAAGCCTTCCTTTTGCAGACGCTTGGCGATGTTCTTTGGCGGATCGCCCAGTTCGAACTCGTCGACCACACCGATGCGCACCAGATCCTTGATCTTCACCTCGACCGGCAGCGTGCAGCAGCTGGACACGCAGGAACCGCACATCGGGGCTGAGTATTTTGCCCACGTATCGAGACGATCGATCTCGGCGGCGGCAATCAGGTTGGGCTTCATCATCGGGAGTTACCAGGCGTGTGTGCATCAGGGCGCGCGATCATACCGGGACTGGTGGATTTTTGAACAACCTTTCGCCAGATTTTTTCTGCGTGCAGGCACATTGCCGGACAATTCGGCACGGCCCCTGCATTCATTAGCTCACTCGACAAGGTAATGCCGGGCTATCTCACAGTCTCAGGAAATACTGCCGAACCAGAGCCCTCACCGTCGGTCAGACCGTCTAGGCTCAGACAATTCCCGCTCGCTCGAGGTCCTATTGATGACTCAAGAACCACTAGTTCGCGAAGCAGAGGTGGCCGCATTCCGCGACGCCGTCCTGACCAAACTCACCTATGCGGTGGGCAAAGACCCCGATCACGCGTTCGACCATGACTGGTTCGAAGCCATCGCCCTCGCGGCGCGTGATCACATGGTCGAGCACTGGATGGACCACACCCGGCAGATCTACCGCAAAGGCCAGAAGCGGGTGTATTACCTCTCGCTGGAATTTCTTATCGGCCGTTTGCTCTACGACAGCTTGAGCAATCTTGGCTTGCTCGACGTCGCCCGTGAAGCGTTGACCGAACTCGGTGTCGATCTGGAGCGCATTCGTTTGCTGGAGCCCGATGCTGCGCTTGGCAACGGCGGCCTTGGTCGTCTGGCGGCGTGCTTCATGGAAAGCATGTCGACCCTCGGTATCGCCGGCCATGGTTATGGCATTCGGTATGAGCACGGCTTGTTCCGCCAGGCCATCGTCGACGGCTGGCAGCAGGAGCAGACCGAGCACTGGCTGGATTTCGGCAACCCGTGGGAGTTCGAGCGGCCAGAGGTCGTCTACTCCATCGGCTTCGGCGGCAGCGTCGAAACCGTCACCGATGTCAGTGGTAAATCCAAACAGGTCTGGTCGCCGGCAGAAACCGTCCGCGCGATCGCTTATGACACGCCGGTGGTTGGCTGGCGCGGGGCGAGCGTCAATACACTGCGCCTCTGGCGTGCCCGCGCCATGGAAGATTTGCACCTGGAGCGCTTCAACGCCGGTGACCACTTGGGCGCCGTCGCCGAAGTGGCCCGGGCCGAAAGTATCTCCCGCGTGCTCTACCCGGCGGACAGCACTGAAGCAGGGCAAGAGCTGCGCCTGCGCCAGGAATACTTTTTCGTCGCGGCCTCGCTGCAGGATTTGCTGCGTCGTCACCGCAACATGCACACCTCGGTGCTGACCCTTGGTGATCACGCGGCGATCCAGCTCAATGATACGCACCCTTCGATTGCCGTCGCCGAGCTGATGCGGCAACTGGTCGACGTCTACGACGTCGCGTGGGATGCGGCGTGGCAAGTGACCGTCGACACGCTGTCGTACACCAACCACACGCTGCTGCCGGAAGCGCTGGAAACCTGGCCCGTGGGTTTGATGGAGCGCATGCTGCCGCGACACATGCAGATCATTTACCTGATCAACGCTCAGCACATCGATTCGCTGCGCGCCAAGGGCATCCACGATTTCGACGTGCTCCGTGCGGTGTCGCTGATCGAAGAAGACAACGGTCGTCGCGTGCGCATGGGCAACCTCGCATTCCTCGGTTCGCACAGTGTCAACGGCGTGTCTGGCTTACACACGCAACTGATGCGAAAAACCGTGTTCGCCGAACTGCACAAGCTGTACCCGGAGCGGATCAACAACAAAACCAACGGCATTACCTTCCGCCGCTGGCTATATCAGGCCAACTCCGAACTGACCTCGATGCTGGTCGATGCGCTAGGGCCGGATTTGCTGGATAACCCCGAAGAGCGACTGCTCGATCTCGAGCCTTTCGCCGAGAAAACCGCGTTCCGCAAAGCCTTCGCCGAACAACGCCTGCACAGCAAAAAAGCCCTGGCCTATCTGATTCATGAACGTTTGGGTATCGCGGTCAATCCGGCGGCGATGTTCGATGTGCAGGTCAAACGCATCCACGAATACAAACGCCAGTTGCTCAACCTGATGCACACCGTGGCGCTGTATCAGGCGATTCGCGCCGAGCCGGAAGTCGACTGGGTGCCACGGGTGAAAATCTTCGCCGGCAAAGCGGCGGCGAGTTATCACCAGGCCAAGCTGATCATCAAGCTGACCAACGATATCGCCCGTGTGGTGAACAACGACCCGACCGTGCGCGGCCTGCTCAAAGTAGTGTTTCTGCCCAACTACAACGTCAGTCTGGCGGAGAGCATCATTCCGGCGGCGGACTTGTCCGAGCAGATTTCCACTGCCGGGTTCGAGGCGTCGGGCACCAGTAACATGAAGTTCGGCCTCAACGGCGCGCTGACCATCGGCACGCTGGACGGTGCCAACGTCGAGATGTGCGAGCGCATCGGTGCGGAGCACATGTTCATCTTCGGCCTCAGCGCCCAGCAGGTCGAGGCGCGCAAGCAGAACCACGAGTTCAGCGCGTTGCCGGACATTGCCGCGTCGCATCGTTTGAACGATGTGCTGCAAGCGATCCGCAGTGGGGTGTTCTCGCCGGATGACACCTCGCGCTATACCGGGCTGATCGATTCGCTGGTGGATTACGACCGCTTCCTGGTCTGCGCCGACTTCGATTCCTACTGGGAAGCGCAAAAACGCGTTGAAGCGCATTGGCACGATTCCAACAACTGGTGGCGTTCGGCGGTGCTCAACACGGCGCGGATGGGCTGGTTCTCTTCGGACCGGACGATTCGCGAGTACGCCACGGATATCTGGAAAGCGTTGGAGTAACTTTCCACAACAAATGTGCGCAAGGCCCAACGTTTGTTGGGCCACATCGATATACTGAGCGCCGGTTACCGGCTGCTCCAGTCACCACCGATCCAATGTGGGAGCGAGCCTGCTCGCGAAGCGGTTGTCATGTTAAACAGAAATGTTGGCTGACAAACCGCTTTCGCGAGCAGGCTCGCTCCCACAGGGTTTGTGCCTAGACTGAAGCAATCGCCGGACTCGCCCCGTCTTGGGGCTGCTTAGGGATATCGACCATGCAATGGATGTTCATGTTGATCGGGCTGGTGCTCGGCTGGCTGCTTGACGAGTCGTTCAGCGCGGCTTTGTTGGGCGCGCTGCTGGGGCTGGCGATCGGGCAAACGATCCGCATCGCTCGGCTTGGCTCGCTGGCGACGGCGCAACAGCAGCAACTTGAGCAGGCGAAAGTCGCTTTGCAGGGTGTCGAGCAACGTCTGTTTTTGCTGGAGGGCGCGCGCCTTCATGCTGCCCCTCCACCGAGTGCGGCGCCGGTTACCGAGCCCGTCGCAGAACCCGTCAAAGTCGCCGAAGAAGCCCCGGCCCCCGAACTGGTCTGGGAACTGCCGCCCGAACTCGAACCGATTGCCGCCGTCGCCAGTGAAACCAGTCAACCGCTGCCCGCTGATGTCTGGCGCCTTGACGCCGTCACGCCTGAACCGCAACAACCTGCCGAACCCCGTGGCCCGAACCTCATCGAGCGCGGCATCAGCGCCGCGCGCAACTGGTTGTTCGGCGGTAACACCGTACTGCGCGTCGGTGTTGTGTTGCTGTTCTTCGGTCTGGCGTTCCTGCTGCGCTACGCCACCGAAGGCATGGTCGTGCCGATCGAGGTGCGCTACGCCGGTGTTGCGGCAGCTGCGTTGGGCTTGCTCGCGCTGGGCTGGTGGCTGCGGCGGCGCAACAGCAGTTACGCGTTGATGCTGCAAGGCACCGGGATTGCGGTGCTGTACCTGACGGTGTTTGCGGCGATGCGCCTGCATCCGTTGCTCGATCCGTCTGCCGCGCTGGGATTGCTGGTCGCGGTGACAGTCTTTTCGGCGATTCTGGCAATCACCCAAGACTCGCTGGCGCTCGCCGCTGTGGCCGCACTGGGCGGATTCGCTGCACCGATCCTGACCTCGACCGGTGCCGGTAACCATGTCGCGCTGTTCAGTTATTTTGCACTGCTCAACGCCGGCATTCTCGCCATCGCCTGGTTCAAGGCCTGGCGCCTGCTCAACCTGATCGGTTTTGTCGGCACCTTCGGTATCGGCTTCGCCTGGGGCCTGCGTTCGTATGCGCCGGAGCTGTTGTGGAGCACCGAGCCGTTCCTGATTCTGTTCTTCCTGATGTACCTCGCTATCGGCCTGCTGTTTGCGCGGCGCAAGTTGCGCGACATGCCTGATGCGCCGGCAAATGACGACCGCGAAGCGTTGTTGCAGTGGTCAGCACGCAAGGGCGATTACGTTGACGGCACCATGCTCTTCGGCCCGCCGATTATTGGCTTCGGTTTGCAGTTTGCGCTGGTGCAGCATCTGGAATTTGCCGCCGCGTTCAGTGCGCTCGCACTGGGCATGATCTACATGGCACTGGCCAGGGTATTGATGGGCGGCCGTGCGGTGCTGCTGGGCGAAACCTGTCTGGCGCTCGGGGTGATTTTTGCCAGTCTGGCGATTCCGTTGGGTCTCGATGCGCGCTGGACGTCGGCGGCATGGGCGGTGGAAGGTGCGGGGATTTTCTGGCTCGGTCTACGTCAGCATCGACCGTTCGCCCGGGCCTTTGCCTTGCTGCTGCAATTGGGTTCGGCGTTGGCATTTCTCAGTCAGTTGCGCTTTGGCGAGAGCAGTTTGCTCGACGGTGCGCCGTTGGGCGCTTTGATGCTCGGCCTCGCGTTGCTGTTCAGTTTCTACCAATTGCGCAAGGCTTCGCCGGAACAAGCCGCGCCCTGGGAACGTCAAGGTTTGCCGGTGCTGGCGTGTCTGGGTTTGACATTCCTCTATCTACTGGCGCCGCTGTTCTTCTTCGTTCAGGCCACGGCGATCAGTTGGGCGTTGGCCGGTTTGGTGACGTTGTTTGTCGGTCTGCGGATTCAATCGCGTACGTTCCTGTTCAGCGCGTTTGCCGTGCAGTTGCTCGGCGGCGCGCTGTTCTTGTTGCGCCTGCAAGGCGCGGGCGAAGATTCGGCGGCGGTGTTCAGTGCGGGGTGGAGCGGTTTGCTCAGCGCTTCGTTGATCGGTCTGGCGCTGATCGCCGGCATGCTGTTGGCGGCACGCGATGAGATGGTGCGCGGTGATGTGCGTCTGCTGCGCGGGCTGTCGGTAGTGTTGCTGGCCGGGTTGGTGTTGATCAATCTCGCGGTGTTGTTTGTCCTGCCGTGGCAAACGGCGAGCGCGGTGTGGGCGGCGAGTGGTTTGCTGATCATCTGGCTGAGTCTGTACCTCAAGCAACGCGTGAGTTTTGTCTTCGGCCTGCTATTGCAGGTGATTGGCGGCGCGGCGTTCTTGCTGGCCGGGCCGGAGCTGCTCGGGCCGCTGTCCAGCGAAGGCCTGAAGCCGTTGGCCCACGGTGGATTCTGGACGCCGCTGGTGCTGGGGCTGGCGGCGATGATCGGTGCCTGGCGCCTGCAACTGGGCAATCACGCTTCGGCATTCGACGCGTTGAGTTTGCAGCGTTTGTCCGAAGTCTTGCTGGTGTGGGGCGCCGGTTGGTGGGCGCTGGCGTGGGTCAGTGAAGTGCTGCGTTTTGCCGTGCCGAGTCTGCAAGGCTCGTTGTTGCTGTTGGTTGCAGCCGTAAGCGTGGCGTTGTGGACTGTGTTCTCGCTACGTTTGAAATGGCCGGCGCTGGGCTTGCTCTGCACCTTGCTGATTCCGGCGGCGGGTCTGGTGTTGCTTGCTGCCTGGCATTCGCGTTATCACCCGGCAGCCGATTTCGGTTGGCTGGCGTGGGCAGCCGTGTTCGCCGTGCATTTCTTCAGCCTGCGACGTTTGGCACCGATGCTGCCGGCGCGCGCCTTGAGCACGGCGCATGTGCTCGGCTGCTGGCTGCTGATCGGTGTGCTGGCGCTGGAGTTGCGCTACGGTCTGCTGCTGTTGTCCGAGCAATACAACGCCTGGCGCTGGCTGGGCTGGGCGATTCTGCCGAGCGTTTATCTGTTGCTGGCGGCGGCACCGCGCACTTGGCCATGGCCGGTCGCCGCGTTTGCCCGCGAATACCGTTTGTATGCCGCCGCGCCGTTGGCGGTGTTGATGCTGGCGTGGTTCTGGCTGGCGAATGGTGTCAGCGATGGCAATGCTGAACCGTTGCCCTACGTGCCGCTGCTCAACCCGCTGGAGCTGGGCCTGCTGTTCGCTTTGTTCGGCGTCTATGTCTGGTCGCGCAGTGCGATTTCGCAGTTGTCGATCCGTCAGGACTACGCCGATTACGGCACGCAATTGATCGCCGGAGTTTCGCTGTTCGCCTTCTGCACAGCGATGGTTACCCGCGCCGCGCACCATTGGGCCGGGATCCCGTTCGAGCTGGATACGCTGCTCGCCTCGATGCTGGTGCAGGCCGGTTTGTCGATCGTCTGGACGCTGATGGCGCTCGGGCTGATGATCGGCGGCCACCTGCGCCATCGCCGCGAGGTCTGGCTGATCGGCGCGGCGCTGATTGCGCTGGTGGTGGCCAAACTGATTTTTGTCGAACTGAGCAACCGTGGTGGCCTCGCCCGGATCGTCTCGTTTATTGGCGTCGGCGTGTTGCTGCTGGTCGTTGGCTATTTCGCGCCGCTGCCGCCAAAACGCCTAGACGTTGAACCAGCGGCGGACAAACCGGCCCCGAACACCGAAGGAGTTTCATCTTGAGTCGCATGGGAAATCTGTGTTGGTTGGCGTTGGGCGTGGTGATGGTGGCCGGTGCCCAGGAAAAACCGGCGGACTTCGCCACGCAGGTGCCGTTGGCAGTCAGTGGCAACGGCCCGTGGTATCGCCTCGAATTGCCGCTGAGCGTGCAATTGCAGGCGCGCCAGACCGATCTCAGTGATCTGCGGGTGTTCAACGCTGCCGGCGAACCGCAGGCTTACGCTTTGGCACGCGAGTCGGCGCAGACCCGCGACGACGGCCAGTTGCACGAGGTTAAGTGGTTCCCGCTGTACAACGCCGCCGACGCCAGCGAACGCGCGCCGAACGTGCGCGTGCAATCGACCACCAACGGCACGCTGGTCGAAGTACAACCGTCCAGCCAGTTGGAGGCGGGTGAAGAAGTGCTGCGAGGCTGGCTGCTCGATGCCAGCGCGATCAAGGCGCCGTTGCAGCAGTTGATCCTCGACTGGACCAGCGAACGCGACGGCTTCCAGCGCTTCAGCATCGAAGCCAGCGATGACCTGCAACACTGGCAAGCGTGGGGCGAGGGGCAGGTGGCACGGCTGACCTTTTCCGATGAACGCATCGAGCAGCACGAAGTGCCACTGCCGGGGCAGTCGGCGCGTTATGTGCGGTTGTTATGGGAGTCGCCGAATTCGGCGCCGATCCTGACCGCGGCACAATTGAAAAGCAGTGATCCGCGCAATGTGCCGCTGCCGTTGGTCTGGTCACAGGCATTGGCCGGCAGCAGCACCAAGGCCGGTGAATACACCTGGCAGCTGCCGATGGGGTTGAACGTCGAGCGGGTCCAGGTCGAGTTGAAGCAGCCGAACAGTCTGGCGCCGGTGACATTGGCGGGACGCCGCGAAAGCAGCTTGCCATGGCAGGCCCTGAGCAGCGGTTTGCTGTATCGCCTGACCCAGAATGGTCAGGACGTGGTGCAGAACGAATTGCAGCTCTACGGGCAGACCGTGCAGCAGTTGAAGCTGACGGTGGATGAGCGCGGCGGTGGTCTGGGCGAGCAGGCGCCAAGCGTGAAGTACGCGGTGCGGGCGACACAGGTGATTTTCCTTGCGCGCGGGGAGGGGCCTTACAGTCTGGCGCTGGGTAATCCGACTGTAAAAACGGCGAACTTGCCTCTGGCGACGCTGATCCCGGATTTCAAACCGGAGAAGCTGGCGGCGTTGGGTAAGGCTGTGGTTCAGGGGGAGGCGGTGAGCACGCAGACTTCGCCGGCTACCACGGCGGCAGTGGCTGAGACCAATTGGAAGAAAATCGGCTTGTGGGCGGTGTTGTTGCTCAGTGTGGTTTTTCTCGGTGCGATGGCGTTCAGCTTGTTGCGCAAGCCGCCGACCAACACCTGAGAATGGCTGGCGCTGCTCGCCATTCGCTGGCAAGCCAGCTCCCACAGGTTATTTGGTGTACACAAAATAGATGAACGACCGAAGTCCTTGTGGGAGCTGGCTTGCCAGCGATGACGGCCGATCAATCAACAAAAATCCTCAACCTGCCGCTATCACTCAACCACCATCCGTCCCGAACCGGACTACGCTAAACCCGCTACCTGAACTCTCCCCCGACAATCACGTCTCATACAGGCAATTACACCCCAACGCACGTTACCGGGCGTCTTCGCTCGCTACGTTTTCAGACTCCCTGTAAACTGCGCGGGTTTTTAGCCCCCCATTCCACCGGAGCCGTCCATGTCCCGCGTTACCCTGAGTCGCTATTTGATTGAGCAGACCCGCAGCAATAACACTCCTGCTGATCTGCGTTTCCTGATCGAAGTGGTGGCGCGTGCTTGCAAAGAAATCAGCCACGCCGTGTCCAAAGGCGCCCTGGGTGGTGTTCTGGGCAGCATGGGCACTGAAAACGTTCAAGGCGAAGTGCAGAAGAAGCTCGACGTGATCTCCAACGAGATCCTGCTCGAAGCCAACGAGTGGGGCGGTCACCTGGCCGGCATGGCGTCCGAAGAAATGGACAACGCCTACCAGATCCCGGGCAAATACCCGAAAGGCGCGTACCTGCTGGTATTTGACCCACTGGACGGCTCGTCGAACATCGACATCAACGCCCCGGTCGGCACTATCTTCTCGGTACTGCGTTGCCCGAACGAATACCTGAGCCAGAACGAGCCGCTGAACGAGAAAGCGTTCCTGCAGCCAGGCACTCAGCAAGTTGCCGCCGGTTACGCAATCTACGGCCCGCAGACCATGCTGGTACTGACCCTGGGCGACGGCGTCAAAGGCTTCACCCTCGACCGTGAAATGGGCAGCTTCGTGCTGACCCACGAAGACATCACCATTCCTGAATCGACCCAGGAATTCGCCATCAACATGTCCAACCAGCGTCACTGGGAAGCCCCGGTACAACGCTATGTGGGCGAGCTGCTGGCCGGTGAAGAAGGTCCGCTGAAAAAGAACTACAACATGCGTTGGGTCGCCGCGATGGTTGCCGACGTACACCGCATTCTGACCCGTGGCGGTCTGTTCATGTACCCGCGCGACAGCCGTGAGCCATCCAAGCCAGGCAAACTGCGTCTGATGTACGAAGCCAACCCGATGTCGTTCCTCGTGGAACAAGCGGGCGGCGCGTCCACCGACGGTCACCAGCGCATTCTCGACATCCAGCCGGAAGGCCTGCACCAGCGCGTAGCAGTGTTCCTCGGCTCGAAAGAAGAAGTCGCCCGCGCTACGGCCTACCACAAGGAGTAAATCATGACCGCGCCCTGGCAGCCGTTGCTCGATTGGTGGTTCGGACAAGCCGAATCCCCCGACGAGATTGCGGCTGACAAGGGCAAGTTGTGGTTCGGCAAGCGAGACAGCCAAGACCTCGAAGCGCGTGAGCGTTTCGGGGTCTTTGTCGATCAGGCCCTCGCTGGCGGATTGATCGAGTGGACGCAACGTCCCGAAGGTTGGCTGGCGGTAGTGCTACTGCTCGATCAACTGCCGCGAATGATCTTTCGCGACACCCCCAAAGCGTTCTCCGGTGATCTGCGCGCGCAGAAACTCGTCGCCCAAGGCATTGCGGCGGATTTTGATCGGCAGTTGAAACCGATCCAGCGTGTATTCATTTATCTGGTGTTTGAGCACTGCGAGAATCTTGCGGTGCAGAACGAAGCGGTTTCCAGATTTATTGAGTTGGTGGCTGAACAGCCGGAAGGGGAGCGGTCGGTGTTTGCCGACAATCTGGATTATGCCGAGCGGCATCAAAAGGTGATTGCACGGTTTGGCCGGTTTCCGCATCGCAATGCGGTGTTGGGGCGGGAGTCTACGGCTGAGGAGTTGGTGTTTCTTTCCGAGCCTGGCTCTAGATTTTAAGAGCTTACCCTCACCCTAGCCCTCTCCCTGAGGGAGAGGGGACTGACCGAGGTGATTGGGCGAGGTACGCCGACCTGAAATATCGAGTCGAACTCAGTTCTGGAACACCCCCCGATCGGCTCCCTTTCCCCCTCGCCCCCTTGGGGGAGAGGGCTGGGGTGAGGGGGTAAAGCCCTTGATCTTTAAATGCGAAAGCTACCGACCAACTGTTTGAGACGCGCCGCCTGCTGCTCCAGATCCGAGCACGCCCGCAACGTCGCCTGCAAGTTCTCCACACCTTCCTGGTTCAGCGTGTTGATCTCGTTGATATCCACGTTGATCGATTCAACCACAGCGGTCTGCTCTTCAGTCGCGGTGGCCACCGACTGGTTCATCCCGTCGATCTCGCCGATACGCTGGGTCACGCTGCCCAGGCGTTCGCCTGCCTGATTGGCGATGCCGACGCTGCTTTCGCTCTCGCGCTGGCTCTCGGTCATGATGCTGACTGCCTGACGTGCGCCGACCTGCAGCTCTTCGATCATCTTCTGCACTTGCTGCGCCGAATCCTGAGTGCGGTGCGCCAAGTTGCGCACTTCGTCCGCGACCACCGCGAAACCACGACCGGCTTCACCGGCACGCGCAGCTTCAATCGCGGCGTTGAGTGCGAGCAGGTTGGTCTGCTGGGAAATGCTGGTGATCACTTCGAGAATCTGGCCGATGTTCACCGTGTTGCTGTTCAGGGTTTCGATGTTGCCGCACGAATCGCTGATCTTCGCCGACAACTGCTGCATGGCCTGGATGGTTTTATCGACAACCTGCTGACCGTCGACCGCGAGGCTGCGCGCATCACTGGAGTGCTGCGAGGCGAGCGCAGCGTTCTGGGCAATTTCCTGGGCGGCGGCGCCGAGTTGGTTGATCGCCGCGGCCACGCTGTTGGTGCGGGTGGCTTGCTGGTCGGAGTTGTACATCGACGAGTTCGACGCTGCGACCACGCGCAGGGCGACTTCGTTGACTTGGCCGGTGGCCGAGGACACTTCGCGGATCGAGGTGTGGATGCGCTCGACGAAACGGTTGAACGAGGTGCCCAGCGCGCCGAATTCGTCGTTGCCGTGAATCACCAGACGTTTGGTCAGGTCGCCTTCACCTTCGGCAATGTCATGCATCGCGCGGCCCATGGTCAGCAGCGGTTGCATCAGCACACGGATCAGCATGCCGAGCAGGGCGATGATGATCACCACGGCAATAACCATGGCGATCAGCGCCGATGTGCGGAATTCGCTGAGCATCGAGAACGCGGTGTCCTTATCCAGCACCAGCGCCACGTACCAGTCGGCCGACGGCACGCCGTTGATGTGGGTGAAGGAGATCAGTTGGGTCTTGCCGGCGAACTCGACTTCTTTCAGGCCCGGGCTGACCTTAGGTGCGCCGTTCGGATAGGCCTCGGCGAGGGTCTTGAGTACCAGTTTGCTGTCCGGGTGAATCAGGATCTTGCCCTCGGTGCTGACGATGAACGCGTGGCCGTGGCCGCCGAAATTCAGCGAGTTGATGATCGCGCTGACGCTGGTCAGGTCGATGTCGGCACCGGCAACGCCGAGCATCTGGCCCTGACGTTGTACCGGGGTGGCGACGGTGATCACCAGTTTGCCCGAGGAGGCGGCAATGTACGGTTCGGTGACGATAGTCTGCTGCGCGCTGTTTGCCGCTTTGTACCAGCCACGGGCGCGTGGATCGTAATCCGGTGCGCGGTTGCCGGCCGGTACGGAGAACATCACGCCGTCAGCGCCACCGAAGTAACTGAGCTGGAAATTGCCGGTGTAGGCGGGCAGGTCGATGATGCGTTTCAAGCTGGCCGGGGCGTTGCCGTCGACGGCCACTTGCTGGGACATCGATTGCAGCAACTGAATGCGGCTTTCCAGCCACGTCTGGATGTTGCTGGTGGTCAGGCTGCCCAGCTCCTGCATCGACGCTTCGGTGCTCGTGCTCAGGGCTTCGCGCTGTCGATAGTCGTTGAAGAAAATGAAACAGGCGAACGCAACGGCCACCACGAGGGCGGCAGCCAGCAAGATCTTGTGGCTGAATTTCATGTTTCTGGTCATCGAATGAACTACCGCGAAGGGGCTGGTCAAGAAAGGGCGGCAATTTGCCACACTCGGGGGCTTTGCGCTGCTCTTATTTCGACCGCGGCGCGCCAAAGATTAGGCGTCTTTTGTGAAAGGCGACGAAATGCTCAATAGCCCTACAAAGTGTCTGATTTACCGGCAAATGCCAGACGGGCGGGCTAATAAATAGCCATTCCACCACGGAACCAGATGAGGGTTTTCTCTTCTAAGCTTCTGGTTGGCACCATGCCATCCCCCCTCGTTCCAGGAGTTACACCATGTCGCTGCGATCTCTCGCCCTGCTGTCGTTTTGCGTGCTGTTGGCCGCATGCAGCAAGGTCAATCAGGAAAACTATTCGAAGCTCTCGGCCGGTATGGCCAAGGCTGAAGTCGAGACTCTGCTCGGCAAGCCCACCGATTGCTCGGGCGCGCTCGGCATGTCCAGTTGCACCTGGGGCGACAAGAACAGCTTTATCAGCGTGCAGTACGCCGGTGACAAAGTGCTGATGTTTTCCGGCCAAGGCCTGAAGTAAACCGGGGCTTCGCGCCCACGGAGAAGAAAAATGAAGCGGTTATTGCTGATCCTTTTTGCCGGCCTGGTACTGGCCGGCTGCGCCACTTCCGGCGTCGACCCGTTGGCGCCGAAAACCGTCAACAGCGTCAATCTCAAGCGCTATCAGGGCACGTGGTACGAGCTGGCACGCTTGCCGATGTACTTCCAGCGCAATTGTGCGCAGTCCGAAGCCCATTACACCCTCAAGCCTGACGGCAATGTCGCGGTGCTCAATCGCTGCCTGACCCCGCAATGGCAGTGGGAAGAGGTCAAGGGCACGGCTTATCCACAGGTGTCGGGCAAGACCGACAAGCTCTGGGTCGAATTCGATACCTGGTTCTCACGCCTGATTCCGGGTGTGGCGAAAGGTGAATACTGGGTGCTGTACGTCAGCGATGACTACAAGACCGCCATCGTCGGTGACCCGAGCCGCAAGTACATGTGGTTGTTGTCGCGCACGCCGACCGTTAATGGTGTGGTGCGTGAAGAACTGCTGAGCAAGGCGCGTCAGCAAGGCTATGACACCACGCGCTTGATCTGGCGCGCGTCGGATCGGCAGATGGCCAAGACCTCAAATTAAGCATCGCCACAAATCAAATGTGGGAGCGAGCCTGCTCGCGAAGGGGGCGTGTCAGTTAACGAAAATGTTACTGATACACCGCTTTCGCGAGCAGGCTCGCTCCCACATTTCGTTTGTATCAGCCTAAAAGATCGCGCAGGACCTGGGTGAAGGCACGCGCACTGTCTTCTTCGCCAGCATGCCGGCCATCACGTACAACCCACTGGCCATTGACCAATACATCGCGCACCTGACGATCGCCGCCGGCAAACAGCCAGCGATTCAAAATTCCGTCGCCACTGGCCGTCGCCAGATACGGATCATTGCCATCGAGCACAATCCAGTCCGCACGCTTGCCCACTTCCAGCGCCCCGATCGGCTGCCCCAACGCCTGCGCACCGCCATCCAGCGCCGCGTCATACAACGTGCGCCCAACCATCGGCTGATCCGCACCGTACAAACGGTTACGCCGCTGATCGCGCAGACGCTGGCCGTATTCCAGCCAACGCAACTCTTCCACCACACTGAGCGACACATGGCTGTCGGAACCGATGCCCATGCGCCCGCCCTGAGCGAGGAAATCCACCGCCGGGAAAATCCCGTCGCCCAGATTCGCTTCAGTGGTCAGGCACAGGCCGGCAATGGCGCGACTCTTGGCCATCAGCGTGACTTCTTCCGGGTTGGCGTGAGTGGCGTGCACCAGGCACCAGCGCTGATCGACTTGGGTATTTTCGTACAGCCATTGCAGCGGCCGCCGACCGCTCCAGCTCAGGCAGTCGTCGACTTCCTTCTGCTGTTCGGCGATGTGAATATGCACAGGGCATTGCTTGTCGCTGGCCGCCAATACTTCGCTGATCTGCTGCGGCGTGACTGCGCGCAACGAGTGAAAGCACAGGCCCAGCGACTGCGCCTTTTGCTGCGCCAGTAACGGCTGCAAACGCGATTGCAGGTTCAGGTAATTTTCGGTGCTGTTGATAAAGCGACGCTGGCCGTCATTCGGTGTCTGGCCGCCAAAACCGGAGTGGCTGTAGAGCACCGGCAGCAAGGTCAGACCGATGCCGCTTTCGCTTGCGGCCTGACTGATGCGCAACGCCAGCTCAGCCGGATCGGCATAAGGCTGGCCGTTGCTGTCGTGGTGCACGTAGTGAAATTCGGCGACCGAGGTGTAACCGGCCTTGAGCATTTCGATGTACAGCTGACGGGCAATCACGCCGAGTTGATCGGGGCTGATTTTTCCGACGAGCCGGTACATCAGATCGCGCCACGTCCAGAAACTGTCATTGGGGTTGCCGGCCACTTCGGCCAGTCCCGCCATCGCCCGCTGGAACGCGTGGGAGTGCAGATTCGGCATGCCCGGCAGCAGAGGACCACTCAGCCGTTCGGCGCCATCTGCGGTGGAATCGGCCTGGATTTGGGTCAGCACGCCCTCGGCGCTGACCTCAAGACGTACATTGTTGGCCCATCCGTTAGGCAGCAGCGCGCGTTCGGCAAAGAAGGCGGACATGGTTCAGCACCCCATCGTGTGTTATTTGTATATACATATACAGACGTTTGCCTGCCCGGTAAACTCCGGCAAGCTAGCCACTTTCACCAATGAACAGGGATCAACCGTGCCGACTCCGCCTCCAGTCTCCCCGTTGGCCGCGAACATGGGCGACAGTCCGGCGCCCTTGTACGCCCGCGTCAAACAGATGATCACCCAGCAGATCGACAGCGGAAACTGGCCGCCGCACTACCGCGTGCCGTCCGAAAGCGAGCTGGTCAATCAACTCGGCTTCAGCCGCATGACCATCAACCGCGCCCTGCGCGAGATGACTGCTGACGGCTTGTTGGTGCGCATGCAAGGCGTCGGCACGTTCGTCGCCGAACCGAAGAGCCAGTCTGCGCTGTTCGAAGTGCATAACATCGCCGACGAAATTGCTTCCCGTGGTCATCGCCACACCTGCCAGGTCATCACCCTCGAAGAAGAGGCCGCCGGTTCCGAACGCGCGCTGGCGCTGGACATGCGTGAAGGGCAGAAAGTATTTCACTCGCTGATCGTGCATTACGAAAACGATATCCCGGTGCAAATCGAAGACCGTTTCGTCAACGCGCTGGTCGCCCCGGAATACCTCAAGCAGGACTTCACCCTGCAAACGCCTTACGCCTATTTGAACCAGGTGGCGCCGCTGACCGAAGGCGAGCATGTGGTCGAAGCGATTCTTGCCGAGTCGTCCGAATGCAAGTTGCTGCAGATTGAAAAAGGCGAGCCGTGCCTGTTGATTCGTCGCCGCACGTGGTCGGGGCGTCAGCCGGTGACGGCTGCACGTTTGATTCACCCAGGTTCCCGTCATCGTCTGGAAGGGCGGTTCCATAAATAGAGAGCATAAATGAGTCCGGTGAAGGTTTTACGCGCTGAAGGCTACCCGCGCATGCCGTGGAAAAACGGCGGTGGCAGCACTGAAGAAATCACCCGTGATGCGGGCGCCGGTCTGGACGGTTTCGGCTGGCGCCTGTCGATTGCCGACATCGCCGAGTCGGGCGGCTTCTCGACCTTCGCCGGTTACCAGCGAGTGATTACGGTGTTGCAGGGTGACGGTATGACCCTGTGCGTCGACGGCGACGATACGCGACCATTGCTACCGCTCGACCCGTTTGCCTTCAGCGGCGAAAGCCAGGTGTCGTGCACACTGCTCGGTGGCGCGATTCGTGACTTCAATCTGATTTACGCGCCACAGCGTTACAGCGCGCGTTTGCAGTGGCTGGACGGTGAGCAGCGGTTCTTCAGCTCGGCGGGGACGGTATTGGTGTTCAGTGTCAGTGAGCTGCTGGAAGTGGCGGTTGGCGACAGCACATCGCAGTTGGGGCGACATGATTGTCTGCAGCTGGACGGTAACAGTGGGCTGGCCGAAGTCTCCACCAATGCCGCATGCTGCGTGATCGAGCTGACTGCGCGCTGATTCAAAAATCTTAAAAGATCGCAGCCTTCGGCAGCTCCTACAGGGACTACATGAATCCCAATGTAGGAGCTGCCGAAGGCTGCGATCTTTTGCTTTTGGGGTGTTCCCAACCCACGCACCAACTTGTTACCGAACGCCCCAGCGTGGCGCAAAATCACGCTCTCGTAACAATCCCCCAACTCCCCAAAATACTCCCGCAAAAAATTTCATCCACGCCAGAACCCTCGATTCAGGCGCTCTCCAGCCGTGCCCGCGATTTTTCTTGAACGCCCCTCCAACAAGTTGGCCGCTTGATTGCATATGCTTGTATGTACAAGTAAAGACGTATGCGTATGAGTCGCTCGAGGCTCTCCGCAGCGTCCACTGATTCGCTTGTCGCGCATCGAAGCGCACAGGCTGCTTGCCCACTGCCAGGGTTGGTTTGAATTGATCGCTGAGGAGTCTTTTTCGTGACTGACAATAAGCCTACTAAGGTTCGTAACGTCGAAATCCGTGCATCGCGCGGCAACAAGCTGACCGCCAAGAGCTGGCTGACCGAAGCGCCGCTGCGCATGCTGATGAACAACCTCGACCCGGAAGTCGCCGAGAACCCGAAAGAGCTGGTGGTTTACGGTGGTATCGGTCGCGCCGCGCGTAACTGGGAGTGCTACGACAAGATCGTCGAAAGCCTGACCAACCTGAATGACGACGAGACCCTGCTGGTGCAATCCGGCAAGCCGGTCGGCGTGTTCAAGACCCACAGCAATGCCCCGCGCGTACTGATCGCCAACTCCAACCTCGTCCCACACTGGGCGAGCTGGGAGCACTTCAACGAACTCGACGCCAAAGGCCTGGCCATGTACGGCCAGATGACCGCCGGCAGCTGGATCTACATCGGCAGCCAGGGCATCGTGCAAGGCACCTACGAAACCTTTGTCGAAGCCGGTCGCCAGCACTACAACGACAACCTCACCGGCAAGTGGGTGTTGACCGCCGGCCTCGGTGGCATGGGCGGCGCACAACCGCTGGCAGCAACCCTGGCCGGCGCTTGCTCGCTGAACATCGAATGCCAGCAAGTCAGTATCGATTTCCGTCTGAAAAGCCGTTACGTCGACGAGCAAGCCAAAGACCTCGACGACGCCCTGGCGCGCATCGACAAATACACCAAGGAAGGCAAAGCGATCTCCATCGCCCTGCTCGGTAACGCGGCAGAAATTCTGCCGGAACTGGTCAAGCGCGGCGTGCGCCCGGACATGGTCACCGACCAGACCAGCGCCCACGACCCGCTCAACGGTTACCTGCCGGCCGGCTGGACCTGGGACGAATACCGCGCCCGCGCCAAGACCGAACCGGCCGCTGTGATCAAAGCCGCCAAGCAGTCGATGGCCGTGCACGTCAAAGCCATGCTGGAATTCCAGAAGCAAGGCATTCCGACCTTCGACTACGGCAACAACATCCGTCAGATGGCGCAGGAAGAAGGCGTCGAAAACGCGTTCGATTTCCCGGGCTTCGTACCGGCCTACATCCGTCCGCTGTTCTGCCGTGGCATCGGCCCGTTCCGTTGGGCGGCGCTGTCGGGCGATCCGCAAGACATCTACAAAACCGACGCCAAGGTCAAAGAGCTGATCCCGGACGACGCGCACCTGCACAACTGGCTGGACATGGCCCGCGAGCGCATCAGCTTCCAGGGTCTGCCGGCACGTATCTGCTGGGTCGGTCTGGGCCTGCGCGCCAAGCTCGGTCTGGCCTTCAACGAGATGGTCCGCAGCGGCGAATTGTCCGCACCTATCGTGATCGGTCGCGACCACCTCGACTCCGGCTCGGTCGCCAGCCCTAACCGCGAAACCGAATCGATGCAGGACGGCTCCGACGCCGTGTCCGACTGGCCACTGCTCAACGCTTTGCTCAACACCGCGAGCGGCGCGACCTGGGTTTCCCTGCACCACGGCGGCGGCGTCGGCATGGGCTTCTCGCAGCACTCGGGCATGGTGATTGTCTGCGACGGCACTGACGAAGCGGCCGAGCGTATTGCGCGCGTACTGCACAACGACCCGGCCACCGGTGTCATGCGTCACGCCGATGCCGGTTACCAGATCGCCATCGACTGCGCCAAGGAACAGGGCCTGAACCTGCCGATGATTACCGGCGGCAAGTAACACGTTTTGGCTTTATGTGGGAGCGAGCTTGCTCGCGAAAGCAATCTGTCAGCCAGCAAAGATGTTGAATGTGCTGGCCAATTCGCGAGCAAGCTCGCTCCCACAGAAAAGCAGCCCTACCGGCTCAGTGAACAATTTAAACAATCCACAGAGGTTGAATCATGGCTGTCAACACCGATCGTGCAGGCAACAAACCGTTGATCGAAAGGCGTTCGATCGACTACATCCCGGAAGCGGAAAGACACGGTCGTCTGTTTAGCCAGTTCACCCTGTGGATGGGGGCCAACCTGCAAATCACCGCGATTGTCACCGGGGCGTTGGCCGTGGTGCTGGGCGGTGATGTGTTCTGGTCGCTGATCGGTCTGTTGATCGGTCAATTGCTCGGCGGCGGGGTGATGGCGCTGCACGCGGCGCAAGGGCCGAAACTCGGTCTGCCGCAGATGATCTCCAGCCGTGTGCAGTTTGGCGTGTATGGCGCAGCGATCCCGATCGTGCTGGTGTGCCTGATGTACCTGGGTTTCACCGCAACCGGCACCGTGCTTTCCGGCCAGGCGCTGGGCCAGTTGTTTGGCGTCAGCGACAGCGTCGGCATCCTGATTTTTGCCAGCGTCATCGTGCTGGTGACGGTGCTCGGTTATCGGGTGATCCACTGGATCGGCCGTGTTGCCAGCGTCATTGGCGTGATCGCTTTCGTCTTCCTGTTCTGGCGCCTGATGAGCCAGACCGACGTCGGCGCACTCCTGCAAATTCGTCATTTCAGCTGGAGCAGCTTCCTGCTCGCGGTGTCGCTCGCGGCCTCCTGGCAGATCGCGTTCGGCCCCTACGTGGCTGACTATTCCCGTTACCTGCCGAGCAACACGTCGGCGGTCAAAACCTTCTTCGCCGCCGGTGCCGGCTCTGTGGTTGGCGCGCAAGTGGCGATGATCCTCGGCGTCTTTGCTGCAGCTTCTGCCAACGGCCAGTTCGCCGGTCATGAAGTCGCCTACATCGTCGGTCTGGGCGGCACCGGTGCCACCGCCGCGCTGCTGTACTTCAGCATCGCGTTCGGCAAGGTGACCATCTCGACACTGAACTCCTACGGCAGCTTCATGTGCATCGCGACCATCATCAGTGGTTTCAAAGGCCACCTGACCGTAACGCGCATGCAACGTCTGGTGTTCGTGCTGGTCATCGTTGGCACGGCGACCTTGATTGCGCTGCTCGGCCAGCACTCGTTCCTCGGTGCGTTCAAGTCTTTCATCCTGTTCCTGCTCGCGTTCTTCACGCCTTGGAGCGCGATCAACCTGGTGGATTACTACTGCATCACCCGCGAGCGTTATGACGTGCCGGCACTGGCCAATCCGAACGGTCGCTACGGTCGCTGGAACCTGCTCGGCATCAGCGTCTACGTGTTCGGCGTGCTGGTGCAGCTGCCGTTCATCTCCACCAAGTTCTACACCGGCCCGCTGGTGGCGGCCCTCGGTGATGTGGATATCTCCTGGATCATCGGCCTCGTGCTGCCGGCCGTCGTCTACTACGTGTGCGCAAAAAAATGGCACAGCGCGGTACCCGATCAACTGATTCTGCCGGTCGAGCAGAACAGCGTTGTACAACCTAAAACAAGCGGGGCCGGTCGCGCTGCGGCGCAGGCCTGATTTGGACGTGGACAGGGCTGGATGCCTCTTGACTGCCGTAAGCCAATTCATGATTAGGAGCGTCACAACAATGAAATCGAACAAGACCCTGCTGACCACATTGCTGTCCATGGGCCTGTTGGCCAGTGCCGGTGCGACGCAAGCCGCCGGCTGGTGCGAATCGGGCAAACCGGTGAAGTTCGCCGGTCTGAACTGGGAAAGCGGCATGCTGCTGACCGATGTCCTGCAAGTGGTGCTGGAGAAAGGTTACGACTGCAAGACCGACAGCCTGCCGGGCAACTCCATCACCATGGAAAACGCCCTGAGCAGCAACGATATTCAAGTGTTCGCCGAAGAATGGGTCGGCCGCAGCGAGGTCTGGAACAAGGCCGAGAAGGCCGGCAAGGTCGTCGGTGTCGGCGCTCCGGTCGTCGGCGCGGTGGAAGGCTGGTACGTGCCGCGCTACGTGATCGAAGGCGACGCCAAGCGCAAGCTTGAGCCGAAAGCCCCAGACCTGAAAAACATCGCCGACCTGGGCAAATACGCCGCCGTGTTCAAGGACGCTGAAGAGCCGTCCAAGGGCCGTTTCTACAACTGCCCGGCCGGCTGGACCTGCGAACTCGACAACAGCGAAATGCTGAAAAGCTACGGCCTCGAAAGCAGCTACACCAACTTCCGTCCGGGCACCGGCCCGGCGCTGGATGCGGCGGTGCTGTCGAGCTACAAGCGTGGCGAGCCGATCCTGTTCTACTACTGGTCGCCAACCCCGCTGATGGGCCAGGTGGATCTGGTCAAACTCGAAGAAAAACCGGGTGTCGACAAGACCGTAAGCATCAAGGTCGGCCTGTCGAAAACCTTCCACGACGAAGCCCCGGAACTGGTCGCCGTGCTGGAAAAGGTCAACCTGCCGATCGATCTGTTGAACCAGAATCTGGGCCGCATGGCCAAGGAACGTATCGAGTCGCCAAAACTGGCGAAAATCTTCCTCAAGGAACATCCTGAGGTCTGGCATGCGTGGGTCAGTGCAGACGCAGCCAAGAAAATCGACGCGGCGCTGTAGGTCGATACCTCCCGGTCAACCGTGAGGCTGGCCGGGAGATATGCCGTAAACGCTTGATTGAGATTTCTGATTGAGAGCCGCTTATGTTTCCCGAAAGCTTTACCTTTTCCATCGCCGACTGGGTCAACGGTTGGGTCGATTCGCTGGTCACCAACTACGGTGATGTATTCCGCCATATCTCCGACACCCTGCTGTGGGCCATCGTCAACCTTGAAGGCTTGCTGCGCGCTGCGCCGTGGTGGTTAATGCTGGCGATCGTCGGTGTGGTTGCCTGGCACGCCACGCGCAAAGTCGTGACCACGGCGGTCATCGTCGGTCTATTGTTCCTGGTCGGCGCCGTTGGCTTGTGGGACAAACTCATGCAGACGCTGGCGCTGATGATGGTCGCGACGATCATTTCGGTGCTGATCGGCATCCCGCTGGGGATCCTCTCGGCGCGCAGCAATCGCCTGCGTTCGGTGCTGATGCCGCTGCTCGACATCATGCAGACCATGCCCAGTTTCGTGTACCTGATCCCGGTGCTGATGCTGTTCGGTCTGGGCAAGGTCCCGGCGATTTTCGCCACGGTGATCTACGCCGCACCGCCGCTGATTCGCCTGACTGATCTGGGTATTCGCCAGGTCGACGGCGAAGTGATGGAAGCGATCAACGCGTTCGGCGCCAACCGCTGGCAGCAGCTGTTCGGCGTGCAACTGCCGCTGGCGCTGCCAAGCATCATGGCCGGGATCAACCAGACCACGATGATGGCCCTGTCGATGGTGGTGATCGCCTCGATGATCGGTGCCCGTGGCCTCGGTGAAGATGTGTTGGTGGGGATTCAGACCCTCAACGTCGGACGTGGCCTCGAGGCCGGTCTGGCGATCGTGATTCTCGCAGTGGTCATCGACCGCATTACTCAGGCGTACGGTCGGCCACGGCATGAGGTGAGCAAATGAGCAACGCAACCGTGAGCAAGATCGAAGTCAAAAACGTCTTCAAGATTTTCGGCAACCGCGCCAAGGATGCACTGGCGATGGTCGGCCAGGGCAAGACCAAGGATCAGGTGCTGAGCGAAACCGGTTGCGTGGTCGGCGTCAACGACCTGTCGCTGAGCATCGGCACCGGCGAGATCTTCGTGATCATGGGCCTGTCCGGCTCGGGCAAATCGACGCTGGTGCGCCACTTCAATCGTCTGATTGACCCGACCAGCGGCGCGATCCTCGTCGACGGCGTCGACATCCTGCAATACGACATGGACGCCCTGCGCGAATTTCGCCGGCACAAGATCAGCATGGTGTTCCAGAGCTTCGGCCTGCTGCCGCACAAGAGCGTGCTCGACAATGTCGCCTACGGCTTGAAGGTGCGTGGCGAGAGCAAGCAAATGTGCTCGGAACGCGCGCTGCACTGGATCAACACCGTGGGCCTCAAAGGTTACGAAAACAAATACCCGCACCAGCTCTCCGGCGGCATGCGCCAGCGTGTCGGCCTGGCCCGTGCTTTGGCGGCGGACACCGACATCATCCTCATGGACGAAGCGTTCAGTGCGCTGGATCCGCTGATCCGCGCGGAGATGCAAGACCAGTTGCTGGAGCTGCAAAAGACGTTGCACAAGACCATCGTCTTCATTACCCACGACCTTGATGAGGCGGTGCGCATCGGCAACCGCATTGCGATTCTCAAGGATGGCCGGCTGATTCAGGTCGGTACGCCGCGCGAGATTCTGCATTCGCCGGCGGATGAGTATGTCGACCGGTTTGTGCAGCGGCGGGCGGCGGTGGTTTAAGCAGTTTTGTGTTGGCTGGGCGGGCCTCTTCGCGAGCAGGCTCGCTCCCACAGGAGACTGCATTCCAATGTGGGAGCGAGCCTGCTCGCGAAGGCGGCGGCACAGCTGCATCAATGTTCGGATGAGGTTAATGATGTCCCAGGCTGAAAAAATCGTTATCACTGGCGCCCCTCTGCGCTGGCAGGACGTAGTCGCTGTCGCCCGTCACGGCGCGCCTCTGGAACTGTCCAGCGACACCTGGGCGCGCATCGAAAATGCCCAAGGCATCGTTCAGCGCATCGTCACCAGCGGCGAACGGGCCTATGGCGTCAACACCGGCCTGGGCGGTTTGTCCAATGTCTCGCTGCAGGACGAACAACTCAGCCAGCTCTCGCGCAACACCTTGCTCAGCCACGCCTGTGGCGTCGGCCCGGTACTCGCCGACGAGCAGACTCGCGCGATCATCTGCGCGGCGATCCACAACTACAGCCACGGCAAATCCGGCATCCACCGCCAAGTGGTCGAAGGCCTGCTGGCGCTGATCAATCGTGGCATCACTCCGCAAGTACCGTCGCAAGGTTCGGTGGGTTATCTGACCCACATGGCGCACATCGGCATCGCGTTGCTCGGCGTCGGCAATGTCAGCTATCGCGGCCAGATCACTTCGGCGCAACAGGCATTGGCCGAAGAAGGCTTGAAACCAGTGCAGCTAGGTGCGAAGGACGGTTTGTGCCTGGTCAACGGCACGCCGTGCATGACCGGCCTCAGCTGCCTGGCGATTGCCGATGCCACGCGTCTGGTGCAGTGGGCCGATGTCATCGGCGCGATGAGTTTCGAAGCCCAGCGCGGTCAGATCGACGCGTTCGATGCCGAGATCATCGCGCTGAAACCACATCCGGGCATGCAGCAAGTGGGGATCAATTTGCGTGCGTTGCTCGATGGCAGTGAAGTCATCGCCTCGAGCAAAGGCATTCGCACTCAGGATGCGCTGAGCATCCGTTCGATTCCGCAGGTACACGGTGCCGCGCGTGATCAACTCGACCACGCAATCAAGCAAGTCGAAGCCGAACTCAATGGCTGCACCGACAACCCATTGCTGCTCGGCACGCCGGACAACTTCCGGGTGATGTCGCAAGCCAACCCGCACGGTCAATCGGTGGCGATGGCGGCGGATCTGCTGGCGATTGCCATGGCCGAAATCGGCTCGATTGCCGAGCGTCGCCTCGATCGTCTGGTGAACCCGCACGTCAGCGGTTTGCCGGCGTTTCTGGTGGCCAATCCGGGGGTGAACTCGGGGATGATGATCGTCCAATACGTCGCCGCATCGCTGTGTGCGGAAAACCGCCAATTGGCGCAACCGGCGGTGCTCGACAACTACATCACCTCGGGCTTGCAGGAAGACCATTTGAGCATGGGCACCAACGCCGCGCTGAAGCTGCACCGCGCGCTGGAAAACTGTACGCAGATCCTCGCCATCGAATATCTGCTGGCGGCGCAGGCGTTTGAATTCCTCAAGGAACAAGGCTTTGGCGTGGGCACTGACCGCGCGTGGCGACTGCTGCGCGAAACGGTTCCGGCCTACGATCAGGACCGCTGGCTGGCGCCGGATATCGCTGCCGCTGCGAGCGTTTTGAAAAACCCGAATTCGCTGCACAACGTATTACCGAATCTGCACTGACAATACCCACGCCAGCGTGCCAAGGCGCGACTCCCCAAAAGGCGAGACGCGACGGACAACGGACATCTCCGGAGCGTCTGGCGAGTTAATAACAAACTCTCAAAAGGAGCACAAAATGACTGCGCTGAACCTGATTCCCGGCCAACTGAGCCTGGCCCAACTGCGTGACGTCTACCAGAACCCGGTCAAGTTGACTCTCGATAACAGCGCCTCGGCGCAGATCGAAGCCAGCGTCGCCTGCGTTGAGCAGATCCTCGCCGAGAACCGCACTGCGTACGGCATCAACACCGGTTTCGGCCTGCTGGCCTCGACGCGCATTGCCAGCGAAGACCTGGAAAACCTGCAGCGCTCACTGGTGTTGTCCCACGCCGCCGGCGTTGGTGTGCCGATCAGCGATGAGCTGGTGCGGCTGATCATGGTGCTCAAGGTCAACAGCCTCAGCCGTGGTTTCTCCGGTATTCGCCGCGTAGTGATCGATGCGCTGATTGCGCTGATCAACGCCGAGGTTTATCCGCATATTCCGCTGAAAGGTTCGGTGGGCGCTTCGGGTGACCTCGCACCATTGGCGCACATGTCGCTGGTGCTGCTGGGCGAGGGCAAGGCGCGTTACAAGGGTGAGTGGATGGAAGCCACTGAAGCGCTGAAAGTTGCTGGCCTGACGCCGCTGACTTTGGCGGCTAAAGAAGGTTTGGCGCTGCTCAACGGTACTCAGGTTTCTACCGCGTTTGCCTTGCGCGGTCTGTTTGAAGGTGAAGACTTGTTCGCTGGCGCACTGGCGCTGGGCGGTCTGACGGTTGAAGCCGTATTGGGTTCGCGTTCGCCGTTTGATGCACGCATTCACGCCGCGCGTGGCCAGAAAGGTCAGATCGACGCGGCTGCCGCTTACCGCGATCTGCTCGGTGAACGCAGTGAAGTCTCCGACTCGCACCAGAACTGCGAGAAAGTGCAGGATCCGTACTCGCTGCGTTGCCAGCCGCAAGTCATGGGTGCCTGCCTGACCCAGTTCCGTCAGGCTGCTGAAGTATTGGTCGTCGAAGCCAACGCCGTTTCCGACAACCCGCTGGTCTTCGCCGCAGAAGGTGATGTGATTTCCGGCGGTAACTTCCATGCCGAACCGGTGGCCATGGCCGCTGACAACATGGCGCTGGCTATCGCTGAAATCGGCTCGCTGAGCGAGCGCCGCATCTCGCTGATGATGGACAAGCACATGTCGCAGCTGCCGCCGTTCCTCGTCGCCAATGGCGGGGTGAACTCCGGGTTCATGATTGCTCAGGTGACTGCAGCGGCGCTGGCCAGTGAGAACAAGGCGTTGTCCCATCCGCATTCTGTCGACAGTCTGCCGACTTCGGCTAACCAGGAAGACCACGTGTCGATGGCGCCTGCTGCGGGCAAGCGTTTGTGGGAAATGGCCGAAAACACCCGCGGGATTCTTGCGGTGGAATGGCTGGCGGCGGTGCAGGGGCTGGATCTGCGTAACGGCCTGAAGACTTCGGCGAAGTTGGAGCAGGCGCGGGCGATTCTGCGTAAGGAAGTGCCGTTTTATGAGAAGGATCGTTTCTTTGCGCCGGACATTAACGCGGCGACTGAGCTGTTGGCTTCGCGGTGTTTGACTGGGTTGGTTTCGGCGAAATTGCTGCCTAGTTTGTAAGTGTGTTTTCAGGGGGAGTTTTGTTGTTAGTGAAATCGATCCCCCTCACCCCAGCCCTCTCCCCCAGGGGGGAGAGGGGGAAGGGAGCCGATCTTCGTGGTTTTTAAAGCCTGAGTTCGGCTCAAGATTTTCAGGTCGATGTACTTCGACAGAACAACCCCGTCAGTCCTTCTTCTCCCGGGAGTGACAGAGGGAAGGGAGCCGATCTTCAGGGTTTTCAGAGCCTGAGTTCGGCTCAAGATTTTCAGGTCGATGTACCTCGACAGAACAACACGGTCAGTCCTGCTTCTTCCAGGCGAGAGCAGGGAGCCGATCTTCAAGGTTTTCAGAACCTGAGTTCGGCTCAAGACGTTCAGGTCGATGTATCTCGACAGAACAACCCCGGTCAGTCCCCTCTCCCTCCGGGAGAGGGCTAGGGTGAGGGGCTTTTCGGGGCCGCCCACCAAACCAGCCCCAACGGAGGCCAACAGTGAAAACCCTCTGGCAACACTGCCATGTCGCTACCATGGCGCAAGGCGTCTACTCGATCATCGAGGATGCGGCCATCGTGACGTCCGGTGCGCTCATCGAGTGGATCGGCCCGCGCAATCAATTGCCCTCCGGCGAGTACCCGGCGGTCAATGACCTGCAAGGCGCATGGGTTACTCCCGGCCTGATCGATTGCCACACCCACACGGTGTTCGGCGGCAACCGCAGTGGCGAATTCGAAAAGCGCCTGCAAGGCGTCAGCTATGCGGAAATCGCGGCATCCGGCGGCGGCATCGCCAGCACCGTGCGCGCGACGCGCGAAGCCACTGAAGACGAACTGTTCGTCAGCGCCGCCAAACGCCTGAAAAGCCTGATGCGCGACGGCGTGACCACGGTTGAAATGAAGTCCGGTTACGGTCTCGATCTGGTCAACGAACGCAAAATCCTCCGCGTGATTCGTCGCCTGGAAAAAGAGCTGCCGATCAGCGTGCGCAGCACCTGCCTGGCCGCCCACGCGTTGCCACCGGAATACAAAGATCGCGCCGACGACTACATCGACCTGGTCTGCAGCGAAATGCTTCCCGCGCTGGCTGCCGAAGGGCTGGTCGATGCCGTGGATGCCTTCTGCGAATACCTGGCGTTCTCGCCAGAGCAAGTCGAGCGCGTGTTCATTGCGGCGCAAAAACTCGGCCTGCCGGTGAAGCTGCACGCCGAACAATTATCGTCGCTGCACGGCTCCAGCCTCGCCGCGCGTTATAAGGCGTTGTCCGCCGATCACCTGGAGTTCATGGACGAGGCCGACGCCATCGCCATGGCCGAAGCTGACACCGTCGCCGTGCTGCTGCCGGGCGCGTTCTACTTCCTGCGTGAAACCCAACTGCCGCCGATGGAAGCCCTGCGCAAACACAAAGTGAAAATCGCCATCGCCAGCGACCTAAACCCCGGCACCTCGCCGGCGCTGTCGTTGCGCCTGATTCTGAACATGGCCTGCACCTGTTTGCGCATGACCCCGGAAGAAGCCCTGGCCGGCGCGACCATTCATGCCGCGCAGGCGTTGGGCATGGCTGACACCCACGGCTCGCTGGAAGTCGGCAAGGTCGCGGACTTTGTTGCTTGGCAAATCGATCGTCCGGCGGATCTGGCCTATTGGCTGGGTGGCGATCTGGACAAACGCGTCGTGCGTCACGGCGTCGAATCAAGTCTGTAGGAGAGCGGTTGTGGATAAGGTTCTGAACTTCAAACAAGGTCGCGTGCCGCTGCTGATCAGCATGCCGCATGCCGGGGTGCGGTTGACGCCAGCGGTGGAAGCCGGGTTGATCCCGGACGCGAAAAGCCTGCCGGACACTGACTGGCACATCCCGCAGCTGTACGACTTCGCCGAAGAGTTAGGTGCGAGCACTTTGGCTGCCGAGTACTCGCGGTTCGTCATTGACCTGAATCGTCCGTCCGACGACAAACCGCTGTACGCAGGGGCGACCACCGGACTGTACCCGGCGACGTTGTTCGATGGCATTCCCTTGTTCAGGGACGGGCTCGAGCCGTCGAAAGAAGAGCGCGCGACTTACCTTGAGCAGATCTGGACGCCATATCACCGCACGCTTCAAGAAGAGCTGGCGCGGTTGAAAGCCGAATTCGGTTACGCGCTGCTGTTCGATGCGCACTCGATCCGCTCGATCATCCCGCACCTGTTCGACGGCAAACTGCCGGACTTCAACCTCGGCACCTTCAACGGCGCCAGTTGCGATCCGCAACTCGCTACGCAACTGGAAGCGATCTGCGCACGCCACAGTGATTACAGCCATGTGCTCAACGGTCGCTTCAAGGGCGGCCACATCACCCGTCATTACGGCAACCCGGCGCAGAACATCCACGCGGTGCAACTGGAACTGGGCCAGTGCACGTACATGGAAGAGTTCGAACCGTTCCGCTATCGCGCCGATCTGGCCGAGCCGACGCGGGTGGTCCTCAAAGAGTTGTTGCAAGGCTATCTGGCCTGGGCAAAGTCTCGCTACAGCGCATAACCCCTGTCTTGATCGTTGCCACGCTCCGCGTGGGAATGCAGCCCGTGACGCTCCGCGTCACTGGACGCGGAGCGTCCCAAGAGGCATTCCCACGCAGAGCGTGGGAACGATCAGGCCCCGGAGCATGCTCATTGACGTAAATCGGGTTTATGATGCCCAACGGCAGAATAATAGAAGTCCCCCCAGGGATGACCTCGACCCCTTACGGAGCGCGCAATGCAGACTTTGTTTCCGCAGATCAAACCTCACGCCCGGCACGATCTGGCTGTCGACGACACCCATACGCTATACGTCGACGAAAGCGGTTCACCGGAGGGTTTGCCGGTTGTGTTCATTCATGGCGGCCCCGGCGCCGGTTGCGACGCGCAGAGCCGTCGCTATTTCGATCCGAACCTGTATCGCATTGTCACCTTCGACCAGCGCGGTTGCGGCCGCTCCACGCCGCATGCCAGCCTCGAGAACAACACCACTTGGGATCTGGTCGCTGACCTTGAGCGCATCCGCAAACACCTGGGCATCGACAAGTGGGTGCTGTTTGGCGGTTCCTGGGGCTCGACCCTGGCGCTGGCTTACGCACAAGCCCACCCTGAGCGTGTGCACGGTTTGATCCTGCGCGGGATCTTTCTCTGCCGTCCACAGGAAATCGAGTGGTTCTATCAGGCCGGTGCCAGCCGTCTGTTCCCTGATTACTGGCAGGATTACATTGCGCCAATCCCGCTGGACGAGCGCGACGATCTGCTCAGCGCATTCCACAAGCGCCTGACCGGCAACGACCAGATTGCGCAGATGCACGCGGCCAAAGCCTGGTCGACCTGGGAAGGGCGCACCGCGACCCTGCGGCCGAACCCGCTGGTGGTCGACCGGTTCTCCGAGCCGCAGCGCGCTCTGTCGATCGCGCGGATCGAATGCCATTACTTCACCAACAACGCCTTCCTTGAGCCGAACCAGCTGATTCGCGACATGGGCAAGATCGCCCATCTGCCGGGCGTGATCATTCACGGTCGCTATGACGTGATCTGCCCGCTCGACAACGCCTGGGAACTGCATCAAGCCTGGCCGAACAGCGAACTGCAGGTAATCCGTGATGCCGGCCACGCAGCTTCTGAACCGGGCATCACCGATGCACTGGTGCGCGCTGCGGGCAACATGGCCCGGCGCCTGCTCGACCTGCCGCCCGAAGAAGCATGAAGGGCCTTTTACAGCGCGTTCGCGGTGCGCGAGTTGAAGTGGCTGGTGAAGTCGTCGGCGCGGTAGATCACGGTTTGTTGGTGCTGGTGGCGGTCGAACCCGACGACACGCGTGTCAGCGCCGACAAACTTCTGCATAAGCTGCTTAACTATCGGGTATTCAGTGACGCGGAGGGCAAGATGAACTTGTCCCTCGCCGACGTTGGCGGTGGGTTGCTGCTGGTCTCTCAGTTCACCCTGGCTGCCGACACCAAAAGCGGGTTGCGCCCGAGCTTTTCGACGGCGGCGCCGCCGGCCTTGGGCGAGGAATTGTTCGACTATCTATTGAGCAGTGCGAAACAGGTGCATGGCACTGTGGCATCAGGTAGATTCGGCGCCGATATGCAGGTGCATTTGGTCAACGATGGCCCGGTTACCTTTTTGTTACAGACCTGAAAGCGCTTGAAACACCTTTTTGGGAAATTTCGAGCGTTTTTAGGGTGTTTTCGCGATAAATACTTTGTTACCCCTGATGCGTTGTCATGCGGGCTACTAGATAATCGCGCGCACTGGGATCAGCGTTCGCTGATCCATTTTTCACTAGGTAGAGACTTGTCCGGATCCGATTGGGGAATCATTTTGCCCCAGCGGAGTCGGAACAATGCTCGCCAACCTGGCATATAGATAGCTGGCCGTTGGTTTATTGATCTGTTTTCGGCGAGGGTTGCTCGTGATTGTTAGTCCCTGTAATGCAGCAAAAATGTCTGCCAAACGCATGCGAAGTGCCCTGGTAGCGGGTTCGGCGCTCCTGTGCCTGCTCAGCGCCGGTCAGCTTTGGGCGTTCAATCTTGACGATGTATCGGCCAAGGCCAAAGAGCTGGCCGGGCAGAAGTTCGAAGCCCCGCGCAGCAACCTGCCGAACGAATTCCGCGACATGAAATTCGCGGACTATCAGAAAATCCGCTTCCTCACCGAAAAGGCTGAGTGGGCTGATCAGAAGACCCCGTTCAAACTGTCCTTCTATCACCAGGGTATGCATTTCGATACACCGGTGAAAATCAACGAAATCACAGCGAACACCGTCGAAGAGATCAAATACGATCCGACGCGCTTCGATTTCGGCGACCTGAAATTCGATCCGAAAGCCACCGAACAACTGGGTTATGCCGGTTTCCGTGTGCTGTACCCGATCAACAAGGCCGACAAGCAAGACGAAATCATGACCATGCTCGGCGCGAGTTACTTCCGCGTTGTCGGCAAGGGCCACACCTACGGCCTCTCGGCGCGTGGTCTGGCGATTGATACCGCGCTGCCGTCGGGTGAGGAATTCCCGCGTTTCCGCGAGTTCTGGATTCAACAGCCGAAGCCGGGCGACAAGCACCTGGTGATCTTCGCCCTGCTGGACTCCCCGCGCGCTACGGGTGCCTACCGTCTGATTCTGCGTCCGGGCAGCGACACCATTGTCGACGTCAAGGCGCAGATGTTCCTGCGTGACAAGGTCGGCAAACTGGGCATCGCACCGCTGACCAGCATGTTCCTGTTCGGCGCCAACCAGCCGTCGAAAGTCCTCAACTACCGTCGTGAACTGCACGACTCCAGCGGTCTGTCGATCCATGCCGGCAACGGCGAGTGGATCTGGCGCCCACTGAACAACCCGAAACACCTGGCCGTGAGCAACTTCAGCGTCGAGAACCCGCGTGGTTTCGGTCTGCTGCAACGTGGCCGCGACTTCAGCCACTACGAAGACCTCGACGACCGCTACGACAAGCGCCCTAGCGCCTGGATCGAACCGAAGGGCGAGTGGGGCAAAGGCACCGTTGATCTGGTAGAGATTCCGACCGCCGACGAAACCAACGACAACATCGTTGCGTTCTGGAGCCCGGAAAAAATGCCGGAGCCGGGCCAGCCGCTGGACTTCGCTTACCGCATGCACTGGACCATGGACGAAGCGGCGATTCACGCGCCGGACAGCGCCTGGGTTTCCCAGACCCTGCGTTCGACCGGTGACGTCAAGCAATCGAACCTGATCCGTCAGCCAGATGGCAGCGTTGCCTACCTGGTCGACTTCGAAGGTCCATCGCTGGCCGCGCTGACCCCGGATGCCGACGTGCGCAGTCAGGTCAGTGTCGGCGACAACGCCGAACTGGTTGAGAACAGCGTGCGCTACAACCCGGAAACCAAAGGCTGGCGCTTGACCCTGCGGATGAAAATCAAGGACGCGAGCAAGTCGACCGAGATGCGTGCCGCTCTGGTTCAGCCAGTCGTGACCGCTGATCTGGCGAAATCGGTGCCGGCGTCCAACTCGTCCGTTGCCAAGGCCGACAAGGTTGCCGCCAAGCAACAAGAGAAGATCGACAAGGAAGCCAAGGCCGCCGAAGCCAAACAGGCCGACGCCAAGCCAGCCGCAGATGCCAAGGACAAGGCCAACAAAGACGCCAAGCAGCCAGTTGCTGCGGACGCGGCCCCAGCCACACCGGAATCGGCACCGACTGAAGAAGTCCTGACCGAGACCTGGAGCTATCAGTTGCCTGCCGATGAGTAACTCTCAAGTACAGCCAGAGACTCTGTCCGAGTATCTGGCGCATCTGCCGATGACCGACGAGCAGCGCGCGGAACTCGCAGGCTGCCAGTCGTTCAGCGAGCTGCATGAACGCCTGTCGTCTTCAACGTTCGACGCTCCTGCCGAGGCCGCCCAGGCTTCGGTCGGCAAGCGCTTGATCCTGAGCACTGCCGAACAGTTGGAAGAAGCGGAAATGCTGGTGCTCGACGCCAGCGGTCGGGTCAGCCTGAAAGCGACCCCGCCGATCCGTCGGACCAAAGTCGTGCCGGAGCCATGGCGTACCAATATTCTGGTGCGTGGCTGGCGCCGGATGACCGGTCGCACCAACCCGCCGCAGCCGCCGAAGGACGAAAACGTCCTGCCGGCCGCGCGCTGGCGCACCGTCGGTTCGATCCGTCGCTACATTCTGTTGCTGCTGATGCTCGGCCAGACCATCGTCGCCGGCTGGTACATGAAAGGCATCATGCCGTACCAGGGCTGGTCGTTCGTCGACCTCGACGAGGTTCTGCATCAACCGCTGCTGCAAACCGCCACGCAAGTGCTGCCGTATGCGCTGCAAACCAGCATCCTGATTCTGTTCGGGATTCTGTTCTGCTGGGTGTCGGCCGGCTTCTGGACCGCGCTGATGGGCTTCCTCGAGTTGCTCACCGGTCACGATAAATACCGTATCTCCGGCAAAAGCGCCGGCAACGAGCCGATTGCCAAAGACGCGCGTACCGCGTTGGTCATGCCGATCTGCAACGAAGACGTACCGCGCGTGTTCGCCGGTCTGCGCGCGACGTTCGAGTCGGTCGCTGCCACCGGTGATCTCGATCGCTTCGACTTCTTCGTCCTCAGCGACAGTAACGACACCGATATCTGTGTCGCCGAGCAACAGGCCTGGCTAGACGTTTGCCGCGAAGCCAAAGGTTTCGGCAAGATCTTCTATCGCCGTCGCCGCCGTCGTGTGAAACGCAAGAGCGGCAACCTCGACGACTTCTGCCGTCGTTGGGGCGGTGACTACAAGTACATGGTCGTGCTCGACGCCGACTCGGTGATGAGCGGCGAGTGCCTGACCAGTCTGGTGCGCTTGATGGAAGCCACGCCGGACGCCGGGATCATCCAGACCGCGCCGCGTGCGTCGGGCATGGACACCCTGTATGCGCGCATGCAGCAGTTTGCGACCCGCGTATACGGCCCGTTGTTTACCGCCGGTCTGCACTTCTGGCAGTTGGGTGAATCCCACTACTGGGGTCACAACGCGATCATCCGGATGAAGCCGTTTATCGACCACTGCGCTTTGGCGCCGTTGCCGGGTAAAGGCGCGTTCTCGGGGGCGATTCTGTCTCACGACTTCGTTGAAGCCGCGCTGATGCGCCGTGCCGGTTGGGGCGTGTGGATTGCCTACGATCTGCCGGGCAGCTACGAAGAGTTGCCGCCCAACCTGCTCGACGAACTCAAGCGTGACCGTCGCTGGTGCCACGGCAACCTGATGAACTTCCGCCTGTTCCTGGTCAAAGGCATGCACCCGGTGCATCGCGCGGTGTTCCTGACCGGCGTGATGTCGTACCTGTCGGCGCCGTTGTGGTTCTTCTTCCTGGTGTTGTCGACCGCGCTGCTCGCGGTGAACACATTGATGGAGCCCCAGTACTTCCTCGAACCGCGTCAGCTCTATCCGTTGTGGCCACAGTGGCACCCGGACAAGGCGATCGCGCTGTTCTCGACGACCATCGTGCTGCTGTTCCTGCCGAAACTGTTGAGCATCATCCTGATCTGGGCCAAGGGTGCGAAAGAGTTCGGCGGCAAGTTCAAGGTGACCCTGTCGATGCTGCTGGAGATGTTGTTCTCCATGCTGCTGGCGCCGGTGCGGATGATTTTCCACACCCGTTTCGTCCTCGCCGCGTTCCTCGGCTGGGCCGCGACCTGGAATTCGCCGCAGCGTGACGACGACTCGACGCCTTGGAGCGAAGCGGTCAAACGCCACGGTCCGCAGACCTTGCTGGGTTTCTGCTGGGCGCTGCTGGTGATCTGGCTGAACCCGAGCTTCCTCTGGTGGCTGGTGCCTATCGTCGGTTCGCTGATGCTGTCGATCCCGGTGTCGGTGATCTCCAGCCGCGTTGGTCTGGGCCTGAAGTCCCGTGACGAGAGCCTGTTCCTGATCCCTGAGGAATACAATCCGCCACAGGCGCTGTTGGCGACCGATCAGTACACCCACGAAAATCGTTACCACGCCCTCAACGACGGCTTTGTCCGTGCGGTGGTCGATCCACAGCAGAACGCTTTGGCGTGCTCGCTGGCGACCTCGCGTCACGGTCAGGCCGAGCCGATCGAGTGGCTGCGTCAGGAGCGTGTGCGTCACGCGCTCAAGGTTGGCCCGGCCGGGCTGAACAACCATGATCGTCTGCAACTGCTGAGCGACCCTGTTGCCTTGGCGCGTCTGCACGAGCAGGTTTGGGCCGAAGGTCACGCCGAGTGGCTGGATGCCTGGCGGGCGTCGGTGAAAGCTGATCCCCATGCGCCGTTGCTGCCGCTGCGACCGGTGAGCTTGCAGGCGCAACCGGCCTGATGAGAAAACCCCGCTGATTCAGCGGGGTTTTTTTATGGCGCCGAAAAGCCCCTCACCCTAGCCCTCTCCCAGAGGGAGAGGGGACTGACCGAGTTGGATGTTCGAGTTACACCGACCTGAGATATCGAGTCGAACTCAAGTTTTGAATATTCCCCGATCTGCTCCCTTTCCCCCTCGCCCCCTTGGGGGAGAGGGCTGGGGTGAGGGGGTAGCTCTTGATTGTTAAACAAATCGTCCATTAAACCTTGTGCAAAAAAACGAGTGCGTTAGCATCCGTCCCCGAATTGGCGCACCCGGGCTTTTTTGCCCGTCACTGTTGGTTTTCGCGCCGCACACGCAATGGTTTTGGGGGCTTGAAGATGAAGAAGTATCTGTCGATGCTGCTGGTCGGCGTCACGGCACTGGTTGCAGTCAATGCGGCGCAGGCTGGCGCAATCGATGACGCGGTCAAGCGCGGCACGTTGAAAGTCGGTATGGATCCGACCTACATGCCGTTTGAAATGACCAACAAGCGCGGCGAAATCATCGGTTTCGAAGTCGACATTCTCAAAGCCATGTCCAAGGCCATGGGCGTCAAGCTGGAACTGGTTTCCACCGGTTACGACGGCATCATCCCGGCACTGATGACCGACAAGTTCGACATGATCGGCAGCGGCATGACCCTGACCCAGGAACGCAACCTGCGCCTGAACTTCAGCGAACCGTTCATCGTGGTCGGCCAGACCCTGCTGATCCGCAAGGAGCTGGAAAGCACCATCAAGTCGTACAAAGACCTGAACACCGCCGACTACCGCATCACCTCCAAGCTCGGCACCACCGGCGAAATGGTCGCCAAGAAGCTCATCTCCAAAGCCAAGTACCACGGCTACGACAACGAGCAGGAAGCCGTGCTCGACGTGGTCAACGGCAAGGCTGACGCCTTTATCTACGACGCGCCGTACAACGTCGTTGCGGTGACCAAGGTCGGGGCCGGCAAACTGGTGTTCCTCGACAAGCCATTCACCTACGAGCCATTGGCGTTTGGTCTGAAGAAGGGTGACTACGACAGCCTCAACTTCATCAACAACTTCCTGCACCAGATCCACGAAGACGGCACCTACGATCGCATCCATGACAAGTGGTTCAAGAGCACCGAGTGGATCAAGGACATGGAATAAGCCCGGTCAGATAGACCGAGTCGCCTCATTCGCGAGCAAGCTCGCTCCCACATTGGAATGCGTTCCTCTGTGGGAGCGAGCTTGCTCGCGAAGGGGCCATCCAGCGCAACACAAAATCCGGAACCTGCAATGAAACAGAAAAAAGCCCAATGGCCCTGGCACGTCCTCACCGTGCTGGTGCTGGTCGGCCTGGCCGGCGCGTTGTATTACGCGACGTCGCTGATGTCCTACGAATGGCGCTGGAACCGCGTGCCGCAGTACTTCGCCTATCAGGCTGAAGAAACCCAGCGCGCCACTGACATTTCCACCGTCACTGAACTCGTGCGCAAGGGCAGCAGCGCGCAAGTCACTCTGCGCAATGACGCCGGTGACGAGCAGCACCTGACCGTCGACGAAAACAGCCTGCAATTCGCTCAGGGCGACGATGTCGCTGAAGGCGACGTCGTGGGCGTCACTCGCCATTGGGCAGCAGGCCCGCTGTTGTGGGGGCTGTGGACGACGCTTTGGCTGTCGGTGGTGTCCGGGATTCTCGGGTTGTTGATCGGTCTGGTCACTGGCCTGTGCCGTCTGTCGAACAACCCGACCTTGCGCGACCTCTCGACCATTTACGTCGAACTGGTACGCGGCACGCCGCTGCTGGTACAGATCTTCATTTTCTACTTCTTCATCGGCACAGTGATGAACCTGTCCCGCGAATTCGCCGGGATCGCCGCACTGTCGCTGTTCACTGGCGCCTACGTGGCCGAGATCATCCGCTCCGGAGTGCAATCGATTGCCCGTGGCCAGAACGAAGCGGCGCGCTCGCTTGGTCTGAGTGCCGGTCAATCGATGCGCCATGTGGTACTGCCGCAGGCGCTGAAACGCGTGCTGCCGCCGCTGGCCGGGCAGTTCATCAGTCTGGTCAAGGACACCTCGCTGGTGTCGGTGATCGCCATCACCGAGCTGCTGAAAAGCGGCCGTGAAGTCATCACCACGTCGTTCTCGCCGTTCGAGATTCTGTTCTGCGTCGCCGGCCTGTACCTGTTGATCAACCTGCCGCTGTCGAAAATCGCCAGCCGGCTTGAGCGGAGGCTCGCGCAAAGTGATTGAAGTCCGCGATCTGGTAAAAGTCTTCGACACCCGTGGGCAAGTGGTGCGCGCGGTGGATAACGTCAGCACCACGGTCGCCAAAGGCGAAGTGCTGGTGGTCATCGGGCCGTCCGGTTCCGGCAAGTCGACCTTCCTGCGCTGCCTCAATGGTCTGGAAGAATTCGACTCTGGTTCGGTGAGTATCGACGGCCTGCAACTGGCCGACCCGAAAACCGACGTCAACGCCTACCGCCGCGAAGTCGGCATGGTGTTCCAGCATTTCAACCTGTTCCCGCACATGACCGTGCTGGAAAACCTCTGTCTGGCGCAGAAAGTCGTGCGCAAGCGCGGCAAGAAAGAGCGCGAAGCCAAGGCGATGGAGTTACTGCAGAAGGTTGGCATCGCACAGAAGGCCAACGAGTTTCCGTCACGCCTGTCCGGCGGTCAGCAACAGCGCGTGGCGATTGCCCGGGCGCTGGCGATGGAGCCGAAGGTGATGTTGTTCGATGAGCCGACTTCGGCGCTTGACCCTGAGATGGTCGGTGAGGTGTTGGACGTGATGAAAAACCTGGCCGTGGAAGGCATGACCATGGTCTGCGTGACGCACGAGATGGGCTTTGCTCGGGAAGTGGCGGATCGGGTGTTGTTCTTCGATCACGGCAAATTGCTGGAAGATGCTGCGCCGGCAGAGTTCTTTGATGCTCCGAAGGATCCGCGTGCACAGGCCTTTCTGCGTCAGGTCTTGTAACTGCGGCGTCCCCTCGGACGCCATCGCTGGCAAGCCAGCTCCCACAGGATTTGTAGTCGATCACAAAGTTTGTGTTCAACCCATTCACTGTGGGAGCTGGCTTGCCAGCGATAGCATCACCTCGGTTCACAGCGAGCCGAGGTGGATGGATCACCTCAAACCTTGAATCGCCCCACCAGCATCTGCAAGTGCGTCCCCAACCGCGCCAGCTCAACGCTGGACGCCGCGGTCTCTTCACTCGCCGCCGATGTCTGATCCGACACATCCCGCACATTCAGCACGCTACGGTTGATCTCTTCAGCCACCGCGCTCTGTTGCTCGGCCGCTGCCGCAATTTGCTGGTTCATCGCCTGGATCGCCGACACGGTGCGGGTGATGCTTTCCAGCGAACCGCCCGCGCGACGGGTCAGCTCAACGCTGCTGTCGGTGAGGGTGCGGCTGTTGTCCATGATCGTCGCCACTTGCTGGGTGCCGTTCTGCAGGCCGACGATCAGCTCTTCGATCTCTTCGGTGGACTTCTGCGTGCGCTGCGCGAGGCTGCGTACTTCATCGGCCACCACGGCGAAGCCGCGTCCGGCTTCACCGGCACGCGCAGCCTCGATGGCCGCGTTGAGGGCCAGCAGGTTGGTTTGCTGGGCCACGGATTTGATCACGTCGAGGACGCTGCCGATCTTGTCGCTTTCGCGCTTCAGTTCGCCCATGGCCTCGGTGGAGTGGCCGACTTCAAGCGCCAGACGCTCGATCTGCGCGATGGCTTCGCCGACGACTTTGTCGCCTTCGCGGGCTTGTTGGTCGGCAGCCACGGCAGCTTCAGACGCTTCCTCGGCGTTGCGCGCGACTTCCTGCACGGTGGCGGCCATTTCGTTCATGGCGGTGGCGACCTGATCGGTCTCGATTTTCTGATTGTTGACCCCGGCGCTGGTCTGCTCGGTCACGGCGGAGAGTTCTTCGGCGGCGCTGGCGATCTGGGTGACGCCGTCGCTGATCCCGCCGACCAGTTCACGCAGGCCTTGGGTCATGCTCTGCATCGAACGCTGCAACTGGCCGAGTTCGTCGCGGCGCAAGGACACCAGATTGTGGGTCAGGTCGCCGGCGGCAACGCGCTCGGCGACTTTCAAGGTCTGGTTCAGCGGGATGATGATCTGGCGAGTGATCGCCCAAGCGGCGAGCAGACCGAACGCCACGGCCAGTAGAGTGGCGATGATCAGCATGTTCTTGGCGTGAGCGGCGTCGGTGTCGCGCACGATGGTTTGCGATTCAGTGAGTTTCTTGCTGACGTCGATGAGGATGTCGCCCTGCGTCGACATGCGCGCGGCGGCCTTGGCATTGTTGACCTGCGAGTCGCGGAACTGCGCAACGGCCGCACGATAGGCTTTGATCGAGGCGGTAGCCTGTTGCAGGTTGGCGATGTGCTGTTCCGGTAGTTTTGCCGGCAGGCTGTCGAGGTTTTTCAGGGCGTTGTCGATGGCGTCGAGCGCCGGTTGCTCGGCTTCGGCCTTGCCGCTGTAGGTGTAGCCGCGTACTTGGTAGCGGGCTTGCTGCAGCAGTTTGCTCAGCTCGATCACGCTGTTGAATTGCGCGACGCTGTCACCCGCCAGCATGGACTTTTCCACTTCGGCGACTTTCGCCACGGCATTGTCGGCGCTGGCGCCGAGCTTGCTGCGGGCGTCTTCGCGTTGCACGGTGGCTTGGGTCATGTCGGCAAATGCGCGTTTGTATTCGGCAACGGCGGCCAGTTGTTGATCGACCATCGCCGCGTCGGACGGCTGTTCAATCAGGCTGCGAGCGGTTTGCAGGCCGCTCTCGAGTTTGTTGAGCAGATCGGTGACCGCGCCCGGGCCTTGTTCGCCACGGCGTGCTTCGTAGTCCAGACGCGCGAGGCGCAGGTCCTTGGTCAGCTCATTGAGGCTGGAGATAAAACCGAGCTTGTCACCACGGCTGATAATGCCGCTCATGCCGGTCCAGCCGGTGAAGGTGATCAACAGTGTCAGCAACAGCACCAGGCCGAAACCGATTCCCAGCTTGCGTTTGACGCTGACGTTTCCAAGATTCTCGGCTAACCAACGGTACATGCGACGACTCCCCGACCACTAATTGGACTTATGGGGAGGGTATCGGCCGAATGATGGCAATCTGTAACACCATTTATCCGCCGGCCCCGCACGGTGCAAATGTAGGAGCTGCCGAAGGCTGCGATCTTTTGATCTTGCTTCTAAAAACAACATCAAAAGATCGCAGCCTGCGGCAGCTCCTACAGGGGAGCGGTGTTTGGTTAGAAGAGGCGGGCGAGCAGGGCGGTGACGGCGGTTTCGACGCGCAGGATGCGTTCGCCCAGTTGCACCGGTTGCAGGCCGGACTTGGCCAGCAGATCGATTTCGTAGGGAATCCAGCCGCCTTCAGGGCCGATGGCCAGCGTCACGGGTTCGCTGAGCGCGCGTGGGCACGGTGGATAGTTACCTGGATGGCCGACCAAACCGAGGGTGCCGTCGGTAATCGCCGGCAGCCGATCCTCAACAAACGGCTTGAAGCGCTTCTCGATGATGATCTCCGGCAGCACGGTATCGCGGGCTTGTTCGAGGCCGAGGATCAAGTTTTCGCGAATCGCCTCAGGCTCAAGAAACGGTGTCTGCCAGAAGCTTTTTTCGACCCGATAGCTGTTGACCAGAATCACCTTGGACACGCCCATGGTCGCCACGGTCTGAAACACTCGGCGGAGCATTTTCGGCCGCGGCAGCGCCAGCACGAGAGTCAACGGCAGCTTGGCTGGGGGCGGCTGATCGAGAGTGACGCGCAGCTCAGCTTCGCCTGTTTCCAGTCGCAGCAACTCAGCCGAACCCATCAGCCCGTTGATGCGCCCGACGCGCAGGCTGTCACCGACTTCCGAACGGTGAACTTCCTGCATGTGCGTCAAGCGCCGATCACGCAGCACTACACGGTCGGCCGCAATGAAGTCGGCCTCTTCGAGCAACAGCAGGTTCATGCCTGGGTCGCTGGCGGCTGGTCGTTGTGGTCGTCGGCCGGGTTCTCGTCCGGGCGCTCGCGCTTGCTGATCAGGCCACCGAACAGGATGCCGATTTCGAACAGCATCCACATCGGCACGGCCAGCAGGGTCTGCGAGAAGATGTCCGGTGGCGTCAGGATCATGCCGACCACGAAGCAGCCGATGATCACGTACGGGCGGATTTTCTTCAGGTATTTGACGTCGACCACGCCGATCCACACCAGCAGCACCACGGCCACCGGAATCTCGAACGCCACGCCGAAGGCGAAGAACAGCGTCATGACGAAATCGAGGTAACTGGCGATGTCGGTCATCATTTCCACGCCGGCCGGGGTGGCCGCAGCGAAGAATTTGAAGATCAGCGGGAACACGAAGTAATAGGCGAACGCCATGCCGGTGTAGAACAGCAGGATGCTCGACACCAGCAATGGCACCGCGATGCGCTTCTCATGCTTGTACAGGCCCGGCGCGATGAAGCCCCAGATCTGATGCAGGATCACCGGGATCGCGAGGAACAGCGAGACCATCATCGTCAGCTTCAGCGGCGTCAGGAACGGCGACGACACGTCGGTGGCGATCATCGTCGCGCCGACCGGCAGGTATTGGCGCAGCGGCGTCGAGACGAAGGTGTAGATCTGCTGGGTGAAGGCGAACAGCCCGGCGAAGATGATGAAGATCGCCGCCACACAACGTAGCAGGCGGGTGCGCAACTCGGTGAGGTGCGAAACCAGCGGCATGTGCTGGTCGTTTTCGGGGAGATCGCTCATGGGGCTCGCGGCGGCAGAGTAGGGTCGTGAGGCGCGGGTGTAATCGGCGCGGCGGTTGGGGCTACGTGTTCAACCGAAGGCTCTGCAGTTTCAGGCACAGATTCAGTCGGCGCTACAACGGCAGCGGGTGCCGGTGCTGGCGTAACAGGCGCGGTCGGCGCATGAATCGTCTGCTGACCCACATGCTCAACCGGCGTCGACTCTTGCTGAACAGGGCTGAAAATCTTCCGCGCTTCCTGCTCCAGCGACAGAATATGCTCGTTGTGCAGTTGCCGACGGATCTCGTCGGCACCGATTTCACGTTCAACTTCCTGTTTGATCGCGTTGAAGCTGCGCTTCAGCCGCCCGACCCACAGGCCGGCGGTGCGCGCAGCGCCCGGCAAGCGCTCGGGACCCAGCACCAGCAGGGCAACGAGGCCGACGAGCAGCAGTTCAGAGAAGCTGATACCAAACATTAGTCAGTGCTCACACGTCTTTGCGGATCGGCTCTTCGACTTTCTGCGCCTGCACGTCGATGGTGTGCGGCGGGTTGGCCTGAGCGGTGGCTTGCGGCTGCACCGGTGGCACCGGCTGCGCAGGCGTCACGGTTGGATCAGCGGCAGGCTTCTCGTCGTCGTTCATGGCTTTACGGAAGCCCTTGATCGATTCGCCAACGTCGGTGCCGAGGTTTTTCAGTTTCTTGGTGCCGAACACCAGCACCACGACAACCAGAATGACGATCCAGTGTTTCCAGTCAAAAATGCCCATGTTGCTGTTCCTCTCTAAAAGTTGTTCAGGCGGACGGACGCGAGGCTTTCTCGACGTGTCCGGACAGGCCGAAGCGACGATCCAGTTCATCCAGCACGGCCTGCGGATGCTGCCCCAGTTGGGCGAGCATGACCATGCTGTGGAACCACAGATCGGCGGTCTCGTAGATCACGTCGCTGCAGTCGCCGCTGATCGCGGCGTCCTTGGCGGCAATAATGGTTTCGACCGACTCTTCGCCGACTTTCTCCAGAATCTTGTTCAAACCCTTGTGGTACAGACTGGCCACATAGGAGCTGTCGGCGGCTGCGCCTTTGCGCTCTTCAAGTACCTGAGCGAGGCGGGTCAGGGTGTCACTCATGTTTGTGTCCTGCGGAATAGATAGCGTGCGGGTCTTTCAGAACCGGGTCGACGGTCTTCCAGTCGTCGTTCTCGAAGACACGGTAAAAGCAGCTTTTACGGCCGGTATGGCAAGCGATGTCGCCGATCTGTTCAACCATCAGGATGATCACGTCGGCGTCACAGTCCAGACGCATCTCATGCAGCGTCTGCACATGGCCGGACTCTTCGCCTTTGCGCCACAGCTTGCCACGGGAACGTGACCAGTAGATTGCACGGTTTTCCGCAGCGGTCAGTTCGAGCGCTTCGCGGTTCATCCAGGCCATCATCAGCACGCGTCCGGTCTTGTGATCCTGGGCAATCGCCGGCACCAGGCCATCAGCGTCCCATTTGATCTCGTCCAGCCAGTTTTTCATCTTCAATTCCCGAAACGCAGCTACAAGCTTTGAGCTTCAAGCTGCAAGTAAAAGCAGATTGCGGTGTTCCAGTATCGTCAGGCTTGCAGCTCGCAGCTTATAACTTGCAGATGATTCGTGCTATCGGCGAACGACCAGATACAAGCCCACGGCCACCATGATTCCGGCCGGCCAATGCCCCAATTCGTGCAATGGGCCACCGATGGCGAGGATCACCCCGCCGGCCAGATGCGCGCAACCGAGCAGGCGCAGGAACCAGTCATCCTTGCGTTTGTGCCACGGTGGTGGCGGGTCGTAGGCGTGCGGCTGGGACATGCGTTCGAGCAGATCGCGAGCCATGTTGGCCAGGTGCGGCAGTTGTTCGAACTGGCTCTGCACGTTGCCGAGCAAGGCTTTCGGGCTGACGCGCTCGCGCATCCAGCGCTCCAGGAACGGCTGCGCGGTGTTCCACAGATCCAGATCCGGGTACAGCTGACGGCCGAGGCCTTCGATGTTCAGCAGGGTCTTTTGCAGCAGCACAAGTTGCGGCTGCACTTCCATGTTGAAGCGCCGCGCAGTCTGGAACAGACGCATCAGCACCTGGCCAAATGAAATATCTTTTAACGGTTTTTCGAAGATCGGTTCGCACACGGTACGGATCGCCGCTTCGAATTCGTTGAGCTTGGTTTCCGCCGGCACCCAGCCCGAGTCGATGTGCAACTGCGCCACACGCCGGTAGTCACGCTTGAAGAAGGCGAACAGATTGCGCGCCAGATAGTCCTGGTCTTCCGGGGTCAGGCTGCCGACGATGCCGCAGTCGATCGCGATGTACTGCGGGCTCCACGGATTGACGGTGCTGACGAAGATGTTGCCCGGGTGCATGTCGGCGTGGAAGAAACTGTCGCGGAACACTTGGGTGAAGAAAATCTCCACACCGCGTTCGGCAAGCATTTTCATGTCGGTGCGCTGGTCGGCGAGGGTCGCCAGATCGGTGACCTGAATGCCGTAGATGCGCTCCATCACCAGCACTTTCGGCCGGCACCAGTCCCAATAGACTTGCGGTACATACAGCAGCGGCGAACCTTCGAAGTTGCGCTTCAATTGGCTGGCGTTGGCCGCCTCGCGCAGCAGATCGAGTTCGTCGTAGATGGTTTTTTCGTAGTCCTGGACCACGTCGACCGGGTGCAGCAGGCGCGCGTCGGCCGAGAGTTTTTCAGCGGCGCGGGCGAGGATGAACAGCCACGCCAGATCCTGGGCGATGATCGGCTTCAGGCCCGGACGAATTACCTTGACCACCACTTCTTCGCCGGTTTTCAGTTGCGCGGCATGCACCTGCGCCACCGAGGCCGAAGCCAGCGGTTCGACGTCAAAGCGGCTGAACACGTCGCTGATCTTTTTGCCGAGCTGTTCTTCGATCAACTTGATCGACAGCTGCGAATCGAACGGCGGCACGCGGTCCTGCAACAGCATCAGCTCATCGGCGATGTCTTCCGGCAGCAGGTCGCGGCGGGTCGAGAGAATCTGCCCGAACTTGATGAAGATCGGCCCGAGATCCTGCAGCGCCAGACGCAAACGCGCACCGCGGCTCAGGTCCAGCGGCTTGCGCGGGAACCAGCGCCACGGCAGCACATAGCGCAGCGCCAGGAGAAACCAGGGCAGCGGCAGATCGAACAGCAGGTCATCGAGGCGGTAGCGGATCACGACAGACTGGATGCGCAGCAGACGGCGGACGGCGAGCAGCTTCATGCGTTATCGCTTGGGTCGAGGGATCGGGAAAGGCGCTCGAAACGCGCCTCGAGGCGTTCCAGATCAAGTTTGATCCGGTCCAGTTCGCTGAACCGCGCTTCGGCTTCGCGTTGCCCGACGAGGGTGCGCGATTCTTCGGCGAGGTATTCGGCGAGATTCTGGTTAAGGCTGGCAAATCCTTGTTGATACCAGCGCGAGCGGCTGCGCAGATGGCCACCGACCAGTTGCGTGGCGACCGGGCCGAGCCAGCGCGAGAGTTCGTACTCCCAGTCCAGCTCCAGGTCTTGCAGCACACCGGCCAGCTCCAGCAGCACGCCACTGTCGCCATCGAGCTCGACTTCCGGGGCGTGCAGCACCGCGGTCTTGTCTTTGCTCACGGCCAGTTTGATCAGGCTCGAGGCCGGCGCACGCAGGGTGCAGTCGACGCCGGTTTCCCAGTGCGAGGCCAGCATCAAACCTTCGTCGCTCGGCAGGATGAACAGTTGCAGCGCCGGGCTGCGGCAGTCGACGGCAATCACCTTGCCGGTCATGTGCGCCAGCCGCGGCAGCGCCGTGCTGTCGAGACGCAACACCCGGTTGAGGCCGAGTTCAACGCTGGCGAGCAGCCCGGTGAGCAACATCAGGGCTTGATGCCACGGTGCAGGGCGACGATGCCTGCGGTCATGTTGTGATAGGTCACGCGGTCGAAACCGGCATCAACCATCATCGACTTCAGGGTTTCCTGATTCGGGTGCATGCGGATCGATTCGGCCAGGTAGCGATAGCTTTCCGAGTCGTTGGTGATCAGCTTGCCCATCAGCGGCATGAAGGCGAACGAGTAAGCGTCGTAGGCTTTCGACATCAGCGCGTTGGTCGGCTTGGAGAATTCCAGCACCAGCAGACGACCGCCAGGCTTGAGCACGCGCAGCATCGAACGCAGGGCGTCTTCTTTATGCGTCACGTTGCGCAGGCCGAAAGCGATGGTCACGCAGTCGAAATGGTTGTCCGGGAACGGCAGTTTTTCGGCGTCCGCCTGCACGAATTCGACGTTGCCGGCGACACCCAGATCGAGCAGGCGGTCACGGCCAACCTTGAGCATCGATTCGTTGATGTCGGCCAGCACAACCTGACCGGTAGGACCGACCAGATGCGAGAATTTTTTGGTCAGGTCACCGGTGCCGCCGGCGATGTCGAGTACGCGGTTACCGCTGCGCACGCCCGACAGTTCGATCGCAAAACGCTTCCACAGACGGTGCATGCCGCCCGACAGAAGGTCGTTCATCAGGTCGTACTTGGCGGCTACCGAGTGGAAAACTTCAGCGACTTTTTCCGCTTTCTGGCTTTCCGGAACGTTTTTGAAGCCGAAGTGAGTGGTGGGTTCGGCATCGCTGCCTTTGCGCTGATCAGTCATATCGCTGTCACCAAAAGAGAATGCGCGACATTCTAATCCCCAAGCCATGCTTTGTCTTGGAATGGCTAAAGGTAAGATGGACAACCTTCGGGACGATTTGCCGCAGCGGCGGTCAAGATTTACCGACACATCTTTTTCGCCCCATTCAAAAAGCAGGAGTCAATCAATGGCCAAAATCACTGTTGAGCGTGCCCACAACCTGGGTAAGGAAGCCGCCCGCGAGAAGGCCGACAAGCTGGCGCAGAAACTCTCCGATCAATACGGCCTGGAGCCGCAATGGTCGGGCGACACCCTGAACCTCAAACGCTCGGGCGTGAAAGGCGCGGTGCATGTGACGGACGATTCGATCAAGGTCGACGTGGAACTGGGCATCATGATGTCGGCCATGAGCGGCATGATCAAAGCCGAAATCGAAAAAGCCCTCGACAAAGCCCTGGTTTGAACATCAAAAGATCGCAGCCTTCGGCAGCTCCTACAGACGAACACATTCCCCTGTAGGAGCTGCCGAAGGCTGCGATCTTTTCATTCAGGCACCACCGATTCATGTCAGTTGTTAGGGTGCCGTTTCTAATTTTTCTGCCTACTTTGTGCCAGAGCCCGACACTTTCGCGGGCAGTTCCTCAAACCTTCTGCGCGTGAGGTGCACCATGGCCAAAGTTATTTTGAAGAAAAAAATCGACGCTTCGACTTCTGCTCTGAGCGACGTCAAATCCTATGCCCGCAAGATCTGGCTGGCAGGCCTGGGTGCCTACGCCAAGGTCGGCCAAGAGGGCAGCGACTACTTTCAAGAGTTGATCAAGGCTGGTCAAACTGTTGAAAAGAAAGGCAAAAAAGCCGTCACCGAAAAACTCGAAGCGGCCAACGCCGAGATCGATGAAGCCAAGAGCGAAGTGAGTTCTTTCAAAGGTCGTGTCGAAGTGCAACTCGACAAGGTCGAGAAGGCGTTCGACTCCCGTGTCGCAAGCGCCTTGAATCGTATCGGCATTCCGTCTAAACATGACGTTGAGACACTCTCTGCTAAGCTCGATGAGCTGACGGCATTGCTCGAACGCGTCGCGCGTAAATCTTAAGGAGAACGGGATGGCTGGTAAAAAGAACACCGATAAAGAAGGCAGCTCGTGGATCGGGAAAGTCGAAGACTACTCCCGCAAAATCTGGCTGGCTGGTTTAGGCGTGTACTCGAAGATCGACACTGACGGCAGCAAGCTCTTCGATACATTGGTCAAAGACGGCGAGAAAGCCGAGAAGCTCACCAAGTCCGCAGTCGGCAAAAAAGTCGATGCTGCCAAGGATTCCGCTTCTTCGGCCAAGTCGCGCATCAGCGGCGTGAAAGATCGCGCACTGGGCAAGTGGGACGAGCTGGAAGGGGCTTTCGACAAGCGCCTGAACAGCGCAATCTCGCGCCTGGGTGTACCGAGCCGCAATGAGGTCAAAGCACTGCATAGCAAGGTGGAAACCTTGACCAAGCAGATCGAAAAACTCACCGGTCTGAAAACCCAACCGGTGGCTGCGAAAACCGCTGCGGCAAAACCGGCAGCGAAAACGGCTGCGGCCAAACCAGCGACCAAGTCTGCTGCCAAGCCGCTGGCCAAAGCAGCAGCTAAACCTGCTGCAAAAGCCGCGGCTAAACCGGCTGCGAAAACCGCTGCCGCCAAGCCAGCAGCCAAAGCCGCAGCCAAACCGGTTGCCGCTAAAGCCGCTGCGAAACCGGCAGCAAAACCTGCGGCCAAAACGGCAGCGAAACCAGCCGCCAAGCCAGCCGCGAAAACCGCTGCCGCCAAACCGGCTGCCAAGCCTGCAGCCAAACCGGCTGCGGCGAAAAAACCGGCAGTGAAAAAACCGGCCGCGCCGAAAGCCGCTGCGCCGAAACCGGCTGCACCTGCTGCAGCCAAACCGGCTACCCCGGCAGCTCCGGTAAGTGCGTCGAACTCCGCCGCAGCACCGACTCCGGTGGCTACCCCGACTGTTGCATCGACGCCGTCGACGCCAACCAGTCAGTCCTGATTTTTCAGGGCAAAATAAAGCGCCCGGCCTGCGAAGGTCGGGCGTTTTTGTTTGTGCATTTCAAGGCCGCCCCTCACCCCAGCCCTCTCCCAGAGGGAGAGGGGGCAGACCGCAATGTCTTGCGTCATGCATCGACCTGAAAAACCGAGTCGATTATGGATTCAACAGAGAAATTTCAGGTCGGCGTAGCTCATCAGCATCCCCCAATCAGTCCCCTCTCCCTCCGGGAGAGGGCTAGGGTGAGGGGCTCTTGATTCACTCGTGATCTTCGAGGTATTGCAGGGCCATGCGTTCGGTGGCGACCTTAACCGGCGGCAGCAAATGCGGCGCCACCAGCATCATGATCTGATAAACCACCAGCCTCACTTCCCCCTCACGATCAAGAATCCGCTGATAATCCAGCGAAAACAGCAGCGTCATGGTGATCTGCTCCACCAGTTGCCCCAACGCCTGCGTATCACTGACCAACTGACCCCCAGCCTTCAACCGTGCCAACAGCGATGCCAGCGTACGCTTCAACGCATTGAGCAGATGACGAATGCCCTTGGCCAGCTTCGGCAACCGCCCGGCGAGGTTCGACAGGTCCTGAAACAGAAAGCGGTACTGCGCCAGCCGCTCGACGATCAAATGCAAAAACAGCCAGTAATCTTCCGGCGCCAGTTCCACATCCGCCGGCGGATCGAGCAGTGGCGCCAGTTCATTCTGGAAACGTTCGAACAACCCGAGAATCAGCGGTTCCTTGCCGTGGAAGTGGTAGTAAAGGTTGCCCGGGCTGATGCCCATTTCGTTGGCCACCTCCATGGTGGAGACGTTCGGCTCGCCCTTTTCGTTGAACAGTTGCAAAGCACATTCGAGAATCCGGTCGCGGGTTTTCATCCAGTCTTCTTAGAAAAGTTCGGTTAAGCGTCAGCGCACGCGCACGTAGGTACCGGGTGCGGCCTCCATCGGTGGATAGTTCGGGTTACCGAGGGTGAACGAGGTGTCGTGCTGGGCGCCGGAGCGCTGTTGAATCCATACCAGCCACTGCGGCCACCAACTGCCGTCAACGTGCTTGCCGTCGTAGTACCAGGCACGCGGGTCGCTGCTCATCTTGGCGTTCTCGACGTAGGCGGCTTTCGGGTTGCTCGGCGGGTTGAGGATGCTCTGCACATGGCCGCTGTTGGACAGCACGAAGCGCCGCTCGCCACCGAGTAGCAGGGTCGAGCGATACACCGCATCCCACGGCGTGATGTGGTCATTCATGCCGGCGACGCTGAAGCTGTCGACAGTGACTTTCTGCAGATCGATCGGCGTGCCGCAGACCTCCAGACCACCCGGATGGGTCAGCGGGTTGTGCTTGAAGAAGTCCAGCAGGTCACCGTGAAATGCCGCCGGCAGACGGGTGTTGTCGTTGTTCCAGTAGAGGATGTCGAAGGCCGGCGGCTCTTTGCCCAGCAGGTAATTGTTGACGAAGTAGCTCCAGATCAAATCGTTGGGGCGCATCCAGGCGAAGACCTTGGCCATGTCGCGACCGTCGAGCACGCCCTTTTGATACGAGCGGCGCTTGGCGGCTTCGAGGGTTTGTTCGTCGGCGAACAGCGTCGCCGAGGTTTCGATTTCACTGTCGAGCAGGCTGACCAGATAGGTTGCGCTGGAAACCCGCCGCAGTTGTCGTTTGGCCTGCAAATGCCCTTGCAGAGCGGCGATGGTCAGCCCGCCAGCGCAAGCGCCCATCAGATTGACCTCGCGGGCGCCGGTGATCGCGCGGCAGATGTTCATCGCTTCTTCCACCGCTTCGACGTAGGTCGACAGGCCCCATTCGCGATGGCGTACATCCGGGTTGCGCCAACTGATCATGAAGGTCTGCAAGCCGTTCTTCAGGGCGTACTGGACGAAGCTGTTGTGTGGGCTCAGGTCGAAAATGTAGTACTTGTTGATTTGCGGCGGCACCACCAACAGCGGCTTGGCGTACTGCTTTTCGCTCATCGGTCGGTACTGGATCAGCTCAAGCAGATCGTTGCGAAACACTACCGAGCCGGTGGTGGTGGCGACGGTCTTGCCGACCTCGAAAGCCTGTTTGCTCACCTGACGTGGCAGGCCGTCGTTGTGCAGCAAGTCATCGAACAAATGGCTGAGGCCGCGCACCAGGCTGTGCCCGCCGGAGTTGAACAGCTCCTTGACCGCCAGCGGATTGAGCAGGGTGTTGGACGGCGCCACGGCGTCGTTGAGCAAGGTGAAGGCGAAGTGCGCGCGGGCACGATCGTCATCGCTCATGTTGCTTTCGTCGATCCAGCTTTTGACCTGTTTTTGCCAGGCCAGATAGGCCTGCAGGCTGCGCCGGTAGAACGGATTGAGGCTCCACGCCGGATCAGTGAAACGGCTGTCGTTCGGATTGGTCGGGTGCAGGGTTTCGCCGAGCAGCACGCGGCCCAATTGACCGCCGAGTTTCAACGCGTGCTTCGCACTGTGAATCGGATTGCGCAGGCCATGGGCGGCGACGCTGCGCAAGGTCGAAATCAAATCCCGCCCACGCAGGCCGGTGATCGCACTTTGTGCATTGATAAACACGGCGGGGCTGGGCACCACGCCCGTCGCTGGTTTGTCGCGCATGACTCAACACTCCTTCGTCTTCAGGCCAAAAACAAACTCACCGAACCAGAACACCATAGACGCTGTTGCGGGTTGCTGCCTGCGCGGCGTCCTGCCGCGCACTCTTTGCCAAAGGCCTGCATAAAGCCTGCCGCCGGGGTTAACCGCCGAGCGGTGTCGGATGCGGGTGCATCACCGCCCGCTGACGTTCCTCCTGAAGGAATTTCATGATGATCGGCGCCACCGCTTCAGCACGGGTAATCAGGAACAAATGACCGTCGTCGATGATGTGCAGTTGGGCATTGGGAATGCGCCAGGCGAGCATGCGCATGTTGATCAGCGGGATCAGCGGATCGTCGTCACCGGCCAGCACCAGCGTCGGCTGATGGATCTTGTGCAGCCAGTGAATGCTGGTCCAGCCGAGGCCGGCGAACAGTTGCCAGTAATAACCGAGCTTGCCCGCTGAACGCACTTTTGCCGCGTGGCTGGCCGCCAGCGTCGGGTCGCGACGGAACGAGCCGCCGTATATCAGCGGCGCGATGCGGATCACATGGGACGGCTGGATGTAGCGCCGGGGACTGGCCATCATCCACAGCACTTTCGGTTTGCCCGGCACCATCACTGCACCGGCCGCGGTCGCCGCCAGCACCAGTTTCTTGCAGCGCTCGGGGTAGTCGTAGGCGAACTGCTGCGCGAGCGCACCGCCCCACGACACGCCGATGACGTTGACCTGACCGTAGTCGAGGTAATCGAGCATGCGCGAGGTCAGCTTGGCCAGCCCGGGAAAGCGATACGGCCGGTTCGGCGTCGAGGAACCGCCGACACCGGGCACGTCGAAAGCGATCACTTCCAGATCCGGGTCCAGCGCCGCGACAAACGGAAACACCAGCTCCAGGTTGGCGCCGATGCCGTTGAAAATCAGCAAGGGCGTCAAGTGAGGCTTGCCGGGGCGCACCGCCGTGCGGAGGGTCTGGCCATCCAGATCGACGGTACGGAATATGAACGGTTGCGGCATGCTTCAGGCCCTTCGGGTTAGAGTGGAGCAGCTACAAGCAGCAAGCTTCAAGCAGAACCTGCTCAGCTTGCGGCTCGTAACTTGTGGCTTGCCGCTATCTTTCATGAACATAAGTGCCCGGCGATGCTTCTCCGGCTGGGTACGCCTTGTTGCCCAGTTTCAGCGGGGCCTTTTTCAGGTTGCCCGAGCGCTCGGCCTGCCATGTCTGCCAGTACAGCCACCAGGAATCAGTGTGCTTGGTCGAATTCTCTTGCCATTCATCGGCATTCGCCGCCATCTCTTCGCTGGTCATGTAACGCGATTTCGGGTTGCCCGGCGGGTTCAGGATGCTCTGGATATGCCCGCTGCTCGACAGCACGAACTCAACCTTGCCGCCAAACAACTGCGCCGACTTGTAGCAGGACTTCCACGGCGTGATGTGGTCGTTGGTGCCAGCCAGCGAGAAAATGTCGGCGGTGACCTGCTTGAGGTCGATCGGCGTGCCGCACACTTCCAGTGCATTCGGGCGAATCAGTGGATTGTTTTTGAACATCTCGATCAGGTCACCGTGGAACGCCGCTGGCAACCGTGTGGTGTCGTTGTTCCAGAACAGGATGTCGAACACCGGCGGCTCGTTGCCGAGCAGGTAGTTGTTGACCCAGTAGTTCCAGATCAGATCGTTCGGGCGCATCCAGGCGAAGACCTTGGCCATGTCTTTGCCTTCGAGCACGCCGGCCTGATACGAGTGGCGCTTGGCGGTCTCCAGGGTCTGCTCATCGACGAATAGCGCGACGTCGCTGTCCAGCGTCGTGTCGAGCACGCTGACCAGCAGCGTGAGGGCATTGACCTTCTTCTCGCCGATCGCCGCGTAGTGGCCGAGCAGGGCGGTGCAGGTGATGCCGCCGGAGCAGGCGCCGAGCATGTTGACGTCTTTGCTGCCGGTGATCGCGGTGACCACGTCGACGGCCTCTTTCAGCGCGTCGATATAGGTCGACAGGCCCCACTCGCGCTGCGCCTTGGTCGGGTTGCGCCAGCTGACGATGAACGTCTGCACATTATTGCGCAGGCAGAAGCGCGCCAGACTCTTGTCCGGACTCAAGTCGAATACGTAGAACTTGTTGATCTGCGGCGGCACCACCAGCAAGGGACGCTCGTGGACTTGCTCGGTGATCGGCTTGTACTGGATCAGCTCCAGCACGTCGTTGCGAAACACCACCGCGCCTTCGGTCACGCCGAGGCTCTTGCCGACCTCGAACGCGCCCATGTTGACCTGGCTCGGCATGCCGCCGTTGTGCACCAGATCCTTGGCCAGATGCGAGAGACCGTCGAGCAGACTCTTGCCGCCGGTTTCGAAGAAGCGTTTCACGGCGGCCGGGTTGGCGGCAGTGTTGGTCGGGGCCATGGCTTCGGTCATCAGGTTGATGACGAAGTGGCCGCGCGCGATGTCCTTGGGTGACAGGCTGCTGTCATCGATCCAGGCATGGAGTTCCTTGCGCCACGCCAGGTAAGTTTGCAGATAACGTTTGTAGAGCGGGTTCTGGCTCCACGCAGGATCAGCGAAGCGACGGTCATCGCCTGCCGGTTGCAGTTCGGATTTGCCGAACAGCACGTTCTTCAGTTCGAGGCCGAAATGGGTGACGTGCCTGACGCTATGGATCGGTTGTTTGATGGCCTGTTTCAGCACCATGCGAGCAGAGGCCAGCAGATCCTTTCCGCGTAGCCCAACGACGGGATTAAGCCCCAGGGTGTTTTCCGAGGCTTGGTACTTCAGGTCATCGTTATTCTTGTTACTCATCTACGACGCTCCATTGTCCTGAGACGAGTACCCGGTTTTCTGCTGTGCAGTTCCACAGCCAATGCCAGGTACTACTGCTCGGGTGACCGTTAATTCTGCATAGCTGCTTTACAGTCGTAGAGCACTGCAGGGAACTTGCCAGCTCCATTGGTTACCCGAGTTTAATTTTTTTCGCAAGCAGGCCGATCCTCGGCCACACAGCAGAGCATTCAAACAGATGAATTTAGAAAATGCCCTCTAATGAGCGCAACGCTCGGGCTAGAGCATCAGCTTGACGATCGACTCACTCGGGTCCCGGGTTTTTCCGGCGGCTTTGAGCTCGGCCAGATAATCGGCCCAGAGTGCGTCATAACGTCGCCCCAGCTCGTAGAGATAATCCCAGGTGAACAAGCCGCTGTCGTGACCGTCGTCGAAGGTCAGTTTCAGTGCGTAGTGACCGGCCGGTTCCAGCTTGCTCAGGCCGACGTTGAGCTTGCCGAATTGCAGGATCGGTTTGCCGTGGCCCTGAACCTCGGCGGAGGGGGAATGCACGCGCAGAAATTCGGCGGGCAGGGTGTATTCCTCGCCGGACGCGTAGGTGAGCGTCAGGGTTTTCGAGGCTTTGTGCAGTTTGATGTCGGTGGGAATCATAAAAACAGCCCTGAGCGGCAAGCAACAAGCTGCAAGCTTAACTCAGCCCGCATCTTGTCGCTTGCAGCTCGGAGCTTGCCGCTCTACAGAATGTAGCGGGACAGGTCTTCGTTCTGCGCCAATTCGCCGAGGTGGCTGTTGACGTATTCGGCGTCGATCAGAATCGGCTTCTCATCGTGGGTGCTGGCCAGATCGCCGGCACTGAACGACACCTCTTCAAGCAGACGCTCAAGCAGGGTGTGCAGACGACGGGCACCGATGTTCTCGGTTTTCTCGTTGACCTGCCAGGCGATCTCCGCCAGACGCTTGATGCCTTCGGGCTGGAACTGGATGTTCAGGCCTTCGGTTTTCAGCAGCGCGCAATATTGCTCGGTGAGCGAAGCGTGCGGTTCGCTGAGGATGCGTTCGAAGTCCGACGGGCTCAGGGCTTTGAGTTCGACACGGATCGGCAGACGACCTTGCAGCTCAGGCACCAGATCGCTCGGCTTGCTCAGGTGGAACGCACCGGACGCGATAAACAGGATGTGGTCAGTCTTGACCATGCCCAGCTTGGTGTTGACGGTGCAGCCTTCGATCAGCGGCAGCAGGTCGCGCTGTACGCCTTCACGGGAGACATCGGCGCCGCCGACGTTACCGCGCTTGGCGACTTTGTCGATCTCGTCGATGAACACGATGCCGTGCTGTTCAACCGCTTCCAGCGCTTTCGCCTTCAGCTCTTCTTCATTGACGAGACGCCCGGCTTCTTCGTCGCGCACCAGTTTCAGCGCTTCTTTGACCTTGAGCTTGCGCGCCTTCTTCTTGCCCTTGCCCATGTTGGCGAACAGCGACTGCAACTGGTTGGTCATTTCTTCCATGCCGGGCGGCGTGGCGATTTCGATGCCGGCCACTTCGGCGACTTCGATCTCGATTTCCTTGTCATCCAGCTGACCTTCGCGCAGGCGCTTGCGGAACAGCTGACGAGTGTTGGAATCGCTGCTCGGCGCTTCTTCATTGCTGAAGCCCATGCGGGCCGGCGGCAGCAGTGCGTCGAGGATACGATCCTCGGCAGCATCTTCAGCGCGATGGCGAACGCGGGTCATTTCCTGCTCACGGAGCATCTTGATCGCGGCGTCGGCCAGATCACGGATGATCGATTCGACGTCACGGCCAACGTAGCCGACTTCGGTGAACTTGGTCGCTTCGACCTTGATGAACGGCGCGTTAGCCAGTTTCGCCAGACGACGGGCGATCTCGGTTTTACCGACACCGGTCGGGCCGATCATCAGGATGTTCTTCGGGGTCACTTCAACGCGCAGCTCTTCAGGCAGCTGCATGCGGCGCCAGCGGTTGCGCAGGGCAATCGCGACGGCGCGCTTGGCATCGTCCTGGCCGATGATATGGCGGTTGAGTTCGTGGACGATTTCGCGGGGAGTCATGGACATAGTAGTTGGCGGTCCTCAAGCACAAACAAGCCGTGGCACGGTGGCCAAGACAGGCTTATTCGGCGAGATCCTGCTCCTCAATGGTCTGAGTGTGGTTGGTGAATACACAGATGTCGCCGGCGATGCCAAGGGCGGTTTCGACGATTTCGCGGGCCGACAGGTCGGTCTTTTTCAACAGGGCGCTGGCCGCGGCTTGCGCGTAGCCGCCGCCGGAACCCATGGCGATCAGGCCATCTTCGGGTTCGACCACGTCACCGTTGCCGGTGATGATCAGCGAGGCGTCTTTGTTGGCGACCGCGAGCATGGCTTCGAGGCGGCTCAGGGAGCGGTCGGTGCGCCATTCTTTGGCGAGTTCGACAGCGGCGCGCACCAGGTGGCCCTGATGTTTTTCAAGCTGGCCTTCGAAACGTTCGAAGAGGGTAAAGGCGTCGGCGGTGGCACCGGCAAAACCGGCGATGACCTGGCCGTGGTACAGGCGACGGACTTTTTTCGCGTTGCCTTTCATCACGGTATTGCCGAGAGAAACCTGGCCGTCGCCGCCCATGACGACTTTGCCGTGACGGCGGACTGAAACGATGGTGGTCAAGGGAAGAGTCTCCACACAGCGGGGCGAAAGTGCCTTATGCCCATTCATATGGGGGTGCTGGAGAGGATTTCAACCGGGGAGGGTGCGGAGGGACGAACGGCGAGGACTGATCAGGCATATGTGGTGTTGCAAACATTGCCTTCGCGAGCAGGCTCGCTACCACAGGGAAAGCGCATATCCTGTGGGAGCGAGCTTGCTCCGGGCGGCGTTCCGACGAATGAACGATGACGCGGTACTACTGGTGGAATCAGCGGCTTTGGCGTTGTTGTAACAACAGGTTACTGAAGCCGGCGCCGGCCAGTTGTTTTTGCGCAGTAGTCAGCTGTTCGCGGTTGCTGAACGGGCCGACCAACACGCGATACCAGGTTTCATCCTTCACTGTGCCGGACTCAACCGCGACCGCCTGGCCGAGCAGAATGATCTGCGCGCGGACCTTGTCGGCATCGGTTTCCTTGCGGAACGAACCCGCCTGCAGGAAGAACTTGGTCACCGGCGCGGCTTTGCTCACTGGTGGCGCTGGCGGCGGGGTAATCCCGGCCAGCGCGGCCTGAGCGCGCGCGGTGTCGATCTTCGCCGCTTCCGCCGGTGTCACTGGCGTAGTCGGAATGGCCGGCACTTGTGGCGTCGGCAAGGTCTTCTCCGGCACCGCGTCCGGCGGCACGATCACTTCCGATTCCGGCAACAGGGTGTAGAAGTCGTACTTCGGCTTCACCGGTTGCGTCGGGCTCGGCGGGGTCTTGTTGGCCTCGGCGATCTTCGACGCTTTCTGTTGTTGCGCCTGTTCGACCTTCTCACGCTTGACCGTGTCGCTACCCTTGCCCGGCTCCAGCTTCATCAGAAACACGATGAATGCGCCGACCGTCAGGCCGATGGCCATCCACAGCCAACCCGGAATCGGTTGCTTCGCAGGAGCTTGGTAACGGCTGGCGCCACGCTTGGGTGCAGGTTTTTTCTTGGCAGCCAACTTACATACGCTCCAGAGTTTCCAGACCCAACAGCTCCAGGCCTTGCTTGAGGGTGCGACCGGTCAGCGCGGCCAGGCGCAGACGGCTCTGCATCTGGGCTGGCGTTTCGGCAGCGAGGATCGGGCAGTTCTCGTAGAAGCTGGAGAACAGACCGGCAACGTCGTACAGATAAGTGCAGAGAATGTGCGGCGTGCCTTTGTCGGACACGTTGTTCAGCACTTCGCCGAACTGCGCCAGTTTCGCCGCCAGCTCCAGTTCGTGTTCCGCCTCGAGAACGATCTGGCCATCGACTTCGCTGAAGTCCTTGCCCAGTTTGCGGAACACACCGGCCACACGGGTGTAGGCATACAGCAGGTACGGTGCGGTGTTGCCTTCGAAATTCAGCATCAGGTCGAAGTTGAAGCTGTAGTCGCTGGTGCGGTGCTTCGACAGGTCGGCGTATTTCACCGCGCCGATGCCGACGACTTTGGCGATGTTGCGCAGTTCGTCTTCGGCCAGTTCCGGGTTCTTTTCTTTGACCAGGTTGTAGGCACGTTCCTGCGCTTCGGTCAGCAGGTCGATCAGCTTCACGGTGCCGCCGTCACGGGTCTTGAACGGACGGCCGTCGGCGCCGTTCATGGTGCCGAAGCCCATGTGCTCCATTTCCATCGGATGGGTGACGAAGCCGGCCTTGCGCGCCACGGCGAACACTTGCTGGAAGTGCAGGGCCTGACGCTGGTCGACGAAGTACAGCGCGCGATCGGCTTTCAGCTTGCCACTGCGGTAGCGCACGGCGGCGAGGTCAGTGGTGGCGTACAGGTAGCCGCCGTCAGCCTTGACGATGATTACCGGCAGTGGATCGCCGTCGGCGTTCTTGAACTCGTCGAGGAACACGCACTGTGCGCCGTTGCTCTCGACCAGCATGCCGGCCGCTTTCAGGTCGTTGACCACATTGATCAGGTCGTCGTTGTAGGCGCTTTCGCCCATCACGTCGGCCATGGTCAGTTTGACGTTGAGCAGTTCGTAGATCTTCTGGCAGTGCGACAGCGAGATGTCCTTGAACTTGGTCCACAGCGCCAGGCACTCGGCGTCGCCGGCCTGCAGCTTGACCACCAGACCACGGGCGCGGTCGGCAAACTCTGCGGATTCGTCGAAACGCTGCTTGGCGGCGCGGTAGAAGTTCTCCAGGTCAGACAGCTCATCGCTGGTGATCGGGTTTTCTTGCAAGTAGGCCATCAGCATGCCGAACTGGGTGCCCCAGTCGCCGACGTGGTTCTGACGGATCACTTCGTCGCCAAGGAATTCGAGTACGCGGGCCACGCCGTCACCAATGATGGTCGAGCGCAAATGGCCGACGTGCATCTCCTTGGCCAGGTTCGGCGCCGACAGATCGACCACGGTGCGTTGCGCCGGACCGGCCTTGCGTACGCCAACATGGACGTCCGCCAGTGCAGCGTCGAGACGCGAGGCCAGCGCCTGGGTGTTCTGGAAGAAGTTGATGAAGCCCGGGCCAGCGATTTCGGCCTTGGTGACGTTCTCGTCGGCCGGCAGCGCGGCGATGATTTTTTCCGCCAGATCGCGCGGCTTCATGCCCGCAGGCTTGGCCAGCATCATCGCGATGTTGCTGGCGAAGTCGCCGTGGGTCTTGTCGCGGGCGTTCTCCACCTGGATCGCCGGCGACAGGCCTTCAGGCAACACACCTTCGTTGACGAGTTGGGTGAGGGCTTGTTGGATCAGCTGGCGAATGGTGTCTTTCATGGTCTTCTCTTTCGACCGCAAGCGCGGCGGGCGCATCGATGCGCGGGTGGAAAAACTGGGCATTATCCGTTGCGAAGACGGGCTTGCCAACCTTAGCAGGCAGGATGTGGATATGTGGTGACATTAAAAGCAAAAGATCACAGCCTGCGGCAGCTCCTACACGGGGATCCGGGTTTTCCTGTAGGAGCTGCCGAAGGCTGCGATCTTTTGATCTTCAATACAAATCGACGGGATCGACATCCAGGGACCAGCGCACCGCCCGCCCACTCGGCATTTGCTCCAGCACCAGCAACCAACTGGCCAGCAACCGATGCAGCGGCGCCCGCGCCGTCGCCTGCAACAACAACTGCGCGCGATAGCGCCCGGCGCGGCGTTCCATCGGTGCCGGCACTGGCCCGAGCAATTCGATGCCGGTCAAATTTTGCTCAGCCAGCAACCGTTCAGCCTCGCTGCACGCTTCATCGAGAAAACCTTCAGCTTGCCCCGGCTTGTGCGCTTCGGCACGCAGCAGCGCCAGGTGCGCAAACGGCGGCAGCCCGGCGGCCCGGCGCTCGCTCAAGGCTTGCTCGGCGAAGGCGAAATAACCTTGCTCGGTCAGTTGTACCAATAAAGGATGGTCGGCGAGGTGCGTCTGAATAATCACCTTGCCCGGCTCTTCCGCTCGCCCGGCGCGCCCGGCCACTTGAACGATCAACTGCGCCATGCGCTCGCTGGCGCGGAAGTCACCGGAGAACAGCCCGCCGTCGGCATCCAGAATCGACACCAGCGTCACCCGTGGAAAATGGTGACCCTTGGCCAACATCTGCGTGCCGACCAGAATGCACGGCTGGCCCTTCTGAATCGTCGCGAACAGCTGATTCATCGCGTCTTTGCGCGAAGTACTGTCACGGTCGACGCGCAGCACCGGATAGTCGGGAAACAGAATCGCCAGACGTTCTTCCGCGCGCTCGGTGCCGGCGCCCACCGGTCGCAAATCGACCTTGTTGCACTTCGGGCACTGGCGCGGCGTGCGCTCGACGTAGCCGCAGTGGTGGCAGCGCAGTTCACCGTAACGCTGGTGCACGGTCATCCGCGCATCGCAGCGCGAACATTCGGACATCCAGCCGCAATCGTGGCACAGCAACGTCGGCGCGAAACCGCGACGGTTGAGGAACACCAGCACCTGTTGGCCATTGGCGAGGGTCTGGCCGATGGCTTGTTGCATCGGCCCGGAAATCCCGCTGTCCAGCGGACGACTTTTTACATCGAGGCGTAGGAAACGTGGCTGCTTTGCGCCACCGGCACGCTCATTCAGGCGAAGGAGGCCGTAACGACCGGTGTAGGCGTTGTGCAGGCTTTCCAGCGATGGCGTGGCGGAACCGAGGACGATCGGAATGTTTTCCTGCCGCGCTCGCACCAGCGCCAGATCACGGGCGTGGTAGCGCAAACCTTCTTGCTGTTTATAAGAGCCGTCGTGTTCTTCATCGATGATGATCAGCCCGGGATTTTTCATCGGTGTGAACAGCGCCGAACGCGTGCCGATAATAATGTCGGCTTCGCCATCGCGTGCCGCGAGCCAAGCGTCCAGGCGCTCGCGGTCATTGACCGCCGAATGCAGCAGGGCGATGCGCGCATTGAAGCGCTGCTCGAAGCGCGCCAGGGTCTGCGGGCCGAGGTTGATTTCCGGGATCAGCACCAGCGCCTGTTTACCGGCCTCGAGGGTTTCGCGGATCAGTTGCAAATAGACTTCGGTCTTGCCGCTGCCGGTGACCCCGGCCAGCAGGAACGCATGATAGCTGTCGAACCCGGCGCGGATCGCCTCGTAGGCAGCGCGTTGCTCGGCGTTGAGCGGCAATTCCGGTTGCGCCAGCCAGTGTTCGTGACGCGCGCCCGGTGCGTGGCGGCGGATTTCCACCTGCACCAGATTTTTCGCCAGCAACAGATCGAGGCTGTCCTTGCTGAGCATCAGTTTGCTCAGCAACTGATGGGCGACGCCATGCGGGTGCTGGGCCAGCGTCGCGAGTGCTTCGCGCTGGCGCGGGGCGCGGGCGATGCGCGGATCATCAAGGCTGGCGCCGGGTGTGATCGACCAGAAACGCTCCTGCCGGGCCTCGGCCAGTTCGCCTTGGCGCAGCAGTACTGGCAGCGCCCAGCTCAAGGTGTCGCCGAGGCTGTGCTGATAATACTGCGACGTCCACAGGCACAGCTTGAACAGCGCTGGTGGCAGCGGCGCTGTGGCATCGAGCAGGGCCAGCGCCGGTTTGAGTTTCTCCACCGGCACTTCACTGGTGTCAGTGACCTCGACCAGAATCCCGATCATCTCGCGCCGACCGAACGGCACCCGCAGGCGCATGCCCGGCTGCAATTGTTCACGCAGCACGCCGGCCGGGGCTCGATAGTCGAACAGGCGGCGCAAGGGTGAAGGCAGGGCTAGGCGCAGAATGGCGTCGGGCACGCGGGGGGATCTCTATAAACGCAAAAGAAGGGTTGAGCGCAGATCAATTGTGGGAGCGAGCTTGCTCGCGAAGGCGGTGTATCAGGCGCTTAAAGACTGACTGACACAACGCATTCGCGAGCAAGATCGCTTCCACAGGGGAATGCGTTCAAGGCCGGGAGCCTAGCAGACGGTCGGTCTCGGTGACAGCTTGCGTGTTTGAAAAGGTCTGGTAGAATCCGTGGCCTAATTACGTGCGGTATTCAACAATAGTGTTGGGTGGCGGCACGCTAGCTGAGGAAGACACCATGAAAGCTGATATCCACCCGAATTACCCAGTCATCGCTGTTACCTGCAGCTGTGGCAACAAGTTCGAAACTCGTTCGACTTTCGGCAAAGCTCTGCCAATCGACGTTTGCAACGAATGCCACCCGTTCTACACCGGTAAGCAGAAGACTCTGGACACTGGCGGCCGCGTTCAGCGCTTCGCAGACCGTTTCGGTGCTTTCGGCAAGAAACCTGCTGCTGCAGAGTAAGGTTGAAGGGCCCGGTGGGCTTTTCCTCGTTGCTGAAAAAGGCGTCCCTCGCGGGCGCCTTTTTTGTGTCTGCGATTTGGCTAACCGGCGCGCAGGCCTTCTGCCCGGCGCCTGTGGGACTGGCCAGCGTCACGGTGCAGCGCGTGGTCGATGGCGACACGCTGCGCCTGAGCGATGGTCGCAGCGTACGGATGATCGGCCTCAACACGCCTGAGTTGGGCAAGCAGGGCCGCAGCGACGAACCGTTTGCAGTAGCGGCACGCAAACGCCTGCAAGCGCTGGTCGATGCCAGTGGCGGTCGCGTCGGTTTGCAGCCCGGCAAGCAAGCCAAAGATCATTACGGGCGTACGCTCGCACATATTTACAGCGCCAGCGGCGCCAATCTCGAAGCGCAAATGCTCGCCGATGGCCTGGGTTTCCAGGTCGCCGTTGCGCCGAATGTCGATCTTGTTGCCTGCCAGCAAGCCGCCGAACGCAGTGCGCGAAAGGCCGGGCTGGGCCTCTGGCGGCAGTCGCCTGTACTGAAAGCGGAGCAGATCCAGCGCTCGGGTTTCGCCGTGATCAGTGGGCGTGTGAGCAAGGTTCAGCGCAATCGTGGCGGAATCTGGATCGAGTTGCAGGATGCGCTTGTATTGCGCGTTGCACCCAATCTGGTCGGACAATTCGACAATGCTCGTTTGCAGGCCCTGAAAGGCAAGCAGATCGAGGCTCGCGGCTGGATCGTTGATCGTTCCCGGCGCGGTGGATTGCAATCCGGTCAGTCGCGCTGGCTACTTCCATTGACGGATCCTTCAATGTTGCAAACGCCGCGCTGAAGAAAAATTGTAGACATTTTTTCTGTCGATTGTGAACAGTCCAGCCCTTGTGCGCCGTGGCTCTTGGCCCAAAGTCGTAGGGCAGGGCGCTTGACAGGGGTGACCGCTCAGTCTTGTGGGGACTTTGCGAGGCGCGTATCCTCGCTGACCAGTCTGTCCAACAGTAAAAAGCGGAATGCCAAAATGTCTGATCTGAAAACTGCCGCTCTCGAATATCATGCCAATCCTCGTCCAGGGAAGCTGAGTGTCGAGCTCACCAAGGCCACTGCTACCGCTCGCGACTTGTCGCTGGCCTACAGCCCCGGCGTAGCTGAACCAGTGCGTGAGATCGCTCGCGATCCTGAACTGGCCTACAAATACACCGGCAAGGGCAACCTGGTTGCAGTCATTTCCGATGGCACCGCGATTCTCGGCCTGGGCAACCTCGGCCCATTGGCTTCCAAGCCAGTGATGGAAGGTAAAGGCGTACTGTTCAAGCGCTTCGCCGGCATCGACGTTTTCGACATCGAAGTCGACTCCGAAAGCCCGCAAGCCTTCATCGACACCGTAAAACGCATCTCCATCACCTTCGGTGGCATCAACCTGGAAGACATCAAGGCACCAGAGTGCTTTGAGATCGAGCGCGCTCTGATCGAGCAGTGCGACATTCCGGTATTCCACGATGACCAGCACGGCACCGCGATCGTGACCGCTGCGGGCATGATCAACGCCCTGGAAATCGCTGGCAAAACCCTGCCGGAAGCCAAGATTGTTTGCCTGGGCGCCGGCGCTGCCGCCATCTCCTGCATGAAATTGCTGGTGAGCATGGGCGCTCGCATCGAAAACATCTTCATGGTTGACCGTACCGGCGTGATCCACTCCGGCCGTGACGACCTGAACCAGTACAAAGCAGTATTCGCTCACGCCACTGACAAGCGCAGCCTGGCTGACGCACTGGCAGGCGCTGACGTGTTCGTCGGTCTGTCCGGCCCGAACCTGCTGAGCGCTGAAGGCCTGCTGTCGATGGCGGCCAACCCGATCGTGTTCGCCTGCTCGAACCCGGACCCGGAAATCTCCCCGGAGCTGGCGCACGCTACCCGTAGCGACGTGATCATGGCCACCGGCCGTTCGGACTACCCGAACCAGGTCAACAACGTACTGGGCTTCCCGTTCATCTTCCGTGGTGCCCTGGACGTTCGCGCCAAGCGCATCAACGAAGAGATGAAAGTGGCTGCCGCCAACGCCCTGCGTGAACTGGCCAAACTGCCTGTTCCACAGGACGTGTGCGATGCCTACGGCGGTGCTCCGCTGGAATTCGGCCGTGAGTACATCATTCCGAAGCCAATGGACAAGCGCCTGATCACCCTGATCTCCGACGCTGTGGCCAAAGCCGCGATCGAGACCGGTGTGGCGACCCTGCCGTATCCGAAGAACTACCCGCTGAAAAGCGTGGATGACGTGTTCAACGGCTAAGTCGTTGTAGCGCTTCAACCGAAAGCCCCGGCTCGTGAGAGTCGGGGCTTTTTTGTTTCTGGGAGTTCTCAGGATCGCATTTCATATCAACAAGGGCCCTCACCCTAACCCTCTCCCAGGGGGAGAGGGGACTGATTGGGGGATGTTCGGGAGTTACGCCGACCTGAACGTATTGTTTTGAATCCATAATCGACACAGCTCTCTCAGGTCGATGTAGAGCGCTAGACAACTCGGTCAGTCCCCTCTCCCTTTGGGAGAGGGCTAGGGTGAGGGGCTCTTGATCTTCAGGCAATAAAAAGCCCCGCACTTCAATCGAAGGCGGGGCTTTTCAGTGTCAGCGGATCAGAACAAATCGATCGGCGCCTGCTCATCCGCCGGCAACGGGCTGCCCGGCGCAGTGCCATTGCCCAGCTCATTCACCGACGGCGGCGTGTCTTCAGACTTGAACAGCTCGAAATACGCGCCTGGCGTGCTCGGCGTCGCCGCTCGGCCACTGACCGGGTCCACGCGCAGGCTCAGCAAACCTTCCGGCTCAGGCTGCACGTGCGGCGGCTTGTCCTTCAGTGCAGCCGACATGTAGTTCATCCAGATCGGCAGCGCCACAGTACCGCCGAATTCACGACGACCGAGGCTTTCCGGCTGGTCGAAGCCAGTCCACACCGTGGTCACGTAGTCGGCGTTGTAACCGGAGAACCACGCATCTTTCGATTCATTGGTGGTACCGGTTTTACCGGCGATATCGCTGCGGCCCATGGCCAGCGCGCGACGGCCGGTGCCGAGCTTGATCACGTCCTGCAACATGCTGTTGAGGATGTACGTGGTGCGGCCGTCGACAATTCGCTCGGCCACGGCTGGTGCCTGCGGCTCGGCCGCGCTGCCCGGCACTTCGCCCGCAACAGGTGTGGCGTTGACCGTAAACGAATCGGTGTGCGGCGCCGCGATACCGTCCGTCGCCGAACCACCCTGCGGCACGGTCGGCGGATTGGCGACGAACAGCGTGTCGCCATTACGGCTTTCGATCTTGTCGATGATGTACGGGGTGATCTTGTAACCGCCGTTGGCGAACGTACTCCAACCGGTCGCAATCTCCATCGGCGTCAGCGTTGCAGTGCCCAGCGCCAGCGACAGGTTGGGCGGCAGATCCTGCTTGTTGAAACCAAAGCGAGTGATGTAGTCGATGGTCTTGCCCACGCCCATGGCCTGCAGCAGGCGGATCGACACGAGGTTACGCGACTTGTACAGCGCTTCACGCAAGCGGATCGGGCCGAGGAAGGTGTTGGTGTCGTTCTTCGGGCGCCAGACCTTGTCCAGGTACTCGTCGACGAACACGATCGGCGCGTCGTTGACCAGCGTCGCAGCGGTGTAGCCGCTGTCCAGCGCGGCGCTGTAGACGAACGGTTTGAAGCTCGAGCCCGGCTGACGCTTGGCCTGCATCGCGCGGTTGTAGTTGCTCTGTTCGAAGGCAAAACCGCCGACCAGCGAGCGAATCGCACCGTTCTGCGGATCCAGCGACACCAGCGCACCCTGCGCTTGCGGGATCTGGCTGAATTTCAGCGAATTGTCTTTCTGGCGCTGCACGCGAACCAGGTCACCGACCGCCGCGACATCCGACGGCTGGCGCGGATTGGCGCCCATGCTGTTGGTGTTGAGGAACGGTCGTGCCCATTTCATGGTGTCCCAGGCGACGTGTTCTTCGCCGGTGCGGGTCAGCACTTGCAGACCGTTCTTGTCGACCTGAGTGACGATGGCCGGTTCGAGGCTGCTGATGGTGCGTTGTTTGGTCAGCTCACTGGCCCAGGCTTCGCGCGTCTTGCCTGGCAGGCGCGACTCGGGGCCGCGGTAGCCATGGCGCTGGTCGTAGGTCATCAAACCTTCGTGCAGCGCGGTATTGGCCATTTCCTGCAGGTTGCTCGGGACCGTGGTGGTGACGCGGAAACCTTCGGTGTAAGCGTCGCTGCCGTAGCGGCCGACCATTTCGGCACGGGCCATCTCGGCGATGTACGGCGCGTTCACTTCCGGGGTCGGCACGTGATAGCTGGCGTTCAGCGGTTCATTGATGGCGGCGGTGTAATCCGCTTCGCTGATCTTGCCAAGCTTGTACATGCGCCCAAGGATCCAGTCGCGGCGTTCTTTACTGCGCGCCGGGTTGGCCAGCGGGTTGAAGCGCGACGGGGCTTTCGGCAGGCCGGCGATCATCGCCATCTGCGCCAGGCTGACATCGCGGATCGATTTGCCGTAATACACCTGCGCCGCCGCTTCGATGCCATAGGCGCGGTTGCCCAGATAGATCTTGTTCACGTACAGCTCAAGGATTTCGTCCTTGGTCAGTTGCCGCTCGATCTGCAGTGCCAGAAGAATTTCAGTGGTTTTGCGCGAGAAGCTGCGTTCGCTGGTCAGGAAGAAGTTCTTCGCCACCTGCATGGTGATGGTGCTGCCGCCGGACTGAATGTGGCCGCTTTTGACCAGTTGGGTCGCGGCGCGCATCAGGCTGCTCGGATCGACGCCATAGTGGTTGGCGAAATTGTCGTCTTCAGCACTTAGTAACGCATTAATGAAATTGGGCGGAATGTCGGCGAAACGGATCGGTGTACGGCGCATTTCGCCAAACTCTGCGATCAACTTGTTATCGCTGGAGTAGACGCGCAACGGAATCTGCAACTGAATGCTTCGCAGAGCCTCCACAGACGGCAAACCCGGACTAAGGTAAAGAAACGCGCCGCTGAGACCTAAAAGCAGTCCGCAGAAAACGGCGACGATGGACCAACCGAAAAATTTCAGCAGACGAATCAAGGCTTTTGGACATCCAGTGCAAAGAATGAATTTGGCGACGGGGTTCCGGCTACACAGAACCATCCGCGCTTGCAGTAAAAAGCGGAAAAAAAACGCTGGGCATTATAAGCACTTTTCTGCTGGGGGCGTCATTTGCGCTTCTGTCAAGACGGGGTGAAGGAACGCAATGCGTATTACAGAGTCCGTAACTCACGGAAAGTCATAGGGAATTGGTAGTGCTGGGACTCTTCAATAAAAAGGCCAATACGTTACTGGGGATCGACATCAGTTCCACATCAGTGAAGCTGCTGGAACTGAGCCGTCAGGGTGATCGCTACCGGGTCGAGGCGTACGCGGTAGAGCCATTGCCTGTCAACGCCGTGGTCGAAAAGAACATCGCCGAGCTTGAAGGTGTCGGTCAGGCCGTGAGCCGCGTGCTGGTCAAGGCGCGCACCGGGCTCAAGAGCGTGGCGGTGGCAGTGGCCGGTTCCGCCGTGATCACCAAGATCATCGAGATGGACGCCGGGCTGTCCGACGACGAACTGGAAAACCAGCTCAAGATCGAAGCCGACCAATACATTCCCTATCCGCTGGACGAAGTTGCCATCGATTTCGAAGTCCAGGGCGTGTCGCCGCGCAACCCCGAGCGGGTCAGCGTGCTGCTGGCCGCCTGTCGCAAGGAAAACGTCGAAGTTCGCGAGGCGGCGCTGGCCCTCGCCGGGCTGACCGCGCGGGTAGTCGATGTCGAAGCCTACGCCCTGGAGCGCTCGTTCGGCTTGCTGGCAACACAACTGGCCGCCTCTCAGGAGCGCCTGACCGTCGCCGTGGTCGACATCGGCGCGACCATGACCACCCTCAGCGTCCTGCACAACGGCAAGATCATCTATACCCGCGAACAACTGTTCGGCGGTCGACAACTGACCGAGGAAATCCAGCGCCGCTATGGCCTGACCCTCGAGCAGGCCGGGCTGGCGAAAAAGCAGGGCGGCCTGCCCGATGATTACATCAGCGAGGTCTTGCAACCCTTTCGCGAGGCGCTGGTGCAGCAGGTGTCGCGCTCCTTGCAGTTCTTCTTCGCCTCCGGGCAATACAACGCGGTCGATCACATTCTGCTGGCCGGCGGCACGGCGTCGGTGCCCGGGCTGGACCGCTTGATCGAGCAACGCCTGAACACGCCAACGCAAGTGGCCAACCCCTTTGCCAACATGGCCTTGAGCAGCAAGGTCAACGCTGGGGCACTGGCCAGCGATGCGCCGGCTCTGATGATCGCCTGCGGGCTCGCGCTCAGGAGTTTCGACTGATGGCGCGGATCAACCTCCTGCCCTGGCGCGAAGAGCGTCGCGAAGAGCGGCGCAAACGCTTTCTGCTGGCCTTGATCGGCGTGGTGGTCGGCTCGGTGGGCGCGGTGCTGATTGCCGATCAGGTCATCAGCGCGGCCATCGAGCGGCAAGTGGCGCGCAACGACTACATCGGCAAGCAGATCGCCGTGGTCGACGAACGGATCAAACAGATCAGCGATCTCAAGGCGCGCCGCCAGCAACTGGTCGAACGCATGCGCATCATCCAGGACTTGCAGGGCAACCGGCAGATCAGCGGGCGGATCTTCGATCAACTGGCACGCACGCTGCCGGACGGGGTGTATTTCACCGACGTGAAGATGGTTGGCAAGACACTGTCGATCAGTGGCGCCGCAGAATCGAACAACCGGGTCTCCGAGCTGATGCGCAATCTGGATGCCTCCGACTGGTTCGACGCACCGAGCCTCAATGAGGTGAAAGCGACGACCGCAGGTCAAGTGGATCAGGCCAACACGTTTGAACTGACCGTGCGGCAGACCCAGCCACGCACCTTGGAGGACGAGCAATGAAGCCGTCCGAATGGCTGGAAAGTCTGCGCGACATCGATTTCAACGACCTCGATACCAGCAACATCGGCTCGTGGCCGGCGGCAGTGAAAGCCATCGCCGGGGCGCTGTTGATGGTGCTGGTATTGGCGCTCGGCTATAACTTTTTTATCAGTGATGTGGAGAGCCAGCTGGAGGCCAAACGCGAAGAAGAGGCCACGCTCAAGGAGCAGTTCGCCAGCAAGGCGCGGCTGTCAGCCAACCTTGAGCTGTACACCCAGCAAATGAAGGAGATGGAAAACACCTTCGGCGTGTTGTTGCGGCAATTGCCCAGTGACACCGAGGTGCCGGGCCTGCTCGAGGACATCACCCGTACTGGTCTGGGCAGTGGCCTGGAGTTCGAAGAGATCAAGCTGCTGCCGGAGGTCACTCAGCAGTTTTATATCGAACTGCCGATCCAGATCACCGTCACCGGCGCCTATCACGACCTTGCTACCTTCGTCAGTGGCGTGGCGGGGCTGCCGCGCATCGTTACCTTGCATGACTTCGAACTCGCTCCTGCCGATAAAGAGGGTGGGCCGAAGCTGCGCATGAGCATCCTTGCCAAGACCTACCGGTATAACGACAAGGGGCTGCAGAAATGAGCCCGATTCGTTGCATCGCGTTGTCGATGACGCTGCTCGCGTTGAATGGTTGTGGTGGCAGCGATGACTTCAGCGATCTTGATGCCTACATGAATGAAGTACGCCTGCGCCCGGCAGGCAAGATTGAACCAACCCCGACATTCCGGTCTTACCCGACATTCACTTACAGCGCGGCCAACCTGCGCAGTCCGTTCTCGCGCCAGGTGCGTGTCGATCTGGCCGGGCAGAAACATGGCTCGCGCAACGTCAAGCCCGACCCCAATCGGGTCAAGCAATACCTCGAAGGTTTCAACATCGAGCAGTTCGAGATGGTCGGCACGATTGCCAATGCTTCCGGCTCCTTCGCGCTGCTGCGCGGTGCTGGCGGCGTGCATCGATTGAAAGTCGGCGATTACCTGGGGCGCAACGACGGTCGCATCGTCGCCATCAGCGCCACCCAGGTCGATGTGGTCGAGATCGTTCCCGACGGCGAAGGCGCCTGGCTGGAGCGTCCGCGCACCATTCCTTTGAAAGAGCACTCATAGTGGAAGTCGAACAATGAACAGGATTTTCTCCACCCTCGGTTTTTCGCTATGGATAGCGCTGATGTCGCCGATGGTACTCGCGGCCAATCTGAAGACGCTGGACGTGGCGGCATTGCCGGGTGATCGCGTCGAGCTGAAGTTGTCGTTCGACGGCCCGCCGCCACAACCCAAGGGCTACACCACCGAATCGCCGGCACGGATTGCGCTGGACCTGCCCGGTGTCGCCAGTCAGTTGCCCAACAAGAACCTCGATCTGGGTAGTGGCAATGCGCGCACGGCCACGGTGGTTGAGGCCAAGGAGCGGACGCGGCTGATTGTCAGCCTGACGCAGCTCGCGCCTTACAGCACGCGGGTCGAGGGCAATAATCTGTTCGTAGTGGTCGGTCAGGGCGCACCGGCACCCGTGTCGCGTCCTGCTGCCGTTGCGCCGCGCGTTACCGCTAAAGCGCCTGCGCCCGCCAGGGCATTTGTGCCGAAAACCCGGGCGATTCGCGGTGTGGACTTCCAGCGCGGTACGGCAGGTGAAGGCAATGTCGTCATCGACCTGTCTGACCCGACCATCGCTCCGGATATCCAGGAGCATGACGGCAAGATCATCCTCAGCTTCGCCCGCACGCAATTGCCGGAAAAGCTGCGCGTACGCCTCGACGTCAAGGATTTCGCCACACCGGTGCAATTCGTCAATGCCGGAGTGAGCGCTGATCGCACGGTTATTACCGTTGAACCCAGTGGCACCTACGAGTACTCCACCTTCCAGACCGACAACAAACTGACCGTCAGCATCCGGCCGATGACCGTCGATGATCTGCAAAAGCGTAACGCAGATCGTCAGGCTTACGTCGGCGAAAAGCTCTCGCTGAATTTTCAGGACATTGATGTGCGCTCGGTGCTGCAACTGATCGCCGACTTCACCAACCTCAACCTGGTCGCCAGCGATACGGTGCAGGGTGGCATCACTTTGCGTCTGCAAAACGTGCCGTGGGATCAGGCGCTGGATCTGGTGTTGAAAACCAAAGGCCTGGATAAACGCAAGATCGGCAATGTGCTGCTGGTGGCGCCGGCCGATGAAATCGCTGCCCGCGAGCGCCAGGAACTGGAGTCGCAGAAGCAGATCGCCGAACTGGCGCCGTTGCGCCGCGAGCTGTTGCAGGTGAACTACGCCAAAGCCGCGGACATTGCCAAGCTGTTTCAGTCGGTGACCAGTGCCGAGGCGAAAATCGACGAACGCGGTTCGATTACAGTGGATGAGCGGACCAATAACATCATTGCCTATCAGACGCAGGATCGACTCGATGAGCTGCGGCGGATCGTGGCGCAACTGGATATTCCGGTGCGTCAGGTGATGATCGAAGCGCGAATTGTCGAAGCCAACGTCGATTACGACAAAAGCCTCGGCGTGCGCTGGGGCGGCTCGATCCAGAACAAGGGCAACTGGAACGCTTCCGGGGTCAACGGTTCATCGACGACCATCGGCACGCCGGGCAGCACCAGCACCAACTCGCCGTTCGTCGACATGGGCACAGTGGGCAATACCTCAGGGATCGGCATCGCTTTCATCACCGACAACGTGCTGCTCGATCTAGAGCTGACCGCGATGGAGAAGACCGGTAACGGCGAAATCGTCTCGCAGCCGAAGGTGGTCACCTCCGACAAGGAAACCGCAAAAATCCTCAAAGGCACCGAGATTCCGTATCAGGAAGCCAGTTCCAGTGGCGCGACGTCGGTGTCGTTCAAGGAGGCTTCGCTGTCGCTGGAAGTCACCCCGCAGATCACCCCCGACAACCGCATCATCATGGAGGTCAAAGTCACCAAGGACGAACCGGATTACCTGAACAAAGTGCAGGATGTGCCGCCGATCAAGAAAAACGAGGTCAACGCCAAGGTGCTGGTCAACGACGGCGAAACCATCGTGATTGGCGGTGTTTTCTCAAATACTCAAAGCAAGGTCGTAGATAAGGTGCCATTTCTTGGCGATGTGCCGTATCTTGGCCGCCTTTTCCGGCGTGATGTGGTTTCGGAGAAAAAATCCGAGCTGCTGGTATTTCTCACACCACGTATCATGAATAACCAGGCGATTGCTGTGAGTCGTTGATTCTGTGCGAAATTTGATTCTTGTAGGACCGATGGGCGCTGGCAAAAGCACCATCGGCCGGTTGCTGGCCAAAGAGCTGCGCCTGCCGTTCAAAGATTCCGACAAGGAAATTGAACTGCGCACGGGCGCCAATATCCCGTGGATCTTCGACAAGGAAGGCGAACCCGGCTTTCGTGACCGTGAGCAGGCGATGATTGCCGAGCTGTGTGCGTTCGATGGCGTGGTGTTGGCGACCGGCGGTGGCGCAGTCATGCGCGATGCCAATCGCAAGGCCCTGCATGAGGGTGGGCGAGTGGTGTATCTGCACGCCTCCGTCGAACAGCAGGTCGGGCGCACGGCTCGCGACCGCAATCGACCGTTGCTGCGCACTGCCAATCCGGAGAAAACCCTGCGCGACCTGCTGGCGATCCGCGATCCGCTCTATCGGGAAATCGCCGATCTGGTGGTGGAAACCGACGAACGGCCGCCACGCATGGTCGTGCTCGATATTCTCGATCGTCTGGCGCAGTTGCCTCCCCGTTAAAGCATCGCTCGAAATGCGCTATCCTCGGCGTCCTGTCACAGCCCGCCGAGGTTGTGGCGGATGGCGGGCGAGCGGCGTCATACCCGCTATAGGCCGCAGATAACCAATAATTCAGGGCAGGACGCCTGCTTCCATCTTCACTGTGGGGACACATGCAGACACTCAAGGTCGATCTAGGCGAGCGCAGCTACCCGATTCATATTGGCGAAGGTTTGTTGGATCAGTCCGAGTTGCTGGCACCGCATATCCATGGGCGGCAGGTGGCAATCATCTCCAACGAGACCGTTGCGCCGCTCTATCTCGAACGTCTGACTCGCAGCCTGGCGCAGTACTCGGTGATCTCCGTGGTGCTGCCGGACGGCGAAGCCTTCAAGAACTGGGAAACCCTGCAACTGATCTTCGACGGTCTGCTGACCGCCCGTCATGATCGCCGTACCACCGTGATCGCCCTCGGCGGCGGTGTGATCGGCGACATGGCCGGTTTCGCCGCTGCCTGCTACCAGCGCGGCGTCGACTTCATCCAGATTCCCACAACATTGCTGTCCCAGGTCGATTCGTCGGTGGGCGGCAAGACCGGCATCAATCACCCGCTGGGCAAGAACATGGTCGGCGCGTTCTATCAGCCGAACGTGGTGCTGATCGATACCGCGTCGCTGAAAACCCTGCCAGAGCGCGAGCTGTCCGCCGGTCTGGCCGAAGTCATCAAGTACGGGCTGATCTGCGACGAGCCGTTCCTGACCTGGCTCGAAGACAACGTCGACGCCCTGCGCGCACTGGACCAGAAGGCCCTGACTTACGCCATCGAGCGTTCCTGCGCAGCCAAGGCTGCGGTGGTCGGTGCCGATGAGAAGGAAACCGGTGTGCGCGCCACGCTCAACCTTGGCCACACCTTCGGCCACGCCATCGAGACCCACATGGGCTATGGTGTCTGGTTGCACGGGGAAGCGGTCGCGGCTGGCACGGTGATGGCGCTGGAGATGTCCGCGCGTCTGGGCTGGATCAGTGAGCAGGAGCGTGATCGCGGTATTCGTCTGTTCCAGCGCGCCGGCCTGCCGGTGGTGCCGCCGACGGAAATGACCGAAGCCGATTTTCTTCAACACATGGCAATCGACAAAAAAGTGATCGACGGTCGTCTGCGCCTGGTGCTGCTGCGCCGGATGGGCGAAGCGGTAGTGACCGACGATTATCCGAAAGAGGTTCTACAGGCCACGCTGGGAGCGGATTACCGCGCCCTGGCTCAGCTTAAAGGTTAATAAGATTCCGATGACTAGTTTGCATGCCGACGAGGCGTTCCTCGGCCATTTCCAGTTAAGTCACGACCCGTTCGCGCCACGCGTTCCGGGTTTCAAGTTCTTCCCGGCCCAGCGCAAACCGGTGCTGGGTCAATTGCATCATCTGGCGCGCTATAGCCAGTTGCTGCTGGTGGTCACCGGGCCGCAAGGCAGCGGCAAGACGCTGCTGCGTCAGGCGCTGGTCGCCAGCACCAACAAGCAGTCGGTACAGAGCGTGGTGGTTTCCGCCCGTGGTGCCGGTGATGCCGCTGGCGTGCTGCGCCAGGTGGCGCAGGCGCTGAACGTCGCTCAGGCCGAAGTTGGCGCGATTCTGGATCAAGTGGTGCAACTCGCACTGACCGGCCAGGAAGTCTATCTGTTGGTGGACGACGCCGAGCAGCTCGATGAATCCGCCCTTGAAGCGCTGATGGCGCTGGGTGCCGGCGCACCGGAAGGTCGCCCGCACGTGTTCCTGTTCGGTGAGTCGTCGCTGATCGCTCAGCTCGAGGCTTTGCACCTTGAGGAAGAGCGTTTCCACGTCATCGAGTTGCAGCCGTACACCGAAGAAGAGACCCGCGAATATCTCGACCAACGGCTCGAAGGTGCGGGCCGGGGTGTCGAACTTTTCAGCGCAGATCAGATCTCTGATATTCACGAAAGTGCCGAGGGTTGGCCGGGCAACATCAACCAGGTCGCTCGCGATGCTCTGATCGAAGTCATGATTGCCAGCCGCTCTGCGGTCAAGCGTCCAAGTATGGGGTTCAACATGCCGAAGAAACACGTATTGGCCATTTCTGCCGTCGTTGTGGTCGCGGTCGCCGCCGCCTGGCTGATGCCGGGTCGCAACAAGGCGCCGACCACCGGTGCACCGGCCAATGAGCAGGCACAGTTGCCATTGGGCCAGGGCGCAGCCAATGGCGGCGCGCCGAACGTCGAGTTCGCCGGTAATACACAGCCGATGCCGCTGCCGCTGGTCGGCAACTCGCAACCGGTGATGCGCGGCCCGCTGGCCGAAGCGGCCGGTGGCATTACCGAAGGCGACGATGGCGTGCCGCTGGAAGGTTCCAGCGCTACTCCGCCAACCGTGACCACTTCCGCGCCACCTGCGGGCGTTCCGGCCGGTCCTGCGCCGACTCCGGTTCCGTTGCCAGCCGCCAAGCCGACGCCGGCGCCGACGCAAGTTGCCACCGCCAAGCCTGCTCCGGCAGCGCCAGCGGCGAAACCGGCTCCAGCGCCGGCCAAGCCAGTGGCTGCCGCCAAACCGGCCGAGAAGCCGGCGACCGTCGCCAAGGCTGCCGGTGGCAGCTGGTACGCCGGCCAGCCGACCGGCAACTACGTGGTGCAGATCCTCGGCACCAGCTCCGAAGCCACTGCGCAAAACTTCGTCAAAGAGCAGGGCGGCGAGTACCGTTATTTCAAGAAAGTCCTCAACGGCAAACCGCTTTACGTGATCACCTACGGCAACTTTGCCAATCGTGATGCGGCCGTTTCTGCCATCAAGGCCTTGCCAGCGAAGGTTCAGGCTGGTAAACCTTGGCCTCGCACTGTCGCCAGCGTCCAACAGGAACTGGCAACAACTCGCTGAAGATTCGGCGGCCTTACCCAGGCCGCCTCTCCAAGCACCTCAAAATTTCTACGAGTGCGCGCTTCCTTCCAGGTCGCGTGCCTTGTGGTGTCTGCGTCACAGTAGTCTTTGAGTCGTTGCGGTCAAAATTAAAAAAGTTTTGACTAGCACAGCAGATCGCTTTAAACCTTTCACAAATGCGACATGAATTTGCGACATTTCGTCGTCAAATTTGTGAGCCTCTGTGTCGCTGTGTACAATGACCACCCTTTTGCCCCCGCCAAGCCGGCGTACGTTCGGCGCAGGACGCAAGTGGTTGAATTGAAAAGAAATTTGCCTCGAAAAGAGGCAGCCTGGTGAGAAAGTGTCTATGAAAGCAGGTCTGTACCAACCAGATGAATTCAAGGATAACTGCGGTTTCGGCCTGATAGCCCACATGCAGGGCGAGCCCAGTCATACCCTTTTGCAAACGGCCATCGAGGCCCTGACCTGCATGACCCACCGCGGTGGGATTAATGCCGACGGCAAGACCGGTGACGGTTGCGGTCTGCTGATTCAAAAGCCTGACGCGTTCCTGCGTGCCATTGCCCAGGAAACCTTCAGCGTCGAACTGCCCAAGCAATATGCCGTGGGTATGGTCTTCTTCAACCAGGATCCGGCCAAAGCCGAAGCCGCTCGCGAGAACATGAACCGCGAGATCCTCGCTGAAGGCCTGCAACTGATCGGCTGGCGCAAAGTGCCGATCGACACCAGCGTCCTCGGCCGTCTGGCCCTTGAACGCCTGCCACAGATCGAGCAGGTGTACATCGGCGGCGAAGGCCTGAGCGATCAGGACATGGCCGTGAAGCTGTTCAGCGCACGTCGCCGTTCGTCGGTGGCCAACGCCGTCGACAGCGACCACTACATTTGCAGCTTTTCGCACAAGACCATCATCTATAAAGGCCTGATGATGCCGGCCGATCTGGCCGCGTTCTATCCAGACCTGAGCGACGAGCGCCTGCAAACCGCGATCTGCGTATTCCACCAGCGCTTCTCGACCAACACCCTGCCGAAATGGCCGCTGGCTCAGCCATTCCGCTTCCTCGCCCACAACGGCGAGATCAACACCATCACCGGCAACCGTAACTGGGCACAGGCCCGTCGGACCAAGTTCACCAATGATCTGATGGATCTGGAAGAACTCGGCCCGCTGGTCAACCGTGTCGGCTCCGACTCGTCGAGCATGGACAACATGCTCGAGCTGATGGTCACCGGTGGCATCGACCTGTTCCGTGGCGTGCGAATGATCATTCCGCCTGCGTGGCAGAACGTCGAAACCATGGACCCGGATCTGCGTGCGTTCTACGAGTACAACTCGATGCACATGGAGCCGTGGGACGGCCCGGCTGGCGTAGTAATGACCGACGGTCGTTACGCGGTGTGCCTGCTCGACCGTAACGGTCTGCGTCCGGCGCGCTGGGTCACCACCACCAACGGTTTCATCACCCTCGCCTCGGAAATCGGCGTGTGGGATTACAAGCCTGAAGACGTGATTGCCAAGGGCCGTGTCGGCCCTGGCCAGATCTTCGCGGTGGACACCGAAACCGGGCAGATCCTCGACACCGATGCGATCGACAACCGTCTGAAGTCCCGTCATCCGTACAAGCAATGGTTGCGCAAGAATGCCCTGCGCATTCAGGCGACCATGGAAGACAACGACCACGGTTCGGCGTTCTACGACGTCGATCAGCTCAAGCAATACATGAAGATGTATCAGGTCACGTTCGAAGAGCGCGATCAGGTGCTGCGTCCGCTCGGCGAACAGGGCTACGAAGCCGTTGGCTCGATGGGCGACGACACGCCGATGGCCGTGCTGTCGCAGCGCGTGCGCACGCCGTACGACTATTTCCGCCAGCAGTTCGCGCAGGTCACCAACCCGCCGATCGACCCGCTGCGTGAAGCGATCGTAATGTCGCTGGAAATCTGCCTCGGTGCCGAGCGCAACATTTTCCAGGAGTCGCCGGAACACGCTTCGCGCGTGATCCTCAGCTCGCCGGTCATCTCCCCGGCCAAGTGGCGCTCGCTGATGAACCTCGACCGCCCGGGTTTCGAGCGGCAGATCATCGACCTCAACTACGACGAAAGCGTTGGCCTCGAAGCGGCGATCCGCAATGTCGCCGATCAGGCTGAAGAAGCCGTGCGCGGCGGGCGTACCCAGATCGTCCTGAGCGACCGCCATATCGCCCCGGGCAAGCTGCCGATCCACGCCTCGCTGGCGACCGGTGCCGTGCACCACCGTCTGACCGAAAAAGGTCTGCGTTGCGATTCCAACATCCTCGTTGAAACCGCGACCGCCCGTGACCCGCATCACTTTGCGGTGCTGATCGGTTTCGGCGCCTCGGCGGTGTATCCGTTCCTGGCCTACGAAGTGCTGGGCGACCTGATCCGTACCGGTGAAGTGCTGGGCGACCTCTATGAGGTGTTCAAGAACTACCGCAAAGGCATCACCAAAGGTCTGCTGAAGATTCTGTCGAAGATGGGCATCTCGACCATCGCTTCGTACCGTGGTGCGCAGCTGTTCGAAGCCATTGGCCTGTCCGAAGAAGTCTGTGACCTGAGCTTCCGTGGCGTGCCAAGCCGCATCAAGGGTGCGCGTTTCGTCGACATCGAAGCCGAGCAGAAAGCACTCGCCACTGAAGCCTGGAGTCCGCGCAAGCCGATCCAGCAGGGCGGTCTGCTGAAGTTCGTCCACGGTGGCGAATACCACGCCTACAACCCGGACGTGGTCAACACCCTGCAAGCCGCTGTGCAGCAGGGCGACTACGCCAAGTTCAAGGAATACACCTCGCTGGTGGACAACCGTCCGGTGTCGATGATCCGCGACCTGTTCAAGGTCAAGACCCTCGATACGCCGCTGGACATCAGTGAAATCGAGCCGCTGGAATCGGTGCTCAAGCGCTTCGACTCCGCCGGTATCTCGCTGGGCGCCCTGTCGCCGGAAGCTCACGAAGCCTTGGCCGAAGCCATGAACCGCCTCGGTGCGCGTTCCAACTCCGGCGAAGGTGGTGAAGACCCGGCGCGTTACGGCACCATCAAAAGCTCGAAAATCAAGCAGGTTGCGACTGGCCGCTTTGGTGTGACGCCGGAATATCTGGTCAACGCCGAAGTGCTGCAGATCAAGGTCGCGCAAGGCGCCAAGCCGGGCGAGGGCGGGCAACTGCCGGGCGGCAAAGTCAACGGGCTGATCGCCAAGCTGCGTTACGCAGTGCCGGGCGTAACCCTGATTTCGCCGCCGCCGCACCACGACATCTATTCGATCGAAGACTTGTCACAGCTGATTTTCGACTTGAAACAGGTCAACCCGAAGGCGCTGGTTTCGGTGAAACTGGTAGCTGAAGCAGGCGTCGGCACTATCGCCGCCGGTGTGGCCAAGGCCTATGCGGACTTGATCACCATCTCCGGCTATGACGGTGGCACCGGTGCTTCGCCGCTGACCTCGATCAAATACGCCGGCGCACCGTGGGAACTCGGCCTCGCCGAAACCCACCAGACCCTGCGCGGTAATGACCTGCGCGGCAAAGTCCGGGTGCAGACCGACGGCGGCCTGAAAACCGGTCTCGACGTGATCAAGGCTGCGATCCTCGGCGCCGAAAGCTTCGGCTTCGGTACTGCGCCAATGATCGCGCTGGGCTGCAAATACCTGCGTATCTGCCACCTGAACAACTGCGCCACCGGCGTTGCGACCCAGAACGAGAAGCTGCGCAAGGATCACTACATCGGCACCGTCGACATGGTGGTGAATTTCTTCACCTACGTCGCCGAAGAAACCCGTGAGTGGCTGGCCAAGCTCGGCGTGCGCTCCCTCGAAGAGCTGATCGGTCGTACCGATCTGCTGGAAATCCTCGAAGGCCAGACCGCCAAGCAGAACCACCTCGATCTGACGCCGCTGTTGGGCAGCGATCACATCCCGGCGGACAAGCCACAGTTCTGCGGCGTTGAGCGCAACCCGCCGTTCGACCAAGGCCTGCTGGCCGAGAAAATGATCGAGATGGCCTCGTCGGCGATCAATGACATGAGCGGCGCCGAGTTCGATCTGGACATCTGCAACTGCGACCGTTCGATCGGCGCGCGGATCTCCGGCGAAATCGCCCGCAAGCACGGCAACCAGGGGATGGCGAAAGCGCCGATCACCTTCCGCTTCAAAGGCACTGCCGGTCAGAGCTTCGGCGTGTGGAACGCCGGCGGTCTGAACATGTACCTGGAAGGCGACGCCAACGACTACGTCGGCAAAGGCATGACCGGTGGCAAGCTGACCATCGTGCCGCCGAAGGGCAGCGTTTACAAAACTCAGGAAAGCGCCATCATCGGCAACACCTGCCTGTACGGCGCGACGGGCGGCAAGCTGTTTGCCGCCGGCACCGCAGGCGAGCGTTTCGCCGTGCGCAACTCCGGTGCCCACACGGTTGTGGAAGGCACTGGCGATCACTGCTGTGAGTACATGACCGGTGGTTTTGTCTGCGTTCTGGGCAAGACCGGTTACAACTTCGGCTCTGGCATGACCGGTGGTTTCGCCTACGTGCTCGACCAGGACAACACCTTCGTTGACCGGGTCAACCACGAACTGGTGGAAATTCAGCGGATCAGCGGCGAGGCGATGGAAGCCTATCGCAGCCACCTGCAAAACGTGCTGAACGAGTACGTCGCGGAAACCGACAGCGAGTGGGGTCGTGAACTCGCCGAAAACCTCGATGACTACCTGCGCCGTTTCTGGCTGGTCAAACCGAAGGCGGCGAGTTTGAAATCTCTGCTCTCCAGTACTCGTGCGAGTCCGCAATAACGGCGCAGCTGCAAGCCACTGGCTTCAAGCGGCAAGCTGGAGCCAGTGCGCGCTGTAATGGACTAATGTGATTTTCTTGCAGCTTGAAGCTTGTAGCTTGGAGCTGTCGTGTAAGAGGTTTTGAAGATGGCCGAACGTCTCAGTAACGACTTTCAATTCATCGATGTCGGGCGCAAAGATCCGAAGAAGAAACTGTTGCGTCAACGCAAGAAAGAGTTCGTCGAAATCTACGAACCGTTCAAACCCCAGCAGTCGGCCGATCAGGCCCACCGCTGCCTGGGTTGCGGCAACCCGTATTGCGAATGGAAGTGCCCGGTGCACAACTTCATTCCGAACTGGCTGAAGCTGGTGGCCGAAGGCAACATCCTTCAGGCCGCCGAACTGTCGCACCAGACCAACACCCTGCCGGAAGTCTGCGGCCGGGTGTGCCCGCAGGATCGTCTGTGCGAGGGTGCCTGCACCCTTAACGACGGTTTCGGCGCGGTGACCATCGGTTCGGTCGAGAAATACATCACCGACACCGCGTTCGCCATGGGCTGGCGCCCTGACATGTCCAAGGTCAAACCGACCGGCAAACGTGTCGCGATCATCGGTGCGGGCCCGGCGGGTCTGGGCTGTGCCGACGTGCTGGTACGCGGCGGCGTGACCCCGGTGGTGTTCGACAAGAACCCGGAAATCGGTGGCTTGCTGACCTTCGGCATCCCCGAGTTCAAGCTTGAGAAGACCGTGCTGAGCAATCGTCGCGAAGTCTTCACCGGCATGGGCATCGAGTTCCGTCTGAATACCGAAGTCGGCAAAGACGTGACCATGGAGCAACTGCTCGCCGAATACGATGCGGTGTTCATGGGCATGGGCACCTACACCTACATGAAGGGCGGTTTTGCCGGTGAAGACCTGCCGGGCGTCTATGACGCACTGGACTTCCTGATCGCTAACGTCAATCGCAACCTGGGCTTTGAAAAGTCGCCGGAAGATTTCGTCGACATGAAAGGCAAAAAGGTTGTGGTGCTCGGCGGCGGCGACACGGCGATGGACTGCAATCGCACGTCGATCCGTCAGGGCGCCAAGTCGGTGACCTGCGCTTATCGTCGTGACGAAGCGAACATGCCCGGCTCGCGCAAAGAGGTGAAGAACGCCAAGGAAGAAGGCGTGAAATTCCTCTACAACCGCCAGCCGATCGCTATCGTCGGTGAGGACAAGGTCGAAGGCGTTAAAGTGGTCGAGACCCGTCTCGGCGAACCGGACGCCCGTGGCCGTCGCAGCCCTGAGCCGATCCCGGGCTCCGAAGAGATCATCCCGGCCGACGCCGTGGTCATCGCCTTCGGTTTCCGCCCGAGCCCGGCGCCGTGGTTCGAACAGTTCGAGATCCAGACCGACAGCCAGGGCCGCGTTGTTGCGCCTGAGCAAGGTCAGTACAAGCACCAGACCAGCAACCCGAAAATCTTTGCCGGTGGCGACATGGTGCGCGGTTCCGACCTGGTGGTGACGGCGATCTTCGAAGGCCGCAACGCCGCCGAAGGGATCCTTGATTACCTGGGCGTCTAAACCCGTCTAGCTGACTGCAATGCAATACCTGTGGGAGCTGGCTTGCCAGCGATAGCATCACCTCGGTTAATCTGGCACACCGAGGTGTCCGCATCGCTGGCAAGCCAGCTCCCACAGTGTTTTGTGGTGTTGCAAAATCTGTATTCCAACGCAATAAATTGACCCGATAGACAAAAGGCTGACCTGCATCCGTGCCTTTTGCGTCGCGCTCTGAGAAAATGCCCGCACTTTTTTTCCGGATGCCGACATGACTGCCCTGAAGAACGACCGTTTCCTCCGCGCCCTGCTCAAGCAACCCGTTGACGTCACCCCGGTGTGGATGATGCGCCAGGCCGGCCGCTACCTGCCGGAATACCGCGCCAGCCGCGCCCAGGCCGGTGATTTCATGAGCCTGTGCATGAATCCGGAATTCGCCTGCGAAGTCACGATGCAACCGCTCGACCGCTATCCACAACTGGACGCGGCGATCCTGTTTTCCGACATCCTCACCATCCCCGATGCCATGGGCCAGGGCCTGTACTTCGAGACCGGTGAAGGTCCGCGTTTCAAGAAAGTTGTCAGCACCCTCGCTGACATCGAAGCCCTGCCGATCCCTGATCCACACAAAGACCTCGGCTACGTCATGGACGCGGTCAGCACCATCCGTCGCGAACTGAACGGTCGTGTGCCGCTGATCGGTTTCTCCGGCAGCCCGTGGACCCTGGCGACCTACATGGTCGAAGGCGGTTCGTCGAAAGACTTCCGCAAGACCAAAGCGATGCTCTACGACAACCCGCAAGCCATGCACCTGCTGCTGGATAAACTGGCGCAGTCGGTGACCTCGTACCTCAACGGCCAGATCATGGCCGGTGCGCAAGCGGTGCAGATCTTCGATACCTGGGGCGGCAGTCTGTCGGCGGCGGCGTATCAGGAATTCTCGCTGGCCTACATGAAGAAAATCGTCAGCGGCCTGATCCGCGAACACGACGGACGCAAAGTGCCGGTGATCCTCTTCACCAAAAACGGCGGCCTGTGGCTGGAAAGCATCGCCGAGGCTGGCGCCGACGCATTGGGCCTGGACTGGACCTGCGACATCGGCAACGCCCGCGCCCGTGTTGGTGACAAGGTTGCGCTGCAAGGCAACATGGACCCGACCGTGCTCTACGCCAAACCGGAAGCGATCCGCACTGAAGTCGGACGCATTCTGGCCAGCTACGGCAAGGGCAGCGGCCACGTGTTCAACCTCGGCCATGGCATCACCCCTGAGGTTGATCCGGAGCATGCTGGCGCTTTCCTGCGTGCGGTGCATGAGTTGTCGGCGCAGTATCACGAGTGATCGCCACACAGCTCTAATAACAGAAAACAAAACGCCCGGCTTTTGCCGGGCTTTTTTTCAAGATCAAAAGATCGCAGCCTTCGGCAGCTCCTACATGGGATTAATGTAGGAGCTGCCGAAGGCTGCGATCTTTTGCTTTCAGGCTCTGACACCGCTGAGAGGCGGCAACTTCGCCAGTTTCAACGCCACCAGCAACGCGATCAGCAACAACGAGCCGATAAACAAACCAATCCCGTTCCAGCTGCCCAAATGCCAGAACACCCCGCCCGCCGTCCCGGCAATGCTCGACCCGGCGTAGTAGCTGAACAGATATAACGACGACGCCTGCCCCTTGGCCTTGGTCGCGCGACGGCCGATCCAGCTGCTCGCCACCGAATGCGCGCCAAAGAAGCCAAAGGTGAAAATCAACATGCCGACAATCACCAGCGGCAGCGGCGTAAACATTGTCAACGCAAGACCGGCAAACATCAGCGCAATGGTCGCCCACAACACTTTGCGTCGCCCCAGTTTATCGGCGAGCGAACCGATCTTCGCCGAGCTGTAGATACCCGACAGATACACCACCGACAGCAAGCCCACGAACACCTGATCAAGGTTGTACGGCGCCGCCAACAGGCGATAGCCGATGTAGTTGAACAGCGTGACGAATGCGCCCATCAACAGGAATGCTTCAAGAAACAGCAGCGGCAGGCCGGCATCACGAAAGTGCATGGTGAAACCGTCGAGCAAACTGCGTGGGTGCAGTGAGCGCGAACGGAAGTTGCGCGACTCCGGAAGGATCTTCCAGAACACCGCTGCGGCAATCATCGCCAGACCGCCGATCACCAGCATCGCCGTGTGCCAGCTGACAAAATCGATCAGCACACCGGTGATCAAGCGCCCGCTCATCCCGCCAATCGCGTTGCCGCCGATGTATAAACCCATCGCAAGACCGATGTGTTGCGGATAGATCTCTTCACTCAGATAGGTCATTGCCACCGCCGCAAGTCCGCTCAGCGACAGCCCGATCAGCGCACGCATGATCAGCACGCCTTCCCAACTCGGCATCATCGCACTGGCCATCGTGCAAAGCGCTGCCGCGAACAGCGCAGTCACCATCACCGGCTTGCGTCCGACCCGATCAGAGATCGGCCCGGTGATCAGCAGGCCGATGGCGAGCATGCCGGTGGCGACCGAAAGGATCAGGCTGCTCTGCGCCGCGTTGATCCCGTACTCATGGGACAACAGCGGCATCATCGGCTGCACGCAATAGAGCAGGGCAAACGTCGCGAAGCCGCCGCTGAACAGCGCCAGCACCGTGCGCATGAACATCGGCGTGCCTTTTTCGATGTAGATATCTTGCAGCTCGGCGACGACATCGTCGGCCGCAGCGGGCGGGACTTCATGGGCTAGGGGCGCGACAGCAGTTTTCACTTCAGACCTCGGAGGGCACGGCCAGGCAGGCAATGAAAAAATCATATAGCTGGCTAATGTTTCTATCCAATATATTGTTCGACCTGTTTGATAGCTTTAACGACCTAATGGGGTTTCCATGGAATTGCGTCATCTGCGCTACTTCATCGCCGTCGCCGAAGAACTGCATTTCGGCCGCGCGGCACAAGTGCTGGGCATCTCGCAGCCGCCGCTGAGCCAGCAGATTCAGGCGCTGGAGCAAGAGGTCGGTGCGCGCTTGTTCGAGCGCACCAATCGTCGGGTCGAGCTGAGTGAGGCGGGGCGATTGTTTCTGGAGGAGGCGCGGCTGGTGCTGGCGCAGGTCGACAAAGCGGCAGATGTTGCCAGGCGTGCGCAGCTCGGTGAACTGGGCGAGTTGAAGATCGGTTTCACCTCGTCGGCGCCATTCAACTCGACTATTCCGCAGGCGATCTTTTCCTTTCGCCAGCGTTTTCCGGCGGTGCACCTCAACCTGCGCGAAATGAGTAGCACGCAAGTTGCCGAGGGCTTGGTGGATGAGTCAATCGAGGTAGGGATCATGCGCCCGCTGGGGTTGCCGGATTCCTTGAGTGTGGTGGAGTTGATGCGCGAGCCGCTGGTCGCGGTGCTCGGTTCCAAGCATCCGTTGGCGCAAGGCAGTGAAGAAGGACTGTTCCTCTCGGCGCTGGCGCTGGAGCCGTTCGTGTTCTTTCCGCGCAGTTACGGCAGCGGGCTGTATGCGCAATTGCTGAGCCTGGCGCGCGATGCCGGGTTCAGCCCGCACTTCGCCCAAGAGGCGGGCGAGGCGATGACCATTATCGGCCTGGTCGCAGCGGGGCTGGGGGTTTCGGTGCTGCCGGCGTCTTATCAGAGGATGCGCATCGACGGCGTGGTCTACCGACCGTTGCTCGATCCGGAAGCGGTGTCTGCGGTGTGGCTGGTGCAGCGCAAGGATCAGAAATCGCCAATGGCCAAGGCGTTTGTCGACCTTCTTACGCGAAAGGTCGAGTCCGCTTAAAAGATCGCAGCCTTCGGCAGTTCCTACGGAGAAACGCGAATTCCATTGTAGGAGCTGCCGAAGGCTGCGATCTTTTGATCTTGCCGTTAGGGCAACCGCACCAAATCCCCCCTCAACGACACCCGCGTGACAAATATCCCCGCCCTGCATTCATACGTATTCAAATCCTTGCGCACATGCTGGTCGTAATAACTGACGATATTGACCACCGCATTCGCCCCGACCCGTTTGGCATCGGCCTGCAGCTTGATCAGATTCGACTGCAACACCCACTCGCAGGAATCGTGGTCACTCTTGTTGAAGCCGTTGGTCTTCAAATCACTGACCACCCCCCGGCGCAACAACTGCTGCGTCCCCTGCGGCCCATTGCCGAGCAGATAGAACTTCACGCTGCCATCCAGCCGTCCGGCGCGAATGGCGTCCGAGAGCACGGTTTCGAAGGGCATGTACATCAGGTGGGTGGCGTGGCTGGCGCTGGGCAGTAGCGCGAAAAGCGCGGCGGCGATCAGGGCTTTCACATGCATGGTCATCTCCTTGACGTAGCGATGAACATTCGCTGATTGAAAGAGTGTAGACACCGTACATCTGCTACAGAGAAAACAGTGTGGAGCATGTGTAGCTCAAAGGCTACACTTCGGCCATGACTGAGATTCTTCGAAGTTCTACATTTTCCAGCTGGCTTTTAAAGTTGGCTGATAGTCGCGCCAGGATGCGTATTCAGGTGCGGATTGATCGTATGGCTGACGGAAATTTTGGCGATGTCAAAGCTATCGGTGAAGGGCTCAGCGAAGTCAGAATTGACTATGGCCCCGGAGGAGTCTATTTCATGCAACAAGGTCGGCAAGTGGTCATCCTCCTATGCGGCGGAGACAAGAGCAGCCAACCCCGAGACATCAAGCAAGCCAGGCTCATCGCGGAGTCCTGGCAGGAGCAAAACCCATGACCGAAAAATTCACTCGTTGGGACTCAGCCGAGTACCTCAAGACAGAAGAGGACATGGCTAACTATCTGGACGCCTGCATGGAGGAGGCTGGAGATGACCCGGCTTTTATCGCCAAGGCACTTGGCACCATAGCGAGAGCGCGAGGCATGACTCAGGTCGCACGTGACGCAGGGTTGTCCCGAGAGAGCCTCTACCGCGCACTATCAGGTGAAGGAAACCCCGAGTTCGGAACAATCCTGAAAGTGGTGAAGGCGTTAGGGTTGAAGTTACACGCCAGTACTTGATCCGGGCTGAATGACAAAGGGCGCCGAATGGCGCCCTTTGTCGTTTCTACAATCCCATCAATCCACGTGCGCCAGATCCCCGCGCAACGCCACACTCGACACCACCAGCCCGGCACGGCACTGGAATTTTTCGGTGTCTTTGTACAGGTCGCGCTGGTCGACGCTGGCGATGTTGATCACCGCGTTGGCGTCGGCTTTCTTCGCGGCGTTCTGCAAGGTGGCCAGCGCCGATTGCAGGGCCCAGAAGCAGGCGTCTTGGTCGGATTTGTTCGAGCCGTTGGTCTTGCGGCTGCTGCTCACGGTGTCAAGTTTGCGCACCTGTTTTGGCAGCGTTTCGCCAGCCAGGTAGAACTTCACGCTGCCATCGAGCAGGCCGGCGTCGGTGGCGCGTTTGACGCCTTCACGGAAGCTCAGGTAAGTCGGCTCGTCGGCGCCTTGTTTGACGATGCCCAGGTCGTTGACGAACTCGATGTCCGGGTTGATCGACAGTTCTTTGAGCACGTTGTCGCGCAGGCGGTTGACCCAGCGGTTGTAGTTGCCGTGGATCTTGCCGTCCTTGGCATCGAGGCCGTAGCTGCTGCGGTAGTCGATTTCGAACGAAGTCGGGGTGAACGGAATGTCGACCTCAGCGTGATGGCGACCGCGTACGGTGATCGCCGCTTTGATCATGCCCGGACGCACCGATTGCACGACCCATTGGCGGTCGTTGAGCGCGGTGACGATGGCGCGGCTCATCTGTTGCTGGGTGAAGCCGAGGTTGGGCGAGAACTCTTCCTTGGCGTTGTAAACCGGTTTGCTGGTGCAACCGCCGAGCACAAAAGCCAGTGCCAACAGAGCGGCGATGCGGTGAAACTGAGTCATTCCCTTCACTCCAAACGTGGTGCGGTCAGTGCCAGCGGCGGAAAATCAACGAGGTGTTGACGCCACCAAAAGCGAAATTGTTGTTCATCACATAGTCGTGATGCATCTGGCGGAATTCGCCGCGCAGGTAATCGAGTTTGCCGCAGTGCGGATCGACCTCGTCGAGGTTGAACGTGTGCACGTACAGGTCGCGGTTCATCATCTCGATGCTGAACCACGACTCCAGCGCGCCGCAGGCGCCAAGGGTGTGGCCGAGGAAGCTCTTCTGCGAGCTGATCGGCATGCGTTCACCGAACAAACTGCTGGTCGCCAGTGTTTCGGCAATGTCGCCCTGTTCTGTAGCCGTGCCGTGACCATTTACATAACCAATGTCATCCGGGGTCAGGCCGGCGTCTTCCAGCGCCAGTTCCATGGCGCGGCGCATGGTCACTTGTTCCGGGCGTGTGGTGTGCTGGCCGTCGGCGTTGCTGCCGAAGCCGACGATCTCGGCGTGAATGTGCGCACCGCGGGCGAGGGCGTGCTCCAGCTCTTCGAGGACCAGAATGCCGCCACCTTCACCGATCACCAGACCATCGCGGCCCTTGTCGTACGGGCGTGGACTGGTCTGTGGCGCATCGTTTTTCAGGCTGGTGGCGTAGAGCGCGTCGAAGACCATGGCTTCGGTCGGGCACAGCTCTTCGGCGCCGCCGGCGAGCATCAACGGCAGGCGGCCGAACTTGATCGCCTCGTAGGCGTAACCGATGCCCTGGCTGCCGCTGGTGCACGCGCTGGACGTCGGGATCAGCCGCCCGGTCAGGCCAAAAAAGATGCTGATATTGGCCGCCGTGGTGTGCGGCATCATCCGCACGTAGGAGTTGGCATTGAGGCCTTCGGCCACCGAGTTGAGCAGCATGTTGCCGAACGCTTTGATCTCGTCGGTGCTGCCGGTAGACGAACCGCAAGCCACGCCCATTCTGCCGTCCTTGATCGATTCGTCACCGAGCAAACCGGCGTCAGCCAGGGCGTTTTCTGCCGCACGAACCGCCAGCCGCGACACCCGACCCATGCTGCGCAATTGCTTGCGGGTCCAGTGCGCGGGCACTACAAAGTCATCGATCGGCCCGGCCAAGCGGGTGTTGAGTTCGCTGAAACGATCCCACTCGTCCATCCGGCGGATGCCACTGCGGTTGGCTGCGAAGTTGCCGGCGATGGTCTCCCAGTCACTGCCCAGCGAGGTGATGCCGGCCATGCCGGTGACGACGACGCGCTTCATCAGCACAAGCCTCCGTTGACCGCCAGCACCTGGCGGGTGATGTACGAGGCTTCCGCCGACATCAGGAAATTCACCGCACTGGCCACCTCTTCCGGGGTGCCCATGCGTTGCGCGGGGATCATCTTCATCAATTCTTCCACCGGCACGTTTTCGTCGAGCATCGCGGTGTCGATCAGGCCCGGTGCGACGCAGTTAACCGTGATTTTGCGCTTGCCCAGCTCGATCGCCAACGCCTTTGCCGCGCCGATCACCCCGGCCTTCGAAGCGCTGTAGTTGACCTGGCCACGGTTGCCGATCAGCCCCGACACCGAGGTGATGCAAACAATGCGACCCGCGGCGCGACGGCGGATCATCGGCATCATCACCGGGTGCAGAACGTTGTAGAAACCGTCGAGGTTGGTGCGTAAAACTACGTCCCAGTCGTCGTCGCTCAGCGCCGGAAAGGCACCGTCGCGGGTCAGCCCGGCGTTCAACACCACGCCGTAATAGGCGCCATGGGTTTCGACGTCGGCTTCCAGAATGGTTTTGCAGGTTTCGCGATCGGCGACGTCGAATTGCAGTATCCGCGCCTTGCGGCCCAGCGCTTCGACATCAGCCTGAACGGCTTGTGCTTCGGCCATGCCGCTGCGGCAATGCAGGACGATATCGTGCCCGGCCTGCGCCAGACGCAAGGCAATGGCGCGGCCGATGCCACGGCTGGAGCCGGTGACCAGTACGGATTCAGTCATCGTTCGACTCCTGTGTCTGTTGCAGATATTGGGATGGCTGGGGTGGGCGGAACACGTTCAGCCGCGCGCTGGCATGGATGCCGGCGCCGTGGATATGACATTCGAATACGCCCATGCCGTTGTCGTCTTCCAGCGAGCGCAGACCATGGATGGTCAGTTCGCTGCCGGCGGGAAACGCTTCGACGTTGCACTCGAACTTGCGCGTACCGAGCAGAAAGCCCAGTTCCACTGGATTGCCTTTCTGCCGCGCGTGGCAACCGGCAAATGCGGCGACGCTCTGCGCCATCAGTTCGATGCCGACCCAGGCCGGCAGGCTGCCGTCGGGCAGGTTGAACAGGCCATCTGGCTGGACCGTGAGGCGGGTGTAAATCTGCTCATCGTCAAAGCTTGAGATGTTGTCGATCAGAATCATGTCGCCCGCGTGGGGCAGCAATTCGGCGAGCGGCCAATCAATCATGGGGCGTCTCCGATAATCAGGCTGACGTTGTTGCCGCCAAAGGCAAACGAGTTGCTCATCAGGTAGCGGGGTGCAATGGACGTCAGGCGTTCGCTCGCGGTCACCCACTTCAGCGGCGGCAGCGCGGGATCGGCCTGCGCATCCCAGACGTGCGGCGGCAAGGCGTGAGCGGGGTTGTCGGCGCTCAGGCTCAGCCAGCAGAACGCCGCTTCCAGTGCGCCGGCTGCACCGAGGGTGTGGCCGGTCATCGGTTTGCTCGATGAGCAGGCGACGCCCTCGGGAAACAGTTCGGCGACCGCCAGACTTTCCATGGCGTCGTTGTGCTGGGTGGCGGTGCCGTGCAGGTTCAGGTAGTTGATCTGCGCTGCTTGCAGATGTGCGCGGCTCAAGGCTTTCTGCATCGCTTGCAGAGCGCCGCGCCCCGTCGGTTCAGGGGCGGAAATGTGATGGGCGTCGGAACTGGCGCCGGCGCCGAGCAGGGCAATGGCCGGGCCTTCGCCTTGTTGTTTGCTCATCACGAACAGCACCGCTGCTTCGCCGATGTTGATACCGCTGCGGTTGGCCGAGAACGGATTGCAGCGCTCGTCGGATATCGCTTCGAGTGACGAGAAACCGTTGAGGGTCAACTTGCACAGGCTGTCGACGCCGCCACACAGCACCGCGTCGCACAGACCCAGATCGAGCAAGCGCTGAGCGCTCATCAGCGCCCGGGCGCTGGAGGTGCACGCCGTGGAAATCACATAGGCCGGGCCGCTCAGTTGCAGCCAGTCGGCGAGGAAATTCGCCGGCGCGCCGAGTTCCTGTTGACGGTAATCGTATTCCGCCGGGAACTGCTGCTCGCGGATGTAGTGCGCCAGACCACGGCTGGCCTCGTCGATGCCCGAAGTGCTGGTGCCGAGGACCACGCCGATGCGCTCACGGCCGAAGGTCTGGATCGCTTGATCGATGTCATCGCGAATCTGCAACGCCGCCTCCAGCAGCAGCTGATTGTTGCGGCTGCGCTGATCAGCCAGTTCTGCGGGGATCGGCGCCAGTTCGCCGTGGACGGCGGCCACCGGCAGCTCACGTTCCGCCACCCAGCCGGACTCGCGACGCATGCCCGAGCAGTCACCGGCGAAGAGGTTGCGCGCGACGGTTTGTTTGTCGCGGCCCAGTGCGCAGATCACGCCGAGGGCATTCAGGTAAGCGGTCATGGCGTCGGTTCACCCAACGGAGAAACGCGATAGCGCGGGCCTTGAGGCAGGTTCAATTCGAAGCTCAACGGTTGTGAATAACGGATATCCCAGCGCGCCGGCAGAGAACGTTGCCCGGCCTGTACCTGCGCAGTGGGGTAATTGCGCAGCAGCTCGCCGGACGGGGTCAGGGCGAACAGCAGCGCGGCAAACAACTCCCGGGCTTCCGGGTTCGGCGGCAGCAGACCATCGGCCTGCCAGCGACCGTCAATCAGTTGCTGACGGGCCTGAGGAATACCCAATGGATCCATCATCGACCAGCGAATGCCGGGGCCTTCGCGCTGGATCACCAGCAGCCAGTCCTGGCGTTGTTCGGCTTGTTGGCGTTCGATGTGCAGTTGCAACGGGAGAGGCAAAGTCGGGTTGCCCGCAGGCAGCGGGGCCTGGCTCGCGCAGGCACTCAGGAGGACAAATACCACCAACATTAGCCACGCCACAAACCTTGTGGGAGCTGGCTTGCCAGCGATGGCGTCGGCACATCGAGCATTTTTGTTGACTGACACACCGCTATCGCTGGCAAGCCAGCTCCCACAGGGTTTCGGGTGTGCAGGTCGATAGCTGTGCATCAGAAAGTACCTTGCAGCGGCTTGCGCGCTACCACGTTGACCAGCGTTTCCTCACGCTGCCCGAAGGGTTTCGGCTTGCGCACCCCAAACCGCTCCAGCAACCCAAAATCCTTCGACCGGCTCCACCACAGATACGGGTACGAAACGTTGCGTTCGGCAAACTCAAACCCCTGCCCGCGAATCATTTCCAGATACTGCGCCGCACTCTTCTGCACGTGCATCGGATGGCGGAACAACCAGCGAATCACCCACGTATCAATGTATGCCTCGGTGGACTCGGCGAACAGCAGATAGCCGCCCGGTTTCAGCACCCGATAAAACTCGGCGAGGGCCTTTTCCTGCTCGACCAGATGATGAAAAGTCTGATGGCAGAACAGCAGATCGACACTGGCGTCCGGCACATTGAGCGTCGCGCAATCGCTACCGATCAATTCCACGTCCAGATCCAGCCGCGCCGCTTCTTCGCAACTCAATTCAAGGCTGTGCGGATCGGCATCAACGCCGATCAAACGCTGTGGCGCAAAGGTCTGGCGCAGATGACCGAATGACTTGCCTTGACCGCAACCGGCGTCCAGCAACACCGGGTTTTCCGGCAGCGTTTCACTGAACAAGCCGCGTAAATCATTGATCGCCACGCGCAACACGTGGTGCTGCCAGGTGTGGCTGCGCAGGAACCAGAAACCGAAACGGGTTTCCTCGACGTAGCTGTCGCTCAAGTAATTCATGTGGCGTCCTTTGCACAGAGTTCGGAAATCATCTTCAAGCGGCGGCGCGCTTCGCTGACGAACGGGTTGCGTTCGTCCCAGGCGTAACCGGCGAGGATCGAGCAGATCATCCGGCGAATTTCCGCCTGGCTGTCTTCATAAAAAATCACGTCCTGGAAGGTGCCGGCGTACCAGCCCTCGACGTAGCAGCGAAAGGTGTCGACGCCGCGCTTGAGCGGTTCGGCGAACTCGCTTTGCCAGTCGACGGTTTCGCCCTGCAACTGACGGTGCAAAACCGCTGCCGCCATGCTCGCCGAACGCATGGCGATGGTCACACCGGAGGAGAACACCGGGTCAAGAAATTCTGCCGCGTTGCCGAGCAAGGCAAAGCCTGGCCCGTGCAGGCTTTTCACATTGGCCGCGTAACCGCCGAGCGTGCGCGCCGGGATGTCCCACACAGCATTGTCGAGTACGCCGGCAAGGCTCGGGGTTTCGGCGATGAAACCGCGCAGGCAGGCATCCAGATCGCTGTCGCGGCCGTTGAAATGCTCTTGCGCTGCGACCACACCCACCGAGCAGCGTCCGTTGCTGAACGGGATCGTCCAGAACCAGATATCGCGGTGTTCCGGATGGGTGGTGACGAGAATTTTTTCGCGGTCGAACGCCGGGTTGTCGATGTGATCTTCGACGTGGGTGAACACTGCCTGACGCACCGGGAAATTCGACGGTGCTTCCAGGTCCAGCAAGCGTGACAGCACACGACCGTAGCCGCTGGCATCCAGCACAAAATCGGCTTCGACGCGGTATTCGCTGCCGTCCTCGCGGCGCACGTCGAGGTGCGGTTTCGCTCGGCTGAAGTCGACGCTGACGATGGCATCGCCGTAGCGGATTTCCGCGCCTTGCAGCGCTGCTTGATCGGCCAGCAGTTTGTCGAAGTCGGCGCGTTGCACCTGAAACGTGCTCGGCTTGCCATCGGTGAAGGTGTCGCTGAAATCGAAGGCGCTGTAGCGCTCGCCCCAAGCGAAGGCGGCGCCGGTCTTGCGCTGGAATCCGGCGGCGTTGACGGCATCGAGCATGCCGGCCTCTTCGACGAAATCCAGGCAATGGCTGAGCAGGCTTTCGCCGATGGAAAAGCGTGGAAAGTGCTGGCGCTCGAGCACCAGCACATCGTGGCCCTTGCGCTTGAGCAGCGCTGCGGCGATGGCGCCTGAAGGGCCGGCGCCGATGATCACGACCTGACGGGATTCCATTTCAACGATTGGCACGTGAACTCCGGGGCAGAGGATGTTGCAGATTCAAAGGCGCGCGATGCAGGCCGATCAGGGCCGGTAGCAGCGTCGCGATCAGGCCCATCAGCATCAGCGCGAAGTACAGCGCCGGGGTGATGAGCTGTTGTTGCAAGAGCAAATTGAGAAAGACGATTTCGCTCAGGCCACGAATGTTCAGCAGCACACTTTCGCGCCAGCGGCTGGCGCCTTCGAACGAGGCGCCGGCCCAGCCGAGGCCGAGCCAGTTGCCGAGCAGTTTACTGGCAATCGGCAACAGCAGCAGCGCCGCCCATTGCAGCGGACCAAGGCTGGAAAGGGCGCTGTGCACGTCGATCTGGACGATGCCGAACGTCAGAATCAGCGGAATCGCCAGCCACGTTTGCAAACGGCTCATCCAGCGCGCCGGCAACGGTAGCACCAGCGGCACTTTCAGCGCGGCCATGCACAGCAGGTAGCCGATGCCGAAGATCAACGCGTTGAGTTTGTAATGCTCAGCCATCACCAGCAGTGCAAAGAAACCGAGGCTGTAGGTCAGCGGCCGACGCACACGCAACAGATTTAATAGCAGCGGCACACAGGCGAGACCCAGCGGCAGCAACAGACTGCTCAGATGCAGACTGCCCTGGGCGAGGCCGAACAGTGTCCAGCAGGTCAGATCGATGAGGATCGCGGTCTGCACCAACCGGCGCGTGGCGGCGGGCGGATAATCGATGTGGCGCAGGTAAAGGTACAGCACCGGGATCGCGGTAATCGCGAACACCAGACCCACGGCCAGCGAGTTGAGCCACGGTTGCGCCGGCAGTAGCCAATACGCCGCGGCAAGGCCACAGGCGAACGGCACGACAAAACTCGGCACGGCGATTTTCACACTTTGGCGATCGAGTTTCAGATCGATCACGTCACTGAGAATGTGCCCGAGCAGCAAGGCAAAGCTCAGGCTGTAGAGGTTTTTCAGCCAGTCTGGCGCGATCAGTTCGGCGCCACTGAGCTGCCAGCCCGGTTCGATCCAGAAGTACATCAGCAGCGGCAAGCCGAAGCTCGCCAGCAGCAACTGGCTGACAATCGGGATCAGGCCGAAATGGCGGCCAATACGAGTGGCCACGGCGAACAGCGCCATGGCCAGCACCCAGAAACCGAGGACCATCACGTTGCTGGCTCCGCGACTGTCGCGGCGTGTTCGTGACGTCCGGCCCACGGTGCGAGCATGAAGCTGAAGGCCAGACCGAGGCTCACCGACAGGCCGAAATTGCTCACCGCCGGTGTGCTGGAAACCGCCAGCAAACCAAACGACAGCCACGTCGTCACAGCGGCGAGCAAGGTGCCAAGCAGGCTCACCGCCGCACCACCGACTTGTTCACGCATGAGAATCGCGTAGTCGACGCTGATCGCCGTGACCAGCAGCAGGCCGAACAGGCTGAACAGGGTCAGTGGCTGACCGAGCCAGCCAAGGCTGGCCAGACTGCACAGCGCCGCGAGCAGCGGCAGGGCAACAATGCGCAGCGCGCCGCCGAGACCAAATGGCAGCATCAACACCAGCACGATCAACACACAGGAGGCGAGTTTCAGTTCAGCAGCGCTGATTTGCGTGGCGGCAAAAACTTCATTCAATTCCCCGAGGCGATCGACCAACACCACCCCTGGCAAATCGAGCGCCTGTACCCGCAGCAGCGCCGGGTTATTCAATCCTTGCAGACTGGTCATTGCCGCCACGCCGTCTTCGCTCGGACCGAGCCAGAGCGTGCGATAAGGCTCGCCGAGCGGGCCGGCCAATGCCGCGTCGATGTCTTCGGCGGGCACAGTCTGCAATTGCTGTAGTTCGCTTTGCAGCGCGGCGAGCGGCACGCCGAGGTCGAGCAGTGGCTGCCAATATTGCGGCAGTTTGTTCAGTGCCTGGCGTACCTGTTCTTGCTGGTTCGGCGGGCTGACCAGTTGATCGAGGGCGAGATAGCCTTGCAGCTTGTCGAGGTTGACCAGTTGCTCCAGACGCTCGCTCAGCGCGGCCTGCCGCTCGAGCAATTGCTGCTGATTGTTGGCGCGCACGAGGAAAAACTGGCTGGTCGGCTGATAGCCGGTGATGCGCGCGATGGTCTGCGCTTCGTCGGTCAGATGTTGCGGTGCGCCGACCCATTGGCGGATGTCATTCTTGCTTTGCAGCTGCACCAGACCACCCACACAGAAGGCGATCAGCAGCGCCAGCAACACCGGCGTACGCACGCGTTCGAGGAGTTTTTCGCGCAGGTTGACCATGCGCTCGGCCAGATGCAGCGGCCATTGCGCGGGACGCAGTTCGACGTTTTTCAACAGCGCCGGCAACAGGCATACCGCCGACAAATACGCGCCGAGCAGGCCGGCGGCAGAGAACACGGCGATTTGCGTCAGCGCCGGGAACGGCGTCCACGCCAGTGCCAGATAACCGATGGCGCTGGTGATCAGACTCAGGGTCAGACCAGAAAGCGTCAAACGCAACGCCGGCCAACTGCGCCAAGGCTTCAGGCTCCAGCTCTTCGATAGATAATGCAGCGGATAATCCACCGCCACGCCGATCAGACTGGAACCGAGCACCAGCGTCATCACATGCATATGGCCGAACAGCGCCACACACGCCACCGCGCCGAACAGCATGCCGACCAGCACCGGCACGAACGCCAGCAACACGCGCCAGCGACGAAAAGCGAGCAACAGCAGCAGCAGAATGCCGACCGTGGCACCGCCACCGACCCAGGTCATTTCGCGAGTCGCTTGCTGCTGACCGTTGGCCGCATACAACAGGCCACTGGCGGCCAGCAGTTGCACGTCTGATTTCGCGGCCTGCTCGCGGCTGTGTTGCAGCAGCGCGGCGACTTGCAGCGGCAGGTTCATATCGAAGGCATTGCCGGTGGTGCGTGCGCGCAGCAGCACCCAGCTCTTGCCGTCGGCATCGGCAATCAACGCGCCGCTGCCGATGTCCAGTTGTACCGAACCGTGCTGCGGCTGGCTGTTCTGGATGCGCCCGGTCAGGCCGAGCCAGTCGTCCTGACTCGGCACCAGACTGAAACCGCTGAACGGGTCGAACAACGCCTGCACCCGTTGCTGAATGAACACGTCGGGGTGTTCGATCAGCAATTGTCGGTCGTCCGCCGAGAGCATCGCCAATCGCCCTTGCAACAGTTGTGTGCGCAGCGCTGGCAGGTCTGCTTGCAGATTCCACTGCACCTTTTCGAACAGGCCGCTGGCTTGCCATTGCTCGCCCAGCGTCTGCGCCATGGCCACGGCTTGCTGGCGATCGGCGTGGCCGACCAGCACCAGCATTTCGCGGTTGAGCGGCTCCTGCATGCGTTGCTCGGCGCGCTGTTCAAGGGCGTCCGGGTGAGTGCCGGGCACCAGCTCCATCAGGTTCGCCGACAGGGGCGCACCGTCGCGCCATTGCCAACCGGCCAACGCGACGACCGCCAGCAGCAGGATCAGGAAAAACCAGGGCAGCCTGCGTTCACTCGGCAAAGTCATGTTGCTCCGCGTCGCTCAACGGTTGGCCAGCGGTGCTGTCCTGCATGCGCAGCACGGTGCTGTCGCCCTGGGTTTCCAGCAGTTCGATGGTTTGCACCAACGTGCCGCCGTCGATATTGATCTGGTTGAACACTTGCTTGAGCAGCAGGGAACGCGGGGTCAGGGTGAGTTTCCACTGCTGTGCGTCGCCGCTCAGCGCCAGTTCGAAATCCCGTTGCAGGCCACTGCTGTCACCTTGCAACACGGCGAGGAACAAACGGTTTTGCTCGGCGCCGGCGCTCTTGTTCGGCAACAACTGCCAGCCATTGCTGTCACGCCGGGCGATGCCCTTGGCGGTGATACGGTAATCCTGCTGCAGCGGCGTTTTCAGCAACCAGAGCAGGCCGTGGTTTTTGGCGAGGACGAAACTGCCCTTGCTGATCAGCGGCTGGGGCAGGGCGCGCAGGTGTTTTTCCTGTGTGAAATGGCCGTGGATCACGTCCGGTTTCGCCAGTTGCGCGCTCAGTTGTTGCAGGTCGAAGGCATTGGCCAGCGCTGACATCGTCAGCAGCACCAATACGCTCAGGCTTTTAACCAAAACATTCATCGCAGCATCCTTTCCACGGCATCGGTGAAGACTTTCGGCGAAGCCAGTTGCATCTCGCGGCTGCTGACTTCAACGGCGACCTGCACCGAGCTGGCGCGGGTCAGGCGCTCGCCGCTGTGCAGGTCGGTGATCAGGTAATTGATCTTCAGACGGTTTTCCCATTCGACCAGACTGGCGCGCACATTCAGGCGCTGACCGAACACCGCGCCGCGCACATAGCGCAGTTGCAGGTCGATGACCGGCCAGGCGAACCCGGACTCGACCATGTGCGTGTAGTTGTGGCCGATCTTGTCGAGCAGCGCGCAACGCGCCACTTCGAGGTATTTGACGTAATGGCCGTGCCAGACGACGTGCATGGTGTCGATGTCGAAAAACGGCACAAGGATTTCCGTGTCGGCGTGAAGCACTCCGGCGCTACGCATGCAGCCTCCAGTGTTGCGCGGCGATGCGTTGCAGGCACAGGCGCAATTCGCCTTCCAGGGCACGGTCTTCGATCACCGGCGGGAAGTCCTTGGCCAATTCTGCGTGCATCGCCGCCAGCGATGGCGGCAGCGGCCGGGCGTCTTCGGCCTGGGCGCGCAGCCACACGCCTTGGTTGGCGGCGAGCAGGGTGGCGGCGGCGACCTGTTCGGTCAGCTCCAGCACGCGGATCGCATCGCGGGCGGCGATGGTGCCCATGCTCACCTTGTCCTGGTTATGGCACTCGGTGGAGCGCGAGAACACGCTGGCCGGCATGGTGTTTTTCAGCGCTTCGGCGGTCCAGGCGCTGGTGCCGATCTGCACGGCTTTGAAGCCATGGTTGATCATCGCGCGGTCCGCTGGCGCGCCGGAGAGATTGCTCGGCAGACCGTGGTTGTAGCGCTCGTCGACCAGCAAAGCGAGCTGGCGATCCAACAGGTCGGCGACGTTGGCCACGAGGTTTTTCAGGCTGTCCATGGCGAACGCAATGTGGCCGCCGTAGAAATGCCCGCCGTGCAGCACGCGTTCGGCTTCGGCGTCGATGATCGGGTTGTCGTTGGCGCTGTTCAGTTCGGTTTCGATAAACGAACGCAGCCAGTTCAGGCTGTCGGCCAACACGCCGAGCACGTGCGGTGCGCAGCGCAGCGAATAGCGATCTTGCAGGCGATGCAGCGGCGCGGTCGGCGCGTCGATCGCCAGATCCTTGCGCAGCCACGCAGCGACCTGCATTTGCCCAGGATGCGGTTTGGCGGCGAACAGACGCTCGTCGAAGTGCTCCGGATTGCCTTGCAGCGCGACCACATTGAGCGCGGTGATGCGCGTGGCCAGTTGCAGCAGGTAGTCGGCGCGAGCGAAAGCGAGGCAGGCGAGACCGGTCATCACCGCAGTGCCGTTCATCAGTGCCAAGGCTTCTTTCGGGCGCAGCACCAGTGGCGTCCAGCCGAGTTCGCGATGCACGTCGGCGGCCTGACGGCGTTCGCCACGGAACATCACTTCACGCTCGCCGGAGAGTGTCGCGGCGACGTAGGACAGCGGCGTCAGATCGCCGCTGGCACCGACCGAGCCTTCCTCGGGAATCAGCGGCAGGATGTCGTATTCGAGAAACGCGTGCAGGCGTTCGAGAAGCTCTACGCGCACTCCGGAAACACCGTGGCACAACGACTGCAAACGTGCCGCCAGCACCGCACGTGTGGCTTGTGCATCAAGCAGTTTGCCCAGCCCGCAGCCGTGGAAGGTGTAGAGATGACGCGGCAGCGCTTCGACGTGATGCAACGGCACCGCGACCACGCAGGAGTCGCCGTAGCCGGTGGTCACGCCGTAGATCACGCCTTCCTTGTCCAGCAGCGAATCGAGGAACCGCGCGCCCTTGGCGATGCGTTCGCGATAGTCGGCGTCGCTCTGCAACTGCACGGGTGCCTGACGGTTGGCCAGGGCCAGCACGTCTTCGATGCGCAAAGGGCGTTCGCCGAAGGTTACCGGCTCATGGGTTGGCGTGGTCATCGGTCTTCCAGAAAGGGTAAAAGTTGAACCATTGTTGCGGCGCTTCGAGGCAATAGTGACTCAGGCGCTGCGCATACCGGGTGGCCCACTGATGAATGACCTGCTCGCGCTCGCTGCGCTTCCATACCACGGCGTCGGCGAAGGGCTCGAGGGTCAGGCGATAGTGGCCGTCCGGCTGTTTCAGGCACATCAACAGATTGACCGGGCATTTCAGCAAACCGGCCAGCAGCCACGGGCCTTGCGGGAATGGCGCCGGGTGGCCGAGGAAGTCGACGGTCACACTGCGGCCGCCGTGCAGCGGCACGCGATCGCCGGCAATCGCCAGCCACTCGCCGCGCTCCAGCCGTTCGTGCAGTTGCAGCATGATCACCGGGTCGAGTTCGCTGACCTGAATCAGGCGCAGATTGGTCGCGCCGGCTTCACCGAGCAAGCGGTTGAATTGCTCGGCGTGCTTGGTGTGCACCAGCACGTTCATGGTGACTTTCTCGCCGATCTCGGCCAGTGCGCGACAGACTTCGAGATTGCCCAGGTGCGCGCCGACCAGCAGTTGTCCGCGACTGCCGCGCAACTGATTGCGCAGCAGCGCCGGGTCGATGATTTCGATCTGTTCGATACGGAGTTTGCCGTTCCACACGTCGAGCTTGTCGAGCATGGAGTCGGCGAAGGCCATGAACTGGCCGAACACCCGCCAATGTGTCGGGCGCAATTCCTCGCGCTGGCTCCATGCGGCCAGGCGCTGCTGGTATTGCCAGGCACTGCGCCGTGCGGTGCGGCCGAACAGGAAAAAGTACAGAACGATGCCGTACAGCAATGGGCTGAGCAGGCGTCGGCCAAGGACCTTGGCGGCGAACGCGGTGAATCTCATCAGCAGGAAACTGCCGCGCTCTTCGCGGTCAGCCCAGTGCTTCTTGTCGGCCTCGCCAGTCATGCGCGCCACCGCCGCCAGAGGATCACCGGGAAACGCAGCAACATGCCGAGAAACAGCCGCGTGTGCATGCTGGAAATCAGCGCGTTGTCGTGGAACAGACGGAAGTGCGACACGCCGTCCAGCGGGTAGTGCACGCTGGTTTGCAGCCAGCGCATCGGCTGATTGCGCCACGACAGGCGCACGAGAATGTCCGAGTCGAAATCCATGCGTTTGCCGACTTTCGCCGAGTCGATCACCGCCAGCGTTGGGGCCAGTGGATAGACGCGGAAACCGCACATCGAATCGCGGATCTGCAGCGACAGCGTGTTGATCCAGACCATGACGTGGGTCAGATAACGTGCGTACAAACGGCCTTTCGGCACGCTCTCGTCGAACAGCGGATAACCGCAGATCATCGCCTCGGGATGGGCGCGGGATTCATCGACGAAACGCGCCACGTCGTGCAAGTCGTGCTGGCCGTCGGCGTCGACCTGCAATGCATGGGTGAAGCCCAGCAGCGCGGCCTCGCGCAGACCAGTCATCACCGCGCCGCCCTTGCCTTGGTTGGCGGTGAGGCGTACCAGATGCACGTTGTCGCGCTCGGCCAGAGCGTCGAGGACCCTGGCGCAAGAGGGCTTGCTCGCATCGTCCACCAGAATGCACGGCAGGCCTTGCGCGAGCAGAGCATCGACCACAGTGCCGATGGCAGTTTCGTGGTTATAAACCGGGATCACTGCACAAGGATTATGCATACCGGTGATCCCTGCAGGAGCGAGCCTGCTCGCGATTGAGTGCGCAGCACTCACCAAGATCAATCATGCTCTGCACCCACAAGAATCCGCCCACTGGAGCAGGTTGCCGTGTCATTACGGTAAGCGAAATACAACTTGCGGCGCTCCGGATCGAAGCGCAGGTGCAACTGGATTTCATCGCCGGGGCGCACCAGTTGCTGGAACTTCAGCACTTCCATGCCGGCAAACGGGCCGGTCAGGTTGAGCAGTTGGCGACCGAGGTTCAGTGCCCATTCCACCTGCACCACGCCGGGCAGGACCGGGGCTTTGGGGAAGTGGCCGCTGAAGTAGGCCAGGTCCGGGGGCACGCTCAGTTGCAGGCTCCACTCGCCAGCGGTTTCGACTTGTTCCAGCACTTCGGGCGCTTTCGCTCGCGGTGCCATCAGCAGCGCTTCGATATCGGCCTGCGGCAGCTTGCCTTGGCTGTTCAACGGCAATTGCCGCACCAGTCGCCAGCGTCGTGGCAGCGCCAGGGCTTCGCAGTGTTGGCGCAAATGCTGGCGCAGGGTTTCGGTCAGGCTGCGGCGGCCGTGTTCACGCAAGGCAAACAGGCCCGACTCGCTGAGCACCAGCAACGCACCGAGGGAGGCGCGGTTTTCCTGCACTACGCCGAGACGTGCTTCGGCGACCCAGTCGTGGGCAACCAAGGCTTGTTCGAGCATCGGCAGCGAGATGCGTTTTTCTTCCAGTTTGATGATCCGGTCCAGCCGTCCGAGCAGTTCGAAGCGGCCATCGGCGGCGATGCGCGCGGCGTCAGCGGTGTGCTCGATGTGGCCTGCAGGCAGGTAGGGCGAAGCAACCAGCAGCGCACCGTCGCTATCCTGGCTCAGCTCGACACCGGCAAAGGGTTGCCACAGCGGTTGGCCCTGACGCCAGGCGATACCGCCGGTTTCCGAGCTGCCGAGGATTTCCGTCGGCCATTGCTGCAAGCGTTGTTGCAGGCTCTGCGCAGCTTCAAAGGGCAACGCGCCGCCGGAGGAAAACACCCGGCGCACGGCGCTCAGGGCTGGCCAGTCGAGGTTGTCGCCCATGCGTTTGAGCAACGCCGGGCTGGCGACCCAGGCGAAGGCTGGATGTTCGCGGCTGGCACGCTGCAAGTCTTCGGGGAACGCCAGTTGTTTGCGCACAAACGGGCGTCCGGCGCACAGCGGCCACAGCACCCGAAACAGCAAACCGTAAATATGCTGGGTGGCGACGCTGCCGATAATGCAGGCCTCACCGAGACCCGCGCCCCACAGTTGTTCCAGCGCTTCGACCTCGTTGGCCAGTTGGCGCAGGGTCTTGTCGATGCGTTTGGGCTCGCCGCTGGAGCCGGATGTGCACAGGCTCAGGCGACACTGGTCGAGGTCCAGTTCGGCGCCGGCTAGCGGCGGCTGCTGAACGTCGTTCAGTTGCGCATCATCGGCTTGATCGGTCAGCCACAGATCGACTTCAGCCGACCAGCGCTGGCGGGTTTGTGCTTGCAGATCCGAAGGCAGCAGAACACTCACGCCGGCACGCCATGCGCCCAGCAGAGCGATAGCCAGTTCGGCGGCATCTTCCAGGTGCACAGCCAGGCGTTTCACGCCTTGCGCTTGCAGACCGGCGGCAACGCTCAGGGCCTGTTCGCACAGTTGTGTGTGTTCGAGGGCCGGTGCGTGGCTGATGGCCCGCGCCGGCACAGGCTTGAGCAACAGCTGCTCAAGTTTTATCCAGTTCATGTACGGCCTCTTACCCGTTGTCGTATCAGCCATTCAATGGCAAACATCAGGCCGATCAATCCATAGGAGATCAGGCCGGTGTACAACATCCACCAATTCAGCGGCGCCCACAGGGTCAGCAGGGCGGCGCACAAACCGTTGCAGAAGAAAAACACGCTCCAGGCCACGGTGACCTTGCGCGTATAGCGAATCGCAATGGCCGGCAGCTCTGGCTCACGCAGGCGCGCCAGGCGCTCGACCATCGGTGGCCCGAATTTCAGGCTCAGGCTGAACAGCACCAGCATGAAGCCGCTGATCAGCACCGGGTACCAGCGCAGCAACAGCGGACTGTCGAACAGCGCCAGCAGCAGGCAGAACACAATGGCCACAGCGGCCATCCACAGGCTGCCGGGTTTGCGTTCGCCGGTCAGCGCCCGCGCCAGCCACAGGCTGCCCAGCAGCAGACCAAACTGCCACGGGGCAAAGTGCTCCATGCCGAAATACACCGCAAAGGGGTACAGCAGACCGGCCAGCAGCAGGCCGAGGCCGATCAGTCGGCTCATGCGGCCGGTTGAACCAAGCGGTAGACCGCCTCGACCACGTCACCGACAGTGCGCACCGATTTGAATTCGTCGGCGGCGATTTTGTAGCCGGTCTGGCGCTTGATGTGATCGATCAGATCGACCGCGTCGATGCTGTCGATTTCCAGATCCTGATACAGGTTGGACTCCAGGCTCACACGGGCCGGATCCAGTTCGAACAGCTCGACCAAGGCAGCGCGCAGGGTGTTGAAAATATCGTCACGAGTTTGCATGGTCCGGTCTCAAGCTGCCTGTTTTGCCGTGACGAATGCCGCAAGGCTGGCCACGTTGGTGAAATGGTTACGGGTGTCTTTGGCGTCGGCGTCGATTTTGATGCCGTATTTTTTCTGGATCGCCAGACCCAGTTCCAGCGCGTCGACGGAATCCAGGCCCAGGCCTTCGCCGAACAGCGTCTGCTCATCGCCGATGTCGTCGACGCTGATGTCTTCGAGGCCGAGGGCATCGATGATCAGCAGTTTGATGTCACGATTCAGATCGCTCATCTTCGGCGAGCTCCTTAATGAAGTAGGTGTGCAAATAATCGTTGAGCTTGCGCGAGGCCTGCGGTGCGGGCCCCTGCGCGGCGAAAGTCTGTGGGTCTATATCGGCCCCGACGCGAAAACTGAAGTGCACGCGGCGGCTGGGGATCCGATACCAGGGTTCGGCTTTGGTCAACGTGGTCGGGCTGACCTTGATGATCACCGGCGTGAGGATTTTCGCACCGCGCAGGGCAATTGCCGCGGCGCCCCGATGGAAGGCTGGCGCCTGGCCCGGCTGGGTGCGGGTGCCTTCCGGGAAAATGATCAGGGTCTGGCCGTTTTGCAGGGACTGCGCGGCGGCATCGAGCATGTCCATGCTGCCGTCGTTGCTGATGTATTCGGTGCTGCGCAACGGGCCACGGGTGAAGGGGTTTTCCCACAGGCTTTTCTTCACCACGCAATTGGCCTGGCGCACCAGGCCGATGAGGAACACCACGTCGATCAGCGACGGGTGGTTGGCGATGATCATCTGCCCCGGTCGACCCAGACGTTCGGCGCCCTGAATGTCATAGGTCAGCACGCCGGTGCGGGCCATGAACCGCACAAAAAACCAGAACAGCCGACTGACGGTCTCCCGCGCGCGCTGGCGATGCACAACGGCGTCACCGGGCAGGCAAGCCAGCAGCGGAAACACCAGCACACGCAGGCACAGCCCGCCTAGCCCGAACAGGGTAAAGCTTGCGGCGGTGGCCAGCAGGCGCCAGTAATAGGCATCGCGGTTTTTTTCGGTCACGGATTGCGTTGCCAGGTCCATACACGATTTTTCCAGGCATGTTGGCAATGGGTTTGCTGGCCAAGCAGGGTTTGCAACAGATTGAGCGCGTGGGGCCAGTGCGCTTTTGACCGTGTTTCTGTGACGCTGTTCAGGGTCAGCCGCCAGTCGGTACCGGGGGTCAGCAAAAGACCGAGCGCGTAGGGAAAAGGCACATCGTCGATCCACGCTGAATAGGCTTCGGGTGGTTGTTCTTCGGTGATCACCAGCAGCACCGCCGGGGCGCCTTCATTGAGCAGCGCCGCCGCTTCGAGCATGCCGTGCTCAAGACCGTCGCCGGCCGCGGCGAGGGCAGTCATTTCGCTGGTTTCGCCACGCATGATCGACCACAGGCCGATGATCGCGTTGTGCACGGACAGGCTGAACTGGGTCGGCGACAGCGGCTGCTCGGTCGCCAGATCACTGAGAATGTCGTAAGTGCGTGGGGTTTCACCGTGGCGCGAGATGAATACCAGCGGCAGATTGTCCCGTCCGTCGGCCAAGGGCCAGCCAACACTGAACGCCATCCGTGCCAGTCGGCTGAGGCGGCGGCGCTGCATGGCCGGCAAGAACGACACATCGGGCGCGGCATCACTGCGCTGGAGCACGACCGGTTGTCGGCTCCAGGCCTGCCAGGCGTCCACGCTGTCGAGGCCAGGGGCCCACGCGCGCCATTGGGCGATGTTGAAGTTGATCACGGACATTCATCCCGCCCCTGCGGGCTTTTGTTGACGCGTTTGGTCGCCAAAGCCGCAGCAGGCTTGACGTGGCGCTTGGCGCCGGGTGGCGCGCATTATCCCGGTGCGACGAGTGTGTAGCAAATGCTGGTTACATTTTGCGCAGCGAAATGTACCGAGTGGTTCGCAAGAAAACTGTCACTTGGCCATTATCCAGATTGTCAGCGGCTTGTCTGTCGGGGATCTCGGCGATCAATGGCGGTAATTGCGCTATCTGTCCGCGGATATTTGCACCTGACTCTGTAGTCCATGTCCGTGAAGGTAGCGAAGCGAGGTCGCGCGCATCTACACTCGGTCATTCTTTGATACACGGAGGTTTGGTCATGCGGCGCGTGGTGTTCAATCAGAAAGGTGGCGTAGGCAAGTCCAGCATTGCCTGCAATCTGGCGGCGGTCAGTGCCAGCGAGGGTTATCGCACGTTGTTGGTGGATCTCGATGCCCAGGCTAATTCCACTCAATATCTGACCGGGCTCACCGGCGACGACATTCCGATGGGTATTGCCGACTTCTTCAAGCAGACCCTGTCTTCCGGGCCGTTCTCGAAGAAGAATCAGGCGGACATCTACGAAACCCCGTTCGACAACCTGCACATCATCACCGCCACCGCCGAGCTGGCCGACTTGCAGCCCAAGCTCGAGGCCAAGCACAAGATCAACAAGCTGCGAAAGTTACTCGATGAGCTGTCCGAGGATTACGACCGGATTTACCTCGATACGCCGCCAGCGCTGAATTTCTATGCGGTATCAGCGTTGATTGCAGCCGATCGCGTGCTGATCCCTTTCGATTGCGACAGTTTCTCGCGTCAGGCCTTGTACGGGCTGATCGCGGAGATCGAAGAGCTGAAGGACGACCACAATGAAGGCCTGGAAGTTGAGGGCATCGTGGTCAACCAGTTCCAGGCCCGGGCAAGCCTGCCGCAGCAGATTCTTGATGAGTTGATTGCCGAGGGGTTGCCGGTACTGCCGGTGTATCTGACCAGTTCAGTGCGCATGCGCGAATCGCACCAGGCCAGCATGCCGCTGATCCACCTCGACCCGCGCCACAAGCTGACCCAGCAGTTTGTCGAACTGCACAATCTGCTCGAAGATCACTGATCTCGTGAGCTATCCATGAACCCCTGTGGGAGCGAGCTTGCTCGCGAATGCGTCAGTTCAGTCGACATCCTCGTTAACTGATCCACCGCTTTCGCGAGCAAGCTCGCTCCCACAGTGGGTTCTGGGTGGGTCAGATCCCTTGGCTACGCAGCCACGCCATCAACTGCGGCAACGGCAACGCACCACTCTGCCGCGCCACTTCCCGGCCGTTCTTGAACAGAATCAAGCTCGGAATCGAACGAATCCCCAACTGCGCCGACAATTGCTGATTCGCTTCGCTATCAAGCTTGGCCAAGCGGCACTTGCCCGCCAACTGCGCCGCCGCCTGCTCGAACACCGGCGCAAACGACTTGCACGGCCCACACCAGTCCGCCCAGACATCCACCAGCAACGGCAGATCACCCTTGATCTGGCTGGCGTAATCGCCTTGCTTGAGTTCGAACGGTTTGCTCAGCAGCACGGCGGATTTGCAGCGTCCGCACTTGGGTTGATCCGCAAGGCGCTCGGCGGGGATGCGGTTGAGGCCGTTGCAGGAGGGGCAGGGGATGAGGAGTGGTTCGGACATGATGGGTTCTCAGGCAGGACGTCTATGAGACTGATCTGGAGGCAAAGTCACGATTATCAAGGAATTGATCTGTAGGTCGTTACCTTCCTCAGTTGAGGAAAGGGCCTACGCACGTCTGCGCGGAGGCTGACTATCTGTATTTTATCTAATCGGTCATCTTGTGCAGAACTGAGCGAAATACCTTCCTATGACCGTCAAGACCGTTAAACGCCTTCCACTCTCGGAGCTTTTGAAGGGCTCTGAATATCTAAAAACCTTAAATGCCCGGACGAGTTGTTCGCTCACCGGGGACTCTGTTGGCTTTGAGAGTGTTTGCCTTGATTCCGGTGCGTACCAAGGTTCGGGTCTCTTTACTCGTTTTCTGCAGTTGCCAGAAAACGAAGAAGACTACGATGCCTTGGTGTTGGCGGTCGACGAACTGCTGGAAATTACCGGTGATGACGAGTCTCATCCGTTGATGAGCTTGGTGGATATCATTGGTGACTGGATTGAAGAATGGGATCAAACGCACCACCCGGTCCCAAAACCTCCGGGTTTTGAAGTATTGGGATATCTGATGCGTGAGCATGGTTTGACCCAGAGCGACTTGCCTGGAGTGGGCACTCAGTCAGTCGTCTCTGAGATCCTGAGCGGCAAGCGGCAACTAAACCTGCGACAGGTTCGATGGTTGGCTGAGTACTTCAAGCTGCCTGTAGACGTGTTTATCTAGGCCGCCTCAGGAAGAACAACTGATCTCCAAATGCTTGCCCCACTCCGGCGGCCGCTCGGCATAACCGTCCATCCCCGACTGCTCTTCAAATGGTTTGCTCAGCACCGCGTGCAGCCGGCGTACTTCTGAGTAATCCCCTTGCTCAGCCGCATCGATGGCTTTTTGCGCCAGATAATTGCGCAGGATGTACAGCGGATTGACCGCATGCATCCGCGCTCGGCGCTGTTCCTGGTCAGCGTCGCCATCGCGGGCAACCCGGGCGACGTAGCGTTCACCCCAGGCATCAAAACCGTTGATGTCGACGAAGTCATCACGCAACCGGGCGACGGCCTGTTCGGCGGATTCTTCACCGAGTCGACGGAAGAACAGCGTGTAATCGACGCCGCTGTTCTGCATCAGTTGCAGCAGGTTTTCCAGCAGCGTTTGGTCGTCATCTTCAGCTGTGGTGAAGCCTAAACGGCGGCGCATCAGGTCGAGGTAGTGCGCCTGGAACAATGGCAAATACAAGCCGAGGGTTTCGCGCAGGGCTTCGACACTGATAAACGGCGTCAACGCCTGCGCCAGTGCGCTGAGGTTCCACTGGCCAACCGGCACCTGATTGCTGAACGAGTAACGCCCCTGATCATCCGAATGGTTGCAGATGAAGTTCGCGTCGAAGTCATCGAGAAAAGCGAACGGGCCGAAGTCGAAAGTGATGCCGAGGATCGACATGTTGTCGGTGTTCATCACGCCGTGACAGAAGCCATAAGCCTGCCATTTGGCGATCAGTTCGGCATTGCGCTCGACGACCTCGCGGAACATCGCCAGATACGGTTCCGGCTGTTCCAGACATTCGGGGAAGTGCATCGCCAACACGTGCTCGCCCAGCTGCTTCTGCTGCTCGGGGCGTTTGGTGTAGTAGAAATATTCGAAGTGACCGAAGCGGATGTGGCTCGGCGCCAAACGCAGCACCATCGCCGCGCGCTCCTGTTTTTCGCGCCAGACCGGGGTGTCGGAGCCGATCACGCAGGCCGCACGCGAGGAGGGAATGTTCAGCGCGTACAAGGCTTCGGAGGCAAGGAACTCGCGGATCGACGAACGCAGCACCGCACGACCATCACCCATGCGCGAAAACGGCGTCTGCCCGGCGCCCTTGAGGTGCAGGTCCCAATGCTCGCCGGCTGCGTTGTACACCTCGCCCAACAGCAAGCCACGACCGTCACCCAATTGCGGCGTGTAACCGCCGAACTGATGCCCGGAATAGACCATCGCCCGCGGTTCGGCATCAGCCCACAACTTGTGGCCGCCAAACAGTTCGGCAAATTCCTCGGTTTCAGCGGTCGCCGGGTCGAGATCCAGCAAAGCCAGCGCCGCCGGGCTCGCGACGACCAGACGCGGATTGTCGATCGGCTCGGGCAGCACGTGGGCGGAGAACGCATCGCCCAGGCGGGCGAAGCGATTGTCGAAGGTCAGTTCGTCGAGGGCTTTCAAGGGCCGGCTCCAGCAGAATGTCCGAGCATTCTGCTGGGATTAGACCGGTTAGTCGAGTTTGGCCGGCGGCGGCTCTTGCAGCGGTTTCTGATCGTCGGCGACCGGCACGATGGTTTTCGTTTCCGGCTCGATCGGCACCATCTTGTATTCCTGACCGTGGAGGTTCTTCAAGTAGACCTCCATCTGGCGGAACGAGATGTTGATGTGCTGCTTCTTGAACTCGCGGTTGATGAAGCGGTTGACCTCATCGAGCACCGGGTTGCGGTCACCGAGGTCACGCACGTGCATGCGCAATTCGTGGTCAAGGGTACTTTCGCCGAAGTTGAGGAAGTACACGTGTGGCTCTGGCTCTTTGAGTACGCGCGGGTTTTCCCGGGCAGCCTTGAGCAGCAGTTCCTTGACCAGATCCAGATCCGAGCCGTAGTCGACGCCGAGTTTCAGCGTGACGCGGGTGATGGTATCGGTCAGCGACCAGTTGATCAGTTGTCCGGTGATGAACGTCTTGTTCGGGACAATGATGTCCTTGCGGTCGAAGTCGGTAATGGTCGTGGCGCGGATGCGGATCTTGCTCACCGTGCCCGACAGGTTGCCGATGGTGATGGTGTCACCGATCCGCACCGGACGTTCGAAGAGGATCATGATGCCGGAGATGAAGTTCGCAAAGATCTCCTGCATACCGAAACCGAGGCCGACCGACAGCGCCGCCACCAGCCATTGCAACTTGTCCCAACTGACGCCGAGGGTCGACAGGGTCGAGACGAAGCCGACGCCGGCGATCACGTACGACAGCAGCGTCGTGGTCGCGTAGGCACTGCCCTGAGCCAGATTGAGCTTGGACAGCACAAACACTTCGAGCAGGCCCGGCAAGTTGCGCGCGAGGGCGAAGGTGATGCCGATGATGATCAGTGCGCCGAGCATGTCGCCGATGCTGATCGGCACCATGCTCATGTTGGCGCCGGTGCCGCTGGTGTATTCGTAGAGGGTGATGTTGTCGAGGTACGAGAACACCGAAATCAGGTCCGACCAGACCCAGTACAACGCGGCAATGAAACCGCCGAGCAGGGCCAGACGGATCAGGCGCAGGGACTGCTCGTTGACCTTTTCGATGTCCAGCGTCGGCTCTTCGATCACCGCTTCACCGTCGCCAGCCTCTTTCGCCGCCTGCCGTTTGGCCAAGGCACGCTGATAGGCCAGACGTCGCGCGGCGACGCTCAGGCCACGGACGAAAGTCGCTTCGATCACCAGCCAGAACATCAGCAGGTACAGGGTGTTGATCAAGCGGTCGCTGAGCTTCAGCGCGGTGTAGTAGTAGCCAAAGCACACCGCCACGAACAACGCGATCGGCAGCAGGGTGAACATCACGCCGACGGCTTTGCGGAACAGCGACGTGTTCTCGTGAGCCGGGCTGCTGATCAGCAAACGGCTGAGCAGCCATGCCATCAAAGCGTAGCAGGTCAACACCACCGGCATGCCGAGCACATCGTCGGCGAGTGCGGCCGGTTGCAGTTCGGCCACGGCAACAATGGTCACCAGCGCCATGACCACCAGACCCAGTCGACGGATCCAGCCCTGGAGGAATTCAACCTGCGGCTTTTCCCAACGGAAGTGCAGTTCTGCCACACCACCCGGCGCGAGAATCCGGTAAGCGGTGTAGAACACCAGCCACGCCTGACCCATCTGCAGCAAAGCCGCGCCCATGTTGGCGTTCTGTCCGCGCGCGTCGATCTGCAACGCCAGACCACACAAGGCCAGGCCCAACGCGACCGGCATCGCCAACAGAATATTGATCAGAATCGCCTGCGGCGTGTGCCACTGGCTGTCACGCTTGAAGTGGCCGATGTCCTGGTGAACCTTGTTCAGCCGCGCATACAGATTCTTGCGTCGCCACAGCAATGCACCGATCAGCAGCGCCAGCGGCAGGAACAGCAACGGTCGCTGGATCAGACCGTCTGTCAGCTCACTCAGGCTGGAGGCCCACGGCAGGGTGTCGACCTGACGTTTCAGGCGCTCTGGCACTGCGCGCATCCATTCCAGGTCCAGCGGCTTGTTGCTGGGGATCCAGAACATCTGCTCATCCAGCGTAGCGCGCAGGCTCTGTGCGGTGCTCAGCAGTTGTTTCTGGTTGAGTTGCAGGGTAATCGACTCGTTGAGCATGGCGCTCAGTTCGCGATTCAGTCGCTCCAGCAGGTCGGCGCGGGTATTGGCCAGCTCCAGCAGGTTTTTGCGCAATTGCGGGGTGACCTGCTCCGGTGGCTGCGTGGACAGCAGATTGTCGACATAGGCGGCCGGATTACTCAGTTGCTCACGCTGCTGGCTGACGTCGAATTGCCACAGGCGAATGTCGGCGATCTGATCCGCCAGATCGCGATCGACCTTGAGCCGCGGCAGGGCTTGTTTCTGCTTATAGAGAATCTTCGACAGCAACAGGCTGCCCTTGAGCACGCTGATCTGCTCGTCCAGTGCTGAATCGCTTTGGGTCAGGCTGTCGAGCTGTTGTTTGGTCTGCAGATTCTGTTGGGTGACTTCGTTGAGGCGGTCAGTGCTTTTGAGCAGGTAGTCGGAGAGCTTGAGGTTTGCCGTGCTTTCGATGGCCAGCAGGCTGCTGCTACCGGCCTTCTGCGCCTCGATCGACTGCTGCGTTACGGTTTCCTGCGACTGCGCCAGACGTTTCTGGTTGATCAGGGTTTGCAGTTCCTGGATCTCGCGGTCGAGGCGCTCGGACTTCTCCGAGAGCAAGTCATGCTGAGCATTGCCAAGATCCTGCAACTGGCTGTTGCCGGCCAGTTCCTGGCGACGCAGTGGAATCAGCGCATTCAGCGCCGCCAGTTCGGCGTTCAACTGATCGCGCTGTTCGGCGGTGACGGTTTTACCCGCGTCCTTGCCGGATTTGAGGATGTTGTTGATCTGCTGGATGCGCGTCTGGCTGGCGGATATCTCCGCTTGCGCGCGCTCGGGACGCGTCTGCGCGGTGATGATCAGGCTGTTGGCGTCGGCCAGGGCCTTTTGCAGGTCACTTTGCTGGGTCGAGCGATCGGTGAGGATTTGCTCCAGTTGCTGAATCGACTCCTTGGGAAAACGCTGCGCCACCGGCACCACGGGCGTGGCCTTGAGGCGTGTCAGTTCGCGGGTGTTTTCAATCGTCTGCTTGGGCGCGGTCGCCAGTTGCTGCTTGAGATCGATCAGCTTCTGTTCGTAATCACGCTGGTTGTTCAGCTGATTGAGCGTGTTCTGCAGGACGGTCTGCAGGCTCTTTTTATCGGCATCCGGCAGTTTGCTGTCGGCGAGTTTGTCGAGGCTGGCCTGCACGGCGTCGCTGGACGGTGGTTCGGCGGCGTACAGCGGGCCGACAGTAAGACTCAGGCCCAGCAGGGCCGCGGCGAAAAAGGAGCGCAGGGTAGGCATAGAGACCGGTCAAGCAAGTGAGAGTGGACGCAGTTTAGAGGAAGAGCCCGGGGCCCGGGCGACTTCCTTCGGGGAATCTGACGCCCACTTTGCCGATCTTGTTCCCGTCCATGACCGCAACCGTCCAGTGGGTGTTGTTCCACTCCACCTGGTCACCGACGATCGGTGCGCCGCCGACTTTGTGCGCGATGAAGGCGCCCAGGGTCATGTACGGATCAATGCCCTCGGCCGGCAACCCGTAGAGCGCCGCAACCGCTTTAAGCTGGGCGTCTCCTTCGAGCACGAAGTCACCGAAGAAGCGCAGATCGAGACCGCGTTGCGGCGCCTGGCTGAAGAGTTTTCCGAGGGCGCCAAGGTTGTGTTCATGGCCGATAACACACAGTAAATCATCGACTTCCAGCACCGTACTACCCGACGGATGGAGCAGTTGCTGACCACGAAACAGTGCAGCGATACGCGTGCCTTCGGGCATTTTCAGCTCGCGCAGGGGCGAACCGATGCACCATTTCTCCGCGCCGAGCTTATAAACGAACAGCTCCCACTCGCTGGTGACGTGGACTTCCAGCGCCGCGCGGGAAATCGGCGCTGGCTCCGGCGGTACGGTCACCTTCAACAGCTTGGCCACCCACGGCAGGCTCGTGCCCTGCACCAGCAGCGACACCAGCACGATGAAGAACGCGAGGTTGAAGTACAGCTGCGCATTCGGCAGCCCGGCCATCAGCGGGAACACCGCCAGAATGATCGGCACCGCTCCGCGCAGGCCAACCCAGGAAATAAACGCTTTTTCGCGGCCATGGAACGCCTTGAACGGCAGCAGACCGACCATCACCGACAGTGGCCGCGCAAACAGAATCATCCACAGTGCCAGACCCAGCGCGGGCAGGGCGATTGGTAGCAAATCATGCGGCGTCACCAGCAACCCCAGCACGAGGAACATGCCGATCTGTGCGAGCCACGCCATGCCGTCGAGCATGTGCAGAATGCCGTGACGGCTGCGCACCGGGCGGTTACCGATCACCAGACCGCACAGATAAACCGCGAGGAAGCCGCTGCCATGCAGGGCGTTGGTCAAGGCGAATACCACCAGACCGCCGGCGATCACCAGAATCGGATACAGGCCGGCCGCGAGATTGATGCGGTTGACCAGTTGCAGCATCAACCAGCCGCCACCGAGGCCGATCACGCCGCCGATGCCGAACTCGCGGATCAGGTGGGTCAGCAGGCTCCAGTGCAAACCGGTCTGGCCGCTGGCGAGCATATCGATCAGGGTCACGGTGAGAAACACCGCCATCGGGTCATTGCTACCGGATTCGATTTCCAGGCTGGCCGTCACCCGTTCGTTCAGGCCTTTGCCGCCGAGCAGCGAGAACACTGCTGCGGCGTCGGTTGAGCCAACGATGGCGCCGATCAACAAACCTTGAATCAGATTGAGGTCGAACAGCCATGCGGCGGCCATGCCGGTCAGCCCGGTGGTGATCAACACTCCGACCGTGGCCAGCGACAGCGCCGGCCACAAGGCCACGCGGAAACTCGACACCCGCGTACGCAAGCCGCCGTCGAGGAGGATCACCGCGAGTGCGAGGTTGCCGACCAGATAGGCTGTCGGGTAGTTATCGAAAATAATGCCGCCGCCATCGACCCCGGCGGCCATGCCAACCGCGAGAATAATGACCAGAATCGGGATGCCGAGACGGGAGGAGAGGGAGCTGACGAGAATGCTTGCGCCTACCAGCAACGCGCCGATCAAGAACAGGCTGTTGATGGTCGTCGCATTCAAAGGCAGTACTCCAGAAGCGTAAAGACGGGCACAAACTGACCATGCAGTCTGCGTGCCAGCGATTCTAACCTGTTGAAATGTGATGCTGTCAAAAAGGTTTTTCAGTGTGGCATCAGGTTTTGTGTTCGGCGGGCGATTGCTGCCCTCACCCTAGCCCTCTCCCGGGGGGAGAGGGGACTGATCGCGGTGTTTGTTCAAGTTACACCGACCTGAAATTCCGGGTCGAACTCAGGTTTTGAAAAAACACGAAGATCTGCTCCCTTTCCCCCTCTCCCGGGAGGAGAGGGGGACTGATCGCGGTGTTTGTTCAAGTTACACCGACCTGAAATTCCGGGTCGAACTCAGGTTTTGAAAAACACGAAGATCTGCTCCCTTTCCCCCTCTCCCTCTGGGAGAGGGCTGGGGTGAGGGGCTTTTGACCTTAATCTCAAAATTTACAGGCTGAACCGCCCAACCATGTTGTTCAAATCCAGCGCCAACCGCGACAGCTCATTACTCGCCGCACTGGTCTGATTCGCCCCGGTCGCCGACTGCACCGACAGATCGCGGATGTTGACCAGATTACGATCCACTTCCCGCGCCACTTGCGCCTGCTCTTCAGCCGCGCTGGCGATCACCAGGTTGCGCTCGTTGATCTCGACGATGGCGGTGTTGATGGTGTCCAGCGACATGCCGGCACCACGAGCGATGTTCAGGGTCGACTCAGCGCGCTCGGTGCTGTTGCGCATCGAATCCACGGCGTGTTCGGTGCCGCTCTGAATGCTGCCGATCATCCGCTCGATTTCGCTGGTCGACTGTTGAGTGCGGTGCGCCAAGGCACGTACTTCATCCGCCACCACGGCAAAACCACGACCGGCTTCACCGGCGCGTGCCGCTTCAATCGCTGCGTTCAGAGCCAGCAGGTTGGTCTGATCGGCCAGACCACGGATCACATCCAGCACCTTGCCGATGTCACGGGATTCATTCGCCAGATCACCGATCAGCGAAGCAGTGCTCTGCACATCGGCGCTCATGCGTTCGATCGCGCTGACGGTTTCCTGCACCAGATCACGGCCGTCGCCGGCAGACGTGGTGGCGTTTTTCGAAGCTTCCGAAGTGCTCACGGCGTTGCGTGCGACTTCTTCCACGGCGCTGGTCATCTCGTTGACCGCCGTGGCCGCCTGTTCGATTTCATTGTTTTGCTGAGTCAGGCCACGCGCGCTTTCGTCGGTGACGCTGTTCAGTTCTTCAGCCGCCGAAGCCAGCTGAGTGGCCGAACCGGAAATGCGCTGCAGGGTGTCACGCAGCTTCGATTGCATTTTGGCCATGGCCGCGAGTAGACGTCCTGCCTCGTCTTCACCGTCAACGTGGATCGGCTGGGTCAGGTTGCCTTCAGCGATGGTTTCCGCAGCGTCCAGTGCTTTGGAGATCGGCTTGGTAATACTCACGGTCAGCAGCCAGGCGAAGAGGAACGTCAGGCCAGTGGCGATCACCAACAACGTGACCACAAGGTTGAAAGACATCGAAAACTGATCGCTCGCGCCTTTATCCGTCTCGGCGATTTGCTGGGTGTTGATCTCCAGCAGGCGCGCCAGGGCGGTGTTCACCGCTTCCGAGTTGCTCAGCAAGTCCGAGTTGAGCATCTGCCGCAGTTCATCAATCTGATTGTTGCGCGACAGGGTTTTCATCCGGTCTTCAAGCTGGCGGTACTGCGCGAGCAACTGCACGTATTGATCATAAGCCGCACGTTCTTGCGGGCCGTCGATCAACGGTTCGTAGGCGCGCTGGGCGTCGGCGATCTGTTTGTTGCGCAACTCGAACAGTTCGACAGTCTTTTGTTGAACGTCCGGTTCACGGTTGATCAGCAACCGATACGACAAGACGCGCAGGCGCAGGGTCAGTTGGGTGAATTCGTCGAGAGCCTTGATGGAAGGCACGCTGGCCGTCGCAATGTCTTCGCCTGCTGCGCGGATTTTGCTCATCTGATTCAGCGCGAACACGCCGAGAATCAGCATCAGGCCGCCGATCAGGGCGAAGCCGGTAAACGCCCGTGGGGCGATATTCATATTGCGAAGGGACATGGGGCGGATACCAAGAGAGGGCCGCATCCATGCGGGCTGAGACTGCTGTATGGATGACTTATCGGTCATACGACTAAAGTCTTGAGGCACTGTGCGTATTTGTCGCAGAAGGGCTCGGGCGACGAAGTGCAGGAACCAGATCGGCAGATCACAGTCTTTAAAACTCGCGAGAACGGTCGGCCACCAGGAAAATCAAGGCTTTGCGCCGGTTTAACCCTGGCATCCGTGATGACTTTTCTTTATCGTACGCGCCCTTTGAAAAACGCTTGGAAGATCAAAATGTTGGAAGCATCCCTCAGCCAATTGGAACAGCTCGTCAGCGACCTGGTGCAACAGAACCAGACCCTCGCGCAAACCAACCAGACCCTGTCCACGGAACTGGCCCAGGCCAAGGATGAAAACGAAAGCCTGCAACTGAACCTGATGGAGCAGGAAGAAAAGCACGGCGCCACCGCCGCCCGCATTCAAGCCCTGGTTGATCGCGTCAACGCAGGTCCTGTCAGCGCATGAACCACCACACAGCAGGGGTAAAGGTCGTCTCCATTCTCGGGGAGGACTATTCGATCAAGGCACCGGCCGGGGAAGAACAGACCCTGCTGGACGCGGCCATGATGCTCAAGGCAGCGCTGGATGACACCAAGCGCAAATACCCGACATTGATCGGTGACCGCTTGCTGGTGCTGGCGGCGATGAATCTGTGCTCGCAGCAGATTGAAATGAAGAAACAGCACCAGGAAGAACTCGACCGTTATCAAGAGCAAGTCAGCGCCACGGTCGATACCATCGCCAAGACCATCAATCAGGGTTGAAGCGCGTTTTTGCAGCGCCTCGGTACTTCGAGGCGCTAAATTTCGGACAGCTCTGTGTTTATTGAGTTTTAGTTACTGGCTGCCAGTAGATCTTCCTCAACCACTCTCCGTTGGTTTGCTTCTTGAACTCTCCGTGGGAGACCCTGTAGGTCGTCTCGTCGATCGTCACTTCATCTCCGCGCGAAAGCAGGTTTTGATATTCCGATCCTGCGATTGGCTGAATTGTGCTGTACGTTGCGCCTGAGAACGTGGTGATCGTCGCTTTGTAATGGATTACGGGGAAAACCATGACTTCGGTAAAGTGTTTTCGGGTGATCACCGATAGCATGCTGGATCCGTCGACAAAGTCGCCGACCTGCGCTGATTTCACAAACGTATCGTTGTCAGACATTGTCTGTACAAAGCTTTCAGCTGGACTTGTATCAGCCATGATTTTTCTCCTGCTAGTACAGCGTGAGTCTGTGAAGCGAACGCTTGGGCACAGACAGGGAAACTGCAATCTATGCCACGCGATGCGAGCTGTAACCTGTCAGAGTTGACAGTGTTCTCGCCATGAAATCGGCCCGCTTCTTGCTGGTCGAAGATCACTGCTTCAAGGTTTGTCTCTTGTTTACGTGATTTTTGTATACATCTGGCGCGACAGTTGCAGTGTTTCTGCCTCTTATCCTTTGGGGGTGCTCCATGCAGTTGTGGCGACGCAGTATTCAATGGCAGTTGATTCTCAGCATGGGCACGGCCCTGCTGGTCAGCATCCTGATCGTGGTTGGCATTTATACCCTGGTGGTCAACCGCCTCGCCCAGAGCTATCTGGTCGAACAAGCACTGCCGTCGAGCATCGAAGCGACGCGCAACGATATCGAACGGATCCTCGTCCAGCCGCTGACGGCGGCCAAGGACATCGCCAGCAATTCCATGGTGCGCGATTGGCTCGCATCCGGCGAAGACAGCAGCAAAACGGCGGCCTTCGCGCAGTATCTGGAAGGCATCCGCGCCGAACATAAAGCTTTCACGGCTTTGATCATCGGCACCGAATCCAATCACTACATCACCGAAAAAGGCCTGGATCGCACCCTCAGTCGCGCCAAACCGGCGGATGCCTGGTTCTATTCTTTTCTCGACAGCAATCAGCCGCGCACCCTGAACATCGACAACGACGGGGCGACCGGAGAGTTGGCGCTGTTCATTGATTTGAAGGTGGAGCAGGCCGGCAAAGTGGTCGGCGTGGCCGGGCTCGGTTTGAGCATGAAAGAGCTGTCGGAGCTGATCCACAATTTCAGCTTTGGTGAGCGCGGCAAGGTCTATCTCGTGCGTTCCGACGGTTTGATTCAGGTGCATCCGGAAGCGCAGTTCAGCGGCAAACGCACCTTGAGCGAGCAAATTGGCGCCCATGCGGCGCAGGCCGTCATGGGCCAGAAAGCGGCGATCAGCAGCAGCTTCCAAAGAGATGGCGAAGACTTTCTCGCCTTAAGTCTGCCTTTGCGCGATCTGGGCTGGACGCTAGTGGCCGAAGTGCCGCAGTCGCAGATCTACGCCGAGGCCCGTAAAGCGATGTGGATGAGCGGCGGTATCGGTCTGGCCGTGGCGCTGGTGTGCCTCGCTTTGGTGGTGTGGCTGGCGCAAGGTTTGGTGCGACCGATTCGCCAAGTAACAGCCGCGCTGGTAGCAATCGGTAGCGGTGGTGGAGATTTGACCCATCGGTTAGATTCCAGCCGTGCCGATGAGCTGGGCGACCTCGCTCGCGGTTTCAACCGTTTTCTCGATAGCCAGCGCGGGATGATCGGCGAAGTGCTGACAACCAGCGAACGTCTGCGCACGGCCGTGGGGCAGGTGGCGAAGGTAGTGGAGAACACCGCTGAGCGTTCTGGCCGTCAGCAGGAAATGACTGACATGGTCGCCACTGCCGTTCATGAGATGGGCCTGACCGTGCAGGAAATTGCGCAGAACGCCGGCAACGCGGCACTGGCCTCGCAAACCGCGCGGGATGAAGCGATGCAAGCGCGGGAAGTGGTCGGCGGCTCGATCAAGCATATTGAAAGCATGTCCGATGAGATCGGCGTGGCGGCGGGCGCGGTCGGCGAGTTGGCGCATCAAGTGGCGTCGATCGATTCTGTATTGGCGGTGATTCGTGGTGTGTCCGAGCAGACCAATCTGCTGGCGCTCAATGCCGCCATCGAGGCGGCCCGAGCCGGTGATATGGGGCGCGGCTTTGCAGTTGTCGCCGATGAAGTGCGCACCTTGGCGCGCCGCACTCAGGCATCTACTGACGAAATCCAGCAAATGATCGGCAGCCTCAAGCAAGGCGCGGAAAACGCTGTGTCGTCGATGCGCACCGGCCAGGCGGCGACCGGCACCGGGGTTGAGTCGAGCCAGCGCACCGGGGCGTCGTTGACGGCGATTACCGGGCAGGTCGAGCGCATCAGTGACATGAACCATCAGGTGGCGACGGCGACGGAAGAGCAGTCGGCGGTGACGGAAGAGATCAACCGTAACGTGCAGGGGATTTCTGATTTGGCCCGGGCGACGGCGGGGGAGGTTCGGGCCTGTCGTGAGGATTGTCAGATGTTGCAGAGGCTGGCGGATGATCTGGCGCGGCAGATGGGTGGGTTCAAGTTGACTTGAGTGCTGAGCCAGAAAAGCCCCTCACCCTAGCCCTCTCCCAATGGGAGAGGGGACTGACCGAGTGGTGTTGCGTCATGCGCCGACTTGAACGACCGAGTCGAATATGGATTCGGCAAGGCACTTTCAGGTCGATGTACTTCTTAAATATCCCCCGGTCGGCCCCCTCTCCCTCTGGGCGGTCCGACGTTTCGGGAGGGCTGGGGTGAGGGTCGGCTTTCAGAACCACGCATCCTGCATCGCCAGACACGTATCATCCCGCGCCTCCAGCAACGCCAGTTCATGGTGGCACCCCGGCACTTCCCACGTCAGAAAATACCGCGCCGCCTGCAACTTGCCCTTATAGAAGTCGATATCCGCCGCATTACCTTTCAGCAACCCTTCCTCAGCACGAATCGCCTGCTCCAGCCAGCGCCAGCCAATCACCGTGTGCCCGAACACCTTCAGGTACAGCGCCGAATTCGCCAGGCTGCTGTTGACCTTGCCCTGCGCCAGATCGGTCAACAAACCGATGGTCACCGTTTGCAGGCGCGCCACCAGTTTCTCTAAAGGCTCACGCAGTGCGGTTAGCGAATCGTACGCCGTAGCGCGCTCGGCGGTGTTGGCGATCAGCCGAATCAACTGCTTCAGTCCTGCGCCACCGTTCTGCGCCAATTTACGCCCGAGCAAGTCCAGCGATTGAATGCCATGGGTGCCTTCGTGGATCGGATTCAGGCGGTTATCGCGGTAGTACTGTTCAACCGGGTATTCGCGGGTGTAGCCGTGGCCGCCAAGGATCTGGATCGCCAGTTCGTTGGCCTTGAGGCAGAACTCCGACGGCCAGGATTTGACGATCGGCGTCAGCAGATCCAATAGCTCATGGGCCTGTTTACGCTCGGCTTCGGTTCCCAGCGTCGTGGTGTCATCGAACAAACGCGCCGCGTACAGGCCAAGGTCGAATGCACCTTCGACGTAGGATTTTTGCGTCAACAGCATACGTCTGACATCCGCGTGCTGAATGATTGCCACTGGCGCTGTGGTCGGATCCTTGCTGTCCGGCACCCGCCCTTGTGGACGCTCGCGAGCATACTCCAGCGAATACAGATAACCGGCATAACCGAGCATCACTGCACCCATGCCAACGCCGATCCGCGCTTCGTTCATCATCTGGAACATGTAGCTCAAGCCGCGGTGCGGCTCGCCCACCAGATAACCGACACATTCACCGTTATCGCCGAAGTTCAGCGCTGTGGAGGTGGTGCCGCGCCAGCCCATCTTGTGGAACAGCCCGGCCAGCAGCACGTCATTGCGTGGGCCGAGGCTGCCGTCATCGTTGACCAGAAACTTCGGCACGATAAACAGCGAGATGCCTTTCACCCCCGGCGGCGCGTCGGGCAGCTTGGCCAGAACCATGTGCACGATGTTTTCCGAGAGCGGGTGATCGCCGCCGGAAATGAAGATCTTGTTGCCCTTCAGGCGATAAGTGCCGTCGGACGCCGGCTCGGCGCGCGTACGAATATCCGACAGGGACGAACCGGCATGCGGCTCGGTCAAGGCCATGGTGCCGAAGAAGCGGCCATCGATCATTGGCTGCAGGAAGCGCTGTTTCTGCTCGTCGGTGCCAAAGCTCTCGATCAGGTTCGCCGCACCCATGGTCAGGAACGGGTACGAAGTCGACGCAGCGTTGGCCGACTGAAAATGGGCGAAGCAGGCTTGCGACAGCAGTGTAGGAAGCTGCATGCCACCGGCATCGAAACTTCTCGCAGCGTTGAGGAATCCTGCCTCAAGGAAGGCATCCACTGCCGGTTTCACTTCAGGAATCAGAATCGCCTTACCGTCTTCATAGCGCGGCTCGTTCTCGTCGCCCTTGCGGTTGTGCGGTGCAAAGTACTTCTCGGCGATGTTGCGCGCGGTGCCGATGGCGGCGTCGAAGGTCTCGCGGTTGTGCTCGGCAAAGCGCTCACGCCGGGTCAGGCCCTCGGCATCAAGGACTTCATACAGCTCGAAAGCCAGATTGCGGGAACTGAGCAGCGTCTCGGACATGGCGGCCTACCTGAAATTGGGGTTGGGCCGAGTCTAGGCGTGCTGATAAACACTGAACAGGAAGATTGATAAGCGTGATATTGGAGCCGCGCGCAGACTTAACAAACACCCCCAAAACACTGTGGGAGCTGGCTTGCCAGCGATGGCGGCAGTTCAGTCGACATTGATGGTGACTGAAAAATCGCTATCGCTGGCAAGCCAGCTCCCACAGGGACTGTTGCTATGCCGGGCACCTATGCAGGTGACCGGTTTATCGCTGTTAACCGATAGTCATCAAGCTCGCATTACCACCCGCCGCCGCAGTGTTAACGCTCAACGCCCGCTCGATCACCAGACGCTCCAGTGCAATGTTGGTCTCGCCCTGGGACAAGCCCTGAACCCCAACGATCGCGCCGGCACGCTTGGCAATTTGCTGGCAAACGCCGCGCAACTGGTCGGAATGGCCGTGATGCAGAACCGCATCGAACACCACCTCATCCTTGTTCCAGTCGGAAACCAGCTTGATCCGCACCTGAATCTCCTTCGGCAAGCGTGCGAACAAGGCCTTGCTGATGTCGGACTCCGGCCAAACTGCCGAACCGCCCACGGCCAATACCGCAGCCAGTTGCGTCAGCAGATCACCTTCAACCTCCGCCAGGCACAGCACGTGCTCGCGCGGCAGAATCGCATAGCTGTTTTTCTCGCCGGTCGGGCCGGCCAGCATGCGGGTGATGCCGCTCTGCGATTGCGCAGCGTACTGCACGCACAGCGTGCTCAGGTCGGCAAACTTGTTGCTTTCAGCCCAGGCTTTCAAGGCGTTCAGCGGTTTGCTCATGGCGTCGCGCAAACGAACGTCCGGGGCGACAACGGCGTCACCGCGAGCGAAGGATTGTTCGATGGCATCGGTAGGGCGGGTCGCCAGCAAACGGTACAGGTACAGCGGGCCACCGGCTTTCGGGCCAGTACCCGAGAGGCCTTCGCCGCCGAACGGCTGCACGCCGACTACAGCACCAACGATGTTGCGGTTAACGTAGACGTTACCGGCGTTGACGTTGTCGATCACCTTGGCGATGGTCTCGTCGATTCGGGTGTGCACGCCCAGCGTCAGGCCATAACCGGAAGCGTTGATCTGGCCGATCAGTTGATCGATCTCTTTGCGCTTGTAGCGCACCACGTGCAGCACCGGGCCGAAGATCTCGCGTTGCAGCTCGTCGAAGCTTTCCAGTTCGATCAGGGTCGGCATGACGAAGGTGCCGCGTTTGACCTCTTCGGTGTCGGCGATCGCCACCTGGTAAACGTTGCGACCTTTATCGCGCATGCCCTGGATGTGCTTGTCGATGCCCGCCTTGGCTTCGGCGTCGATCACCGGGCCGATGTCCACGGACAGACGCTCAGGGTTGCCGAGACGGCTTTCAGCCATGGCACCTTTGAGCATTTCGATGACGCGATCGGCGGAATCTTCCTGCAGGCACAGTACGCGCAGCGCCGAGCAACGCTGACCGGCGCTGTCGAAGGCCGAGGACACCACGTCGATCACAACTTGTTCGGTCAGTGCCGATGAGTCGACGATCATCGCGTTCTGGCCACCGGTTTCGGCGATCAGCGGAATCGGACGGCCCTGGCTGTCGAGACGGCCAGCGATGTTGCGTTGCAGCAGACGCGCGACTTCGGTGGAGCCGGTGAACATCACGCCTTTGACGCGCTCATCACCGACCAGACCGGCACCGACGGTTTCACCGCGACCCGGTAGCAGTTGCAGCACGCCTTCCGGGATACCGGCTTCGAGCAGCAAGCGCACGGCTTGAGCCGCCACCAGTGGAGTTTGCTCGGCAGGTTTGGCCAATACCGGGTTACCGGCTGCCAGTGCGGCAGCGACTTGGCCACTGAAGATTGCCAATGGGAAGTTCCACGGGCTGATGCACACCACCGGGCCCAGTGGGCGGTGGGCGTCGTTGCTGAAATCGTTGCGCGCCTGCACCGCGTAGTAACGCAGGAAGTCGACCGCTTCACGGACTTCGGCAATGGCGTTGGCGAAAGTCTTGCCGGCTTCGCGAGCCAGCAGGCCCATCAGCGGCTGGATCTCGCCTTCCATCAAGTCAGCGGCACGTTCCAGAATTGCGGCGCGTTCGGCAGGCGGGGTGGCTTGCCAGATCGGTGCGGCGTTCAGTGCGCATTGAATGGCGTTGTCGACGTCTTCGACGGTGGCTTCCTGCACGTGACCGACCACATCACGGTGATCAGCCGGGTTCAGAACAGCTGCCGGCGTTTCAGTGCTGGAAGCGCAGCCGAGCATCGGCGCGGCTTTCCAGTCGTTGTGTGCGGTGGCCAGCAAAGCGCAGGACAGCGAAGCCAGACGATGTTCGTTGGCCATGTCGATGCCGCTGGAGTTGGCGCGTTCGGAACCATACAGATCACGCGGCAGCGGAATGCGCGGGTGCGGCAGGCCGAAACCACCTTCCACGGTTGCCATCTGCTCGATCTGCGCCACCGGATCGGCTACCAGTTCCTGAATCGAAATCGACTGGTCGGCGATGCGGTTGACGAACGAGGTGTTCGCGCCGTTTTCCAGCAAGCGACGTACGAGGTACGCCAGAAGGGTTTCGTGAGTACCCACCGGAGCGTACACGCGGCACGGACGGTTCAGCTTGCCTTCGGAAACCTTGCCTACAACCTGTTCGTAAAGCGGTTCGCCCATGCCGTGCAGGCACTGGAATTCGTACTGGCCCGGGTAATAGTTCTGACCGGCAATGTGGTAAATGGCCGACAGGGTGTGGGCGTTGTGCGTGGCGAACTGCGGGTAGATGACTTCCGGCACCGACAGCAGTTTGCGTGCGCAAGCAATGTAGGAAACGTCGGTGTACACCTTGCGGGTGTAAACCGGATAGCCTTCCAGGCCTTCGACCTGGGCACGCTTGATTTCGCTGTCCCAGTACGCGCCTTTCACCAGACGGATCATCAGGCGATGACGGCTGCGACGGGCCAGATCGATCACGTAATCGATCACGTACGGGCAACGCTTCTGATAAGCCTGGATGACGAAACCGATGCCGTTCCAGCCAGTCAGTTGCGGCTCGAAGCACAGGCGCTCGAGCAGATCCAGCGACAGTTCGAGACGGTCGGCTTCTTCGGCGTCGATGTTCAGGCCGATGTCGTATTGCTTGGCCAGCAGGGTCAGCGACAGCAGGCGCGGGTACAACTCGTCCATCACACGCTCGTACTGCGCACGGCTGTAACGCGGGTGCAGTGCCGAGAGCTTGATGGAGATGCCCGGGCCTTCATAAATCCCACGGCCGTGGGAGGCTTTGCCGATCGAGTGGATGGCCTGTTCGTACGACGCCAGGTACTTCTGCGCATCGTGTTCGGTCAGTGCCGCTTCACCGAGCATGTCGTAGGAATAACGGAAGCCCTTGGCTTCGAACTTGCTCGCGTTGGCCAAGGCTTCGGCAATGGTTTCGCCGGTGACGAACTGCTCGCCCATCAGGCGCATGGCCATGTCGACGCCCTTGCGGATCATCGGCTCGCCGCTCTTGCCGATGATGCGACTCAGCGACGACGTCAGGCCGGCTTCGTTGTGCGTGGACACCAGTTTGCCGGTCAGCAGCAGGCCCCAAGTGGCGGCGTTGACGAACAGCGACGGGCTGTTGCCCAAGTGCGGATGCCAGTTGCCGGTGCTGATCTTGTCGCGGATCAGTGCATCGCGAGTGCCCTTGTCCGGGATACGCAGCAGCGCTTCGGCCAGGCACATCAGGGCTACGCCTTCCTGGGACGACAGAGAAAATTCCTGCAGCAGACCCTGAACAATGCCTGCACGACCGCCGGCACTTTTCTGGTTACGCAGTTTTTCCGCGATGGAGGCGGCGAGCTTATTGGTGGCTTCAGCCATGGCAACCGGCAGGCGAGCCTGCTCGATCAGCATCGGCACCACTTCCGGCTCAGGGCGACGGTAAGCGGCAGTAATCGAAGCGCGCAGAACCGACTGCGGCAGGATGCTTTCGGCGAATTCGAGGAAGCACTGGTGGGCGTGATCGGTGTGGATTTCGCCCGCCTCATCGGCGTCCTTGGCGGTCAAACCGTTCAGCTCGGTCAGGGTTGCACCACCCTCGAGTTTTTCCAGGTAATTGAAAATTGCCTGCTTGATCAGCCAGTGCGGTGTGCGATCAATCGAGGTAGCGGCGGCCTTCAGGCGCTCGCGGGTCGGGTCATCGAGTTTGACCCCAAGGGTGGTGGTAGCCATATTTTTATCCTCATGGTTGCCACAGTTGCGTGGCATCAGCTGGCGGCAAGATTAGCCGTGCGCTGAAAGAGGTGCAACCGGGTGCAACCCTTTTTTATCGGAATAATAAGCAGCTCGTCAGGAATTATTTTCTGGTACGAAAGTGCCGCACTTGCTTGGTGCTTTTGCTTCTAGCAACGCGCCTTGACTGCGCTAAAAGGGAGCAAAAACCGCCTGTTTCTCGGAATATCCGACTAGGTGCAACTGATTCTCGCGAAACTGGTTGCACCTTTTTAACTTTGTTGCATAGCATTCGCGCCCTAGGTGCAACCGGGATAACCCGGTGCATCGGCTGGTGGCTTTCCTGGGGAAACATCAGTCCTAAATGCGCGGGATCCCGAATCGTCTGCCAAACGTCGTCGTTTGCGCGGGGTTCATCACCGCTGCTACATAAAAACAAAGCCAGGGCGTAACTTAATGAGCGTAAGCAATCCAACACTGATCACGTTCGTGATCTACATCGCAGCAATGGTGCTGATCGGCTTCATGGCCTATCGCTCCACCAATAACCTGTCTGACTATATTCTTGGCGGCCGTAGCCTGGGCAGCGTCGTCACCGCGCTGTCTGCCGGTGCTTCCGACATGAGCGGCTGGCTGTTGATGGGCCTGCCGGGCGCCATTTACATGTCCGGTCTGTCTGAAAGCTGGATCGCCATCGGCCTGATCGTCGGCGCCTACCTGAACTGGCTGTTCGTTGCCGGCCGTCTGCGCGTGCAGACCGAGCACAACGGCGATGCCCTGACCCTGCCAGACTACTTCTCCAGCCGTTTCGAAGATAAAAGCGGCCTGCTGCGCATCATTTCGGCGATCGTGATTCTGGTGTTCTTCACCATTTATTGCGCTTCCGGCATCGTGGCTGGCGCCCGTCTGTTCGAAAGCACCTTCGGCATGTCCTACGAGACGGCGCTGTGGGCCGGTGCTGCGGCGACGATTGCCTACACCTTCGTTGGCGGTTTCCTCGCGGTGAGCTGGACTGACACCGTGCAAGCCACGCTGATGATTTTCGCGCTGATCCTTACGCCAATCATCGTGCTGCTGGCCACCGGCGGCGTCGACACCACGTTCCTCGCCATTGAAGCCAATGACCCAAGCAACTTCGACATGCTTAAAGGCACCACTTTCATCGGCGTCATCTCGCTGATGGGCTGGGGTCTGGGCTACTTCGGTCAACCTCACATCCTCGCGCGTTTCATGGCGGCGGATTCGGTGAAGTCGATTGCCAAGGCACGTCGCATCTCCATGACCTGGATGATCCTGTGCCTGGGCGGCACCGTGGCCGTGGGCTTCTTCGGTATTGCTTACTTCTCGGCACATCCGGAACTCGCCGGCCCCGTCACCGAGAACCACGAGCGTGTGTTCATCGAACTGGCCAAGATCCTCTTCAACCCATGGATTGCCGGTGTGCTGCTGTCGGCCATTCTGGCCGCTGTGATGAGCACCCTGAGCTGCCAGTTGCTGGTGTGCTCGAGCGCCCTGACCGAAGACTTCTACAAAACCTTCCTGCGTAAATCCGCTTCGCAACTGGAGCTGGTCTGGGTCGGTCGCGCCATGGTGCTGTTGGTTGCACTGATCGCGATCGCCCTGGCAGCCAACCCGGAAAACCGCGTGCTGGGCCTGGTGTCGTACGCCTGGGCTGGTTTTGGTGCTGCGTTCGGTCCGGTTGTACTGATCTCGGTGGTCTGGAAAGGCATGACCCGCGACGGCGCACTGGCCGGTATTCTGGTCGGCGCGATCACCGTAGTGGTGTGGAAGCATTTCGAGGTGATGGGTCTGTACGAAATCATCCCGGGCTTTATCTTCGCCAGCCTGGCCATCTACATCGTCAGCAAGATGGGCGAGCCGACCAAAGGCATGGTGCAGCGCTTCGAAGCGGCGGAAAAAGATTTCCACCTGAACAAGTAATGCCCTGAGCTTCGGCTCACACGAAAACGGCCCGTTTCCTACAGGAGGCGGGCCGTTTTTTTGTGCCTGTGTTTTTTTGCTGACACTTGAGAAACCTGTGGGAGCTGGCTTGCCAGCGATAGCGGTATGTCAGTCAGCGAATAGGTTGAATGTGCCGACCTCATCGCTGGCAAGCCAGCTCCCACAGGATTCGTGGTGGGATTTTAGGATTTGTCTGTAGTTGAAGGCGCCGCTTTTTGCAGGGTTTTTCATCAATGAAAGTAGGGCAAATCTGATTTTCCCGTCACCCATTCATCACCCCTTGCCCCTCATGCAGAATCGCCCGCCCTTCATTCTGCAGAGAGACATCGGATGTTCGCGCCTGCCAATCAACCGCGTTTCACGTTGACACTCGAAGGCGCCCAACATGACCTCAAGGTCCTTGAGTTCACGGGCAAGGAAGCCATCAGCCAACCCTTTCGTTTCGAGCTGGAACTGGTCAGTGAGCGGCCGGATCTGGATCTCGAAAGCCTGCTGCACTGTCAGGCGTTTCTGAGCTTTGATGCGGACGGCTCCGGCGTTCACGGTCAGATTTATCAGGTCGGGCAGGGCGATTCCGGGAAACGTCTGACGCGTTATCACCTGAGTCTGGTACCGCGTCTGACGTACCTCGGTCACCGCATCAATCAGCGGATTTTCCAGCATCAAACGGTGCCGCAGATTATTGCGCGGGTGCTCAAGGATCATTCGATCCTGCGTGATGCCTTCGAATTTCGCCTCGGCAGCGAATACCCGGTGCGCGAGTATTGCGTGCAGTACGCCGAGAGCGATCTGGCGTTTATCCAGCGTCTGTGTGCCGAGGTCGGCATTCATTACCATTTTCAGCACAGCCCCCAGGGTCACCTGCTGGTGTTCGGCGACGACCAGACCGTGTTCCCGCGTCTCGCCGAGTCGACGGTGTATCTGCCGGGCAGTGGCATGTCCGCTGGTGCGCCGGCGATTCAGCGTTTCAATGTTCGCGTGGAAACCCGCACCAGCGTGGTCACTCGGCGCGACTACAACTTCGAAAAGCCGCGGCTGCAGTTGCAGAGCCGTATCGACGGCGAGCAGCGCCCGGTGCTCGAGGACTATCACTACCCCGGTCAATTCAACGATCGTGAAACCGGCAAGCACCGGGTGCAGCGTGCGCTCGAGCGGCATGTCGCCGACTACCGTCAGGCCGAGGGCATCAGCGACGAATCCGCGCTGGTTTGCGGACATTTCCTGCACCTGGCCGAGCATCCGCGCCACGACTGGAATGACCTGTGGCTGTTGACCGCCGTTGAACACCATGGCCGTCAGCCGCAAGTGCTGGAGGAATCGGTGACCAGTGATGGGGAAGGATTCCAGGGTTACCGTAATAGCTTTCTCGCCACGCCGTGGGACGTGTTCTTCCGCCCGGCGCTGGGGCTGGAGAAGCCGCGCATGCTCGGCTATCAACCGGCGGTTGTGACCGGGCCGAAAGACACCGAAATCCACTGTGACGAGTATGGTCGGGTCAAGGTGCAACTGGCCTGGGATCGCGACGGAGAATTGAACGAACATTCCAGTTGCTGGCTGCGCGTTGCCACTAACTGGGCCCATGACCGTTACGGCAGCGTGTTGATCCCGCGAGTCGGCATGGAAGTACTGGTCGGCTTCATTGATGCCGACGCCGACAAACCCTTGGTCGTGGGCTGCCTGCCCAACGCCGCGACGCCGATCCCGCTGGATCTGCCCGCAGACAAGACCCGCAGCATTTTCCGCAGCCAGAGCAGCCCCGGCGGTGGCGGCTACAACGAACTGCGCATCGAAGATCGCAAAGGCGCCGAAGAAATCTACCTGCGCGCCCAGCGCAACTGGACGCAGCATGTGTTGAATGATCAACAGGTGCAGGTCGATAACCAGCGCAGCATTGTTGTCACCGGGACCGCTCGGCACGAGTTGAAGGCTGATGAGCAGCGCATTACTCACGGTCAGCGGCAGACCGAAGTGAAGCAGGACGACCATCTGAGCGTGATCGGCGACCGGCATATTCGCGTGAGCAATCAGGCGATCAGCGCCAGTGGGCAATTCCACGTCAGCGCCGGTCAGCAAGTGGTCATTGATGGCGGGGCGAGTGCGACGATTCAGGCCGGTGGGCAGTGGATCAACATCGGCCCGGGTGGCATTTTCAGCAGCGTGCCGATTGTCGTGGGCGGCGCGCCGATGGCGGCGATGAGTGCCGCGCCGGTTGTACCGGGATTGCCGGAGAAACTCGCCGCCGCGCCGGCTGCCATGCTGACGGCTGCACAAATCATGAGCTTCAAGGGTGACGCGCCATTCTGCGAAGAGTGTGAACGTTGTAAGGATGGTCTCTGTGCAGCCTGATTTTCTTTTGCCAGCCGATTGGTTGGCGCGGGAGCCGTTGAAAGCGTCCGAGCAAATGTTCGCGGTATTCAGCAATACCAGCGAGGCGAAGCCGCTTGAGGGTTGGCCAGGCATGGCGAGTCCGATCTGGGCCGAGACGATCTATGCCGAGTGGGATGCGGTGATGCCTTACGTGGGAATTGTCGCTACTGACAGTGAGTTTCTGCATTGGGTCGCCACTACCGAGTCGCTGGATTGGGGATGGTTGGCGGTTTCTTCGGCGAATCTTGAAGAGGTGGTGGCGCACTTTCGCAGCCTGACTCAAGTGCTGATGCCTGACGGCAAAACGGTGTTTTTTCGTTTCTGGGATGGGCGGTTTCTCTTGCCGATTTTGCAGGCCGATGAGGTGGGCGCGGCGCAACTGTTTCCGCTGATCGGGCGTTGCTTGATCAATGGGCAGGCGCTGGAAATTGGTGGCAGGGCGCAGGTTTCGGTGCGGTCATTTCCGTGGTGGCAGGTGCCGGAGTCAGTGCTGGCACAGCAGGGTAATGACGTTCCAACGGCCAACGCGTTGCAGTGGTTGAGCGAGGAGTATCCGGCTCTTTTCGAGGCCTTTCCCGAAGCAGTTTTGCGTTGCAAGGTCAGGCGGTTTTTTCAGGTTTCAATGTCGGAAGAATCGTCGCAATCGGCGTTGCTGGCGTTTTTGCTGGCAGAGTCGGAGTGAGTTTTCGGGGCGAAGGTCTCGGACGATTCCTTCGAGTTGCGGCGGTTTTCATGAACTGGTGGGCGGTGGGTTGCAGGGATAGTCTTAAAAGGTCACCGCAGATGCGGCGACAGGGTGTAGGAGCCTTGAGACTAGAAGAGTGCATAAACGTCGTTGCCTGGTTTGCGGCAGTCTATGTGCGTCCGTAAGATCATTTGCGGCGGTTATGTGCGGGCACGCTTCGGCGTGGCCGAGTTCTCTGGTCTCGGTACTCCTACCCCGCGCATGGCTGCCACCCAAACCCGTAGGAGGGCGATGGTGGAAGCTCATTTCACTACCAGAGGTTCAAAAATGAAAACGCTAACACCCGATCCACCCTACGAAAAGATCATCCCTCATCCCGACAACCGCTTCATGGCCCTGACCGGCAATTGCAGCGACATGCCGGCCCTGTTCATCGACACCCACGTGCCTCTCGACATCCTCATGGACGCCGCCAACCATCGTCTGCGCGCCGTGATCCAGGTGCTGGAAAACATGTGCATGCGCGGCTCGGTCGAATGCGACTCCGTCATCCTCAGCGATTTCGCCCAGCTCTGCGTTATCCCATTGCGTGATGGCTGTGATGTGCTTGATGTTATCGGCAGGCGCCTGCGCAGCATGCCCTCCTGAAAAAGATCAAAAGATCGCAGCCTGCGGCAGCTCCTACACCGGAATAACGTTCACCCTGTAGGAGCTGCCGAAGGCTGCGATCTTTTGATGTTGATGGCGATCGGAGCGTCAGTCGGAAATGTACGCGTCCTGAGTGTTGATAAAGCGGTTGAACGCCTCGGAGTTGTAGACCTTCAGGCACGCAAGGAACACTACTTTTTCATTCGAGTATTTGCTGTTTGAAGGTGTCTGTTGGTAAGCCGCCAACACGTAGTTTCGGGTTTCTTTATAGGGATCGTGCAGCACCTGCAGCGTGTCTTCATTTTGCAGAATGGTATGCATGCCTTTGCCCATAAACGAATAGGCATTGGCGGACAGTGCAATGTCTTTTTCCAGCAAGGAGTGTTCGTTGAATGGCTTTAGGATGCAGTGGCTCAGGCCGTAGTTCTTTAGTGTCTGGCGTGCCTGTTCAATGTGGGTTTCGTCGGCAAGGGCGAGGTATGGGTCAAGCAGACTGAGTAAGCAGATGATCAGATATCGCATGAGTTTTTGACTTCCTGTCGTCATGGTTAGCCAGTTTAACGCCATAAAAGCAAAGCCCCTCACCCTAGCCCTCTCCCAGAGGGAGAGGGGACTGGCCGAGGTGTCTGGGGGATATACGCCGACTTGCGACTTCAGTGGTGAACTTCGCTTGGCCAAGCCTGGATGTTGGTGTTCTTTCGGGGGGACTGACCGAGTTGTCTGGGTGATGTACGCCGACCTGCGAGTTCAGCGGTGAACTTTGTTTGGCCAAGCCTGGATGGGGGTGTTGTTTCGGGGACTGACCGAGTTGTCTGGGGGATGTACGCCGACCTGCGACTTCAGTGGTGATCTTCGCTTGGCCAAGCCTGAGATCACGCTGATCTTTCAGGTCGATGTAACCCGCAAGATCACCACCGTCAGTCCCCTCTCCCTCCGGGAGAGGGCTAGGGTGAGGGCAGGCTTTTGTCCGCTCGGCTGCGAACCCCTGACTTGCCGCCCGGTAAAAGGTAAACTTTGCGCCCTTCGCAGGAGCAGCCATGAATTATCGTCACGCCTTCCATGCCGGCAATCACGCCGATGTGTTCAAACACCTGACCTTGACCCGCCTCATCGCCCTGATGTCGCGCAAGGAGCAGCCGTTTGCCTATCTCGACACGCACGCCGGCATCGGTCTGTATGACTTGCAGGGTGATCAGGCCAACCGTACCGGTGAGTACCTGGAAGGCATCGCGCGCTTGTGGGAGCAGCCGGATCTGCCAGCGCTGACCGCCGACTACATGAAGGTGCTGCACGAGATGAACCCGGACGGCCAGTTGCGCTACTACCCGGGTTCGCCGGAGCTGGCGCGGCGCCTGACCCGCCCGCAGGATCGGGTGATGCTCAACGAGAAGCACCCGGAAGACGGCGTGCTGCTCAAGGACAACATGGCCGGCGATCGTCGGGTCAAGGTTCATCTCGGCGAAGGCTGGCACGTCGCTCGGGCGATGTTGCCGGTTCAGGAAAAACGCGCGGTGATGTTGATTGATCCGCCATTCGAGCAGCTCGACGAAATGCAGCGTTGCGCAGCGTCGTTGAAAGAGGCGATTGGCCGGATGCGTCAAACCGTGGCGGCGATCTGGTATCCGGTAAAGGATCAGCGTTCGTTGCGGCGTTTCTATCAGGATCTGGCCGGCACCGGTGCGCCGAAGTTGTTGCGCGTGGAATTGTTGGTGCATCCGCTGGATACGCCGAACAGCCTGAACGGTTCGGGCATGGCAATTGCCAATCCGCCGTGGGGGCTGGAAGAGGAATTGCGTGAGCTGCTGCCGTGGTTGTCGAAGAAGCTGGGGCAGACTCAGGGTGGCTGGCAGATGGATTGGCTAATAGCGGAGTAAAGCTTCGAGCTACAAGCTACAAGCTGAAGCGAACGGAGCGCTTGCAGCTTGACGCTTGTAGCTCGCAGCTTTAGTTCGGCATGCACACGCCGGTGCCGCCAATCCCGCAATAGCCTTCAGGATTCTTCGCCAGATACTGCTGGTGATACGTCTCGGCGAAGTACACGGTCGGCGCCTGTTCGATCTCGGTGCTGATTTCACCCAGACCCGCCTTCGACAGTTCCGCCTGATACACAGCCTTGCTCTTCAATGCCGCATCCAGATGCTCAGGCGAGGTCGCGTAGATCACCGAGCGGTACTGCGTGCCGATGTCATTGCCCTGACGCATGCCCTGCGTCGGGTTGTGCAATTCCCAGAACATCGCCAGCAGCTCTTCGTAGCTGACTTTGGCCTTGTCATACACCACCAGCACCACTTCCGCGTGGCCGGTCAGGCCCGAGCAGACTTCTTCGTAAGTCGGGTTCGGCGTGAAACCGCCGGCATAACCGACGACCGTGCTGACCACGCCTTCACGCTGCCAGAAGCGCCGCTCGGCGCCCCAGAAGCAGCCCAGACCGAAAATCGCAAAATCAACGTCCTGGAAAAACGGGCCAAGCAGCGGGGTTTCTTCAAACACGAAGTGCTTTTCAGGCAGGGTCATCGCGGTTTCGCGGCCGGGCAGAGCTTGTTCTTTAGTCGGGAGCACGTTTTTGTTCACCAGAATTTCCGAGCGCAGAACCATGATCGTTCCTCTCAGTCAGGTTGGATGTAAAAAGTCAGACCGCCAGTGTGCCCAATGATGCCCGACTTCGCACTCTCCAATGTAGGAGCTGCCGAAGGCTGCGATCTTTTGATCTTGTCTTTAAAAAACAGGATCAAAAGATCGCAGCCTGCGGCAGCTCCTACATGAGGGGGCGGCGGGAGTTAGAGGCAGAGCGGGCCGCGCGGGTAGCGTTTGAGCGCCTGGATCAGTTCGCCGCCGGGTATCGGCCGGTCGAACAGGTAGCCCTGGCCGACGTCGCAACGATGCCGACGCAGGAACGCCAGTTGTTCGGCGGTCTCGATGCCTTCGGCCACGACCTTGAGTTTCAGGTTGTGCGCCATGGCGATCACCGCTGAGGTGATTTCCATGTCGTCCTGATTGTCGGGGATTTCGTGGATGAAGCTGCGATCGATCTTGATGATGTCGATCGGGAATTTCTTCAGATAGCTCAGCGACGAATAACCGGTGCCAAAGTCGTCCATGGCCAGCGTCAGTCCGAGGCGCTTGAGTTGATCGAGTTGCAAGTGCGTGTCTTCGGTAGCTTCCAGCAACAGACCTTCGGTCAGCTCCAGTTCGAGCAGATTGGCCGGCAGCGCTTCTTCCTTGAGGATGTTGGCAATGGAGGCCACCAGATCCGGGTCGGAGAACTGTTTCGGCGACAGGTTGATCGCCACTTGCAGATTGCCCATCCCGGCAGCGGTCAGCGCTTTGCTCATGCGGCAGGCCTGGCGCGCGATCCACTTGCCGATCGGAATGATCAGGCCGGTCTCTTCGGCGACGCTGATGAACTGGTCCGGGCGGATCATCCCGCGTTCCGGGTGGTTCCAGCGCAACAGCGCTTCCATGCCCAGCAGACGACCGCTGCGCAGGCACAGCTTGGGCTGGTAGAACACGTCCAGTTCGTTCTGGGTCAGGGCGCGGCGCAGGTTGTTCTCGACGAACAGTTTGTAACTGGCCTCGGCATTCAGTGCTTCGGTGAAGACTTGTACCTGATGTTTGCCGTTGGCCTTGGCCTTGTGCAGCGCCAGACCGGCGTTACGCATCAGGGTTTGCGGGTCGCGACCGTGCAGCGGCGCGCACGCCAGGCCGACCGAACCGGTCACGCTGATCAATTGGTTGTCGACAAACATCGGCTTGTCGAGGGTCGCCAGCAATTGGTTGGCGATCTGCTGGCCGGTGGCAAGGTCGGTGTCATCGAGCAACACGGCAAACTCGTTACTGGCAAACCGCGCGAGGCTGCCGCTCGGACTCAGGCTGTTGCGCAAGCGTCGGGCCAGACTGATCAGCAGTTTGTCGCCGGTCTGATGACCGAGGCTGTCGTTGATCCGCTTGAAGTTGTCGATGTCCACCAGCAACAGGCTGATCGGCGTATCGCTGTCGCGGGCGAAGCGTTCGTCCAGATTGCGGATAAACGCCGGGCGATTGCCGAGGTTGGTCAGGTTGTCGGTGTAGGCCAGACGCTCGATGCGCTGCTGCGCCAGTTTGGTCTGGGTGATGTCTTCGTAGATGCCGATGTAGTGCGTCAGTTCGCGGTTGTCGCCATAGACCTTGGAGATCGACAACTGGCCCCAGTACGGTTCGAGGTTTTTCCGGCGGCTCTTGAATTCACCCTGCCAGCTGTTGCTCTTGGCCAGCGCCGAGGGCGCGTCGAACAACAGTTCACTGAGGTTTTCCAGCGCCGGCAGCTCGGACAGACGCTGGCCGTGGACTTCTTCGGTGGTGTACTGGGTGATCGCGGTGAAACTCGGGTTGACGTACTCGACCACGCCGTCGCAGTTGACCAGCAAAAACGCGTTGGCGCTTTGCTCGACCGCACGCTGGAACAGGTGCAGGGCGCTGGTGGCGGTGCGGCGGTTATGGTTGTTGATGACTTGCGCGAACTGGTCGGCGAGCTCGCCGGCAAAAGCGATTTCGTCGGACTGCCAAGCGCGGGTGACGCCAGTCTGCTCCAGGCACAGCACGCCGACCACCTGGCCATCGACGCGAATACTCGCGTCGAGCATGGCGTTGACGTCGCGCGGGCGCAGCGCTTCGGCCATCTCCCGGGTGCGTGGATCACGCATCGCATTGTGTGCGTCGATGGCGCGGCTGCTGTGCAGCGCTTCCATGTAGTCGGGGAAACTGCTGATGTCGATCCCGTCCGGGAGGATGTATTCCTGGGTCGCGCGGTGATACGCGGAGATCGGTACTAGCTGCTGGCCTTCGAGGTTCCACAGGCTGGCGCAGTCGATTTCATAGATATCGCAGGCACAGCGGGTGATCAGCTCAGCGGCTTCCTGCAGCGAGTTGTGCGTGCTGTAGCGCTGACGAGCGAGCAACAGAATCAAGTCCTGCTGGGCGCGCACGCGTTCCAGGTGCTGCAGTTGTTCCTGCTGCGCCCGTTGGTTGAGTTCAAGGGCGATTTGCAGGCGCGAATTCTGCGTTTCGAGGTCGACGGAAGGCGGCAGTGGCACTTCATCGAAGACGTGATCCACCGCCAGCAGGTAGCCGCGCAGCAGGTGACGATTGTGTTGTTTGTAGGCTTCGCCCAGCTCAAGGATGTTCAGCGCCCCGGCAGCCGTGTGCAGGGTGTATCGCACCAGATAATGCGGGCTGGCGGTCAGCTGTTGCTGGATCGTGTCGTGCAGTTGGTAACGCGCTTCCGGTTCCATCAGGCTGGCGTAGGGTGAGCCGACCAGCGCGCAAAGCTCGACGGCCGGCTGACCGAACTGGCGTTCGCAGTTGGGATCGAGAAACAGCATGGCCCAACTGGCTTCATTCAAGCGCTCGAAACGCAGCATGCCGAGCCGCGAGGGCACAGGCAACTGCGTCACTACCTCGGCCGCCATACGGCTGGCGGCATCGGGTTGGCTCTTCATGAAGGGAACTCGCTTGGAAATATGCTGAACGCGCCGGGCTCGCGCCCTCTTTACTGTTGCCTGCGGCAAGGTTGCATCATTGCGGCACCGACTGACAAGAGACATGAAGGCCAAGTGCTATAAGAATATGTCGGCTGCGCTGAACATTTCTCCAGCGTGCGCTGAAAACTAATGCTGTTGAATTGAAAGAACGCCGTCCCAGAGCGGTTCTCGCCCCGCCACGGCGCACTTTTGACCGGCGCATCAACGCAGTGCAATGCTGATCGATTGCAGGCGTTTGCCATCGCGGTCGTGGTAATTGACCTGAATCTGGCCCGCCTCGACGACCAGGTGAGCGAAATTGTCTTCACTCACCACGGTGCTGGTCAGTTCATGCCGGTAATCGCCCGCCGCCGTGCGCACCAGCGGCTGATCCAGAATGAACGTGGACGTTTTCGCATACGGCAGCAGTTTGCTGTTGCACAGCGGCGAGGACACGATGGTGTGCACTTCGAAGTCCGGGTCTTCGCTGTGACTCAGGCGAGCAGTCAGCGAGCCATGCACGTCCCCGGAGATGAACACGACATTCTTGATGTGCCGGGTACGGATGGTTTCCAGCAGGCGCAGGCGTTGCTCGGGGAAGGCTTTCCAGGCGTCATCGCCATGAAGTTTGCGATCCGGATAGAACATCACGCTGGTGACCACGAACTTGACCCGCGCCGTGCTGTTGCTCAGCCATTTGAGCAGGGCCTGTTCCTGTGCCTCGTCAAGGATGCGTCGGTCATCGACTGACAAGTTGCGGCGGGTGCGGCTATCAGTGACAAACCATTCGATATCGCCGTCGCTGAATTGATACCAGTAATGCTCAAGTTTCGAGTGATCGACTTCACCGTTAGTTGTCAGCGGATGTGCTGGACTGTGACTGGCCTGATACAACTCATAAGCGGCCATGGCGTTACGGTACAAGTCACCGTCGGACTTGCTGGCATTGGCGGGCCAGTTGTCTTCGATTTCGTGATCATCAAGAATCATGTAAGTCGAAGTGCCGGACATCAGACGTTGAATATTCGGTTGGGAAAAGGCAGCGCGGTACTTGCTGAGGATGTCTTGGTATTCGCGGTCCGGTGCGATCAAGTTCAAATCGTCCACATAGATTTGATCACCGGTCATCAATACCGCGCTGATCGGTGGTTGCAGGCCTTCGATCACCTGGTTGATGGACGCGAAGATCCGGTCGCCCAGTTGCGGCCGCGAAGCGATACCGGCGGTCATGCGCAGATAGCGGCAGGAGCCGACGATATAGGCTCTGGGTTGCAAGGCTTTGCTGGAGCGGGTGCGCAGGCGGTAGATTTCTCGCGGCCATTGCAACGGCAACTCTGCAACGCTGTCCGGCGTATGCACCGGATTCATCGGGCTGAACCAGCCGGCCTGATATTCATATTCGGTGTCGGCACTCAAGTTGTTGAGGGCAAATACTTGCGACATGTCACGTATTTCGCTCAATCGTGCGAAATGACCTTTTGACCATGCTTGTGTGCCGGACACACGGTAACGTACTCCAGCAAATACCAATGCATTGTTCTGCCGCTCGCCACGCATGAATATACGCGCGTGATGAGTTGTAACGTGGCCGATTATCGGGCCGATAGTTGGTTTTAACATGTCGAATCCATTCGAATTAACTTTAATTAACAGGTTTCTACTAAGTCTTCTTAGTTGAATTGGCTGCGCCTAGGTTAGTTGCGTATCGAATAAAAAAGATCGGTGCCAAGTCGACTGTGGTTGTGGCCGATGTCAGCGCGACATGTGGGAAAAGAACCTGAGGTGGGTTTCTTCAGGCAAAAAAAAGCCCCGCCAAACTGACGGGGTTGAGGTACGAGCGTGTGGCGCTCGAAAGGGTGCAGCAATCGGCCCTCCGTTGCCGGAGGGCCGATCGAGTTACAGCAGGATCGTGCGGATGTCCGCCAGCAGGCTGCCCAGACGCTGGGTGAAGCGTGCGGCAGCAGCGCCGTTGATCACACGGTGATCGTAGGACAACGACAGTGGCAGCATCAGTTTCGGCTGGAAGGCTTTGCCGTCCCAGACTGGCTGGATGGTTGCCTTGGAAACACCGAGGATCGCCACTTCCGGCGCGTTGACGATCGGCGTGAAGCCGGTGCCGCCAATGTGGCCGAGGCTGGAAATGGTGAAGCAGGCGCCTTGCATGTCGTCAGCGGTAAGCTTCTTGTCGCGGGCCTTGGCGGCCAGCGCAGCGGCTTCGGCTGCCAGTTGCAGCAGGCTCTTCTGGTCGACGTTCTTGATGACCGGTACCAGCAGGCCATCCGGAGTGTCGACGGCGAAGCCGATGTTCACGTATTTCTTGCGGATGATCGCTTTGCCGCTTGGTGCCAGCGAACTGTTGAAGTCCGGCAGCTCCTTGAGCATGTGCGCGCACGACTTGAGCAGCAGCGGCAGGATGGTCAGCTTGACGCCAGCCTTCTCTGCAACGGCTTTCTGTGCCACGCGGAAGGCTTCCAGCTCGGTGATATCAGCCGAATCGAACTGAGTCACGTGCGGGATGTTCAGCCAGCTGCGGTGCAGGCTCGACGCGCCGATCTGCATCAGGCGAGTCATCGGCACTTCTTCGATTTCGCCGAAACGGCTGAAGTCGACGACCGGGATCGGCGGGATGCCCGCGCCACCGGTTGCGCCCGCTGCAGCGGCCGGTGCTTCCTTGGCCTTCTGCATCATCGCTTTGACGTAAACCTGCACGTCTTCTTTCAAGATACGACCGTGCGGGCCGCTGGCGCCGACAGCGTTCAGCTCGACGCCGAACTCACGGGCCAGTTGACGCACGGCTGGGCCGGCGTGAACTTTGGCGTCCGGCTTGGCCGGTGCGGCGGCCGGTGCGGCGGCTGGAGCGGCAGCAGGTGCAGCGGCAGCCGGAGCGGCAGGTGCCGGAGCGCTCGGAGCAGCAGCAGCAGCGGCAGCAGCAGGCGCTGCGCCTTTGACTTTCAGCTTGAGGATCAGGTCGCCGGTACCGACTTCGTCATCCAGCTTGATGGAAACGCTTTCCACCACGCCAGCGGCAGGCGATGGAATTTCCATGCTCGCCTTGTCGGATTCCAGAGTGATCAGCGACTGGTCGGCTTCAACGCTGTCGCCAGCCTTGACCAACACTTCGATGATCTTGGCTTTGCCGGCCGAACCGATGTCCGGAACGTGGATGTCCTGAACGCTGTCAGCCACCGGGGCTGCTGGCGCGGCTGCCGGAGCAGGCGCAGCGGCAGCGGCCGGTGCAGCAGCCTGAGCCGGAGCGGCCGCAGCAGGGGCCGCAGCACCCGCCACTTCCAGATCCAGAATCAGGTCGCCGGTGCCGACTTCGTCGTTGAGCTTGACGCTGATGGCCTTGACCACGCCAGCGGCAGGCGACGGGATTTCCATGCTCGCCTTGTCGGATTCCAGAGTGATCAAAGATTGATCAGCCTCGACGGTATCGCCGACCTTGACCTGGATTTCGATGATCTGCGCCTTGCCCGACGAACCGATGTCCGGCACGTGCACTTGCTGGACCGATGCGGCAGCAGGGGCAGCGGCTGGTGCAGCGGCAGCAGGCGCGGCAGCCGGTTTGGCCTCCGCTTTTGCAGCCGGTGCAGCGGCAGGAGCAGGGGCCGCTTCAGCGGCGCCCTCGACTTCCAGCTCAAGCAGTTCGTCGCCTTCTTTCAGACGGTCGCCCAGCTTCACTTTCAGGCTTTTGATGACGCCGGCTTTCGGGGCCGGCACTTCCATGCTGGCCTTGTCCGATTCCAGAGTCAGAATGCTCTGGTCGGCTTCGATACGGTCGCCGACCTTCACAAACAGTTCAATTACTTCACCTTCACCGCTGCCGATGTCAGGTACGCGAATGAGTTCGCTCACAAAATGTCTCCTCAGCAGTCCAGTGGGTTGCGTTTTTCCGGGTCGATGCCGAACTTGACGATGGCCTCAGCCACCACCTTAGGTTCGATATCACCACGGTCAGCCAGTGCTTCCAGGGCTGCCAACACCACGAAATGACGGTCAACTTCGAAGAAATGACGCAGTTTCTTGCGGCTGTCGCTGCGGCCGAAACCGTCGGTTCCGAGGACTTTGAATTCCTTGGATGGTACCCACTGACGGATCTGCTCGGCGAACAGCTTCATGTAGTCGGTAGACGCGATAACCGGACCTTTACGGCCGTTCAGGCACTCTTCGACGTAGCTCAGCTTAGGCTTCTGGCCCGGCTTCAGACGGTTGCTGCGCTCGACAGCGAGGCCGTCGCGACGCAGTTCGTTGAAGCTGGTAACGCTCCAGACGTCAGCGCCAACGTTGAACTCTTCACGCAGAATCTTCGCCGCTTCACGGACTTCACGCAGGATGGTGCCGGAGCCCATCAGCTGGACGTGGTGCGCCGCATCGCGGGTGTCTTCTTCGAGCAGGTACATGCCTTTCTTGATGCCTTCTTCGGCACCGGCCGGCATGGCTGGCTGCTGGTACGACTCGTTCATCACGGTGATGTAGTAGAAGATGTCCTGTTGCTCTTCGGTCATCTTCTTCATGCCGTCCTGAATGATCACCGCCAGCTCGTAGCCGTAGGTTGGATCGTAGGTGCGGCAGTTCGGGATGGTCGCGGCCAGCAGGTGGCTGTGACCGTCTTCGTGTTGCAGACCTTCACCGTTCAGGGTGGTACGGCCGGCGGTGCCGCCGATCAGGAAGCCACGGGTACGGCTGTCGCCAGCGGCCCAGGCCAGGTCACCAATCCGCTGGAAGCCGAACATCGAGTAGAAGATGTAGAACGGCAGCATCGGCTGGTTGTGGCTGGAGTACGAAGTACCGGCAGCGATGAACGAGCTCATGGCGCCTGCTTCGTTGATGCCTTCTTCAAGGATCTGACCTTTCTGGTCTTCCTTGTAGAACATCACCTGGTCTTTATCGACTGGCTCGTAGAGCTGGCCGACGGACGAGTAGATGCCGAGCTGACGGAACATGCCTTCCATACCGAAGGTACGGGCTTCGTCCGGGATGATCGGGACGATGCGCGGGCCGATTTCCTTGTCCTTGACCAGTTGCGCGAGGATCCGCACGAAGGCCATGGTGGTGGAAATTTCACGGTCGCCGGAACCGTCAAGGATCGCCTTGAGGGTGTCCAGGTCCGGAGTCGGCACGCTGAAGCTTTGTGCGCGGCGCTGAGGCACGAAACCGCCCAGTGCAGTGCGACGCTCGCTGAGGTAGCGGGCTTCGGCGCTGTTTGGCTCTGGCTTGAAGAACGGCAGGTTCTCCAGCTCTTCGTCCTTGACCGGGATGTCGAAACGATCGCGGAACAACTTCAGGCTGTCGACGTCGACTTTCTTGGTGTTGTGCGCAGTGTTTTTCGCTTCGCCGGCACCGGTGCCATAACCCTTGATGGTCTTGGCGAGGATGACGGTTGGTTGTTCTTTGTGGTTGACCGCTTCGTGGTACGCCGCATAGACCTTGTACGGGTCGTGGCCGCCACGGTTGAGTTTCCAGATCTCGTCGTCGGACAGATCAGCAACCATCGCCTTGAGTTCTGGCGTGTTGAAGAAGTGTTCACGGACGAACGCGCCGTCTTTGGCTTTGTAGTTCTGGTACTCGCCGTCGATGACTTCGTCCATGCGACGTTGCAGGATGCCGTCGACGTCTTTGGCCAGCAGTGGGTCCCAGAAACGGCCCCAGATGACTTTGGTCACGTTCCACTGAGCACCGCGGAACACGCCTTCGAGTTCCTGGATGATCTTGCCGTTGCCGCGAACCGGGCCGTCGAGGCGCTGCAGGTTGCAGTTGATGACGAAGATCAGGTTGTCCAGCTTCTCGCGGCCGGCCAGGGAGATCGCGCCCAGGGATTCCGGCTCGTCACACTCGCCGTCGCCCAGGAAGCACCAGACTTTCTGTTTGCCCGGCTGGATGAAGCCACGGTGTTCCAGGTACTTCATGAAGCGTGCCTGGTAGATCGCCTGGATCGGACCCAGACCCATGGAAACGGTCGGGAACTGCCAGAAGTCAGGCATCAGCCAAGGGTGCGGGTAGGACGACAGGCCCTGACCGTCGACTTCCTGGCGGAAGTTGTTCATCTGGTCTTCGGTGATGCGGCCTTCCATGAACGCACGGGCGTAAACGCCTGGCGAAGTGTGGCCCTGGAAGTAGATCAGGTCGCCGCCGTGTTCGTCGGTCGGGGCCTGGAAGAAGTAGTTGAAGCCGATGTCATACAGGGTCGCACTGGAAGCGAAGCTGGAGATGTGACCACCCAGGTCAGAATCTTTCAGGTTCGTACGCATTACCATGGCCATCGCGTTCCAGCGTACCAGCGAGCGAATGCGGCGTTCCATGAACAGGTCGCCAGGCATGCGTGCTTCGTGGGTTACCGGGATGGTGTTGCGGTAAGGCGTGGTGATGGCGTAAGGGAGCTGCGAACCGCTGCGGGTTGCCAGTTCACCCATACGGGTCATCAGATAGTGAGCACGGTCTTCGCCTTCTTTGTCGAGAACCGATTCCAGGGCGTCCAGCCATTCCTGGGTTTCGACGGGATCGAGGTCTTGCATGGCTTGCTCCAGGGCGGAAAGGCTTCCAGAATCGGTTGCCTGAGTTTGCGACTGGCCTTGTGGGCAGACGATTTAAAATTCTTGGATTGCCGATAGGTTGTTCCGGCGGCGTGTAGTTTTACTACAAATCTTCCGGCATTTCAGCCTTTCGAATGTATAGACGAGTAGTAAAACTACAGAAGAATGGCTTGTGGCCTCCGGCTGCGTTGTGAGAATAATCGTTAAGGTTGGTCTTTTGCCATCTGAAAAAGGTGAAACTTTGATGTTCGCTGCCAAAGAGAAAGAAATTTCAGCTATTTCTAACTTTTGTTCGACAGTCCTCCGGGTAGCGGCTTTTCACCAATCACTACAAGCGGCCATTTACACGCCGATCAAGGATAGACCATGACCCTGCCCGTGCTTGCCGAACTGCCCGCCATTCTCCTGCCGTTGGTCACTCGATCCGAGCAGTCGTTCCGTACGGCCGTCGCTGCGCTGGAAAACGATCACGGCTTCGCCAACTGGACGCCAGAGCGCTGGGCGCAGTTCGCCCGCGTCACCGGCGCCAGCGAGTTTGTCATTGAACAGAGCGTTCGTGACCCTTTGATGTTGCTTGCGCTGGTGCAGTCCGGCGAGCTCGACCGGGCCTTCGCGCCGGGTGAATTGTGTGCGCAGATTGCCGCGGCGGTGAACGCCGCGCAAACCGAAGATGAACTCGGCCGCGCCTTGCGTCGTCAGCGCGCTCGACATCAAGTGCGGATCATCTGGCGCGATCTCACCCGTCAGGCCGATCTGGTGCAGACCTGCCGTGATCTCTCGGACATGGCCGACGCCACCATCGACCAGGCTTATCAATGGTTGTACAGCCGCCATTGCGAACAGTTCGGCACGCCGACCGGCCGCCGCAGCGGTGAGCCGCAGCAAATGGTCATCCTCGGCATGGGCAAGCTCGGCGCGGTGGAGTTGAACCTGTCTTCCGACATCGATTTGATCTTCGCCTACCCCGAGGGCGGCGAAACGGTGGGCGTGAAGCGCTCGCTGGATAATCAGGAGTTTTTCATCCGCCTCGGTCAGCGCCTGATCAAGGCGCTGGATCCGATGACCGTCGACGGCTTCGTTTTCCGCGTCGACATGCGCTTGCGCCCGTACGGCTCGTCCGGCGCGCTGGTGCTGAGCTTCAATGCGCTGGAGCAGTATTACCAGGATCAGGGCCGCGACTGGGAACGCTACGCGATGATCAAGGCGCGGGTGGTGGCCGGTGATCAAGTCGCAGGCGCGCAGTTGCTCGACATGCTGCGCCCGTTCGTTTATCGGCGTTATCTGGACTTCTCGGCAATCGAAGCGCTGCGCACCATGAAGCAGTTGATCCAGCAGGAAGTGCGGCGCAAGGGCATGGCCGACAACATCAAACTCGGCTCCGGCGGCATTCGCGAGGTCGAGTTCATCGCTCAGGCCTTTCAGTTGATCCACGGTGGCCGCGACTTGAGCCTGCAACAGCGTCCTCTATTAAAGGTGCTGAGCACGCTGGAAGGGCAGGGTTATCTGCCGCCGGCAGTGATCAGCGAGTTGCGCGAAGGCTACGAATTTCTCCGTTACACCGAGCACGCCATCCAAGCGATCGCCGACCGCCAGACCCAGATGCTGCCGGACGGTGCACAGGATCAGGCGCGCATCGCCTTCATGCTCGGGTTCGCCGACTGGGACGCCTTCCACGAGAAGCTGATGTTCTGGCGCGGTCGCGTGGCCTGGCACTTCGCTCAGGTAATTGCCGACCCCGATGAGGATGAAGGCGCTGAAAGTGAAGTGGTGGTCGGCGGTGAATGGCTGCCGCTGTGGGAAGAGGCGCAGGACGAAGAGGCGGCGTGCCGGCAGTTGGAGGAGGGCGGTTTTGCTGACGCGAGCAAAGCCCTGAAAGCGTTGGCCGGATTGCGCAGCAGCCCGCAACTGCGCGCGATGCAGCGGTTGGGACGGGAGCGTCTGGATGCCTTTATTCCGCGTTTGCTCGCGCAGGCGGTTGAGCACGCCAACCCGGACCTGGTGCTTGAGCGGGTGCTGCCGTTGGTGGAGGCAGTTGCTCGGCGTTCGGCTTATCTGGTCTTGCTGACGGAAAACCCCAGTGCATTGCGACGCCTGCTGACGTTGTGCGCAGCGAGTCCGTGGATCGCTGAGCAGATCACCCGCTTCCCGCTGCTGCTGGATGAATTGCTTAACGAAGGTCGTTTGTTCAAGCCGCCCTTGGCGCCGGAACTGGCCGCCGAGTTGCGCGAGCGGCTGACGCGGATTCCCGAGGACGACCTCGAACAACAAATGGAAGCGCTGCGCCATTTCAAGCTGGCGCACCGTTTGCGCGTCGCTGCTTCGGAAATTGCCGGCAGCCTGCCGCTGATGAAAGTCAGCGATTACCTGACCTGGCTCGCCGAGGCGATTCTTGAGCAAGTGCTGGCCTTGGCCTGGCGCCAGACGGTGGCCAAGTACGGCACGCCGCTGCGCACCGACGGCACGTTGTGCGATCCCGGCTTCATCATTGTCGGTTATGGCAAGGTCGGCGGTCTGGAGCTGGGGCATGGTTCCGATCTCGATCTGGTGTTTATCCACGACGGCGATCCGCAGGCGGAAACCGATGGGCCGAAGTCGATCGATGGCGCGCAGTTCTTCACGCGGCTCGGGCAGCGGATCATTCACTTGCTGACGGCGCAGACCAACTCCGGTCAGCTCTACGAAGTGGACATGCGTCTGCGGCCTTCCGGTGCTTCGGGGCTGTTGGTGAGTTCGCTCGGCGCGTTTGCCCGCTATCAGGAAAATGAAGCCTGGACGTGGGAGCATCAGGCCTTGGTGCGCGCACGGGTGTTGGTCGGCAGTCAGGATGTCGGACAGGCGTTCGAGAAGGTGCGCGCGCAGGTCTTGGGCAAGGCGCGTGATCTGGCGAAGTTGCAACAGGAAGTCAGCGAGATGCGCGCGAAGATGCGCGATAACCTTGGCACCAAGAGCACCGCAGCCGGTATGGCAGCAAATGCCTTCGACGCCACGGCGCCGTTCGACCTCAAGCAGGACGCCGGAGGTATCGTCGATATTGAATTTATGGTGCAATACGCGGCTCTGGCGTGGTCGCACAGCCACCCGCCACTGCTGCGCTGGACCGATAACATCCGCATTCTGGAAGAGCTGGAACACGAAGGGCTGATGCCTGCCGAAGATGCCAGTCTGCTGCGTGAGGCCTATAAAGCCTACCGCTCCGCCGCCCACCGGCAGGCCTTGCAGAAGGACGCCGGGGTGATATCGGGCGATCAGTTTGCCGAAGAGCGCCGGCAGGTTTTGCGGATATGGAAAGAGATGGGGCTAAGCTGAGTCGCAGATGTATGAATGAATGCAAAACCCTGTGGGAGCTGGCTTGCCAGCGATAGCGAAGTATCAGACGACAATAATGTTGGATGTGAAAACCCCATCGCGAGCCTGCCCGCTCCCACAGTAGATCTACAGTGTTTGTAGAATTATCGAGGCGGGGAGGCGTAAATGCCTCCCCGGTTCGTTTTTGGAAACCACATGAATATTCTGATCGTTGGGCCCAGTTGGGTCGGTGACATGGTGATGGCGCAGACACTGTTTCAGTGTCTCAAACAGCGCCACCCGCAATGCGAAATCGACGTGCTGGCCCCTGAGTGGAGCCGGCCGATCCTTGAGCGCATGCCCGAAGTGCGCAAGGCCTTGAGCTTTCCGCTCGGTCACGGCGCGCTGGAATTGGCGGCGCGTCGGCGCATCGGCAAATCCCTGCGCGGTCAGTACGATCAGGCGATCCTGCTGCCCAACTCGCTGAAGTCGGCGCTGGTGCCGTTTTTCGCTGGCATCCCGAAACGCACCGGCTGGCGCGGCGAATTCCGCTACGGCTTGCTCAATGATGTGCGCACTCTCGACAAAGAACGCTATCCGCTGATGATCGAGCGCTTCATGGCGCTGGCCTATGAAGCCAACGCCGAGCTGCCGAAGCCGTATCCACGGCCAAGCCTGCAAATCGACCCGGTCACCCGCGAAGCCGCACTGACCAAGTTCGGCCTGACCCTCGACCGTCCGGTGTTGGCCCTGTGCCCCGGCGCCGAATTCGGCGAGTCCAAACGCTGGCCGTCCGAGCATTACGCCAAAGTCGCCGAAGCGCGTATTCGCGAAGGCTGGCAGGTGTGGCTGTTCGGTTCGAAAAACGATCACTCAGTGGGCGAAGATATCCGCGCACGTTTGATCCCGGGCCTGCGTGAGGAATCGGTCAACCTCAGCGGCGGCACTTCGCTGGCCGAGGCCATCGACTTGATGTCCTGCGCCGACGCGGTGGTCTCCAACGATTCCGGTCTGATGCACGTTGCCGCCGCGCTGAACCGCCCACTGGTCGCCGTCTACGGCTCGACCTCGCCGGGTTTCACTCCGCCGCTGGCCGAGCACGTTGAAGTCGTCCGTCTGGGCCTTGATTGCAGCCCGTGCTTCGACCGTACCTGCCGTTTCGGCCATTACAACTGCCTGCGCCAGCTGATGCCGGACGCGGTCAACGATGCCTTGCAGAAACTGCAGGGCGCTGTGGTCGAGGTTCATTAAGTTGCGGGTATTGCTGATCAAGACTTCATCGCTGGGCGACGTGATTCATGCGTTGCCGGCGCTGACCGACGCCGCCCGAGCCATCCCCGGGATCAAGTTCGACTGGGTCGTGGAAGAAGGCTTTGCCGAGATTCCGACCTGGCACCCGGCCGTCGACAAAGTGATTCCGGTGGCGATTCGCCGCTGGCGCAAAAACATCTGGAACACCATCACCAGCGGCGAATGGAAACGCTTCAAGCAAAGCGTGCGCGTCAACAAATACGATTTGGTCATCGACGCTCAGGGTTTGCTGAAAAGTGCCTGGCTGACCCGTTATGTCAAAGCGCCGGTGGCCGGACTCGACAAAGGTTCGGCCCGTGAGCCGATGGCTGCGCGTTTCTATGATCGCAAACTGGCCGTGGCCCGTGGTCAGCACGCCGTCGAACGGGTGCGGCAGTTGTTCGCCATCGCCCTCGGTTACGACTTGCCCAAAGGCTTGGGCGACTACGGCCTCAACGTCGAACGACTGGTCGAGTTGCCGCGCAAAAACGCCTTTGTGGTGTTCCTCCACGGCACCACGTGGGACACCAAACACTGGCCGGAAAGTTACTGGCGTGAGCTGACCGAACGCGTCGGTTATCTCGGCGTCGGCGTAAAGCTGCCGTGGGGCAACCCGCAGGAAAAGGCTCGTGCCGAACGCATCGCCGCCGGTTTCAAACACGCCGAAGTGCTGCCGAAGCTGAATCTGGCCGGCGTCGGCAAAGTTCTCGCTGGCGCGCAAGCGTGCGTGGCGGTGGACACCGGTCTCGGCCATTTGGCCGCCGCGCTGGATGTGCCGACCATTTCGCTGTTCGGCCCGACCAACCCGGGTCTGACCGGCGCTTACGGCAAGCTGCAGATTCATCTGGCCAGCGATTTCCCGTGCGCACCGTGTCTGCAAAAGAAATGTACCTATCAACCGACCGCGCAGGATGCCCGTCAGTTTGACCTGAAGCGTGAACAGCCGCTGTGCTTCACGCGTCTGAACCCCGAGCGTGTCGCCAGCCGACTGAGCACGTTGTTAATGGCTGAGGAGCTGCGCTGATGCAATTGGCATTCGTCCTGTACAAATATTTCCCGTTCGGTGGTTTGCAGCGCGATTTCATGCGCATCGCCCTCGAATGCCAGAAGCGCGGGCATCAGATTCGCGTCTACACACTGATCTGGGAAGGCGACGTGCCGCCCGGTTTCGAGGTGCTGGTGGCGCCGGTCAAGGCGTTCTTCAACCATCGTCGCAATGAAAAACTCAGCGCATGGATGGCAGCGGATCTGGCCAAGCGTCCGGTGGATCGCCTGATCGGTTTCAACAAGATGCCAGGGCTGGACGTCTATTACGCGGCCGACGGCTGCTTCGAAGACAAGGCGCAAAACCTGCGTAACTCGCTGTACCGTCGCTGGGGTCGCTATCGCCACTTCGCCGAGTACGAGCGCGCAGTGTTCGCCAAGGACGCGAAGACCGAAGTGCTGATGATTTCCGAAGTGCAGCAGCCGCTGTTCATCAAGCATTACGACACGCCGCTTGAGCGTTTCCATCTGCTGCCGCCAGGCATCGCCCAGGATCGTCGCCGCCCGGCGGATGCCGATGAGATTCGCGGCGGTTTCCGCGCTGAGTTCAATCTCAAGGACGACGAGCTGTTGCTGGTGCAGATCGGCTCGGGGTTCAAGACCAAAGGTGTCGATCGCAGCCTGAAAGCGCTGGCCGCCTTGCCCGCCGAACTGAAGAAACGCACCCGGCTGTTTGTAATCGGCCAGGATGACCCCAAATTGTTCCAGATGCAGAGCGCGACTTTGGGTCTGGGCGACAACGTGACGTTCCTCAAGGGACGCAGCGATATCCCGCGTTTCCTGCTCGGCGCCGATCTGTTGATCCATCCGGCGTACAACGAAAATACCGGCACGGTGTTGCTGGAAGCGCTGGTCGCCGGATTGCCGGTGCTGGTCAGTGCAGTCTGTGGTTACGCCCATTACATTGCCGAGGCCGATGCCGGGCGAGTGCTGGACGAGCCGTTCGAGCAGGCGCAGCTGACGCAATACCTGACTGAAATGTTGAATGATGACGCTGCACGCGCGGCCTGGAGCCGCAATGGTCTGGCCTTCGCCGAGACGGCCGACCTCTACAGCATGCCGCAGCACGCGGCTGATGTGATTCTGGCGGAGCACGCTTAATGAAGTTGATGCTGGCTGAACCGTTCAAGAGCCTTTGGGCCGGACGCGACCCGTTCGCCGAAGTCGAAGGCTTGCAGGGCGAGGTATACCGCGAGCTGGAAGCGCGTCGGACACTGCGCACGGAAGTCGACGGCAACGGATTTTTCGTCAAGATCCACCGTGGCATCGGCTGGGGCGAAATCTTCAAGAACCTGCTGACCGCCAAGCTGCCGGTACTCGGCGCAGGTCAGGAGTGGAAGGCTATCCAGCGTCTGCAGGAAGTCGGCGTGCCGACCATGACCGCCGTTGCTTACGGCGAGAAGGGCAGCAACCCGGCGGATCAGCACTCGTTCATCGTCACCGAAGAGCTGGCGCCGACCATCAGCCTGGAAGACTTCAGCATCGACTGGGTCAAGCAGCCGCCGGAGCCAAAACTCAAGCGCGCGCTGATCGCCGAAGTCGCACGCATGACCGGCATGATGCACCGCGCCGGCGTCAACCATCGCGACTGCTACATCTGCCACTTCCTGCTGCACACCGATAAACCGGTGACACCTGAAGACTTCAAGCTCTCGGTGATCGACCTGCACCGTGCCCAGACCCGCGCGAAAATCACTCAGCGCTGGCGCAACAAGGATCTGGCCGCGCTGTATTTTTCCGCGCTGGACATCGGCCTGACCCGTCGCGACAAACTGCGGTTCCTCAAAGGCTATTTCCAGCAACCGCTGCGCCAGATTCTGGCGCAAGAAGCCCCGCTGCTGAACTGGCTCGAAGGCAAAGCCAACAAGCTCTATGCACGTAAGCAGCGTTACGGGGATGCGCTCTGATGGCGGGTTGGACTCTCGAGCCGCAATACAGCGAGCTTGCCGAAGACTTCGGCAGCCTCGAAGCGGTATTTGCGTTGCAGGGCGAACGCCTGACCCGTGATCCGCTGTCGGAAGTGATTCGCGTGCAGCGCAATGGCGTCAACTATTACGTCAAACGCTATGTCGGCGCCGGTAAAGGCTTGCGCCGCTACCTCGGCAAGCCGCGAGTAAAGATGGAATGGCAGAACCTCAAGCGCTTCGCCAAGTGGGGCATTCCCACCGCTGAAGTGGTGGCCTGGGGCCTGGAACGACGTGGCGCGGCGTATGATCGCGGCGCCATGATCACCCGCGAATTGCCCAACACCGAAGACCTTTCGGCGCTTGCCGAGCGCAAGGATCCGAAGCTCAAGGATCGCGCCTGGGTCGACGGCGTCAGTCGGCAATTGGCCGGCTATACCCGGACGATGCATGATCACCGATTTACCCATAACGATCTGAAATGGCGCAACCTGTTGATCGATGAGCAGGCCCGCATATTTCTGATCGATTGCCCTAACGGCGAGTTCTGGCGCGGCTTCTGGCTCAAGTATCGGATCACCAAGGATCTGGCCTGTCTCGATAAACTCGCCAAATACCACCTGTCCAATACCCAGCGCCTGCGTTTCTATAAGCAATATCGCCAGTGCGATCGGCTAGATAGCGCCGACAAGAAACGGATTCGGCACGTGGTGAGATTTTTCGAGGGACGCGAATGACTGATTTTCTGGCTGCTGAAGACCGCGCACTGCTTGAGCGCCATGGTCTCGGCACTTTCGACGCACTGTGGGCCAAACAGCTTGAAGCTGTGGACGAACCCAATACCGCCCGTGGTGGCTGGAGTAGCGTCTTCCGTCTGGACCTGGAAGGGCAGGGTTATTACCTCAAGCGCCAGAGCAATTACCTGACGCGCACCTTGCACGCGCCTTTCGGTGAACCCAGCTTTGCCCGCGAGTTTCGCAATATCAGCCGCTATCGCAAGCTCGGTATTCCCGCGCTGCAAGCGGCGTTCTTCGGTGAGCGCAAGGTTGACGGCGAGGTTCGCGCGATCCTGCTGACCCGGGCACTCGATGGCTGGAGCGATCTGGAGTCGCTATTGCAGCGTTGGGCACAGCTCAGTGCCGCGCAACATTCGGCCATCCTCAAGGCCTGCGGATTGCTCGCGCGACATCTGCACGGTGTGCGTCAGGTGCACGGCTGCTTCTATCCCAAACATATTTTTCTGCGCGCCAGCGGTGACGGGTATCAGGCGCAATTGATCGACCTGGAAAAAACCCGCCCCTTGTTGTTCGGCATGCGTGACCGGATCAAGGATCTGGAGCCATTGCAGCGCCGCGCACCGGAATGGAACGAGGCGCAGCTGCGTGAATTGCTGGCGGCTTATCTTGATCAATCGACCGACAGCTCGCTGCTCGACAGCTGGCTCGCCCGGCTGACCGCGCGCCGCAGTCACAAGGAGACGCGCTGATGCAATTGTCCGAGCTGGCCGGTGTCGGGCGAGCCCCACAACTGCCGCTGACGGTGACTCTGGCCGATGCCGCTGGCAGTGCGGATCTGCAATTGCTGAGTCTGCTGCGAGTCCTGCCGGGGCAGCGTTACGTCGGCGCCGGTGTCTGGCGCGGGCGTCCGGTGTTGGCCAAATTGCTGGTGGGCGGCAAGGCTGCCCGGCATTTTCAGCGCGAACTGGAAGGCGTGCGCTTGCTGGCGGGGCAAGGTATGACGACACCGCTGCTGCTGGCCGATGGCTTGCAGAATGGCGAAGGTGGCTGGCTGCTGTTCGATTTCCTTGAAGGTGCTGAAAGCCTCGGCGATGCCTGGGCGAAAGTCGAGTCGCTACCGGTATTGGCCGACGAACAATCGACGGTGCTGGCCGAAGCGTTGGGCGCCATTGGCCAATTGCACGGCAAAGGGCTTTGGCAGGAAGACCTGCATCTGGACAATCTGCTGCGTCACGGTGGCCAGTTGTACTTGATTGATGGTGCCGGTATTTGTGCCGAGACCGCCGGCCAGCCGCTGTCGCGACAAAAAGTCCTGGAAAACCTCGGGGTGTTTTTCGCCCAGTTGCCCAAAGCGCTGGAGCCATTCACCGAAGAGCTTTTGGTGTATTACCTGTTGAGCAACAGTGAGCACGCGTTGCCGCTGGAGGCCTTGCAGAAGCAGATCGACAAAGTGCGGCGCTGGCGCTTGAAGGATTTTCTGATCAAGGTCGGTCGCGAGTGCACGCTGTTCAGTGTGCAGCGTGGAGCGTTCGCTCTGCGCGCGATCCGTCGCGAAGAAGAATCAGCCATGCTGCCGGTGTTGGAGCAGGCCGATGCGTTGCTCGATCAGGGCCATCTGTACAAGACCGGTGGCGCGGCGAGCGTCGGCAAGGTTCAGGCCGGTGCGCGCACGCTGGTGATCAAGCGCTACAACATCAAGGGCTTTGCGCATTGGCTCAAGCGTTTCTGGCGTCCGAGTCGCGCCTGGCATTCGTGGCGCGAAGGCAATCGCCTGGCGTTCCTCGGTATCGCCACACCCAAACCGCTGGCGGTGCTGGAGAAGCGCTTTTTGTGGCTGCGCAGCCGTGCGTATCTGGTGACCGAGTTCCTGCCGGGGCCGGATATCATCGAGCGCTTTGCGCCGTATGTGGAAAATGGCGATGCGCCGGAAGCGGAACTGCAGGCGCTGGACCTGTTGTTCGCGCGCTTGATTGACGAGCGCATCAGCCATGGCGACTTCAAGGGGCACAACCTGTTCTGGCAGCAGGATCGCTGGGCGCTGATCGATCTGGATTCGATGTGCCAGCATGGATCCGCCGGCAGTTTCGCCCCGGCCTATGTCCGTGACCGTGCGCGATTCATGCGCAACTGGCCCGAAAGCAGTGCGCTGTATCAGATTATTGATCGGCGTTTGCCGAAAGACATTTCCAGCGCGGCCTGAGTCAAACCACTACAGCAGTAGAGGACAAGATTCAGCGACTTGTCCTACAGCTTCTCCAGAAGGCATGAACTGTGCCCCGTTCAGTCCCGATGCTAATTTGCCCGACGACCTTGGAGGGCGAATCTTGACCATCAAACAGACTGTAACGCTGGGCGTATTTTCATGGGTTCTGGCTGGCTGTGGCAGCACCATGACCGTCTTGCAGGACGATGCCGACGTGGCGCGGGACATGCGCAAGCAAAAAACCTATTGCCAATCCATTCCGCGGATTTACAGCGGTCTGGCCTTTGATTTCTGCGTATTGAATGCGCCTCCTGATCCCAGCGGATTTCTTGTACCGTTCGTGCTGCTGGATCTGCCATTGTCCGGTGTATTCGATACAGTCGCGTTGCCCTATACGGTTTATCGTCAGGTCACTGATGGCAACCTTGGCATTTACTGGCGCAGGGGCGGTTATTGAGCAGGTGGGCAAGGTTTCTCCCAACCATTCACCCTGAGGCAATCGCACAGGGTAATTCCCCTCTCGTTTACGCTATAATCCCGCCCTTTAGCTGTCACTCGCCGTGTGCGAGGGCACATCAATTTTCAAGGCGCATCGCGCCTGCACGCAGACTAAAGAGGCTAGACCCCTGTGGCATTGACGATTCTTGGCCTGTCCGGCGCCCTTAGCCATGACCCTTCAGCAGCCTTGTACATCGACGGCAAGCTGGTGGCGGCGGCTGAAGAAGAGCGCTTCGTACGCGATAAGCATGCAAAGAACCGCATGCCCTACGAATCGGCGAAGTTCTGTCTTGAACAGGCCGGCATCAAGCCGTCCGACGTTGACGTGGTAGCGATCCCGTTTGCGCCAATCAGTTTGTTCGGCAAGGCCCGCTGGCACTACGCCAAGCGTTACTGGTACGCCCCGGACCGCGCCCTTGATGCGATCCTGATGGGCAACCGTCGCTACAAGCGCTATCGCAACAAGATTGTCTGGTGCCTTGAACAACTGGGTTTCGATCCGAAAAAGATCAAGATCGAGCCGGTCGAGCATCACCTGGCCCACGCCTCCAGTGCTTACCACTGCTCCGGTTTCAAAGAGAAAACCGCGATCCTCGGTATCGACGGCAAAGGCGAATACGCGACAACCTTTTTCGGCTATGGCGAAAATGGCAAGATTCACAAGATCAAGGAATTCTTCGATCCGGACTCCCTCGGCGGCCTGTATGGCGCGATCACCGAGTTCCTCGGTTTCGAGATGCTCGACGGTGAGTTCAAGGTCATGGGCATGGCGCCGTACGGCGACGCCAGCAAATACGATTTCTCGCGTCTGGCCTCGTTCGAGAATGGCGAACTGGTGATCAACACCGACTACGCCAACGTCATCGGCCTGCGCCGCTACAAAGAGAAGGGCAAAGGTTTCTACTTCTCGCCGAAGCTGATCGAATGGCTGGGGCCGAAGCGCGAAGGCGATATCGCTGACGAGCCGTACATCCACTACGCCGCGAGCATGCAAGCGTTGTTCGAGAAACTGGCGTTGCAGATGATCGACCACTACCTGGGCGACGTGCTCAAGGAAACCGGCAAGCTGGCATTCGCCGGTGGCTGTGCGTTGAACGTCAAGCTGAACCAGAAAATCATCGCCCGCGACGACATCAAAGAACTGTTCGTGCAGCCGGCGTCCGGCGATGCCGGTACTGCGGTCGGTGCCGCTGCCTACGTGTCGCACGCTCGTGGCGTACCGGTCGAGAAGATGGAACACGTCTACCTCGGCCCGTCGTACAGCAACGAAGACGTGATCGCCGCCTGCGCCCGTCACGAGAGCAAGCCGACCTGGCGCAAGCTCGACAACATGCCGGAGCAGATCGCCAAGATCATGGTCGATGGCAATCCGGTGGCCTGGTTCCAGGGGCGCATGGAGTTCGGTCCGCGTGCTTTGGGTGGTCGTTCGATCATCGGTTGCCCGAGCGTGGCCGGGGTAGCTGACCGGATCAACCATCAGATCAAGTTCCGCGAGCGCTGGAGGCCATTCTGCCCGTCGATGCTCGACACCGTGGCGCCACAGATGATCAAGATCGATCACCCGGCGCCGTTCATGACCTTCACCTTCGAAGTGGCGGAAGAGTGGAAGACCCGCGTGCCGGAAGTTGTCCACGAAGACGGCACTTCCCGTGCCCAGGTGCTCAAGCGTGAATACAACCCACGCTACTACGACATGATGAAGGCGCTGGAAACCCTGACCGGCAACGGCGTATCGCTGAACACCTCGCTTAACCGTCGTGGCGAACCGATGATCTGCTCGCCGACTGACGCGCTGAACATGTTTTTCGGCTCGGATCTGGAATACCTGATCATGGAAGATATTCTGGTCGTAAAAGAGGGTGTAAAAGGATACGAACTTGACTGAAACACTGATCAGCGTCGTCATTCCGGTTTACAACTATGCGCGAACCCTGCCACGTGCAGTGGAGTCGGTGTTGGCGCAGTTGGATGAGGCGGCGGCGGATCTGCTGGTTATCGACGACGGGTCGACGGACGATACGCCTGAGGTAGTAGAACAGCTCCTGCTCAAGCATGGCGGGCGTTTTCGCGCGCTGCGTAAAAGCAACGGTGGCTTGTCGTCGGTGCGCAATCGGGGGCTGGAAGAGACAGCCGGACGGTATCTGGTGTTTCTCGACTCCGATGATGAAATGGCGCCCGGTGCCTTGGCTGCACTTTCCCAGCACCTCGAAAGTAATCCACACAGCCTGATGGTGATCGGCGCGCATTGGTCAGTGTTTGCTGACGGGCGCCGCAGCTTGCAGGCGGCCAAGCCGCTGCCTGTGACGCCCCGCCAGTGCCTGCAGGGTTACCTGCTGAACAAGACGGTGTCGATTTCCAACGGTGCCTGTGCGATGCACCGCGATGTATTCGTTTTGGGTAATTACCCGGAAAATTTGCGCAACGTCGAGGACTTGCCAGTATTCGCCCAAGTGCTGGCGCGCTACCCCTGCACCGTTCTGGACGAGCCCTTGGCGCTGATTTACAAGCACGCCGACAGCATGCGCCATGATCTGCGCCAAAGCCTTGCTGCCGGAACGGAGCAGGTGGTCAGTGAAGTTTTTTCCAGTCGGCGGATGCCCGAGGAAATGTTTGATTTGCGCCAGGCGTTTTTGGCGCAGCGTTGCCTGTCGTTGTTTCGCGACTGTTATTCCCATGGCGAGTACAAACTGGCCAAATCGTTTTACTTTCAGGCCTTGCGTGCAGACTGGCGGACGTTTTCGCGCTGGTCTTACACGCGCAAGGCGTTGCGGGTGCTGTTTCGGTAATCGGGTCGCGGAGACTATGCGGACCCTGTAATGGATGTCGGTGAGGTGGCTGGGTGAAAGGTACGGGCGGCAAGGTGGGAGCTCAAGTCTCCAGAATCATCGACGAATACCCGGTTTGGCTGGCGTTTCTGGGCAGTGCGCTGTTATCGCTGATAGCAGTCATGGGCACCGCGACAGTGGGGCGTGATGCCGCGCTGTACATTGATATCGCGCAACAGGTCACCGAGCACGGGCCTAATGTGGCCTGGGCCGCTTTCGACTGGCCCTGGTTTTCCTTTTTGCTGGCCGCTACTCATGCCGTCCTGCATTTGCCGCTGGAGCTGAGTGCCTATCTGTGGTGCGCGCTCTTTTTTGCCGGCACCAGCGCGCTGATGGTGGACTGCGTACGTCAACGGTCGGTGCATCTCGCCGGTTGGGCTTGTCTGGTGGTATTGGCAATGCCGGCGGTGAATGCCTTCCGAAACGACATCATCCGTGAATGCGGTTTCTGGTTCTTCTGCACCCTGACACTCTGGCTCGCGCTGCGCTGGCAAGCCCGTGGCGGCTGGCTGCGGGCGGCACTCATTCATGTGGCCGTCATCGCGGCAGCCTTGTTTCGGCTCGAAGCCTTGCTGCTGGTGCCAGCATTAGCGCTGTGGCAGTTGCCCAATCTTTGGTCGTCGAACCGGCGAATGCAGTTCGTTCAGTTTTCGCTGTTGCCGGTTTTAGGGCTGCTGGCTGTTTCGGTCTCAGGTGTGCTTCTGTCGGCACGCGTGATGCTGTATCTGGACATGATTGCGCCACACAGCGTGTTTGCTTCCTTCCAGATGCTGTGCGATCAGTTTGCCAATTCGCTCATCAACAAGTACTCCCAGGATGAATCTGGCCGGATCATTTTCTTCGGCATCCTGGCGACCATGACCATCAGTTTCGTGAAGCTGATGGGGCCTTTCGCCGTTCCCTTCATTCTGCGGCGCAACTGGGGGGTGCTAGCTGTCTACTGGCGCGACTATCGACCTTTTGCCTGGACGGCATTGCTGTATCTGATGGTACTGGTGCTGTTTTTCATCAAGCAGCAGTTCATGAATACGCGCTACCTGAGCTTTCTGAACCTGTTGTTTGTGCCCGTGCTGGCGATGGGGCTGGCGGCGTTCGTTCGCGAGTTCCCGCGTTGCGGCAAATGGCTGGTGGTTCTGGGGTTGCTGGTGATGCTCTCGAACGTCATTTCCACAGGGGCCGGTAAAACCCATTACGTCGAGGCCGGCCACTGGATGTCTGCCCACGTCGAGCCAGGTGCGAAGACGTATTTCGAGGATGGGCGGATCAGCTATTACGCCGGTCGCGGCTACGTGATGCCGGTGCTGACCGCAGAGGAAGCGATGTCGGCAGCGCACGCTGGCGACTATCAGTACTTCCTCATCGAGGCCAAAGGTGACGAGCCGTGGCTGAGTGAGTGGCTGGCGGCGCACAAGCTGCGCATCATCGAGCATTTCGCCAATCGCAAAGGGGCTACCGTGGTGGTCATCGGCCGCTAGGGTTTAGCCGAGCAGCGGACGCAGGCGCGAGATCAGTGGCGCTTGTCGGTGGCTCGGCAGCGCCTGGCGATAGCCTTCGACAAAGGTTTCGCCGGCGTCCTGGCCGAGCAGCCATTGGCGATCTTCCTTGTAACGCAGCAAGTGCGCGAAGTTACGCAGGCGCTTGCTGTCACTGAGTGCGCGCTTCTGGCAGCGTAGATCGGCGATATCGATCAGGCCCAAGCGGTTGTCGGGGGTCTGCACGACGTTGCCGAAGTGCAGTGATCGAAAGTACACACCTTTTTCGTGCAGCAGGGCGAAGTACCCGCCCAGCTGGAATCTCAGTGTGTCAGCCTCATCGCCAGCGCTCTGCAACTGACGCACCGTATGGCCTTCCAGCGGGCTGTAATACACGCAGTCACGTTCGATGCTCGGAATGCGATAGACCGCAATGACTTTGGGGCAAAGGATGCCGCGTTGTTCGAGGGCGCGGGTGTTGTCGGCAAAGCGTTGCGCATAGGGGTAGAACAGCGCCGAACTAAGCAACCGCTTGCGGCGGAACAGCTTGAGCATGCGTCCATCGGCCAATCTGAGCACCTTGTCGCCGGAACCGTCGGCTTCCAATACGTGTGCACCCTCGCGCAGTGCCTCGTAAGTGCTGTGATCAATCGATTGCATATCGGGCTCCCCATCATTAGCGGAGTATCTTAACCGACTTGGTCGAAGGCTGGCTTGAAGTCATGTTTATCGGGGCAAAAACGCGTGTGATATCATCGGCGCCTCACTGAATTGCGCGGATCACCATGAGCAGTCCTGAACCGAAAGCCCAGTCCACGCTGGCGATCTATTTCCGCCTTTTGGCTTACGTGCGGCCTTATGCCGGCCTTTTCCTTCTCAGCATCGTCGGGTTTTTGATTTTCGCATCGACTCAACCGATGCTCGCTTACATCCTCAAATATTTTGTCGACGGTCTGGCCAATCCTGAGGCCAGTCTGTTCCCGGGCAACCCTTATCTGGGCAAGCTGCAGCTGCTCGAGACCGTGCCACTGATGATTGTATTCATCGCACTGTGGCAAGGCGTGGGGTCGTACCTGGGTAACTTCTTCCTGGCGCGGGTTTCGTTGGGTCTGGTGCATGACTTGCGGGTGGTGCTGTTCAACAAATTGCTGGAGTTGCCCAATCGCTTCTTCGACAAGAACAATTCCGGCCATCTGATTTCCCGAATCACCTTCAACGTGACGATGGTCACCGGTGCGGCAACGGATGCGATCAAAGTCGTCATCCGTGAAGGCATGACCGTGATTTTCCTGTTCTGCACGCTGTTGTGGATGAACTGGAAACTCACCTTGGTGATGGTCGCCATCCTGCCGTTGATCGGTTTGATGGTGAACAGCACCAGCAAGAAATTCCGCAAGCAAAGCAAGAAGATTCAGGTCTCGATGGGGAACGTCACGCACGTCGCCTCCGAGACCATTCATGGCTACCGCGTTGTGCGCAGCTTCGGCGGCGAGCAGTACGAAAAGGATCGCTTTCGCGATGCCAGCCAGAGCAACACCGACAAGCAGTTGACGATGACCAAGACCGGCGCGGTTTACACGCCGATGCTGCAACTGGTGACGTACAGCGCCATGGCGGTGGTCATGTTCCTCGTGCTGTACCTTCGCGGCGACGCTTCGCCGGGCGATCTGGTGGCTTACATCACCATGGCCGGTTTGCTGCCCAAGCCGATCCGTCAGTTGTCGGAAGTCAGCTCGACCATTCAGAAAGGTGTGGCCGGTGCCGAAAGCATTTTCGAGCAACTGGATGAGCCAGCGGAAGTGGATCAAGGCACGGTCGAGCAGGATCGTCTCGAAGGTCGTCTGGAAGTGCGCAATCTGAGTTTCCACTACCCCGACACCGACAAGGCGGTGCTTAACGACATCAGCTTCGTCGTCGAGCCGGGGCAGATGGTCGCTCTGGTGGGGCGCTCGGGCAGTGGCAAGTCGACCCTGGCCAGCCTGATTCCACGCTTCTATCAGCATGATCACGCGCAGGGCCAGATCCTGCTCGATGGCGTGCAGGTGCAGGACTTCACCTTGCGCAGCCTGCGTCGGCAGATTGCACTGGTGACCCAGCAGGTCACGCTGTTCAACGATACGGTGACCAACAACATCGCCTACGGCGATCTGGCCGGCGCACCGTTCGATGAGGTCAAGCGCGCGGCTACCGAGGCGTATGCCGACGAGTTCATCATCAAGATGCCGCAGGGCTACGAAACCATGGTCGGCGAAAACGGCGTGCTGCTGTCCGGCGGCCAGCGTCAGCGCATCGCCATTGCCCGGGCGCTGCTCAAGGATGCGCCGCTGCTGATTCTCGACGAGGCTACTTCCGCGCTTGATACCGAGTCGGAGCGGCATATTCAGGCAGCGCTGGATCATGTGGTGAAAAACCGCACGACCCTGGTGATCGCCCACCGCTTGAGCACCATCGAGAAAGCCGACCTGATTCTGGTCATGGACGAAGGCCGTATTGTCGAGCGTGGCTCTCACGCGCAATTGCTCGAGCAGAACGGCTATTACGCGCGTCTGCATGCCAAAGAGTTTGAAGAGGGTGACGAACCTCAGCCGGCACACGCGACCGACGTATGCTGACGATGTTTCGCAGCTTTCGCGAGCGTGGCTGGAGCGAAATCGACCGCGACATCTACGCTCAAGCCTGGCAGCGTTTCGGTGGCAGCTTTGCCACGCATCCCGAAGTCGTCGAGCGCTTGTCGACGTTCCTTGGCATCGAATTACGCTACCTGGGCTGGATCGTGGGTGGTGATGTGCTGGCCGCCATCCCTTGCTGGGGGCGGCATGTCGCGTTGTCCAAGGAAGTGCTCAAGCGCGAGGGCAAGCGCGGATTGCTGGACATGGGCAATGCGGAAATCATTCTGCCGATCGCAGCCGATGTCAGCGTGCCGGTGCGCCAGCGCATGGCGTATGTGTCCCAGCTCAATGCCGGGCAGATCAGCACGTTGAAGCCGCAGCCCGAAGGCCTGGCCCTGGCCCGGTTGCCGGAAGAGTATTCGAAGAAGTTTCGCTACAACCAGCGTCGTGAGCAGCGCCTGCTGGAAGAGGCCGGTGGATCACTGGTGCCGATGTCCGACTTTACCCCGCAGGAACAAGCCGCTGCTTACGGTGATTTGTTTCAGCGTCGCTGGGGCTTTGAGGTGCCGGGCAAGGCCGGGCTGGTTGAGGTCTTTACTTTGTTGCGCGAGTTCATGACCGGTTCGGTGGCGATGCTCGATTCGGCACCCGTGGCCATTCAAGTGCTGTACCGGGTCGAGGCCCCGCAATGGGTGTCGCTGGAGTACATCAACGGTGGCGTCGATCCGCAGAGCCGCGAGTTCAGTCCCGGCAGCGTGCTGAGTTTCGTCAACACCCAAGAGGCCTGGGCGCACGCGCAAGCGCTGGGCAAACCTCTGCGTTATTCATTCGGTCGTGCCGACCGTGAGTACAAGGATCGCTGGTGCCATACGGTGCCGGTCTACAAGGTCTGAATTCATGAGTGCTCGCAAGCAACAGCTTCTCAAGGCCCATCGGCGTAACAAACGTCTGTTCCTGATCGCCTTTCTGGCGGGGTTGTTGCTGATCGGATGGCTGGTTGCGTGGTGGCTGGTGCCATTGTTGCTGGTGCTGGCCTGGATCGCACACGAGGCCTGGTTCGCCGATCATCTGTTCTATCGGCCTGCTGACGACTATCAATACAACTTTCCAGCGCAAGCGGCCCGCCAGAGTGTGAGCCTTGAGGGCAGTCTGTTGCGTCTGAGCGAGCCGCTGGCGCAGGGCGAGACATTGGTACTCGAGCTTGAAGTGAAATCCACTTGGCTGGGGCGTTGGCTCGATCCCTGCGTTGAGGTGGGCGATGATCGCCAGGACTTCGAGCGCGGCGTCAAAGGGCGGCGTTTCCTTAATCTGTCCGGTCAGGCCGATGCGCTGGCGCAAGGTACTCTGGCGCTGCGTGGCCGATATTGCGTACCGGCTGCGACCGGTGTGTTGTGGGTCATGGCCAATCCTGAGTATTCCCGCCAGCGGGTGATGGTCATTGCTCCCCATGCCGATGATGCGGAACTCGCCGCATTCGGCCTGTACAGTCGTTGCGAAGACGTCAGTATCGTCACCCTGACCCAAGGCGAGATCGAAGCTGAAGACTTCCAGCGTCTTGGCCTTGATCAAGCCGCAGCGGCACGTTTGAAGGGCCGTTTGCGCAGTTGGGACAGTCTGGTGATCCCTCTTTGGGGGGGCGTGCCTGCCGATCGCTGCGTGCAATTGGGTTATTACTGCCTGCAACTGCCCTCGATGGCCGAAGCGCCTGCGAAGGCGTTCGGCTCTCGTGAGTCGCAGGAAAACGATGTGCGCAGCGTGCGCCGGCACAATCCGTTGACCCTGCCTGCCGACATCGATGGGCAGCCGACCTGGCAAAATCTACTGGGCGACCTGAAGGCCCTGCTTGAGCACTATCGTCCAGAAGTGGTGGTGACGCCCCATCCTGAGCTCGATCCCCACAGCGATCACGTAGCCTCGACCCGGGCGTTGCTTGAGGCTATCGCGCTGAGTAGCTGGAAGCCGACAACCCTGCTGATGTACGCCAATCACCTGCACGACAACGATCGTTGGCCGATGGGGCCAGCCGGTGCCGGTATTGCGTTGCCACCGGCCATCGAGCCGTTGCCGGCTGACCGGCTGTGGAGTCCGCTGCTGTCCGCGGAGGTGCAACTGGACAAAGCCATGGCCTTGGCCATGGAGCACGATCTGCAGGGCGAACAGGTGTTCAAACGGCAATTGCGCCGCTGGATCCAGCAGGTGCTGGCGGGGCGTCGCTGGCCTGAAACGGGCAGTAACGAGTTTTTCCGCAAGGCGGTCCGGCGCCACGAGTTGTTCTGGGTGCGCGACCTTTCAGATTGAGGCGGACGGCGCTTTACCCTGTGTTAATATCGCGCCCCTGTTCATTTTGTATGTGGGTTGCTCCATGAAGTTGTCCATGCCGCGTTTCGATCAAGCCCCGGTCTTGGTAGTCGGCGATGTCATGCTCGACCGTTACTGGCATGGCGGAACCTCACGGATTTCCCCTGAGGCGCCGGTGCCGGTCGTTAAGGTCGAGCAGATCGAAGATCGTCCGGGCGGTGCCGCGAACGTTGCCTTGAACATTGCCGCGCTGGGTGCGCCGGCGTCGCTGGTCGGTGTGACCGGCGACGACGAAGCCGCCGACAGCCTGAGCAACAGTCTCAAAGGCGCGGGCGTACGCGCTCTGTTCCAGCGCATTGCGCACCAGCCAACCATCGTCAAGCTGCGGGTCATGAGCCGGCACCAGCAACTGCTGCGTATCGACTTTGAAGAACCGTTCGCCACCGACGCTCTGGCCCTTGGTTCGCAGGTCGATGACCTGCTCGAAGGCATCAAGGTACTGGTGCTCTCCGACTACGGCAAAGGTGCCCTGAAAAACCATCAGGCACTGATCCAGGCCGCCCGCGCGAAGAACATTCCGGTGCTGGCCGACCCGAAGGGCAAGGATTTCTCGATCTATCGCGGCGCCAGCCTGATCACCCCCAACCTCAGCGAATTCGAAGCCATCGTCGGCGGTTGTGTCGATGAGCATGAGCTGGTGAGCAAGGGCGCTGCGCTGATGCACGACCTCGAACTCGGTGCGCTGCTGGTAACGCGTGGCGAGCATGGCATGACCCTGTTGCGCCCGGACCAACCGGCGCTGCACCTGCCGGCCCGTGCCCGTGAAGTGTTCGATGTCACCGGTGCTGGCGACACGGTGATCTCCACCCTGGCTGCAGCGATTGCCGCCGGTGAAGACCTGCCCCACGCCGTCGCGCTGGCCAATCTGGCCGCCGGCATCGTGGTTGGCAAACTCGGTACGGCCGCCATCAGTGCCCCGGAACTGCGTCGCGCCATTCAGCGTGAAGAAGGTTCCGAGCGTGGTGTTCTGGGTCTTGAACAGTTGCTGCTCGCCGTGGCCGATGCCCGCGCGCACAACGAAAGGATCGTCTTCACCAACGGCTGCTTCGACATCCTGCATGCCGGGCATGTCACCTATCTGGAGCAGGCACGGGCACAGGGCGATCGTCTGATTGTCGCGGTCAACGATGATGCTTCGGTCAGCCGCCTCAAAGGCCCGGGCCGTCCGATCAACAGCGTTGATCGACGCATGGCGGTTCTCGCCGGCCTCGGCGCGGTGGACTGGGTGATCAGCTTCCCTGAAGGCACCCCGGAAAATCTGCTGCGCGAAGTTAAACCGGACGTGCTGGTCAAGGGTGGCGATTACGGCATCGATCAGGTGGTCGGCGCCGATATCGTTACCGCTTATGGCGGCACCGTAAAGGTCTTGGGGCTTGTGGAAAACAGCTCGACAACGGCGATTGTCGAGAAGATTCGCAGTCGTTGATCAGATGAACTTTTACCGTTGTGTACTGCGTGTGAACGGATTTTGCCTTGGGGATTTTACCGTTTCCGTTGATGTAGGCAGCTTTGAATCCGATGCGCTTGCCTGCCTACGTCGCGTGGTCAATTAATCTATGAAAGTCATGCTCCTGGTGATGGACGAGCAGCGGGTCATTCTCGACCGGCTCTACGACATCGTGCAGCAGAACTGTGATGAATGTTTCATCTATCGTTTGAGCAAACAGCAGCAGTTGAATCTGGGGGCGTTTCTCGCCTCGGTCGATTACCAGACCTTCGATCGCGTGGTGATTTTCTCCCGGGTCAAACGTCTGGCGACACAACTGCGGGTGCTCAAATGCATACCCGGGCTGGTCTTTCTCGAGCACGACGCCTATCAGAACTACATGCCAGCGAGTAAGTATCGCGGTGTGTATTCAAGGCTCTACCGCCGCCTGCCGAGTTGTCGTGCACTGGTGTCCGGTGCTGTTGTCGCGCGCAAGATGCAGGCGGAAGGTATCGACACGGTGTTCGTCTCCAAGGGTTATGACGAACAGATGCTGCACAATACTGGCGTTGAGCGGGACATTCCCATTGGCTTTCTTGGCAGCCTGAAAAGCACCGAGTACGCCGAGCGTAAAGCCATGCTCGAGTCGCTCTCCAAGCGTACCGGGATGCTGGTAACCCGCACCAAGTCGGGTGAGGAGTACCTGCAGACGCTCAATCGCATCATGATTTTCGTCAGTGCCGACATCGGCATGAACGAGTTCATGATCAAGAACTACGAAGCCATGGCATGCGGCTGTGTGCTGCTGGCCTGGAGTCAGGGCGAAGAAGACCGCTTGCTCGGCTTTGAAGACATGCACAACACCGTGTTCTACCGCAGCGAAGAAGAGGCGGTGGAGAAGATCAAGCTGCTGCAAAGCGATCCGGACCTGGCAGAGCGCATTGCCCGCAACGGCCAGGAGTTCGCGCAAAACCGCTATTCCTTCGCCCGTGTCGGTCAGGCGCTGGCCACGGAAATCCAGCGTGAGATGCGCCCGTGGCAACCGCCTTCGGCGTTCACACGCTTCTGGGTGAAGCTGCGTTACGGGATGAAGGTGCCGGTCTGAATGAAGGACGAACACATGGCGCTGGATGCGCTGCCCGGTGGTGATCAGTCCGTACTGGGGGCTTTACCTCCAGAACTTCTCGACTGTCTGAGCCGTGCGCCTCGGGTTGTGCTGATTGCCAACAATCCGGCCATCACCGCAGAGGACTTTCAGGCACTGAACATTGGCGTCGATGACGTCGTCGTCAGCTTCAATGCCTGCATCAAGGCAGCGCTGCTCAACGAGCACAGCGTCAATCTCTTCGTGCATGGCTATAACGCGCCGGATGCGTATTTTTTTGGTCTGCCTTACGCGCCGCCGCTACAGCGGATGTTCGAGCAGTCGAGCGAGCGCTGTTTCAGCATGCTGGTGGGCTGCGCCGCACCGATGTGCCCACTGCCACGTGTGGCCATGTACTGGGATCGCATTCCACTGCCGCCACTATGGAACTACCCGGTCGATCGCCCGGGTGGCAAGCGCTACGTCGGGCCTTCCACCGGTTTCAACACGCTGGTGTTGTTCGACTGGTTGCGCGCTCATGCCGGTTTCAGCTATCAGCTCATGACGCTGGGTTTTTCCAACGAAGCAGGAAAGTTGTGGGGTGGCCATGCCTGGGACTATGAGCGTGACTGGCTGCAGAAGTCGGACATCATCGTGGTGCCGCTGCAGCCCCGTCGCTGGTGGCAAAAGTTGTTCCGGCAGAAGTAAGCGATATCGTCTATCCGGTTGGCAGCAGGCCCGACCTACTTTCAAAAGGTGCTGTTGAGTGTTGAAAATTGCCGTGGCTTTTTTCGGGATCCCGAGAAATTCGCCGATCTGTTTCCCTTCCATCGAACAGAACGTGCTGGCGCAGCTGCCTGCGGGCAGCGACGTGAAGTGCTTCTACCATCTGTACAAGATCGATGAGGTGCAGAACACGCGGTCCGGCGAAACAGGCGAATTGAAGGCTGATAATTATCAGCCCTTCGAGTCGATGACCGGTGCACTTACTTCGACCGCAGGCGTGCTGGAGCGCTGGGATTTCGAGCAGGTCAAGGCACAGGGCGACACTTGGGCCGATGACTATGCGTCATTGCGCAACTTGATCTATCAGCTCAACTCACTGCACACCGTGACCGCGATGATCGAATCCTTCAATCCGGATTTCGTCGTGTTCGTGCGACCGGATAACTTTTTCCACACGGCGTTGCCCGGCTATGTGTTCAATCATCCGCAGGTGCGGCGACACAATGTCTACATTCCGGACTGGCAGTGGTGGGGCGGTTTGAACGACCGTTTTGCCGTGTGTGGGCGCGATACCTATGTCGCGTACGGCAAGCGCATCGAGCGCATTTTCGAATTCTGCAAGGCGACAGGTCGCAAGCTGCATTCCGAACGCTTGCTCAAATATGCACTGCAGCAGGTGGATGCGAAAATCTGCACGCTGCCGACCCAGGCATCACGGGTGCGCATTACCGGCGCATTTGCCGAAGAATCGTTTTCGCCCAAGCGCGGCATGGGCAAGCGCGAAAACCGCTATTTTCATTTCTTCGCCGGGTTGCGTACCTGGTGGGATCGCCGCCGCTAAACCGCTATTTGGCGGTTTTTTTGCCCAGACCGACCAATCGCAGCGCCTTGATACTCAACTGCTTGAGCCCCTGACGCGGGGTTTTCGCCGGTTGCAGGCCCTGTTGCACCAGCCAGTCCTTCCAGCGAATCCGCTCCTCGCGCACGACCCAGCCGGTTTGGGTCGCAAAGCTTTCGGCCAGGTACAGACCACGGGTGCTGGCCGGTACGAGTTTGTCGCGCTTGAGTGTGTACAACTCGGCCAGTGGTGCGCCGTCCTTGAGTGGCATCAAGTACAGGTCGGGCCGCTTGCGGTCGAGCCGTGCCACCAGTTGATCACCCTCCAGACGCTCATCGACATGGAACAGGCTCAGGGACTTGGCTTCCTTGGGCACATCCAGGCGCAAATCGTAGATCAATTGCAGTGACGCGGTCGGCAGGTGCACATAGGCCCGTGGCCGTTCGAGCAATTGCAGATTGGCGCTGCGTATGGGCCGCGCCGAGCCGGACAACGGGGTCAGGCGAAACGGCAGAGCCTCGCGATAATGCAACGCCGCCGAGTAGGGCGCCGGCAGCCAGGTCTCGTTGAAACGTCCGCCGAGCCAGCCTTCCGGTGTCTCGAGCAAGCACTCTTCGGCAATTTCCTGAATGGCCGTGTGCAGTGGAATATTCAATTCGTGGGCCGGCACGTAACCGGAAATCAATTTGAGCACGACGTCGCCGCGGTCCTGACGGCGCTGGCGCACCAGCACCCAATAGTCGCGATTCTGCCAATGCAGGGTCAGGCGCACCGAAACGCCGAGATTGGCCAGCTCCAGCGAGAAACGCTCAGTGTCGGCGACGCTCACCGGTTTGCGCCGCTGCAAGGTCTGCGCGAAGTTCAGCGGCATGCCGACGCTCTGGTAGGTCAGGCCTTCTGGGGTAGCTTCGACGAACAGCGGCAGGGTCTTGAAGTTGCTCGGGTTCTTTCTGATGAGCGTGCGCGGCATATCGGCTCCTGCTTAAGGCCGCGAGGCGGCGTCAGTGACCACGTAGGACCTGGGCAACGGTCGCAACGTTGTGGGCGAGGTGCAGCGGATTGATCGTCCCGACAATAGCACTGGCCACGCCAGGCTGCGCGAACAGCAATTCGAAGCTGGCGCGCACCGGATCCACGCCCGGACTCAAGCAGACGTGACCGCTGGCCAAGGCTTTTTTCACCAGAATGGCTTTGCCGTGGGCAGCAGCATAGTCAATGACAGCTTTCTCGTTTTGTTCGTTCAGATTGTAGGTGACCATCGCGCAGTCGCCTTGCTCCAGTGCTTTCAAGCCACCTTCGACGGTTTTGCCGGAGAAGCCGAAGCCGCGAATCTTGCCTTCGGCCTTGAGCGCCGCGAGGGTGACGTATACCTCTTCGTGCTCGAGGATGGCCATGTCGTTGCCGTCGGAATGCACCAGCACCAGGTCGATAAAATCGGTTTCAAGACGTTGCAGGCTGCGTTCCACCGACATCCGTGTGTGCGCCGCGCTGAAGTCGTGGCGCGACAGGCCATCGGCAAACTCCTCGCCGACCTTGCTGACGATTACCCAGTCTTGTCGCTGGCCGCGTAGCAACGGGCCGAGGCGTTCTTCGCTGCGGCCATAGGCCGGGGCGGTGTCGATGAGGTTGATGCCCAATTCCCGCGCCTGACGCAGCAGCATCCGCGCTTCGTCATCACCTGGGATCTGGAAACCGTTGGGGTATTTCACCCCTTGGTCGCGGCCGAGTTTGACCGTGCCCAGACCCAGTGGCGAAACCATCAGGCCGGTGCTGCCCAGCGGGCGATGAAAGTCATGCAGGCTGGCAATGGTCATGGCAGCAGTTGCTCCCAGGCTGGAACGCCCATCGGTGGTTTTGGCAGGGCCGGTAAAGGTTCAGAGGATTGCGGCTGGATGCCGTCGCGCTCGAGGGAGGCAATGACGCGATCGGCGAAGTCCGGCGCCAGCGCCAGTTTGGTCGGCCAGCCAACCAGCAAGCGACCCTGTTCGGCGAGGAAGGCGTTGTCCGGGCGCGTCAGGCCGGTTTGCAGCGGCTCGGCACGGTCCACTCGCAAGGTCGCCCATTGCGTAGTGCTGAGGTCGATCCAAGGCAACAACTGCGCAATCTCTTTCTGTGCGGTAGCGATCTGCTCGGCCGGCTCGCGGTGCACACCTTCGCTTTCGGCGATGTCGCCGCCCATGTACCAGACCCACTGGCCGTCAGCGGCCGGATGGGTGGTCACGGTGATGCGCGGTTTGGTGCCGCCGCCCAGGCAGTGGGCATACAGCGGTTTCAGGCCCGGGCCTTTGGCGATGATCATGTGCAGCGGGCGGCGTTGCATGGCCGGCTGGCTCAGACCGAGGTCTTCGAGCAGTTGGGCCGTACCAGCGCCGGCGCTGAGGACGATGCGCTGGGCGCGAATCTCGAGGCCGTCGACTCTCAAGCCGACCAGCACGCCCGCTTCCAGCAACGGTTCGATGGTCTGCCCGGCGAGCAGGCCATCGCCGGCCAGATCGGCCAGACGCTGGATCAGGCTCGGGACATCGACCACCAGTTCGGCGAGGCGATAAACCTTGCCCTTGAAGCGCTTGTCTTGCAGGGCCGGCGGCAGCTGCTCGCCCTTGACCTGATCGACCCGGCCGCGCACCGCTTTACTGGCGAAGAAACTGGTGAGGTTGCCGGCCAGAGTGCCCGGCGACCACAAATAGTGAGCTTCGGACAGCAGGCGCACACCGGACAGATCCAGTTCGCCATTGCCGGCCAGCGCTTCACGCCAGCGCCGCGGCATGTCGGCGATGGCTTCCGAGGCACCGGTCAGCGCACCGTGCAACGCGTATTTGGCGCCGCCGTGGATGATGCCCTGGGACTTCACACTCTGCCCGCCGCCGAGGCTGGCGCTTTCCACCAACACGGTCGAAAAACCCTGACGACGCAGGCGCGCATTCAGCCAGAGGCCGGCGACACCAGCGCCGACAATCAGAACGTCGGTGGAAATAACGGATGGCATGCAACGACCTCGGGGCTTAGAGAAGCCGCAAGTTTCAAGCTTCAAGCCGCAAGCTGCAACCCGGCGCTGGAAAATCAGCTCTGCTTGCCGCTCGGGGCTTGATGCTTGTCGCTGCTTTTAATGGCCGGCGGTTTTCGAGAACAACTGGATCACCACGACGCCAAGCACGATCAACGCCATCCCCAGCATCGCCGGGATATCCAGCTTCTGCCCGTAGATGAACAGCGCCGCGACGCTGACCATCACAATCCCCATACCCGCCCAGACCGCATAGGCCACGCCGACCGGAACGGTACGCACCACCAGCGTCAGCATCCAGAACGCAATCGCGTAACCGACGATAACCAGCACCAACGGCAGCGGCGTGCTGATGCCTTTGACGGCTTTCATCGACACAGTGGCGATCACTTCGGCGCAGATGGCAATGGCCAGGTAGGCGTAGGCGTTCATGTTCAAATCCTCAATGTGAAACGTTGCTTGCTGAGGCGGCATTCTAGTGATTCGTCAGATGGGGTAAAGTCATTACCTATCTGTTAAAGAGATGGGTCGGTGAATCAGCATGCAGTGGAATCTGGATCAACTTCGGGTGTTTGTCGACGTCGCCGAGCACCGCTCGTTTTCCGCCGTGGCGCGTCAGCAGCGTAAAGCGCAGTCGGCGATCAGCAGCGCGATTGCCATGCTCGAAGATGACTTGGGCGTCAGCCTGTTCGAGCGTAGCAGCGGCCGTCAGCCAACGCTCACCGAGGCGGGCGAAGCGCTGTTGGAAGAGGCGCGTGAAGTCCTGCGCCAATGCGAGCGTCTCAACGGTCGCGCCATGGCGATGATGCGCGGTCAGGAAGCGCAACTGCGCGTGGCCCAGGACGAGGCGATGCCCTATCAGGCATTGGTGGAAAGTTTCGGTGAACTGGCCGAGCAGTTCCCCAGCCTGGAAGTGCAACTGACCAGCGCCGCGCAAGGCGAGGTCGCGCGCAAACTGGTCGAGCGTCGTGCCGACCTCGGTCTGCTGTTTTATCACGATGAAATCCCCGAGGCGCTGGAGCGCCGAGTGCTGGGCAGTGTGGAAATGGTCACGGTCTGCGGCATCAATCATTCGCTGGCGAAGCAGTCTTATGTGACCTGCCAGCAACTGGCACAACATCGGCAATTGCTGATGTCGACGCAAACCAGTGTCTATCCCGGCAACGAGCCGGCCAGTCCGCAGGTGTGGCGCGCTGACAGTTTCTACGTGATGTCCGAATGGCTGGTGCGCGACCTCGGCTGGGCCTGGTTGCCGCGGCATGTGGTGCAGTACTCGGCCTATCAGGGTTTGATGGTCGAACTCGACAGCGAATGGACGCCACCCGCGCTGGTGGTCGAACTGGTCTGGCGCCGCGACGAACCCCTCGGCCCGGCCGCGCGCTGGCTGGCCGAACGTTTTGCCGTGCACTTGCGGGCGATCGGCGACAAAAGTCGATAAACTCCGCCGCCATGAATAGAACTCTGTACACCGCGCTGTTTTACCTGGGGCTGCCATTGGTGGCAATTCGGCTGTGGCTGCGCGCACGCAAGGCGCCGGCGTACGCCAAGCGGATTGGCGAACGTTTCTCCTACGGCATGCCGACACTGCAACCCGGCGGCATCTGGGTGCACGCGGTGTCGGTGGGCGAAAGCATCGCCGCCGCGCCGATGATCCGCGCCTTGCTGCAACGTTATCCGACGCTTCCGATCACCGTGACCTGCATGACCCCGACCGGTTCGGAGCGGATTCAGGCGCTGTTCGCCAATGAGCCGCGCATCCAGCATTGCTATTTGCCGTACGACTTGCCGTGTGCGGCGGCGCGTTTTCTTGATCGCGTTCAGCCCAAGCTCGCGGTGATCATGGAAACCGAGCTGTGGCCCAATCACATTCATCAGTGCGCCAAGCGCGGAATTGCGGTGGCATTGGCCAATGGACGCTTGTCCGAGCGTTCCGCCAAAGGCTATGGCCGCTTCAGCAAACTGACCGCGCCGATGCTCGCCGAAATGAGTTTGTTCGCCGTGCAGACCGAAACCGAAGCCCAGCGTTTCCGCGATCTGGGTGCGCGCCCGGAAACGGTCGAGGTCACCGGTTCGATCAAGTTCGACCTGACCATCGACCCGCAACTGCTGCAACGCGCCGCTGAACTGCGTGGCCAATGGCAGGCGCTGGAGCGTCCGGTGTGGATCGCCGCCAGCACACATGAAGGCGAGGACGAAGTGATCCTCGACGCCCATCGGCGCTTGCTGGCCAATCACCCGGATGCGTTGCTGATTCTGGTGCCACGTCACCCGGAACGCTTCAATTCAGTGTTCGAACTGTGCCAGCGCGAAGGCTTCGCCACGGTGCGACGTTCGACCGGCACCCATGTCGATGCGCAGACGAGCGTGCTGCTCGGCGACACCATGGGCGAGTTGCTGTTTCTCTATGCCTTGGCGGACAGCGCGTTTGTCGGCGGCAGTCTGGTGGCCAACGGTGGGCACAACCTGCTGGAGCCGGCAGCACTGGCGAAACCGGTGATCAGTGGCCCGCACCTGTTCAACTTCCTCGATATCGCCGCGCAATTGCGTGAAGCCGGGGCGTTGGCGGAAGTGGATGATGCCGAAGGGCTGGCGGTGGAGGTGCAACGCTTGTTCGAATTGCCGCGTGATGCGCAGCGTATGGCCGAGGCCGGGCTGGCGGTGATGCGCCGTAATCAGGGCGCGTTGCAGCGTTTGCTGGATGGCTTGGGCCGACTGATCAAGTAAAGCAAAAAGATCGCAGCCTTCGGCAGCTCCTACATTGGAATACGTTTCCTGTAGGAGCTGCCGAAGGCTGCGATCTTTTGTTTTTAAGGGCGGGCCTTGAGCTGCGCCTCGGCAGCCTTGGCCAGATCCGGCGGCAGGAAGTCCTTGTCCGGGTTGTAGTCAGCCTTCAGATAGCGCCGCAGATCTTCCAGATCACCCGGGTTCAACGTCCCCGCCGCCTGCTTCAAGCGCAGGTTGTCGAGAATGTAGTCGTAGCGCGTGTTGTTGTAATTGCGCACCGAGGTGTACAGCTGACGCTGCGCATCGAGCACGTCAACGATGTTGCGTGTACCGACCTGATAACCGATTTCCGTGGCTTCCACCGCGCTCTGGTTGGAGATGATCGACTGGCGGCGCGCCTGCACTTGCTCGACATCGGTGTTCACTGCGCGGTGCAGGTTGCGGGTGTTCTCGACGATTTGCCGACGAAGCGATTCGCGCTGTTGTTCGCTCTGATTCAGTTGCTCATACGACTGGCGCACTTGCGAGCTGGTCAGCCCGCCGCTGTAGATCGGGATGTTCAGTTGCAGGCCGACTGTGCTTTGTTCGACGTTGCCGTGATAAGGCGTGCCGAAAGAGTTCGGGTTGGCGAAACCCAACGCATCGTTGTCACCTTTTTCGTATTTGGCTACCGCATCAAGGGTCGGCAGGTGACCGGCCTTGCGCTGCTTCAACGTTTCTTCTGCCGAGCTGACGGCGAAGTTGCTGGCGAGCAGATTGAGGTTTTGCCGCGCCGCCGTGTCGACCCAGGATTTCGCATCGTTCGGCGCCGGCGGCAGGATCGGCAGCGTGTGGACGATGCCCTGAAGCGAGTTGTACTGGCGGTTGGTCAGGGTGATCAATGCTTCGAAGGCATCATCGACCTGACGCTGGGCAACGATGCGGTTGGCCCGGGCGGTGTCGTAACTGGCTTGCGATTGCAGGACGTCGGTCTTGTCCGACAGGCCAACATCGAAACGCTCGTTGGACTGATCGAGCTGGCGCTTGAACGCGGCTTCTTCGGCTTTGGTCGAGGCGAGGTTGTCCTGGCTGCGCAGTACGTTGAAATAGCTTTCCGCCGATTGCAGGATCAGGTTCTGTTCGGTCGCCGAGAGCTGCAATGCGGCTTGTTCGTTGACGTCCTTGGCCGCCTGATACTGGAACCAGCGATCTGCACGGAACAACGGCTGCGCCAGCGTCGCTTGATAAGAGTGAGCGCTGCGATTGGCAATGGCCGACGGCTGATCGATCGAGGTGCGCACGTTGGCGGTCTCGGCGCCGCCGGACAAATTCGGCAACAGCCCGGCGCGGGCCTGCGGCACCACTTCTTTCTGCGCGCCGTACTGCGCGCGGGCGGCGGCGAGGTCGGCGTTGTTGTCGACCGCCTCCTGATAGACGCTGACCAGATCGGTTTTGGTCGACAAAGGCGCTTCTGCTGCCCAGGCCATTGCGTTGGACGCACAAGACACGGCAACAGCCAGTGAGAGTTTGCGCAGCATGAGGCGATCCCTAGCATTAATATTATGGAAGTAATCCGGGCGCCAACGTTAAGGCGCAGGCCCCGCAGCGTCAAGGCGTGGCGGGGCAAAGCGAGTGTAGTTGTGCATTTGCCTCACAACAATCGGCCAAGCCCCTGTATTTATGCCATTCATCATGGTGTTTGCTGCGGTGTTGGCGTTCTTTGCCGGTTGTGTCTAGACTGGCCGGGTTCTTGTCGGGGTGCCTTGCTATGAGGCTGAGATCGAATAATTTCGGATCCCGTTGAACCTGATCAGGTTAGCGCCTGCGTAGGGAACAAGATTTCTCGTCACCCGGCGAGTCCTCTTGTGCTTCGTCCGGGAAATTGTTCGACAATCGAACGCTCGACGACGATGCACAGCACCGGTCCCGGTGCGTCCGTGCCTTTCAGGTTCTGCTCCGACAATCCACTGCCTGGATGCTGTCTGGAGAGCCCGTGATGACTACAAAATCAAAAAACGCGATCAACCTGAGTGACTCGGCCAAGGTCGATGAGCAATCGGTCAAGCCGTTCACCCGTTCGCAAAAAGTCTACGTTCAGGGCTCCCGCCCGGACATCCTCGTGCCGATGCGCGAAATCACCCTTGACGTGACGCCGACCGATTTCGGCGGCGAAATCAACGCGCCGGTGACCGTCTACGACACCTCGGGCCCGTACACCGATCCGAACGTGGTGATCGATGTGCGCAAAGGCCTCGCCGATGTGCGTTCGGCGTGGATCGACGACCGCGGCGACACCGAGCGTCTGGCGGGTCTGAGTTCCAACTTCGGTCGCGAACGCCTTGCCGATCCGGAATTGACCAAGCTGCGCTTTGCCCACGTCAACAACCCGCGCCGCGCCAAGGCCGGCGCCAACGTCACGCAAATGCACTATGCGCGTCAGGGCATCATCACGCCCGAGATGGAGTTCGTCGCCATCCGCGAAAACATGAAGCTTGAAGTGGCCCGCGCCGCTGGCTTGCTGGATCAGCAACACCCGGGCCACAGCTTCGGTGCCAGCGTGCCGAAAATCATCACCCCGGAATTTGTCCGTGAAGAGATCGCCCGCGGCCGCGCAATCATTCCGGCCAACATCAACCACACCGAACTGGAACCGATGATCATCGGCCGTAACTTCCTGGTGAAGATCAACGGCAATATCGGCAACAGCGCGCTGGGTTCGTCCATCGAAGAAGAAGTGGCGAAACTGACCTGGGGCATTCGCTGGGGCGCGGACAACATCATGGACTTGTCCACCGGCAAGCACATTCACGAAACCCGCGAGTGGATCATCCGCAACTCGCCGGTGCCGATCGGCACGGTGCCGATCTATCAGGCACTGGAAAAAGTCGGCGGGGCGGCCGAAGACCTGACCTGGGAGCTGTTCCGCGACACGCTGATCGAGCAGGCCGAGCAGGGCGTCGACTACTTCACCATTCACGCCGGCGTGTTGCTGCGCTACGTGCCGCTGACCGCCAAACGCGTGACCGGTATCGTGTCCCGTGGTGGTTCTATCATGGCCAAGTGGTGCCTGGCGCATCACAAGGAAAACTTCGCCTACACGCATTTCGAAGAAATCTGCGAAATCATGAAAGCCTATGACGTCAGCTTCTCGCTGGGCGATGGCTTGCGTCCGGGGTCGATTGCCGACGCCAACGATGCCGCGCAATTCGGCGAACTGGAAACCCTCGGCGAACTGACCAAGATCGCCTGGAAGCACGACGTGCAAACCATGATCGAAGGCCCGGGCCACGTGCCGATGCAGTTGATCAAAGAGAACATGGACAAGCAGCTGGAGTGCTGCGACGAGGCGCCGTTCTACACCCTCGGCCCACTGACCACCGACATAGCGCCGGGCTACGACCACATCACCTCGGGTATCGGTGCAGCGATGATCGGCTGGTTCGGTTGCGCGATGCTTTGCTACGTGACGCCGAAGGAACACTTGGGCCTGCCGAACAAGGATGACGTGAAGACCGGGATCATCACTTACAAGATCGCGGCGCACGCAGCGGACTTGGCCAAAGGACATCCGGGCGCACAGATTCGCGATAACGCCTTGAGCAAGGCGCGTTTCGAATTCCGTTGGGAAGACCAGTTCAACCTCGGTCTGGACCCGGATACCGCGCGTTCGTATCACGATGAAACCCTGCCGAAGGATTCGGCGAAGGTCGCGCATTTCTGTTCGATGTGCGGGCCGAAATTCTGCTCGATGAAGATCACCCAGGAAGTCCGTGAATACGCGGCCAACCAGCGGATCGACGCGGTCGACGTGGACGTCGCCCAAGGCCTGGCGGAACAGGCCGAGCGGTTCAAAAAGGAAGGCAGTCAGCTGTACAAGAAAGTCTAGCCCCGAGCGGCAAGCCACAAGCTGCAAGATCAGAAGCAGTCCGCGCACTGCTTCTAACTTGTAGCTCGCAGCTTGCAGCTTTTTCTCTGCTCCTTTTTGAGATAACACCCTTGAGCATTCAACCCAGCACCTATTCTCCCGATCTCGCCGTACCCGCCGACAAGCGTGTGTTCGGCGGTCGTGATCTGTTTTCCCTGTGGTTCTCCCTCGGCATCGGCCTGATGGTTTTGCAGACCGGTGCATTGCTCGCGCCTGGCCTCGGCCTGTCCGGTTCGCTGCTGGCGATTTTGCTTGGCACGCTGGTCGGCGTACTGTTGCTGGCCGCCGTCGGCGTGATCGGCAGCGATACCGGCCTGTCGTCGATGGCCGCCCTCAAACTGAGCCTCGGCAGCAAAGGCGCGAGCCTGCCGGCGCTGCTTAATCTGCTGCAACTGATCGGTTGGGGCTCGTTCGAAATCATCGTCATGCGCGACGCCGCCAGCCTGCTCGGCACCCGCGCGTTCAGCGAAGGTTCGCTGTGGTCGAACCCGATGTTGTGGACGCTGTTTTTCGGCGCCCTGGCGACTCTGCTTGCGGTCAGCGGACCGCTGACTTTCGTCCGGCAGATCCTGCGCAAGTGGGGCATCTGGTTGCTGCTGGCGGCGTGCCTGTGGCTGACCTGGAACCTGTTCGCCAAAGCCGATCTGGCCGATCTCTGGTCGCGTGCCGGTGACGGTTCGATGCCATTTGCCGTGGGCTTCGACATTGCCATTGCGATGCCGCTGTCGTGGCTGCCGCTGATCGCCGACTACTCGCGTTTCGGCAAACGCGCAAAGAATGTTTTCGGTGGCACGGCTGTCGGGTTTTTCATCGGCAATTTCTGGCTGATGAGCCTCGGCGTTGCCTACACATTGGCCTTCGCGCCGAGCGGTGAAGTCAACGCGCTGCTGCTGGCACTCGCCGGCGCCGGACTGGGCATTCCTTTGCTGCTGATTCTGCTCGATGAGTCGGAAAACGCCTTCGCCGATATTCACTCGGCGGCGGTTTCGAGCGGGATTCTGTTGCGCCTGAAAGTCGAGCATCTGGCCTTGGCCATCGGCGTGATCTGCACGCTGATCGCACTGCTGGCGCCGTTGGCGCAGTACCAGAACTTCCTGCTGTTGATCGGTTCAGTGTTTGCGCCGCTGTTCGGCGTGGTGCTGGTGGATCACTTCATCCTGCGCAAGCGCAGTGCTCAGGTCGCATCGGCTGCATTGCGCTGGCCGGCGTTGTTGGCGTGGCTGGGTGGCGTGAGCACCTACCATTTGCTGGCGAATCTGTATCCGGATGTCGGCGCAACCCTGCCGGCGCTGGTGCTGGCAGGGCTGTTGCAGCTAGTGCTCGGTCGGGCCTTCAGTTACGGCCGGGAAACAGCTCAGGCTTGAGAATGCCGTTCAGGCGCGGGTAAGGAATCTTCAGTTCGACGTGGCCCAGCGCGTAAGGCGCAATGGTGCTCACGTCGTACTTGAGGATCACGCCGCCATAGGTCAGCGCCACGTTCGGGGTTTTCACGAACGGCCAGCTCTTCACAAAGTCCGCTTCCTGATCGAGCTTGGTGCTGATCAACCAGCTGTTGTGCGCGACCTGCGCTGCCTTCCAGAACGCCTCTTCCTGACCCGGCACAAGCATGTCGGACAGGTTCAGTACTTTGTGCTGCTGGCGCGAATAATTGATGAAACCGCGACCCGGTGTGCCATGGGCGCCGCCGGTGTCGAGGTAGCTCGACACCTCGATGATCACCAAGCCGTCATGCTGCTCGCGTACTTTTGCTTGCAAGTAGCTGCTGTTGCGCGGACTGGCGCTGGCCAGGAACTGATCACGGTAGGCCGCCAGGGTTGGCGCTACCGGGGCGTTTTTCTCTGTGCGGGTCATTTGCAGCAGGCGTTTTTCGATGATGCCGTCCAGCGCAGGTTCGGCCGGGAAGCGCAGGGTGTCGATGTTCACCAGCGGGCAATCCGGGTTGGAACAGCCCGGTTTCAGTTGTTCCGACGCATCGCGGGTGGTCTCCAGCGGCGTGCGGTAGTTGGGCTGGAACAGGCTTGCGCACGCGCCGAGGGTCAGGGCGATGGCGGCCACGGAGGCAATTTTGAAAAGCGACATGGGCGTCCTTTCGAAAGCAGGGGAAGGCAAAAAGATATCCGCTTCGACTCTCGCAGAAGCAGTCAGTTCGCCACTAAGCTAATTAGAGTGGGTTTCGCCTCCACCGTCCATCCCGCTGACGGTAAAGGGGCTGCATCAAACGGTGCGGGCGCGTTAGGATGGCGCGAAGTCGAGGTTGCCAGTAACAAGCGGCAACTCGTAATGGATCTGCAGTAAAGAGGATGCTCATGACTGATTTTGCCAACGCCATTCCGACCACCGTCGACGTCGTGCGACGCGAACGCTGCTACGAGGGTTTTTACAAACTCGACCGTTTGCACCTGCGCCATGAATTGTTCGCCGGTGGCATGAGCCGCGAGATCAACCGTGAAGTGTTTGTGCGCCACGACGCGGTGTGCATGCTGCCCTACGATCCGCAGCGCGACGAAGTGGTGTTGATCGAACAGTTCCGCGTCGGTGCCATGGGCAAGGCCGACAATCCGTGGCTGGTCGAGCTGGTCGCTGGTCTGATCGACAAGGATGAACAACCGGAAGAAGTTGCTCACCGCGAGGCGCAGGAGGAAGCTGGGCTGGACATCAAGGCCTTGTGGCCGATGACCAAATATTTCCCGTCGCCGGGCGGCAGCAACGAGTTCGTGCATTTGTATCTGGGGCGTTGCAGCACTGACGGCGTTGGCGGCCTGCATGGCCTGGAAGAAGAGGCAGAAGATATCCGCGTCACGGTCTGGGCCTTTGAAGATGCCTTGCAGGCCGTCCGTGACGGTCGCATTGCCAACGCGGCGAGCATCATCGCTTTGCAGTGGCTGGCGCTGAACCGCGCCGAAGTGAGGGGGTTATGGTCGTAAACAAGTTGCGCGATCGTTATCGAGTCGACCTCGTGGGGCTGCAAGCCGCCTGCGAGGCCAACTATGCGCGCCTGATGCGACTGGTGCCGGACATGCGCAACGAGCCTGAGGCGCGGCGCATCGCCGTGACCCAGGGCGAGCAGATGCTCGGCGTGCTGGCCCTCGAAGTGCTGCAAACCTGCCCGTACACCACCACCTTGCAAGTGCGCCAGGAACACAGCCTGCCATGGCTACCGGTCCCGCAACTGGAAGTGCAGGTCTATCACGACGCGCGCATGGCCGAAGTGGTCAGCGCCGAACATGCACGACGCTTTCGTGGTATCTACCCTTACCCGAACGCGGCCATGCATCAACCTGATGAAAAGGCCCAGCTCAATCTGTTCCTGGGGGAATGGTTGAGTCATTGCCTGGCGCTGGGGCACGAGTACGAAGTCGTTCGTTAGTTGTGAACTGCGTCCGGTTCGGCGGTTTCCTCTTTTACTGATCCCCCAGCATAATTGCCGCACTTGATCGATTCCGTGCTTTTGCCTTGGGAGAACGCCTTGCCGAGCGTATCCACGTTGACCACCGCCGATACGGCGCTGCTGGTGCAGTTGTCCGACAGCCATCTGTTCGCTGAAACGGATGGCACGCTGCTGGGCATGAACACCCGCGACAGCCTGCAAAAGGTCATTGAGTTGGTGCTGGAGCAGCAGCCGCAGATCGATCTGATTCTGGCCACTGGCGATATTTCACAGGACGGCACGCTGGAGTCGTATCAGCAGTTTCGCCAGATGAGCGCGCAGATCGCTGCGCCGGCGCGCTGGATTCCCGGCAACCACGACGAACCGATGATCATGGCCCAGGCCGCTGTGCAGAGTGCCTTGCTGGAATCGGTGGTCGATATCGGTAACTGGCGGGTGACTTTGCTGGATTCGGCGGTGCCGGGTTCGGTGCCGGGTTTTCTGCAGGACGATCAACTGCAACTGCTGGCCCGCTCGTTGAGCGAAGCGCCGGAGCGCCATCATCTGGTGTGTTTTCACCATCATCCGGTGTCGATCGGTTGCGCGTGGATGGAGCCGATTGGCTTGCGCAATCCTGAAGCGTTTTTCGACGTGCTGGATCGTTTTCCACAGGCCCGGGCAGTGTTGTGGGGGCATGTGCATCAGGAGATCGATCGCCAGCGTAATGGCGTGCGCTTGATGGCTTCGCCTTCGACGTGCATTCAGTTTGAGCCGGGGAGTGAGGATTTCAAGGTGGGGGAGCAGGCGCCTGGGTATCGCTGGTTGCGGTTGTTGCCGGATGGGCGGTTGGAAACCGGGGTTGAACGTGTCACCGGTTTCGCCTTCACTGTCGATTACGGCTCCAACGGCTATTGAGCGACAAATCAAAACCCTCATCGGAACGCCGCCCGCCCAGCCCTCTCCCGGAGGGAGAGGGAGCCGACCGAGGTGTCTGGCGTCATACGCCGACCTGAAAGAGTGTGTCGATTATGGATTCGGTGAAGAACTTTCAGGTCGGCGTACTTCTGAAATATCCCCCAATCAGTCCCCTCTCCCTCCGGGAGAGGGCTAGGGTGAGGGCCGCACCTGCTGAATGACCAATTTCTCGAAACCACCCCCCAATCCAATCTTCTCTCCCTGTAAACTCCGCAAACCCAAACCGACACCCAGGGAGCTCAAATGTCCGGTTCGATCCTCTATATCCACGGTTTCAACAGCGCCCCGGCCTCAAAAAAGGCCTGTCAGCTGGTGACGGTGATGGAGCAACTGGGTTTGAGCGACAAGCTGCGTGTCCCGGCACTGCATCACCATCCGCGCGAAGCCATCGGTCAGTTGGAGCAGGCAATCGCCGAGCTGGGCAGCCCGCTGCTGGTGGGAAGCTCACTCGGCGGCTACTATGCGACTCACTTGGCCGAGCGCCATGGCCTGAAAGCCTTGCTGGTCAACCCGGCGGTCAGCCCGCACCGGATGTTCGACGGCTATCTGGGCCCGCAGAAAAACCTGTATACCGATGAAACCTGGGAATTGACCCACGACCACGTCACCGCTCTGGCTGAACTGGAAGTGCCGGCGCCTCAGGATGCCCAGCGCTATCAGGTCTGGTTGCAGACCGGCGATGAAACACTGGATTATCGCCTCGCCCAGCAGTATTACCGGGCCTGTGCCTTGCGCATTCAGGCCGGCGGCGATCACAGTTTCCAGGGTTTTGCCCGGCAATTGCCGGCGTTGCTGAGTTTTGCCGGCATTGGCGCCGATGTGTATCAGGCAATCGATTTCACCGCATTGTGAAGTCTTGCCCCTATTTCATGAATGACTGACGACGAGACCCTATGGCCACTCCCAGCGCTAGCTCTTATAACGCCGACGCCATCGAAGTCCTCTCGGGCCTCGACCCGGTGCGCAAACGCCCCGGTATGTACACCGACACCAGTCGGCCGAACCACCTCGCCCAGGAAGTCATCGACAACAGTGTCGACGAAGCCCTGGCCGGCCACGCCAGATCGGTGCAGGTCATCCTGCACGCCGACCACTCGCTGGAAGTCAGCGACGACGGCCGTGGCATGCCGGTCGACATTCACCCGGAAGAGGGCGTGTCGGGCGTCGAGCTGATCCTCACCAAGCTGCATGCCGGTGGCAAGTTTTCCAACAAGAACTACCAGTTCTCCGGCGGTCTGCACGGCGTGGGTATTTCCGTGGTCAACGCCTTGTCGACCGAAGTCCGCGTGCGCGTAAAGCGTGACGGCAACGAATACCAGATGACCTTCAACGACGGCTTCAAAGCCTCGGAACTGGAAATCGTTGGCACCGTCGGCAAGCGCAACACCGGCACCAGCGTGTACTTCGCGCCGGATCCGAAATACTTCGATTCACCAAAATTCTCCATCAGCCGCCTCAAGCACGTGCTCAAGGCCAAGGCCGTTTTGTGCCCGGGGCTGCTGGTCAGCTTTGAAGACAAAGGCACCGGCGAGAAAGTCGAGTGGCATTACGAAGACGGCCTGCGCTCCTATCTGGTCGACGCCGTCAGCGAATTCGAACGCCTGCCGAACGAGCCGTTCTGCGGCGCTTTCGCCGGTAACAAAGAAGCGGTCGACTGGGCGCTGCTGTGGTTGCCGGAAGGTGGCGACGCGGTGCAGGAAAGCTACGTCAACCTGATCCCGACCGCGCAGGGCGGTACCCACGTCAACGGTTTGCGTCAGGGCCTGCTCGATGCCATGCGCGAGTTCTGCGAATTCCGCAGCCTGTTGCCGCGCGGTGTGAAGCTGGCGCCGGAAGACGTCTGGGAGCGCATCGCGTTCGTCCTGTCGATGAAAATGCAGGAGCCGCAATTCTCCGGCCAGACCAAAGAACGTTTGTCGTCCCGTGAAGCGGCGGCATTTGTCTCCGGCGTGGTCAAGGACGCCTTCAGCCTGTGGCTCAACGCCAACCCGGAAACCGGTCTGGCGCTGGCCGAACTGGCGATCAACAACGCCGGTCGTCGTCTCAAGGCCAGCAAGAAAGTCGAGCGTAAACGCGTCACTCAGGGCCCTGCGTTGCCGGGCAAACTGGCCGACTGCGCCGGGCAGGACCCGATGCGTTCCGAGCTGTTCCTGGTCGAAGGTGATTCCGCCGGTGGTTCCGCCAAGCAAGCGCGGGACAAGGAATTCCAGGCGATCCTGCCGTTGCGCGGCAAGATCCTCAACACCTGGGAAGTCGACGGCAGCGAAGTGCTGGCCAGCCAGGAAGTGCACAACATCGCTGTGGCCATCGGTGTCGATCCGGGCGCGGCGGACATGAGCCAGTTGCGTTACGGCAAGATCTGCATCCTCGCCGACGCCGACTCCGACGGTCTGCACATTGCCACGCTGCTCTGCGCTTTGTTCGTCCAGCACTTCCGCCCGCTGGTGGATGCCGGTCACGTCTACGTGGCGATGCCGCCGCTGTACCGCATCGACCTGGGCAAAGAGATCTACTACGCCCTCGACGAAGCCGAGCGCGACGGCATTCTCGACCGTCTGGTCGCCGAGAAGAAACGCGGCAAACCACAGGTCACTCGATTCAAAGGTCTGGGTGAAATGAACCCGCCGCAGCTGCGTGAAACCACCATGGACCCGAATACTCGGCGTCTGGTGCAACTGACGCTGGGTGAAGACTTCGCCGAAACCTCGGAAATGATGGACATGCTGCTGGCGAAGAAACGCGCCGGTGACCGCAAGACCTGGCTCGAATCCAAAGGCAACCTCGCCGAGGTGCTGGCCTGATGCGGTTTGGCTGGGCCTTGGCGGGTGCGTTGCTGCTGAGTGCGATGAGCGTGTCGGCCGAGCCGTTGCAGGAATTGCGCGTGCTCTCCGAGCACCCGGTCGACGGCATGCGCGGCGGCAACCTGTCGGGGCTGGCCATGTGTGGCGGCGAGTTGTGGACGGTGTCGGACCGCGATGACGATCAGATCTATCGGCTCAATACCGCCGATAAGGTCTGGCAGGCCGAAGCCTTGCACATCGACGTGCCGCTGGTGCCGGACACCGGTTTGCCGTGGGGGTTGCGCTCGCGCAATTGGGCCGCGTCGTTCGTGCGCGGTGGCGATCTGGATTTCGAGGGCATCAGCTGCGACAGCGCCGGCAATCGCTACATTGTCAGCGAAGGTCATGCGGCGGTCTTGCAGGTGCCCGTCAGCGGCCCGGTCAACTGGCTGAAGATCTCGCCGATGATGGTTCGCGAAGCGCGGGCCAGCGGCATGCTCCTGCACTTCAATGCGATCTTCGAAGGCCTGGCGATCAGCCCAGCGGGCGATCAGATGTGGCTTGCCGCCGAGCGGCAAAGCCGTGGCTTGCTGCTGATCAAGCGCCAGCAGACGGTGTGGGATTGCGACGGTCGTTGCGTGCTGCTCAGCGAAGGCGGCAAGGAAATGCAGCCGCCGCAGTTCCCGAAGGCCAGAGCGGTCGACCGAGACTTTTCCGACCTTTCGTTGTTTAACGGCAAATTGTTTACCCTTGAGCGCAACGCCTTCCAGATTTGTCGGCGCGATGCGCAGACCGCCAAGGTCGAGCGTTGCTGGTCGTACGCCGCTGAACTGTTGCAGGCCAACCGCCGTTATTCGCAGAACTTCGGGTTGGAAGAGGCGCTGATCGTTGACGCTGATGGTGCATGGGTCGGCGTCGACAACAATTTCGGCCCGCGCGCCGACGGTGAGGTTCGCCCGATCGTCTGGCGCTTCGCCGCACCTGACGGTGGCTGGAGCGCCAAGCCATGAGCCAGCAACCGCCGGGCAAGCGCGCCGGTCGGGTGCTGATGATTCTGGCGTGGTGCGCGGCGCTGTTTCTGGCCACACGGTTTTTCGGCCAGTGGGAGCAGCGCCAGCAGAATCCGAACGTGGTGGTTACGTCGGAGCAGGGCGAAGGTTTTATCGAGGTGAAACTGGCCGGCAACGCCCAAGGGCATTTTGTCGCCAGTGGTCAGATCAACGGTGAGCCGGTGGAGTTCATGCTCGACACCGGCGCAACCGACGTGGCGATCCCGGCGGATCTGGCCAAGCGTTTGAAACTGGAAGAAGGTTTCGGTGTGACCCTGAGCACGGCCAATGGCTTGAGCCAGGGCTATCGAACCAAAATCGACCGCCTGCAACTGGGCGACATCGTGCTGCGGGATGTTCGCGCACTGGTGGCGCCGGGGCTGCATGGCGATCAGGTACTGCTCGGCATGAGCGCCCTGAACAAACTTGAATTTACTCAGCGCGGTGGCACCATGCTGCTGCGCCAGACAACGAACCGATGAGGCCTGCATGAGCAACCCCCTTGATCTCAGCCTGGACGGTGTAGAACGCCGCTCGCTGGCCGACTTCACCGAAAGTGCCTACCTCAACTACTCCATGTACGTGATCATGGACCGTGCCTTGCCGCATATCGGCGACGGCCTGAAACCAGTACAGCGTCGCATCATTTATGCGATGAGCGAGTTGGGTCTGGACGCCGATTCCAAGCACAAGAAGTCGGCGCGTACCGTCGGTGACGTGCTCGGTAAATTCCACCCGCACGGCGACTCGGCGTGCTACGAAGCGATGGTGCTGATGGCCCAGCCGTTCAGCTATCGCTACACGCTGGTCGACGGCCAGGGTAACTGGGGTGCGCCGGACGATCCGAAGTCCTTCGCCGCCATGCGTTACACCGAAGCGCGTCTCTCGCGTTATTCCGAAGTGCTGCTCAGCGAACTCGGCCAGGGCACTGCCGACTGGGGTCCGAACTTCGACGGCACCCTGCAGGAACCGCTGGTGCTGCCGGCGCGTCTGCCGAACATCCTGCTCAACGGCACCACTGGTATTGCCGTGGGCATGGCCACCGACGTGCCGCCGCACAACCTGCGTGAAGTCGCCACCGCTTGCGTGCGTCTGCTCGATGAGCCGAAAGCCACGGTCGAGCAGCTCTGCGAACACATTCAAGGCCCGGACTATCCGACCGAAGCGGAAATCATCACGCCGCGCGCCGACCTGCTGAAGATGTACGAAACCGGCAAGGGTTCGGTGCGCATGCGCGCCGTGTACCACGTCGAAGACGGCGACATCATCGTCACCGCGTTGCCGCATCAGGTCTCCGGTGCCAAGGTGCTGGAGCAGATCGCCGCGCTGATGCAGGCGAAACCGTCGAAAGCCCCGCAGATCGCTGACCTGCGCGACGAGTCCGACCACGAAAACCCGTGCCGCATCGTGATCATTCCGGTCAACAGCCGCGTCGATCACGAAGCGCTGATGCAGCACCTGTTCGCCAGCACCGAGCTGGAGTCGACCTATCGGGTCAACGTCAACATCATCGGTCTGGACGGCAAACCGCAGTTGAAAAACTTGCGCGCGCTGCTGGTCGAATGGCTGGAATTCCGCGTGCTGACCGTGCGTCGCCGCCTGCAATTCCGCCTCGACAAGGTCGAGCGACGTCTGCACCTGTTGGACGGTTTGTTGATTGCCTACCTCAATCTGGATGAAGTGATCCACATCATCCGCACCGAGGAACACCCGAAAGCCAAGCTGATCGAGCGTTTTGCCCTCAGCGAGATTCAGGCCGACTACATCCTCGATACCCGTCTGCGTCAGTTGGCGCGCCTGGAAGAGATGAAGCTGCGCGACGAGCAGGACGAACTGCTCAAGGAACAAGCCAAGCTGCAAGCCCTGCTGGGCAGCGAAGCCAAGTTGAAGAAGCTGGTGCGTACCGAGCTGATCAAAGACGCCGAAACCTATGGCGACGACCGCCGTTCGCCAATCGTCGAGCGCACCGAAGCCAAAGCGTTGACCGAACACGATCTGCTGCCGAACGAGAAAGTTACCGTCGTGCTGTCGGAAAAAGGCTGGATCCGTTCCGCCAAAGGTCACGACATCGACGCCACCGGCCTGTCGTACAAGGCTGGCGACGGCTTCAAGACCTCGGCGGCGGGGCGTTCCAACCAGTCTGCCGTGGTAATCGACTCCACCGGCCGCAGCTATTCGGTCGCCGCGCATACGCTGCCGTCGGCGCGTGGCCAAGGCGAACCGTTGACCGGTCGTCTGACGCCGCCGCCGGGCGCTTCGTTTGAATGCGTGCTGATGCCGGAAGACGACGCGCTGTACGTGATCGCTTCCGACGCCGGTTACGGTTTCGTGGTCAAAGGCGAAGACCTGCAAGCCAAGAACAAGGCCGGTAAAGCCCTGTTGAGCCTGCCAAACAACGCCAAAGTGATCGCACCGCGACCAGTGGCCGATCGTGAGCACAACTGGCTGGCCTCGGTCACGACCGAAGGTCGCCTGCTGATCTTCAAAATCAGCGATCTGCCACAATTAGGGAAGGGCAAAGGCAACAAGATCATTGGTATTTCCGGTGAGCGTGTGGCCAGTCGCGAAGAATATGTCACGGACATCGCCGTGCTTCCGGAAGGCGCCACCTTGGTGCTGCAGGCCGGAAAACGGACCCTGTCGCTGAAGGCCGATGACCTCGAACACTACAAGGGTGAGCGTGGACGTCGTGGCAATAAGCTTCCAAGGGGCTTCCAGAGAGTGGATGCGCTGCTCGTCGAAAACCTCAATTAGGCGTCCTAGAGAGCTCGATCCACGATTTAACGCGTAGATCGACGCTTTGGCGCTGGAGTCGGAACGCATATTCACGGATGATATGGCCTTTCCAAGCGCCGGCGTGGCCGAGCGTTCTTCATATTTATTGAGTATTTTCACTGTGGTCAGCCTTGTGGCGGCCACCTGGACGGGATGATGACAGCTCTGCGCCCCCTTATTTTCCTGCTCGCCGGCGTTTTGGGCCTGGCGGGTTGCAGCGTTCACCAGCCGGTGTCGCTGTATCAACTGGACAGCGGAAGTCCGGTTCAGCCTGCGCAAAGCGCAGGCATGGCGGTTTTGTTAGGCCCGGTAGTCGTAGCCGATTACCTGCAACGTGAGACATTGCTGCAACGTCAACCCGATGGCAGCCTGCAAGCGGCGACCGACGGTCGTTGGGCTGGCAGCCTTTCGTCGGATATCGATCAGTTGTTGATGCGTCAGGTTGCTGGCCATCTGGATAGCCAGCGAGTGGTACTGGCACCGGCCACCACGGGGTTCACTCCGGATGTGCAGGTGTTGTTGACTATTACGCGTCTGGATTCCGGTGAGAAACAACCGGCAATTCTCGATGCGCAATGGCGCTTGATTGATCGCCGTGGTCAGGTGCGCGATAACCGCATCGTTCATCTGCAGGAACTGCATGCCGGCAGTACCGCTTCGCAGGTGCAGGCACAGGGTATTTTGCTGCAGCGTCTGGCCGAGCAGTTGTCAGTGGCGTTGAAACCGCTGGCAAACCAGCCTCCGGTGGCCGAGGCGCCGCGTAAAGCAGCACCGAAGCCAGCAGCGCCAGCGGCGGAAGCCGAGAAGCAGCCGAAGATTCCAATGGCATCGCCGATTCGTACGGATATGGAAGTGTTCCGCTTCTAAGCTGGATCGAGTCAGAACAGAGCCCGCCTTGTGCGGGCTTTGTTGTGTCTGGGGGCTAGAGGATCAAAAGCCCCTCATCGGAACGCCGCCCGCCTAACCCTCTCCCGGAGGGAGAGGGGACCGATTGGGGGATATTGCAGAGTTACGCCGACCTGATCGTCCTGCTGTGAATCCATAATCGACTCGATTTGTCAGGTCGATGTATAGCGTCAGACACCTCGGTCAGTCCCCTCTCCCTTTGGGAGAGGGCTAGGGTGAGGGGGAAAGTGCAGGCAACAAAAAAGCCCGCAGATAATCACTCATCTGCGGGCTTTTGTGTTTCAGGCTTAAGGCTTAAGCCCGGCGCTCATGCATCCGCGCCAGTTGCCGCTCGAGCATCGATGGATAAGGCTCCATCAATCGCTCCACACAGCAAGCACCCTCAGGGCTGGCGATCGGCCGGATCCGCGCGCGCTGTCGGATCAACGCATCGTCACTGATCTTGCGTTCAACCAGCAGCAGGTTGCGGCTGTGCTGCGACAAGGCCAGGGCATCCTGCGCCGAATCGGTCAGCAACAGATCAATCTGGCTCAGACCAAACAGCTCATCACCCAAGGTCAGGCCCAACTGCAATTGCAAGGTAATGCCACTGTCCGCGACTTCAATCTGCAACTGATGACCCAATGCCCGCAGCAGTTCACCGCAGCAGATCGCGTTGGTCAGGTAATCGTCGCCGCTGTCTTCGGTGTGGAACAGCATCAGCGTGCTGCCGTCGTTCAGGGTTTCGATTTCGCCCTGATACAACGAAGCGGCCTGATCGAGGCAGTCGCGATAGCGTTCCTGCAATTCTTCCAGGCGTGCCCGTGGCAAGCGGCGCAGTTGCTCCTGCGAGCCCAGTTGCACGGCCAGCACGGCGGTGTGCTGCGGCACGCTTGGCGACGGTTGGCGGATAATGGGTTGGGGCGCGACATTGAGCGACTCGTCTCGCAGGTCGGCGAATGCGTCATCGTCATCATCGTCTTCGACGGTGCTGACCAAATGTCGCGGCGCCGGCTTCTGCGCAGCCATCGGACGGGTTTCGTCGAAACTCGGATCACGCAAGTTGCGCACCTCGAATTCCGGCTCGTCCTCTTCGTCCTCGAACTCAGGCTCCGGTTCAGGTGCAGGCTCCGGCGCGTAGTTGGCGTGCAGCTGACGCGCCAGATCGCCGATTTCATCCTGACGATCGATGCCCGGCGTGTGCTCGTCGATACGGCGCAACCAGACGCGCAATTGCAGCAACGGCGTCGACAGGTAGCGACCCATGCGCAGGCTCAAGGCCAGCGACAGCGCCAAAAGAATCCCACTGAGAATGCCCATGCTTTGCAGGCTGATGGTCATTGGCTGCTGGAACTGATCCATGTCCAGGCTGATGCGCAGTTGCCCGGCGGTCACGTCCTGGAAGGTGATCTTGCTCTCGTACATGCCTTCGGCTTCGCCCAGCAGGCTGTGCTTGGGCCGCTGACCGGACTCGGCGAGGATGCGGTTATCCACGCTGTAGATCGCCGCGTGGGCCACCAGTTTGTTCTTGGTCAGGTTGTTGAGCAGCACGTTGAGGCTGAGGATGTCGTTGGACACCAACAGCTCGGTGGCCGAGGTCGCGGTCTGCGTGGTCAGGCTTTCGCCCAGCGCATCGGCCTGCTGGTGCATGGCCTGCTTGAATTGCAAACCCATCACGCCGGCATAGATCACCAGGGCCAGAGCGACCAGGATCACGTTATGGCTGGCAATGCGCAATGCAATCGGTACACGGCGGTGGCGCAGTGCACGGAAGATCAGCAGGAAGAAGTTATCGGTTTTAACTGGCGTGGGCCGGTTCACTGAGCTCGGCTCTTTTGTCCGTGAAGTTGACGCGCAGTATAGCGACAGGCCCTAGACCGGCAAAGCGCTCGCGGTGCCCGATGGTCACTGAAAGTGGGTAGAATGCGGTTTTTTTCCAGTTGCGGGGGTGCGCGTTGCGCGAAATCGTCCTGATTAACATCACGGGAGTCGACCGTCCGGGTCTGACGGCAGCCATTACCGGTGTTCTGGCACAAGGTGGTGTGAACATTCTCGACATCGGTCAGGCGGTGATCCACGACACCCTGTCGTTCGGCATCCTGGTTGAAATTCCCGATTCCGAGCAGGGTAAATCCGTGCTCAAGGACATCCTGTTCAAGGGCTACGAGCTCGACCAGCAGGTGCGTTTCACGCCGGTGTCCGAAGAGGATTATCAGCAATGGGTGGGCAATCAGGGCAAGAAGCGTCACATCGTCACCCTGCTGACCCGCAAAGTGACCGCTGGCCAATTGCAGGCCGTCAGCTCGATCACCGCCAAATATGGTCTGAACATCGATCACATCGACCGTCTGTCGGGTCGCATGCCGCTGGACACGCCAGCCGACAAAGGCAAAGGCTGCATCGAGTTCTCCGTCCGTGGCGAAGCGGCTGATCCGCAGGCGCTGCGTGCCGAATTCCTCAGCGTTGCCCAAGAGCTGAACGTCGACATCGCCTTCCAGGAAGATTCGCTGTTCCGTCGCAACCGTCGTCTGGCGGTGTTCGACATGGATTCGACCTTGATCGAAGCCGAGGTCATCGACGAACTGGCCAAGGCTGCCGGGGTTGGCGAACAAGTCTCCGAAATCACTGAGCGGGCCATGGCCGGCGAACTGGATTTCCGCGCCAGCTTCAAAGAACGTCTGGCCTTGCTTAAAGGTCTGGATGTCAGCGTGCTGAATTCGATCGGTGCTTCGCTACGTCTGACCGAGGGCGCCGAAACGCTGTTCGCCGAACTCAAGCGTCTGGGTTACAAGACCGCGATCCTCTCTGGCGGCTTCACTTATTTCGCCAAGCAATTGCAGGCCAAGCTCGGCATCGACTACGTGTTCGCCAACGAACTGGAAGTAGTTGATGGCAAGTGTACTGGCGTGGCGATCGAGCCGATCGTCGATGCCCAGCGCAAGGCTGATTTGCTGAAAGAGCTGGCGCACAAGGAAGGTTTGCGTCTGGAGCAGACCATCGCGGTCGGCGACGGCGCGAATGACCTACCGATGCTGGCAATTGCCGGGTTGGGTGTGGCGTTCCGCGCCAAACCACTGGTCAAGCAGTCGGCGAAGCAGGCGATTTCGACGTTGGGGCTGGATGGCGTGTTGTATCTGCTGGGTTTCCGCGATCGTGACGGGCAGCTCTGAGAGCTCTATCGCCTGACTTGGCCTCTTCGCGAGCAGGCTCGCTCCCACAGTGGAAATGCATTCCAGTGTGGGAGCGAGCCTGCTCGCGAAGGTAGCGCCGCCGATCCATTGGCGGGCACTTAAAGCGACTTCCACAACGAATCGAAATCCTCCTCACTCCCGCCATTTTTCGCAGCCTCCAGCGAGCGATAGGCAAACTGATTGAAGCTGTGCGTGCTCGCCACCCGTCGATCCAGCCCGGCGCGGTGTTCTTCGCCCTGGGTGTTGATCAGCACTTTACTGCCTTCCTGAAACGGCAAGCGCGGCGCCAGCAAGGTTGCCGGCAAATCTATCGCACTGATCTCCGGTAACAATAATCCGCGCAAATACTGACTGTGATCGTCCCGTGAGCGCACCAGTTGCAGGCCGCAAGGCTGGGCATGTGGCGCCACCAGCTCAATGCCCATTTGCATGCCGCCGCCGCGCACCTGGCGGATCCAGCGAATGACCGCGATGCTCCAGCCCAGACTGACGCTGTCGTGGATGCCGAGCATTTCTCCGGCCTGCAACTCGGCGGGCACTTCATTTGGCCACGCCAGGCAATAACCACCGGGGCTGTGATTGATCACCTGTAGCGCGTAGGTCGGGTAATGCGGTGTACTGTCGGTGCCGCTTTCGTCCTCGAGCAAATGGTCGTACTGGATTTCCTCGTAAGGCAAAAATTCATCAGTTTTGCTCTGCGGTGCAGCGTCGAAGGCTTGGCTCCAACTGTCCTTTTCACCTTTGGCGACGGCACTGCTGAAATTCGCCGAGCGCGTTCCGGGGTGCTTGAGCAGCTCGCTGAAACTGCGCTCGCCACCCAGATAAAAGTGCAGGGCGCTCATGCCCACGCACACGGTCAGATGTCCTTGGCCGACGGTGCGCTGAAAGCTGCGCTCGGCGGCTTGTCCCCAGGTGGCGTGCAGGTGTTGCAGGGTGTCGAAGCTCAGCCCGGGCGGAACGGGCAGCGGCGTCGATGTGGGTTGATGCTGCAAATGCGCTTCGATGGCGTTCACCAGCGGCTGCGGATCGAAGCCGAGCAATCCGGCCTGTTCTTCGCTGCGAAACATGTTGCGATAGCGCGGGCCGGCATCGATTGCCGGGCTGATCGCAAACAGGCCTTCGCTTGAGCGACCGGGATGTAATTTGAGCAGGGCGCTCCACGGTTCGAGCACTTCGGCCAATCGGGCGATCTGGTTCTGCCGCAATTGATTGCAGCGGGCACTGCCCAGGAGCAGGGCAGCGATGTAAGTCTGTTCCAGCGTGAGTTCGGTGGTAAGGCTGGCGAGATCGTCGTGGACCCGGCGCTGTTGCAGTTGCAGTTCGCAGGTGATGCGATACAACTGATGCAGTTCGAACCACGCATGCTCCGGTGGCGAGCTATACAGCTGCGTGGCGCGCAGCACCTGGCCTTTGAGTGCATGGGCCGCCCGTTGCAGGGCGGTGCTGACCAACGCCGCACGATCCTTGCTGTACTTCGGCGCAATTCGCAGCACGATTTGCTTGTAGCCGATGGCCAGATGGCTTTGTAGTGCCTGGCACAGATTGCTGATCTTGCGCGAACGCTCGTCGAGCATGATCGCCTGATGCAGGAAGTGCCGCTCCAGATGCTGGCAGACGAAATACACCTCGGGGCGCAGCAGCTCCAGCAGGTTGAGGCGGTTGTCGCTGGGCGTGAGCAACTGGTTGAGTTCGCCCAGGCCTTGATACAGCAGGCGGGCGGTTTCGCCGATGTTGGCCTTGGGCAGGCCGGCGATCCAGCGCTTGAGGTCGCGCGGGGTGGCTTCGCAAAACGACAGGCGCGTTTGCGTCGGGATCGGGGCGCTCAGCGGTGGGGCGGAGATGGTCTGGCTCATGCCAAAAACCATAGCAGCAAATGGACGAACCGGCCTTGAACCTGTAGGAGCTGCCGAAGGCTGCGATCTTTTGATGTTGATTTTAGAAACCAGGATCAGAAGATCGCAGCCTGCGGCAGCTCCTACAAGGGGGCGACCGTCAGTCCGGGGATCAGGCTGTTGGCAGCGCCAAGCCTTGGCCCATCTGCACTGGCGAACCGGCGACCAGTTCTTCAGCCCATTTAACCTGATCCGGCCCGAACAGCACGATCGCGGTCGAACCCAGCTTGAAGCGGCCCAGTTCGGCACCTTTCTCCAAGTGAATCGGCGCGCGCGCGGCTTCGTCGTAGCGGAAGGTTTTCAGTTCACGCTTCGGCGGCGTGACCAGGCCGGCCCACACGGTTTCGATCGAAGCGACGATCATCGCGCCCACCAGCACCACAGCCATCGGCCCGCGTTCGGTGTCGAAGATGCACGCCACGCGCTCGTTACGGGCGAACAGTTCCGGAACGTTTTCAGCGGTGGTCTGATTCACCGAGAAGATCCGGCCCGGGATGTAGACCATTTCGCGCAGGGTGCCGGCCAGCGGCATGTGCACGCGGTGGTAGTCCTTCGGCGACAGGTAAATGGTGGCGAAGTCGCCGCCCATGAACGGCGCTGCGTTGGCTGCATCACCGCCGAGCAATTCGAGCACGCTGAAGCTATGGCCCTTGGCCTGGAACACGCGACCATGTTCGATCGGGCCGAGTTGGCTGACTGCGCCGTCGGCCGGGCTGAGGATCGCACCCGGGGTTTCGTCCAGCGGACGCGCGCCGTCTTTCAGGGCGCGGGTGAAGAAGGCGTTGAAGTGCTCGTAAGCGGTCAGGTCTTCGACCAGCGCTTGCGACATGTCCACTTGATAACGCTTGGCGAACCACTGGGTGAAGGCATTTTTGAACCAGCGCACGCGGCATTCGGCAATGCAGCCGGCCAGGCGCGACAGCAGGTGATGAGGCAGCAGGTACTGGCTGAGGATAAACAGACGCTCTTTCATTAGTTGTCCTTAAAAACCTTGAATCTCGACAGGCGTGTCAGGGTGGTTACCCCATTCGCCCCAGGAACCGGCGTAGCCCTTGACCCGCGGATAACCGAGGGACTTGGCCACCAGATAAGTGAAGCCCGACCGGTGGTGGGTCTGGCAGTGGGTAATGATTTCTTTGTCCTTGGTGATCCCCAGGTCTTCGAGGATCTGCGGCATGTCCGTGCGAATGCGCAGCTGACGAGCCTTGTCCATGCCCGCCGTCCATTCGAAATTGACCGCGCCGGGGATGTGCCCGGCCTTGGCGGCCAGTACTTTCTCGCCGGAGTATTCCAGCGGCCCGCGCGCATCCCAGATCGCCAGATCGGCGGCGCCAAGACGACTTTGCAGGTATTCGCGGGTTGCCGTCGGCTCTTCGTGCAGAATCAGCGGCAGCGGGCCACCGACGACCGCCGGCACTTGAATCGACATCGGCATGCCATCTGCCAGCCAGGCTGGCAGACCACCGTCTATATAGTGGTATTTGTCGTGACCGATCACGTCGAGCAGCCAGATGAAACGTCCGGCCCAGCCGCCACCTTCGTCGTCATACACCACGTAGACCGCGTCTTTGCGATGGCCCAGCTCACCGAACAACGCTTCCAGATCGGCTTTCGCCGGCAGCAGCCCCGGCGCCGGCGGCTGGCCAAGCTGCGTGCGTTTCGGGTCGACAAAGCGTGCGCCGGGGAGATGACCTTCGGTATAGCGGGCAGCGCTGGTCAGATCCACCAGAATCAGTTCAGGGGAATCGAGGCGCGGGAGCAGGTCGCTCGGCTCGATGACGAGCGGCAAGCCAGAGAAGTCAGACATGTGAGGTCTCCAGGGCACAAAGGGGGGGATTGTAGCGCAGCCTCATCGGCCACGGCTGCTAAAGCTGTGCAGGGCTTTTTCGATGCACTGCGCGGTTTTGCCAAAGGCTTGCACGGTGATGTCGGCGAACGGCCCGCCGCCCTGATCGGCGACGACAATCATGATCACCCGGCCGTTATTGACCAGTGAGCGCAGGAACAGATGCTCGCCACGAAACAGTGTGCGCAGGCCCAGTGGCAGCAGCGCGGAGAATTGTGCGTTGTTGTCCGGGGTAATCCGCACTTGCGCCTGTTGCGCCAGCAGCCGTTGCAACACGCTGCTCTGGCTGACGACAAAATTCAGCGCCGCCGCTTCTTTCGGCAGCCCGGCGGTTTGATTCACGCGCAGATTCGACTGCGTACGGTCGGCCATCAGGATCATCACCCGGCGCATGCCGCTGGCGACCAGCGCATCACGGGCGGCGACGGTCAGGCTCATCGCATTAGTGAAGCGGCTGGGCTCGGCGAGCAGTTCGGCGCATTGCTTGCGCCACTGGCCCAGGTCTTCAGCGCTTGGCGCGGCGGCGGGCAACATGCCGGCCGGCAAACGACGGGTGCCCCACGGCCACAGCAATGAAACCGCCGGGTGCCACAAATCGGGCATCGCATGCTGACGCGCACTGTTGGCGGCCTGCTGGTGCAACTGTTGTTGCACCTCGTCCATGGAAATTTGCAGATAAAGGCTGGTGAGGTACTGCCAGCGTTCGCTGTGCGGACTGTCCCAGGCCTGTTGTGCCGACAGCGCCAGACCGTTGGCCAGCAACACGGTGTTGGCCGGCTGGTTGAGCCAGCGGCGCAGGGTCGGATCGTCGTCGAGGCGATTCTGCTGGCGCAACGGATGTTCGCTGTCGCGGGCGATGCGCAGCACTTTGACCAGTTCGCGTTGCTCACTGAGCAGCAGTTTATAGCCCTGCTGCACCCAGATCGGCAGATGCCAGGCCTGCACCAGTGCCTCGGCGATTTTCAGCAGGCGTACGCCGAACAACTGCTGTTCGACCACGCGCGCCGATTCGCCCTTGTGGATAACCCGCAGTTCCCATTCTTCAAGCAGTTGCGGATAGGTCAGCGCCAACGGCCACAACGGTGACAGAAACAGCAGGCTACCCCAATGAATGTCCTGCCACAGCCGCGCCAGGCGACTGGCGAAAAAACCGTTGGCCTGTTGCGTCGCGTGCTGGCTGATCATTTGCAGCTGGCGCAGGGCCTTGGGGATTTGCATCTGCGGTTCGGCGGGCAGACGCGCCAGCAGTTCTTCGGTGCGGGCAAGGCCGAGTCGATTGATCGCCACCTCGAGATTTTCCGCTGGCGTGGCCATGGTGCCGTGGGTGTGACGATTCGCCTCACGGATGATGCTCAAGGCCAGTGCCGGGCTGTCCTGCATCAGGTCGGCGATGTCGCGCAACGAGCTGCGATTGTCACGGATCGCGCGGCAGACTTTGTCGTGAGCCTCTTGCGGCACGGGCAGTCGCACGCCATCGAGCAACTTTACCCAGCCGTCGAGGGTGGTCGGTTTTGCGTGTGGGACGTTCGTTTCATTAGCCATGTCTGGACGGGATCTTCACTGACTGTAGACGCGCCCGGCATGGGCTAAATTGGCTTTTCGCCTGAACTGGCTATAGTCTGGCGCAGTTTTGCCGATAAGTAGAAGAAGAGATTTTTTAACTTCCGAATATGACCTTGAACCCGACTTAAGTAAGTACTTTCTACCTATGGCTAAAATTATCGGCATCATCGTCGTATTCGCGAGCGTGCTCGGCGGATACGTGCTCTCCCACGGCAAGATTGCCGCCCTGATCCAGCCTTTCGAGGTGATGATCATCGGTGGTGCTGCACTCGGTGCATTCCTCCAGGCCAACCCCGGCTACATGACGATGCACGTGCTCAAGAAATCCCTGAGCATGTTCAGTTCGCGCTTCAGCCACACTTTCTATCTGGAAGTGCTCGGGCTGATCTACGAGATCCTCAACAAGAGCCGCCGCGAAGGCATGATGGCCATCGAAGGCGACATCGAAGATGCCGCTGCGAGCCCGATCTTCGCCAAGTACCCGGCAGTGCTCAAAGACGAGCGCATGACCGCGTTCATCTGCGATTACCTGCGCATCATGTCTTCCGGCAACATGGCCCCGCACGAGCTGGAAGGCTTGTTCGACATGGAGCTGTACAGCCTCAAGGAAGACCTCGAGCATCCATCCCACGCGGTGAACGGCATCGCCGACGCCATGCCCGGTTTCGGTATCGTCGCGGCGGTACTCGGTATCGTGGTGACGATGGCCTCGCTGGGTGAAGGCGATCAGAAGTCGATCGGTCTGCACGTGGGTGCGGCACTTGTGGGTACCTTCTTCGGTATTCTCGCGGCGTACGGTTTCTTCGGTCCGCTGGCCCACTCGCTGGCCCACGATGCCAAGGAAGAACTGAACGTCTACGAAGCCATCAAGGCCTCGCTGGTGGCTTCGGCTTCCGGCATGCCGCCATCGCTGGCGGTCGAGTTCGGTCGCAAGGTGCTGTACCCGGCCCACCGTCCAAGCTTTGCCGAGCTGGAACAAGCTGTTCGCGGTCGCTAAGTCATGGAAAATAATCAGCCGATTATCATCAAGCGCGTCAAGCGCATAGCCGGCGGGCATCACGGCGGGGCGTGGAAAATCGCCTTCGCCGACTTCGCCACGGCGATGATGGCGTTCTTCCTGGTGCTGTGGCTGCTGTCTACCGCCACGCCTGAGCAGAAGATCGCCATCGCCGGTTACTTCAAAGACCCGGTCGGCTTCTCCGAAAGCGGCACGCCGTACATCATCGACCTGGGCGGTACGCCGACCCTGGCCCCGGAAAACACCCTCAACCCGGAAGTGAAATCGCAACCGCAGCCCGACAAGGTCACGGTCGACACCGAACAGGTTGAAGGCATGGCCGAGCAGGTCGAGAAGGAACGTCTGGAACTGCTGCTGCAAGAACTGCAGAACAAGGTCGACGAGAACCCGCAACTGCAGAAATTCAAGGATCAGATTCTCTTCGAAATCACTCCGAATGGCTTGCGCATCCAGATCATGGACGCCGAGAACCGGCCGATGTTCGACTCGGGTTCTGCTCGCCTGAAGCCGTACTTTGAAGACATCCTGCTGGCCATGGCCGACACCATCAAAGCGGTGCCAAACAAGATCAGCATCAGCGGTCACACCGACGCCAAGCCGTACACCGGCACCGGTGATTTCGGTAACTGGGAATTGTCGGCCAACCGTGCCAACGCTGCCCGTCGTGCACTGGTCGCCGGTAGCTATCCGGATGCGCAAGTGGCGCGGGTCGTCGGTTATGCCTCGTCGGCGCTGTTCGACAAGGAAAACCCGTTCAACCCGGTCAACCGTCGCATCGACATTGTGGTGTTGACCAAAAAAGCCCAGGCGGCCATCGAAGGTTCGCAAGGTGCGGATCCGGCGAAACCGGCGGATCAAGGTCAGAATGGTGCCGCTCCGGCAGCCCCAGTCGACCCGAATGCACTGCCGGCGGATCAGCAACCGGTGCCGGCGCACGAACTGCGCGAACGCCTGAACCTGTTCGACGACGCTGCGCCGAAACCGGCTGAGCCGGGGAGTGCGGCGCCAGCGCCTGCTGCTCCGCCAGCCACTGCACCGGCCCCCGCGCCGAAGCAGTGATCCACAAAAAGCCACGGTCTCCGTGGCTTTTTTGTATCTGCCTGCGTCGCAATGACCAGTCGCAGTTTTCGCAATCACGGAAGATCAGTAAATGGAAAGACTCAAAGCCTATTTTCAACGGCACGGCAACGCACCCTTCAAATTTGGCGAGGGGCGGGTCAGTGGCTATATATCAGCCACCCTCGGGCTGTTGAGCCTGCTGGCGGTGTTCTGCTTTCTGTTTCCTGAGTGGCTGACCACAGCCGAACTGCGCAAGGTCTATGACGAGCAGTTCGCGCGCACCACGCTATTGCTCGGTCTGGTGGTTTCGTTCAGCCTCGGCACCCTGAATATCCTGCTCAACAAACGCAAGCGTCTGGGGATTACCGGTCTGGTTGCATCGGGGCTGGCGGTGTTTCTCGGTGGCACCAATGTTCAGGTCAGTTCGATCGGACAGACGCCGTACTCGCTCGGTCTGGACTGGTTCGTGCTGGCGCTGCTGGTGTCGGCGATCGTGTTCATTCCGCTGGAAAAGCTCTACTCCAAAAATCCCGAGCAAAACATCCTGCGCCCGCACTGGCGCACCGACCTGACCTACTTCTTCGTCAGCCACATGCTGGTGCAGTTCATCCTGATCTTCATCACCGCCTCGTCGAGTTACATCGCCGGTTGGGCGATGTCGCCGAGCGTGCAGACCAGCGTACAAAGCCTGCCGTTGCTGGTGCAGTTTCTGCTCGCGGTACTGGTTGCGGATCTCGGCCAGTATTGGTTGCACCGGCTCTATCACGTGGTGCCATTTCTGTGGCGCCTCCACGCGGTGCATCACTCCAGCACGCACATGGACTGGCTCGCCGGCTCCCGCGTGCATTTCATCGAAATCCTGCTGACCCGCACCGGTGTGCTGGTGCCGTTGATGCTGCTGGGCTTCGCCCCGCAAGCGTTGAATGCCTATGTGATTCTGGTCGGTGTCCAGGCCGTACTGGCCCACGCCAACGTGCGAATCAACGGTGGCTGGCTGAACTACCTGATCGTGCTGCCGCGCTACCACCATTGGCACCATGCCCGGCACAAGGATTACATCTACAAGAACTACGCGATCCACACGCCGCTGGTGGACATGCTGTTCGGCACCTTCAAATTGCCGCCCAAAGAATGGCCGGTACGTTACGGCGTGTTCGGTAAGGAGTTGCCGGGCGGGATTGTGCGTCAGCATCTGTATGCATTTCAGAAACCTGAGCCGAAGATGGCTACGCCAAAACCGCCCGCCAGCGCTTGAGGCAAAAAAAGCCGCGAGATGATCGCGGCTTTTTTATGTCTGGCTACTTAATAACCGTTTTCCGGCAGGCTGGCGATGATCGAGCGGTAGCTGTTCATGCGCTGCTGCTGCACACGGCCATCTTCCAGCGCCTTGAGCAGTGCACAACCCGGTTCGCGGTCGTGTTTGCAGTCGCGGAAGCGGCAGGTGCCGAGCAAATCATCGAATTCGATGAAACCGGCTTCGACATCGGCGCGGCTGACGTGGCCCAAACCGAATTCACGGATACCCGGGGAGTCGATCAGTTCGCCGCCGCCAGGGAAGTGGAACAGTCGCGCGGTGGTCGTCGTGTGCGTGCCTTGGCCGGACAGCTCGGACAACGGCCCGACGCGGGTTTCCACTTCGGGCAGCAGGCTGTTGACCAGCGACGACTTGCCGACGCCGGACTGGCCGACGAACACGCTGATGCGCCCGTCGAGTTGCTGTTGCAACTGCTCCATGCCGTTACCGTGGTGCGCCGACACTTCCAGCACCGGGTAGCCCAGCGTGCGATACACCGCCAACAGCGCATTGAGCGCCGGGGCGTTCTGCTCGTCGATCAGGTCGAACTTGTTCAACAGCAGCAACGGACGGATGCCGGCGTGTTCGGCCGCAACCAGATAGCGGTCGATCAGGTTGGCATGCGGCTCCGGCAGCGGCGCGAAGACGATGACGATCATGTCGACGTTGGCGGCTACCGGTTTGAGCTGGCCACGGCTGTCCGGACGGCACAGTTCGGTGGTGCGCGGCAGTTGCGCGACGATCACACCGATGCCCTGATTGCCGGCACGCCAGACGACTGTGTCGCCGGTCACAAGCGCAGGCAGGTTGGCGCGCAAGTGGCAGCGGAACACCTGGCCGGCCTGATCGCCGTCAACAGCTTCGACCTCGACCTGCACACCGAAGTGGGCGATCACCAGGCCGGTCTGTTCCGGGCCCAGGTCGCCACCCTCGAGCGCTTCGACAGCCGAGGACTCGCGTTTGGCGGCGCGCGCTGCGCGCTCGCCCTGAATCTTTTCGATGCGCCAGTTTTGACGACGATTGAGTTGGCGTTTGGCCATGGGTGTTCCGTCTGAAGAATGCAGCGATTAGGTAAAACGGCCGCGAGTTTAGCACGCCCGGCCACCGGCCTAGGCTAAACTGCGCAGCATTGCCTAGGAGCCGAAATATGCCAAACCCGCAGAACCTGATCTGGATCGACCTGGAAATGACCGGTCTGGATCCGGAAAACGACGTCATCATCGAGATGGCCACCATTGTCACCGACAGTGACCTCAACACCTTGGCCGAAGGCCCGGTGATTGCCATCCACCACAGCGACGAAGTGCTCGCGCGGATGGACGAATGGAACACCCGCACCCACGGCAATTCCGGCCTCACCCAGCGCGTGCGCGACAGCCGTATCAGCATGGCCGAAGCTGAAGCCGAAACCATCGCCTTCCTGGAGAAGTGGGTGCCGAAGGGCAAATCGCCGATCTGCGGCAACAGCATTTGCCAGGATCGGCGCTTCCTTTATACCCACATGAAGGCGCTGGAAAGCTACTTCCACTACCGCAATCTTGACGTCTCCACGCTCAAGGAACTGGCCGCGCGCTGGGCGCCGGACGTGCGCGACAGCTTCAAGAAGGGCAGCACGCACCTGGCACTGGACGACATCCGTGAGTCGATCGCCGAGCTGCAGCATTACCGCAAGCATTTCATCAAGTTCTGAAGTGGTTTGTGTAGGGGCTGCCGCAGGCAGGGATCTTTTTTGCGCTTGTTATGCATTCACAAATATTAAAAGATCACGGCCCTTGGCAGTTCCTGAATTGAAACGTGCCGCTCACGCTCTGTCGCGCCAGTGCGATATGGTTTGGTGACGTCCACGCTGATCGGCGACATCTGTTGCAATAACATTCTGCTAATCTTTCGAAGCGAGCTTTATGCCGACGTTACGGTGCATCCGTCTAATGTTGCGTATTGTGCGTTTGTCTAGTGTTTCCGGGCGGTTAAGCAAGCATGATGAGTTCAAGCTGGAGTGTTGTATTTTGCATTGCAAGTTTGAATTCAGATGTGGCGGTGAATATTGCTTGTTACGTGATTGAGTCATGCAGTGGCTTTGGCGGGTTTCAATTGGGTTGATTTTCTCTAGTTAAACCTTTGATCATTTTTTTGTTTTTCTTACACTTATGGATAAGCGGTTTTTCTGCGCGCATGTTATTACTGGTGCTCTGAGTTTGAACAGTTGGACTGTTCAGGAAAATGTCTATCAAGGAAGAAAACCAATGAGCGAAGATTTGACTGCGTCACAGGATCAATCCCATGAGCCAGGCGCCGCAGAAAGTATCGGTAGTCTTGTCGTAAAGTTTGACGCGGGTGCATCCAGTCGAAGCAAAGTGCTATACGCTAATGGGCGCATGCAGGTTAAGGTTCAGGTTGTAGTTGCCGGTTTGGATCGCAACGGTGATGTCGTTGCTGTTTCCGACGAGGTCATGGAGAGTATTCGTCTTATTCACTATGATAGCGGTAAAACCTTGCGCAATGGTTGGCGAGCCAGCACGGAGCAGGGCCCTTTCACCTTGGCGGTAGCGCACACCGCCAACGGTATGGAGGAGGATGATGGCGACGAGGATCATTCGGGCCAGCGTCAGGTACGAACGTTCTGGGTTTCCAGCGAAAACGTTGAAAGCATCCACATCGGTGCGTCCATAAAATTTGATAACACGGTCATCCGCAGTAATGGAACAACTCTGTCGAGCAGGCATGACAGCAGTATCAGTATTGAGGCTCTCCTGCCGCTAACCTATGCGATTGAGCAATTCCGTTGGGAAGATGTCTGGTATGACGGCGGGTTTGGAAATCAGCGTATTTACAAATACTATCTCGGCTTGTATCCCCATGCACAAAAAGTAGAGTTGGTGGACTGGATTGTTGAAGGTTCTGATGAGGACGTTGTATTTGCCTTCGGTAATAAAGTCGATGCATGGAATGCAGCGTTTCAGGCAGGAATTCTGATCCGCCCGGACAGCCAGACGTTTAACGTGTCATTACCGTTTGTCGAGAGTTCCGGTTCGACACCAGATTCCATCAGGTTTATTCATCGTGAGAAAGACTATAAAGTTAAAGTCAATGACCGCTTCGGAGAATTGACTGTTGTCCAGGTACTGTCCCCGCAATCACGAAATCAACCGCCCGTCGACAGGTCGGAAGTTTTCCGCTTCACCGCTCTGGATCAATTTGGCACTAAACATAAGCTGGCTATTCGCACTAACTTTAAAGAACGAAGCTTCAAGCTGGAGCAAGGCTGAACGTTCATTTTTCTGCAATACCAAAAAGACAAATTGCCTTTAAGCATTCGTACAAGGAACCCCGGAGTTGCAGATTGTAACTGTTACTCTGGATGCCTTCGCCGATTCGCAGTGACGCTGGGTGGTGACGCCGACTATCCGTTACGTCATTAATGACGGCGGTTTCCGTCGTTTGTTTATAACGACGAGCATTGATGTTTGTTGCAGTCGGGGCATTTGCTGGAAAACCCGTGAGTCGCTGGCGGCTTGCAAATGTATGTTTCTTACATTTTTCATTTTGCCGATTTTTTTGAAGTCATGTATCTCTGCTGTTGGTAAATTCAAATTGTCATCTGCAAATATATCTATTGAAAGGAGTGAAGCATGAGTGAAAGTATGGACGCTACACAGGGTCAGCAAACCAATTCATCCGGTTTTGAAACAATTGCCAGTTTCAAGGTCAAGTTCGATGCCGTCGACAGTAGTCGCAGCAAAACGCTTTTTGGTAATGACCGGATGCAGGTCAAAGTACAAGTTCTGGTGTCCGGGGTGGACGCTAATGGCAACGCCATGCACGTCCCTGCGGATGTAATGGACAGCATCGAACTCATTCATTACAACACTGGCAAGACGTTGCGCGACGGCTGGGCTGCGAGCACCGAACAAGGGCGGTTTACCGTTGAGGCGCAAACTCCATTCACCGTCAGAGAAGTTGAAGAAGATGATGTAGGCAATGACAGCGTCCATCCTCAGGTTCGCACGTTCTGGGTATCCTCCAAGGGCGCTGGTACGACCCAGATCGGTGCGCGCTTGTCTCTGAACGGGGTGAGGATTGTCAGTAACGGGACCACGCTTTCCAGTGTTCATGACAGCAGCGTAACGCTCGAAGCGCAACCACCTGAGACCTATTCGATTGGACTGTTCGACTGGTTTCAGACGCGGCGCGGCAATGAGGAGCGTCGCAATCGTATCTGGAACTATTATCTGGGCCTGTTTCCGCAGGGACGGCAGATCAGACTGGTCGACTGGATTGTAGATGGAGTAAAACCCGGCGAGGATCACCTCTTTGCGGGAGGTAACAAACTTGATGAACCACAAACGAACTATATGGAGGCTACGCTTGTTCGCCGCGAACGATCTGAGGTCACGACGTACTTGCCGTTTTCCGCAAGTAAGGATCGGTACAGTTGTACTGATGACGCCATAACAAGGGACGAGAAGCGTTATAGCGTCATCGTCAATGACCGCGACGGTTATCTGACCGTCGTTCAAGCCCTGTCCGAATACTCGAAAGATGCGGAGAAATACAAAGTCGGCAATGTGCTTCACTTCAGTGCCATTGATCAATACGGCACAGAGCATAAACTGGCGATTCGCACGAATTTTTATGAGCGTAATTTATATCTGGAGCGAGGCAACTGACCATCCACTGATGGCTCTCACCGGCCACCGTTCGCTTCTCCAGCAATGTTGCATCCGTTCCATCATCAATGACGGCGATTTTAAATTGGAGTTCGGTTAGCGTCATCTCTGTTGGTGCCGGCGTGTAGTGGCTAAACTGCGCGCCTCACTGCCAGGATTGCCACCATGTTGCTGATGCTCTATCTGATCGCCATCACCGCCGAAGCAATGACTGGCGCCCTTTCTGCCGGTCGGCGCGGCATGGACTGGTTTGGCGTCGTGCTGATCGCCTGTGTAACAGCTTTGGGCGGTGGTTCGGTACGCGATGTGCTGCTCGGGCATTACCCGCTGACCTGGGTCAAACATCCGGAATACCTGGTGCTGACCTCGGTTGCGGCAATGTTCACGGTGTTCACCGCGCGCTGGATGCGCCACCTGCGCTCACTGTTTTTGGTGCTCGATGCCGTGGGATTGGTGGCGTTTACCCTGATCGGTTGCATGACCGCGCTGGAAATGGGCCACGGCATGCTGGTGGCTTCGGTCAGCGGTGTGATTACCGGGGTTTTCGGTGGCATCCTGCGCGATATCTTCTGTAACGACATTCCGCTGATCTTCCGCCGTGAACTTTACGCCAGCGTGTCTTTTGCCGCCGCGTGGTGCTACATGTTATGCCTGTATCTGAACGTGCCGGGCGAACAGGCCGTTCTGATTACTCTGTTTGGCGGGTTTTTGTTACGTCTGCTGGCCATTCGTTTTCATTGGGAAATGCCAAAGTTCGTTTATAACGACGAACATTGATGTTTGTTGCAGTCGGAGGGTTTGCTGGATAAAACTTGTGAGTCGCTGGCGGCTTGCAAATGTATGTTTCTTACATTTTTCACTTTGTCGATTTTTTGGAAGTCATGTATCTCTGTTGTTGGCAAATTCAAATTGTCATCTTCAAATATATCTCTCAAAGGAATGCAGCATGAGTGAAAGTATGGAAGCTACCCAGGGTCAGCAAACCAATTCGTCCCTTTTCGAAACTATTGCCAGCTTCAAGGTCAAGTTCGATGCCGGCGATAGTACTCGCAACAAAACGCTTTTTGGTAACGGCCGGATGCAGGTGAAAGTGCAAGTTCTGGTGTCCGGGGTTGACGCTAACGGCAACGCGATGCACGTACCCGCGGATGTAATGGACAGCATCGAACTTATTCATTACAACACTGGCAAGACGTTGCGCGACGGCTGGGCCGCGAGCACGGAACAAGGACGGTTTACCCTGGAGGCGCCAACTTCAATCACCGTTGGAGATGTTGACGACACCGTAGACAGTGACAGTGTCGACCCTCAGGTTCGCACGTTCTGGGTATCCTCCGAGGGCGCTGGTACGACCCAGGTCGGTGCGCGCTTGTCTCTGAACGGCGTGAGGATTGTCAGTAACGGAACCACGCTTTCCAGCATCCATGACAGTAGCGTCACTATTGAAGCACAGACACCGACGGCCTATGGTATTGAACAATTTCGCTGGAATCACGTCCGGCGCGGCAATGAAAAGCCCGGTAATCGTATCTGGAACTCTTATCTGGGGCTGTACCCGCAGGGTCAGCAAATCAAACTGGTCGACTGGATAGTGGAGGGGGTACCGGCAGGCGCTAGCTGTGATTTTGCGGGCGGTAACAAACTTCACAAAACAAGAACAAATTATATGACGACGATCCTTGTTCGCCCCGAACAAAGTCTGGAAATAGTGTATTTGCCCTATGACGGCGATTCTATCGGATACTTGTTTCCAGACGCCTTGGGAAGAAAAATCCAGAGTTATACTGTAATGGTCAATGACCGCGACGGTGAGCTGACCGTTGTGCAAGCAACGTCCGAATACTCGAAACAACAGCGTGAAGAAAAATACGGCGGGCTGCTTCACTTGAGCGCCATTGATCAGTACGGCACGGCGCATAAACTGGCCATTCGCACGAGATTCGAAAACAGCACTATGTCTCTGGAACGAGGTGATTAAACCTTCATTGATGCATTTTTTTTAGGTGTAGTAGATATATATGTTTTTGTAACTTTTACTGCAGGTAAGCTGTGATGTTCAGTTACCCGATATTCGCATAAAAAATATTTTTATATATGTCTTGCGTTGGCCTTCAGTTATGCGGGGCCAACGTCACCACACCTCAAGGATGAGCACCCATGATTGGCAAACCGCCAAAGGTCAAACCTGTTCCTGCCCCAACTCAAAACCCCGATACCAGTGTCAAGAGTAATCATCTGCCACCGTCCGCCTCTTCAGCAATGCCGCCTCTGCCCATCCCGCGTCGTCTGGATCCCTTGCACCCTTCCTTCGGGCCTGACTCGGTCGCAGTGACCCGAGCGATCAGTGTGAGCGTGACCCCGAGATCTTCCGCGATCAATGTCGCGATGCATGCCACAAAATCCTCACTGGCAGATTACTGGATACTCACACCCAAAAGCCTCGGCGAGGCCGATGCGCAGGGCATCCGGCTTGTGAAGCAGCGTCAGTATGTCGCCTTGGCCGATGACCATATCGTGCAAGTGGTGCTGGACGCTGAGAATGGTCTGTTTCGCGCCACGCTGGCCAGTGAACTCGACCCTTCCGGCCCGCTACTGAAACCGGACAGCGAGGGCCCGTTCTGGAAACCGCTGGACAGCGATGGCCTCACTTTCACTGATTCAATATCAATACAAACCGCACAACTTTTTCGCCGGATGGGCCGTTCTGTGGCGCAGTTTTCCGACGCCACGGTTGCACGCCTGCTGGCAGTGAGCGGGGTCAATGAATCAGTGCTGCGCGATGTGCTCGTAAATGATCGTCATGCGCCTTTTTTACTGGAGGACACCATCAGGCGATTCGAACTTGACCAGAAGATGCAGGCGCAAGGACGCGGGGCCGCACCAGAGCGGTTTACGCTGTTCAAGAATCTGGAAGATGCATTTGAATCCGATTGCGATGAAAACACTTTGCGGATACGCCGGGTATTTCCAGATCTACCGAAAACGGCTGCGCTGGCAATATGGCGCACTACCAGCGCTGCAGAGCGTTTACATATGCACAACCAGCCAGGCATGCCTCAGCGAGTGGCGAAAGAGGCACTGGTGGCGCTGCGAGACATTCGCCTGACAAGGGCCGCAGAAGGCATTTATTTAGAGGCGATATCCAACCCTGACAGTGATCAGTTAGTGCTGCATATGCTCGGAAATCTCGCGAACTGGCCACGGCAGACTCGTATCGAGATTCGCCAAGGGACGATGGACGGGGATGTCCTGAGCGCGATCGGCGATGCCCGATCGCCGTTTCGTCACATACTGATTCGTCAGGATGATGGCTATGCCATCCAGAACCGCGACGCCCAATTCCCTCAAGGATCGAAGGATCTTTATTCAACAATCTGGTTTCTGTTGTTGCCCAAACATCGACAGTTGCTGGGTGTGACAGAAGGTGGTGGTGCGGCACTGCAACAGTTGATCCGTGCACAGCCGTTGCCGCCACGTGAAACCGTGAGCGAGTTGCTGGGGATGGCGCCGCTTGCGATTACCGTCGATCCTGCCGCTGCACAATACCGGCACACGGGGCAGTTGCGAGGAGGGGGCGACATCGACCAGGTCCGTTGCCGACCGAGTGCGTGATCTTTATCCGCATCTTCCAGATGAGGATGTGAAAACGTTTATCTCCGAGCGCTTGAAGAGTGATCCATCCGGCGTAATGCTGCGCCTGGAAAAAGAGTTTGCGACATTGCGTGATGAATTGGCGATATGGAATGCCGATGGGGCGTCACCTCATGCGCGGATGTCGGAACCGGAGGGCGCACCGACACTTGCCGAACGAAGCCAGGCTCGCGAGCAGTTCAGCGCAAAGCTGCAAGATATCTGGCAGCGCAAGTCGGTTTCAGAGTGGGGCTTCGGTGACTATCACTTTTCTCACACTGTTGATTCTCCTGATGAATTACCAAGATTGTCTGCCAGATTTGAATATGTAACAGAGTTAATACTGGACGTAGGAAGGCCGGGCGCACGGATAGGCGCATTCCTTGACAGTTTTCCCAGTGTTAAGCATCTGATGGTCACCGGCATAAAAATGGAGGCCTTCCCGTCAGGGATCTTTCAGATGCGTGAATTACGTCAACTCACGTTGGATGGTTGCTCACTCAGGCTTTCCGAGGAGATGGCTGAAGGGCTTTCCAGAATTGAAACGCTTACATTACTGAACTTGGCAAAAAACCCTCTGACAGTTTCTCCATATGTAGGCTATATGCCGAACTTGGTGGAGTTGATGCTGTATGACGCCAATCTTTCCAGAATGCCTTCAGGTATAGATACGTTAAAAAAGCTCCAGGTGTTGGCGTTGCAGAATAATAGTATTTCGAATGTAGGGGATGAGCTGTTCGATATTCCGGATACACAGGACTTGTTTGTTGGCTTGGCGAATAACCCGCTGAGTGATGCGTCAAGGAAACGGATCAGTCAGTATCTTGAAAGCTCCAGTATGGATCGAAAGATTGAAATCCAGACGGAGGATGTGGTTTCGGAGTTTGACTCCGACAGTGAATCTTCAGAGAGCGGGTTCTCGACAGGTTCAGACAGTGACTGAATGTTGGAGGAAGTAACGGCTCCTTTGTTTTTCTAACACAACCGGACAAGAATAAACCTCCTCAACCACTCCCCTTCTGATTCTGTGCAGTTGAAATCAGGAGGGGAGATGCATTATTGAGTGCTGGAATCAAAGGGGGCGGAAGGGCGTTGTTGAATTGCGTATCATGAAGTCTGCGATTGTTGAACATATTAGTATTTGTGTGGGTTATTGAAGGGGGTGTTGAAATATTGCTCCTTCACAATTTGTCGAATGTTGCTGGTGTTAATATTTAAATAGAGCCTCAATACTTTGTTGAGCCCTTAAAGGGCGAAGTCTATTAATCAGCAAGGTGTTGTTAAATGTTTGATGATCAAGTTGGTGTTTCCCGTATCGAGGTAAAGCTCGACTCCACAAAGTCAGGTCAGCATAAAGTGCTATATGCCAACGGTCGCATGCAGGTGCGGGTTTTGGTGCTTCTGCACGGGATTGATAACAATGGCGACGGCGCATCGCTGTATGGACATCCCGCATTGCAGTCATTGCGGTTGATTGCCTATAACGGTGCTCGGCCTCTGGAAGGGGGGTGGAGCGTCTCGCAGCAGGAAAACCGTTATGCTCACGAAATGTCGGGGGGGGCAACGCGGCTGGCGGAAGTCCCACGTACTACGGACAACCGGATAAGCGACGTCTCTGATCCGGTACAGATTTTTCAGTTCTGGGTTTCTGCTTCCACACCGGGAATCATGGAAGTGGCTGCCGAGATTTGCATGGACGGCGTGGTATTGCGAAGTAACGGAATTGGTTTCGACAGCAGTGTTACGCTGGAGGCGATCCCCCCGAAAGAATACTCGCTAAGCAACTTTTCGTTGAACAAATATGATGAGGAACTGAAGAGGGGGCGATATGACACGATTCAGCACTATCATATTGGTCTGCGCGCGGAAGGCAGGCAGATTCACCTCCTTGACTGGTACAGCACTGACGTAAAACTTGATCCTTATGATTCCGAGGACGCGGTGCTGGTCTATGTCTCCGGTAATATTCCCGGTATACAAGGTAGTCGCAAGGTTTTTTATGGGTATATGGCACCGATATATGGCCTGCGAGCAACATTTCGCGGCCCCTTCAGCTACGTCCCTGTACCTATCAATAAAGTGCCTGGACAGTTGACGCTTATTCAGTATGTTTCCACTGAATCACAAGCAGCGGGGGAAAATAAAAGCGCATTCGAGTTTGCCGTGATTGATGAATTCGGTTCGGAGCACAGGCTTTGTATCGATGGTGATAAAGAGCGGCTTACTTTTATTCTGGATGAATCCAGGCGGTCAATGAAACAGCTAGTCTGATTTCGTTTTGTGGTCAGCGTTTTTTCGCTGGCCAGTTCGACCTGCCTTATCTGCATCTGGAGTAAAGGAGATTTTCTATGGGAAGTAATTCGTCTTCCGCTGTTCAATCAAACGCTTTTAACTTCGGTGAGTTTGTTTCCGGAGGCGTTGATCCCCGCACGGGCATATACACGTGCGCCTTTTCGTTGGGCAAGTTGCATTCGTCCGATCTTAACGGCCCTGAGTTTGCGCTCTCACTGGGTTTCAATCCGCTCAATCAGACAGATGTCGGTTTCGGCGTTGGCTGGTCTCTGACCATGACCAACTACGATTTGCGCAGCAAAGTCATGACACTGTCCAGCGGCGAGCGCTACAAGGCTGTAGAAACGTCTACCGGTCTGAAGTTCAAGGAAATGAAGCTGGAAACGGCAAAGGTGTTGGTCACCGGAGCAGGGCGCTACGAAGTTCGATACAAGGATGGTCGCCGTGAACTGCTCAAGGTTTTGCCTGGCACTCAGGTTGCCGTAGCGGAAAAAATAATCGCGGCGAACGGTGTGAGCATTGCGTTGAAGCACGAGTTGTTCAACCAGTTTCCCAGGTTGGCCGAAGTCCGTGACGCCAAACGATGCCTGCTGAAAATCACCCGTAAGGCAGGTCAGCTGACATTGACCCGGCATCCCGATACCACGTCCAGTTCCAACTACAAGTTGATCTTGAAAAACGCTCGGGTAACAGCGATCGAGCTTCCGCTAGGTAAAAGTTGGGAGCTGGAATATGAAGTCATCGATGAGGCCAGCTATTTGCACCGCGTCGTCAACCCATTGCGCGGCGTAGAAATCATTCGCTACAAGCGCCAGGGTCATAGCTTCGTAAATGGCGTGGAACAGACACTGCCGTTTGTTATCGCTCACGATACCTACCCCGGGCGCGGCCAACCCAAACTCTGCAAGACGTACACGTATTCCGATCATAACTTCCTTGGGCAGGGCCTTCTCCCGGCCAAGGATAGTGACCTGGATCCGCTCTATCTGGCGCCCGGTCACTATGTTTACACCTCGGACGAGCAGTTGTTACTGAGCGGCAAAGTACATACACGCATTAGACGCACCTACAACAAATTCCATCTGTTGGTGGCTGAGGTTACAAACTGTGGCGACGCCCAGATCGCCACCGCCACCGAGTATCATTGCTCCGTCACGAAGCCTTTCAATGAGCAGGTGGCTCAGTTCCGCATGCCGAAAGTCCATACAGTGACTCACCTTGATCGGCGTACCCAACAGCAGCGTGTGGAAACCACCGTCACCGAGTTTGATTCCGAAGGCAACTTGCTCAAGCACATCGAGCCGAGCGGGGTGACGACTTCGACCGAATTTTATCCGGCAAGTGGTGGAGATAATTGCCCAGAGGACCCGCTGGGTTTTTCCAGATTCCCGAAAAAGAGGACGGTCACCGCTGCTGCATCGGGTGGTGCTTCGACTGTCACCTACTACGACTATGTCTTGCATCCCGCACTGGAAGGTGCGGAATTGGCCTCCGTGTTACCGGTCGGGGAGCGTTTTTTTGAAGTTGTGGAAAATGTTGAGGTTTTGCGTTCGAAAACCGAGCGCAGTTATCTGAACTCGCCCAAGGATCCACTCAAGCACGGGGCCACCAAAGAGCAAAGTGTCATCTTGAATGACAAAAAAACCTCTACCGAATTTTCCTATGATCTTGAGGGCGACAGGTTACGGGTCAAGTCCAGTACGCGCGGGTTTGACGATGCGCTGCAGACCAGTGAGAAAGTGCTCTCGACGCTGACCGGATTACAGGTGTCGGAAGTCGGTGTCGAAGGCGAGCACATCGAACATGAATTCGACGCAATCGGTCGGGCAGTGCGCAGAACGGTTGCTTCCGGGACCCCTTATGCGGCTGCCACCCAGTGGACCTATCAGGCTGCCAGCAAAGAGCAGCCGGCCACAATGGTGACCACGGATCCCGTCGGCGGTGAGCAAAGAGTGAACTATGACGGCCTTGGGCGAGTGATCACCGTTCAGGAAAAGGACTGCGACCATCCCGACAAGGACGGGCTCATCCCGACTCGCACGCTTTATTCTGCCCTGCATGATTCGGTCGGTCACAAGGTGGAAGTGAAGCTGACCGATTGGCGGGATGGCAAGCCCTATCCGGTCAGTACCCGTTACGAATTCGATTCCTGGGGCCAGGTCAGCAAGACGCTGCATGCCGATGGGCGTATCGAACACAGCGAGACGGACCCGGTCCTTCGCCAGCAAACCCATTGGCTCCAGGGGATGGGCAAGACACTCACCCTCGTCAATGACTTCGGTAAACCGCTGAGTGTCGAAAGCTTCAATCTGAAGGGCAAGAGTCTGGGCAAAACCGTTTACACCTATGACGGGTTCGGGCGCACAACCAGCGAGATAGATCCTGTCGGCAATATCACTCGATATGAGTACGACGTTTTTGACCGGATAATCCGCAGTGTCCTGCCTGATGCCAGTGCGGTAGTGACCGACTACGCCGAGCATAGCGATGAAGGGCTACCGATTGGCATAAAGGTCGGTGACAAAGTGTTGGGGCAGCAAGCGTATGACGGTTTGAGTCGTTTGACACAAAGTATCGTAGGCGGACGAAAGTCCGAGACGGGTTATGAAGCGGGCTTCACTCAGCCACAGTGGTACAAAAGCGCCGACGGCAAAAAAACCGAATTCACCTATTTGCGAGCTCTGGGCGGTTTGCTGACGGAGCGCAAGGCAGGGGAACTGGTCACCACCCTGACTTATGATCACGTCAGTGGCAATCCTTTGAGCTGTACCGAAAACGGCAGGGAACGCAGCTTTACCTATTACCCTTCCGGACGCCTCAAATCCGAAACGACGACCTTCGGCGCTATCACCAAAGCAACGTCCAGTACCTGGTCCCTGCAGGGGCGACCAGTCACTCATATCGATGTGCTCGGAGCCGAAAGCACATCCGCGTACGATGAGCACGGCCGCCTGTTGACCACCACCCAGGGCTCGTTGAAAACTGAATTCCACTACGACATCCAGACCGGGATGCTGGGCTGGACGAAGACCGAAGACACGTCGATCAAGCGCCATATGATCACCCGGTTTGCCTATGACGATATCGGTCGTGAAACCCGGCGTACTTTCGAGATTCAGGGCCAGCCCGACCAGACGCTGGAATCGACTTATACGCCTGCCGGTAAACTGGCGCAGAAAGTGTCCAGGCGTGGCGCGCAACTACTGCGCGATGAGCAATTCTCCTACGATGTGCGCGGGCGTCTGATCCAGTACGACTGTGCCGGCACCCAAAAGCCCCGCGATCCGTATGGCAAGGAGATTATCCAGCAGACGTTCACCTTCGATGCGCTGGATAACATTCTTACCGTGCAGACGAAGTTCCCGCTGGGCGTAAATCTGACCACCTTCAGTTATGACAATCCCGATCCGGTACAGCTCAGTGCAGTCAAGCATTCCCACGTCGATTATCCACCGGCAGTGACGCTGGAGTACGACGCCAACGGCAGGATGATCAAGGACGATCAGGCGCGAACTCTGGCCTATGACGCGTTCGGACGTCTTGAGCAATTGTCCGGCGCAGGGGAATCAGTCATTCGTGGCTACCATTACGACGGTTTCGACGATCTGGTTGAACTGTCGCAACCCGACAAGGTAACTACGCAGCGTTACTACTACGCAGGCCGGGTCGCCAATGAGGTGAGTGGTGAAAATTCATCCAGCGTTGTACGTCACGGTGGAGCGCTGGTGGGGCAGCAGCAACTCGGTTTGAACGCCGGCGCGCAGCTGTTTGGTACCGATCAGCAGCAAAGCGTGCTGGCAACGCTGGGCAAGGAACAGTTCACCGATTGCGCCTACAGCCCTTACGGGCATCGTCCTGCCGAAGGTGGATTGTTCAGCCTTGCGGGGTTTAACGGCGAGCAACTGGATCCGGTGACCGGGCTGTATTTGCTGGGGAACGGTTACAGGGCCTATAGCCCGACATTGATGCGATTCCTCGCCCCCGACAGCATGAGTCCATTCGGCGCGGGCGGATTGAATGCCTACAGTTATTGCCTGGGCGACCCTGTCAATCGTGTTGACCCTACCGGGCATATGTCGTGGGAAACGGTTCTGGGGATCGGCCTCGGTGTTCTCGGAATTATTGCCAGCGGGCTGACGGCGGGCGTGGCAACGCCATGGGTCATGACGGCATTTTGGCTGGGCGTTACTTCAGGCCTGGCGGGTATTGCCAGCTCCTGTTTCGAGGAGTATGCACCGGATAATCCAGCAGGAGAGATATTGGGTTGGATCAGTTTCGGTCTTGGGCTGGCTTCGCTCGGTGCAGGTTTGGCGGCGGGTGCAAAAGCTGCTGTGAATGCTGGCAGGAAGATGGCTTCAGCCTTTGGCAAAGGTTTCAGTCCTGATGGTAAGAGCACAACCAAAGCGGCAAAACATTTTTACAAGCCTGGAAAAGGCGCCAAGGCTGCGAACAAGAGGGCTGCGAAAGCCAGTCAGCCGGTTCAGGACGAGGCCGAAAAGAAATGGACTCTGGTCAGAAACTATTCAGACACAGAAGTCATTGATCTGACCCTAAAAACCGCAGAAGCGAAAAAGGCTAAAGCATTTCTGGACGCGATTGAGGCTGGTGATCACCCGGTAACTGCGGCCCAAATAGCACGAGGCAAGTACAAGCCATTGAAGGGAAACTCCAACTCTTCGGGGCGGGAAATGCATTTTTATGTAACGGATGCTGACCGTGTGTATTTGTGGGAGGACTCCAAAAACAGGATTGCCACAATCACTAAAGTGGGCGGCCATTATGCAAAAGGTAGCTGACATGCTTTGATGGCGCGCTCGGCGCGCAGGGGCAATGGCCGAGAACCGATAATCATGATTTGAGCGCTTTGCCCGCCGATTTGACATGCGCATCTCGGGCATGCTGCTCAAGTGCCCACTCCACATGCTCCCTGACCAAATCCGACGGATAATCCCGTCGCGCCTTCAACGCTTCCAGCACCGGAATCGTTGAAGGCGCATTGCCCAGTCCCACCGCCAGATTCCTCAACCAACGCTCATACCCCGCCCGCCGCAACGGCGAGCCTTCAGTGCTGCTCAAAAACTTCTCTTCATCCCACAAAAACAACTCGGCCAGTTCGGCATTGTCGAGGTTGTGTCGTGGCTTGAAATCGCTTTCCCCTGAGGGCTTGGCGAAGCGGTTCCACGGGCAGACGATCTGGCAGTCGTCGCAGCCGAACACGCGATTGCCAATCAGCGGGCGCAGCTCTTCAGGGATGGCGCTTTTCAGTTCGATGGTCAGATAGGAAATGCAGCGCCGCGCATCCAGCACATATGGGCCGACGAAGGCGTTGGTCGGGCAGATATCCAGACACGCAGTGCAACGGCCGCAATGTTCGCTGGTGTGCGGTTCATCCACCGGCAGCGGCAGATCGACGAACAGTTCGCTCAAGAAGAAATAACTGCCGGCCTTGCGATTGAGCACCAGCGTGTTTTTGCCGATCCAGCCCAGTCCGGCCTGTTCGGCGATGGCTTTTTCCAGCACCGGGGCGCTGTCGACAAAGGCGCGGAAACCGAACGGGCCGATCTGCGCCTGAATCTTGTCGGCCAATTGCTGCACACGTTTACGGATCAATTTGTGGTAATCGCGGCCCAAGGCATAACGCGACACGTAGGCTTTTTCCGGTTGCGCGAGCATTTGCGCCATTTGCGTATCGCCCGGCAAGTAGTCCATGCGCAGCGAAACCACGCGCAACGTGCCCGGCACCAGCTCTTCGGGGTGCGAGCGTTTGCTGCCATGGGCGCCCATGTAGTCCATTTCGCCGTGGTAGCCGGCCTCGAGCCAGCGCGCGAGGTGCTGCTCATGCTCGGCCAGATCCAGGCCGCTGATGCCGACTTGCTGGAAGCCCAGCTCGCGGCCCCAATCCTTGATCGATTGGGCGAGGGCGGGCAAGTCTGTGGTGATGGCGGACATGAGGCGAGAGAAACCGGAGCTGAGGTGCGTATAATTCTGCCAGACATCGGAGCCCGAAGACGCATGCCGCACACGAAAGATCAATTACCCGACGCGCTGTATGGCGCCGCACAGGTGCGCGAACTCGATGCACGGCTGATTGCCGCCGGCACGCCGGGCTTCGAATTGATGCAACGTGCCGCGCATGCGACGTGGCGAGCGCTGGTGCGGCAATGGCCATCGGCGACGGAGCTGACGGTGCTGGCCGGGCATGGCAACAATGCTGGCGACGGTTATCTGGTCGCAGCGATGGCACAACGCGCCGGCTGGCCAGTGCGGGTGTTGGCGGTCGGCGATCCACAGCGTTTGCAGGGCGATGCCGTGCTGGCCCATGCCGAGGCGTTGGCTGAAGGTGTCGCGGTGCAGGGCTGGCAGGCTGAAAGCGAATTGCGTGGTGTCATTCTCGATGCATTGCTCGGCACGGGTCTGAGCGGGGATGTGCGTGAGCCTTACGTGTCGGCGATCAAAGCAATCAACGCCAGCGGTTTGCCGGTGGCAGCCGTTGATATCCCTTCCGGGCTATGTGCTGACACCGGACATGTGCTGGGTGTCGCCGTGCAAGCCGATCTGACGGTGACGTTCATCGGGCTGAAACTCGGCTTGTTCACTGGAGACGCGGCGGATCACATCGGCGCCTTACTGTTTAATGATCTGCAGGCAGGCGCCGACATCTATCGTGACATTCCGGTCATCGCCCAACGGCTCAACACGGCTAATCTTCCGAAGTTGGCAGCGCGTGCGCCGACCTCGCACAAGGGCCGTTTTGGCCATGTGCTGCTGATCGGTGGCGATCACGGTTTTGGCGGGGCGATTCTGCTCAGCACCGAAACGGCACTGCGCAGCGGCGCGGGCATGGTTTCGCTGGCGACCCGGCCAGAACATGTGCCAGCAGCCCTGACCCGTGTGCCGGAAGCCATGGCGCTTGGTACCTCATCGGCCAATCAGTTGATGGGTTTGCTGGAAAAAGTCTCGACGCTGGTCGTCGGTCCTGGTCTCGGTCAGGCCAGTTGGGGCCGAGCGTTGCTGTCGGCGGCAGCCAACGCGGCCTTGCCGCAAGTGTGGGATGCCGACGCACTGAACCTGCTGGCCAGCGATTTCATTCAACTGCCCAAGGATTGCGTGATCACGCCGCATCCGGGCGAAGCCGCGCGTTTGCTGGGAATCAGTACCGCCGAAGTACAGGCAGATCGTCCGGCGGCAGCGCTGGCGCTGAGCAAAAAATATACAGCAGTGGTTGTGTTGAAAGGCGCAGGCAGCCTGATCGCGCATCCCGATGGCCGTTTGGCGTTGTGTCACCAGGGCCATCCGGCCATGGCCACCGCAGGACTCGGCGACGTACTGGCCGGTTTGACCGGTGCGTTGCTGGCGCAAGGCATGGGCGGTTTCGAAGCCGCCTGCCTGGCCGTCTGGCTGCACGCCAATGCCGGTAAGCAACAAGGAAAATTGGGCCGTGGGCTGGCGGCCAGTGATCTGATTCCAGCCATTCGTCAGTTGTTGGAGGAGCAAGCACCGTGTCTGAAGTAACCCTGTACCTGGCCGATGAACAGGCCATGAGCGACTTTGGCGCACGGATCGCCCGCGTGACCCAGGGTCACGGGCTGATTTTTCTCGAAGGTAACCTGGGCATGGGCAAAACCACCCTGTCGCGGGGCATCATCCGTGGCTTGGGCCATGTCGGCGCGGTAAAAAGTCCGACCTTTACCTTGGTCGAACCCTACGAAATCGGTGACGTCCGCGCCTTCCACTTCGACCTGTATCGACTGGTCGATCCGGAAGAACTGGAGTTTCTTGGCATCCGCGACTACTTCGAAGACGATGCAATGTGTCTGATCGAATGGCCCGATAAAGGTGCAGGCTTTTTGCCAAAGCCTGACCTGACCATTACCATTAGCCCGCAAGACAGCGGGCGTTCGCTGAAAATTTTATCCCAGGGCTCGCGTGGCGAGGCCTGGTGTGCCGCTTTGGCATTGGAATCCAATTAAATGATGGGGTTAGGTATGCGCTTTCGCGCGTTGGTGGCTGCCGCTGGACTGTTGTTGATGGCAGTAACCGTCAACGCTGTGGCCGATTCGAAGGTCAACAGCGTGCGCCTGTGGCGGGCGCCGGACAACACGCGACTGGTCTTCGACCTGAGCGGCCCGGTGCAGCACAGCGTCTTCACCCTGACCTCACCAGACCGGCTGGTGATCGACATCAACGGCGCCACCCTGGGTGCGCCACTGAATGTGCAGACTGCGAACACGCCGATCACCGCGATGCGTTCGGCCCAGCGTACGCCGACTGATCTGCGCGTGGTCATCGACCTGAAGAAAGCCGTCACCCCGAAAAGCTTCTCGCTGGCGCCGAACGCGCAGTACGGCAACCGTCTGGTGGTCGACCTGTTTGATAACCCGGCCGACGCCGCACCGCCGCCTGCGCCAACGCCGCAGGTGGCGACCGTGCCAGCGGTGCCGGTAACCCCGACCGAGCCGGCTATCAAATTGCCGCCAGCCCCGGCCGGTAAACGCGACATTGTCGTGGTGATCGACGCCGGCCACGGTGGCGAAGACCCGGGTGCATCCGGCTCGCGTGGCCAGCGTGAGAAAGACGTAGTGCTGCAGATCGCTCGCGAACTGCAGCGCCAGGTCAACGGCATGAAAGGCTTCCGCGCCGAATTGACCCGTACCGGCGACTACTTCATTCCGCTGCGCGGCCGTACCGAAATCGCCCGCAAGAAGGGCGCTGACCTGTTTGTGTCGATCCACGCCGATGCGGCGCCGTCTGCTGCCGCCTTCGGTGCGTCGGTGTTTGCCCTGTCTGATCGCGGCGCGACGTCGGAGACTGCACGTTGGCTGGCCGACAGCGAAAACCGTTCTGACTTGATCGGTGGTGCCGGCAACGTCAGCCTCGACGACAAGGACCGCATGCTTGCGGGCGTACTGCTCGACCTGTCGATGACTGCCTCGCTGACCTCCAGCCTCAACGTCGGGCAGAAAGTCCTGACCAACATCGGTCGCGTCACGCCCCTGCACAAACAGCGTGTGGAACAGGCCGGGTTCATGGTGTTGAAGTCGCCGGACATCCCGTCGATCCTGGTCGAAACCGGGTTTATCTCCAACGCCAACGAAGCCAACAAGCTCTCGGCATCGAGCCACCAGCAAGCGCTGGCCCGCTCGATCAGCAGCGGCGTGCGCCAGTTCTTCCAGCAGAACCCGCCACCGGGCACCTACATTGCCTGGCTGCGTGATTCCGGCAAGATCGCACAAGGCCCGCGCGACCATCGCGTTGGCCCGGGTGAAACGCTGGCAATGATCGGTGTGCGCTATCAGGTGTCGCCGGCCACGTTGCGCGCGGCCAACAGCCTGAAAAGCGATGAGTTGAAAGTCGGTCAGCACCTGACCATTCCAGGCACCGAACTGGCGTCCAAAGAATGAACGAAGTGCTGAACGCCGCCGCCCGCATCGAACTGCTCAGCCCACGGCTGGCGAACCAGATTGCCGCCGGTGAGGTAGTTGAACGTCCGGCCTCGGTGATCAAGGAGTTGCTGGAAAACAGCCTCGACTCCGGCGCCAAACGCATTGATGTCGACGTCGAGCAGGGTGGCGTCAAGCTGCTGCGGGTGCGCGACGATGGCAGCGGCATCTCTGCCGATGACCTGCCGCTGGCCCTGGCCCGTCACGCCACCAGCAAGATCCGCAACCTCGAAGACCTTGAGCAGGTGATGAGCCTCGGTTTCCGTGGTGAAGCACTGGCGTCGATCAGCTCCGTGGCACGCCTGACCCTGACCTCGCGCACGCGCGATGCAGACCAAGCCTGGCAAGTCGAAACCGAAGGCCGCGACATGGCGCCTCGGGTGCAACCGGCAGCGCATCCGGTCGGTACTTCGGTGGAAGTTCGCGACCTTTTCTTCAACACCCCGGCGCGGCGCAAATTCCTCAAGACCGAAAAAACCGAATTCGATCATCTGCAAGAAGTGATCAAGCGTCTGGCGTTGGCGCGTTTCGACGTGGCGTTTCATCTGCGCCACAACGGCAAGACCATCCTCAGCCTGCACGAGGCCCACGATGATGCGGCCCGCGCGCGGCGTGTGGCGGCGATTTGTGGCTCGGGTTTCCTCGAACAGGCGCTGCCGATCGAGATCGAACGCAACGGCTTGCATCTTTGGGGGTGGGTCGGTTTGCCGACCTTCAACCGCAGTCAGGCGGATTTGCAGTATTTCTTCGTGAATGGCCGGGCGGTGCGCGACAAATTGGTGGCCCACGCGGTGCGTCAGGCCTATCGCGACGTGCTGTTCAACGGCCGTCATCCGACCTTCGCGCTGTTTTTCGAGGTCGATCCAGCGGCGGTCGACGTCAACGTCCACCCGACCAAACACGAAGTGCGCTTCCGTGACGGGCGCATGGTGCATGACTTTCTGTATGGCACGCTGCACCGCGCTTTGGGCGATGTGCGTCCGGAAGATCAACTGGCCGGTTCTGTGACCACAGCCGTCGTGCGGCCTACGGGCCTCGATGCTGGTGAGTTCGGGCCGCAGGGTGAAATGCGTCTGGCGGCCAATGCGCTGTTGGAGCAACCGCAGGCGCAACCGGCGTTCAATACTTCGTCCGGTGCCAGCGCTGGCGGCGCTTACCAGTATCAATACACGCCACGCCCGCAATCGGCGGTGCCGCCGGCGGCTGAGGCGCAGGCTGCCTATCGCGAGTTTTTTGCGCCGTTGCCTGAGGCCAATGCCAACGCATTGCCGGCCGGCCAGGAAGACATTCCGCCGCTCGGTTATGCCTTGGCGCAGTTGAAAGGTATCTACATTCTTTCCGAAAACGCCCAAGGGCTGGTGCTGGTGGACATGCACGCCGCTCACGAGCGGATCATGTACGAGCGCCTGAAGATCGCCATGGCCAGCGAAGGCTTGAGCGGCCAGCCATTGCTGGTGCCAGAGTCGTTGGCAGTCAGTCAGCGCGAGGCTGATTGTGCTGAAGAGCACGCGGCATGGTTCCAGCGTCTGGGCTTTGAGTTGCAGCGTCTGGGCCCGGAAACCCTGGCGATCCGTCAGATTCCAGCCTTGCTGAAACAGGCCGAAGCCAACCGTCTGGTCGGTGACGTACTGTCGGACTTGATGGAATACGGCACCAGCGACCGGATTCAGGCGCACCTCAACGAATTGCTCGGCACCATGGCCTGCCACGGCGCGATCCGCGCCAACCGGCGCCTGGCCCTGCCGGAAATGAACGGCCTGCTGCGTGATATGGAAAACACCGAGCGCAGCGGACAATGCAACCATGGCCGACCGACCTGGACCCAACTGGGCCTGGACGATCTGGACAAACTGTTCCTGCGCGGTCGTTGATGAGCCAGCTCCCTCCAGCGATTTTCCTGATGGGCCCGACCGCTGCGGGCAAGACCGATCTGGCCATCGAGCTGACCAAGGTGCTGCCGTGCGAGCTGATCAGTGTCGATTCGGCGCTGGTCTATCGCGGCATGGACATTGGCACTGCCAAGCCTTCGAAAGAACTGCTGGCCGAATATCCGCACCGCTTGATCGATATTCTCGACCCGGCCGAGGCTTATTCGGCTGCGGATTTCCGTCGCGATGCCCTGCAAGCCATGGCCGAGATCACCGCGCGCGGAAAAATTCCGCTGCTGGTGGGCGGTACGATGCTCTATTACAAGGCTTTGGTCGAAGGTCTGGCTGATATGCCAGCGGCCGATCCCGAGGTTCGCGCGCAGATCGAAGAAGAGGCTGCACGCCTTGGCTGGCAAGCCTTGCACGATCAGTTGGCGATCATTGACCCGGTGTCCGCGGCGCGGATTCACCCGAACGATCCGCAGCGACTGAGTCGCGCACTGGAAGTTTACCGAGTCAGCGGTCAGAGCATGACCGCCCTGCGCCAGCAACAATCTGCGCAAAGTACTGAAGCAGCCGCTTCGGGACTGCAACAATTGCCCTATACTGTCGCGAACTTGGCCATTGCCCCGGCAAATCGTCAGGTATTGCACGAGCGCATTAAACAAAGATTCACAATTATGTTGGAACAGGGGTTCATCGACGAGGTCGTAGCCCTGCGTAAAAGAAGTGACCTGCATTCAGGGTTGCCGTCTATACGTGCGGTAGGCTACCGCCAAGTCTGGGACTACCTGGATGGCAAGCTGACGTTGGCCGAAATGCAGGAGCGCGGCATCATCGCCACGCGCCAATTGGCCAAACGCCAGTTCACCTGGCTGCGCAGCTGGGAAGATCTACACTGGCTGGACAGTCTTGATTGCGACAATCTGCCACGCGCCTTGAAATACCTTGGGACCATCTCCATATTGAGCTGAGTCCTTGCAATTGCCGTCTATCCTTGGGGGTGTGGCGGCCAAAGCCATCTGAATTACCTATTTTTTATTATTGAATCCTTAAAGGAGTGCGGCACATGTCAAAAGGGCATTCGCTACAAGACCCTTACCTGAATACTTTACGTAAAGAGAAAGTTGGGGTTTCCATCTACCTGGTCAACGGTATCAAACTGCAAGGCACGATCGAGTCGTTCGACCAGTTCGTGATCCTGCTGAAAAACACCGTAAGCCAGATGGTTTACAAACACGCTATCTCGACAGTAGTGCCGGTTCGTCCAATTCGTCTGCCTAGCGCAACCGAATCCGAAGCGGGTGACGCTGAGCCAGGTAACGCCTGATAGGAGTCTCCTTTGTTCTTTGAGCGCCACGGTGGTGGTGAACGAGTCATCCTCGTTCACTTGGATGGACAGGACCCTGAGGCGCGCGAAGATCCGCAGGAGTTTCAGGAATTGGCTAATTCGGCCGGCGCCGAGACCGTTGCGTTTTTTAACGTGCCGCGTCATCGGCCAACCGCCAAATACCTGATCGGCAGCGGCAAGGTCGAGGAACTGCGCGACCTGGTCAAAGCTGAAGAAGCCGATCTGGTGATTTTCAATCACATCCTCACGCCCAGTCAGGAACGTAACCTCGAACGTGTTTTCGAGTGTCGCGTGATCGACCGTACCGGCCTGATTCTCGATATTTTCGCCCAGCGCGCCCGTACCCATGAAGGCAAGCTCCAGGTCGAACTGGCCCAGCTTGATCACATGAGCACGCGGCTGGTTCGCGGCTGGACTCACCTTGAGCGTCAAGGTGGCGGTATCGGCATGCGCGGTCCGGGTGAAACCCAGCTCGAGACCGACCGCCGTTTGCTGCGGGTTCGCCTGCGCCAGATCAAGGGCCGGCTCGAGAAGGTGCGCAGCCAGCGCGAGCAATCGCGGCGCGGCCGTTCCCGTGCGGATATTCCGACCGTGTCTCTGGTGGGATATACCAACGCCGGTAAATCCACACTCTTCAACAACGTGACGAAATCCGACGTCTACGCGGCCGACCAATTGTTTGCCACGCTGGACCCGACCCTGCGCCGTCTGGAACTGGACGACCTGGGGCCGATTGTCCTGGCCGACACCGTGGGCTTCATTCGTCACTTGCCGCACAAACTGGTCGAGGCATTTCGGTCTACCCTCGAAGAGTCGAGCAATTCCGATCTGTTGTTGCACGTGATCGATGCGGCCGAACCGGATCGCATGTTGCAGATCGAGCAGGTGATGGTGGTGCTGGGCGAGATTGGTGCCCAGGACTTGCCGATACTCGAGGTCTATAACAAACTCGATTTGCTTGAAGGCGTTGAGCCACAAATCCAGCGCGACGAAAACGGCAAGCCCCAGCGGGTCTGGCTTTCGGCGCGTGATGGCAGTGGTCTGGAATTGCTTGAACAGGCCATCGCCGAATTACTCGGCAGTGATTTGTTCATCGGCACATTACGCTTGCCGCAACGATTCGCCCGACTGCGTGCGCAGTTTTTCGAGCTCGGTGCGGTGCAGAAAGAAGAGCACGACGAAGAAGGCATCAGTCTGCTGGCCGTTCGTTTGCCCCGTGTCGAGTTGAATCGACTGGTAAGCCGCGAGGGATTGCAGCCGATGGAATTCATCGAGCAACACACTTTGCAATAAAAGCCTGACAAAGCGGTTGTGCCGCAACGGCAGGCATTCTGTAGCATTGGTCGGCGCGCCGTGGGTGCGTCTTTGCTTTATCAGATGGAGAGCGCTATGGCTTGGAATGAGCCGGGTGGCAACTCGAATAATCAGGATCCTTGGGGTGGCAAGCGCCGCAATAACGGCGACCGCAAGGGGCCACCGGATCTCGACGAGGCCTTCCGAAAGCTGCAGGAAAGCCTGAACGGGTTGTTCGGTGGTGGTAAGAAACGTGGTGATGATGGCGGTGGTTCGGGCAAGAGCAGTGGCGGCTTCGGCGGTCTGCTCGGCATCGGCCTCGTTGTGCTGGCGGCTGTCTGGCTGTACAGCGCGGTCTACGTGGTGGACGAGCAGGAGCAGGCCGTGGTGCTGCGCTTCGGCAAGTACTACGAAACCGTCGGCCCGGGCCTGAACATCTACTTCCCGCCGATCGATAAAAAGTACATGGAAAACGTCACGCGCGAGCGTGCCTACACCAAGCAGGGCCAGATGCTGACCGAAGACGAGAACATCGTCGAAGTGCCACTGACCGTGCAGTACAAGATCAGCAACCTGCAGGACTTCGTGCTGAACGTCGATCAGCCGGAAATCAGCCTGCAGCATGCGACCGACAGTGCTCTGCGCCACGTGGTGGGTTCGACCGCCATGGACCAGGTGCTGACCGAAGGTCGTGAGTTGATGGCCAGCGAAATCAAGGAGCGTCTGCAACGCTTCCTCGATACCTATCGCACCGGTATCACCGTTACTCAGGTCAACGTACAGAGCGCAGCGGCACCGCGTGAAGTGCAGGAAGCCTTCGATGACGTGATCCGCGCCCGTGAAGACGAGCAGCGTTCGCGCAACCAGGCTGAAACCTACGCTAACGGCGTCGTGCCGGAAGCCCGTGGTCAGGCCCAGCGCATCCTCGAGGATGCCAACGGCTACCGCGACGAAACGGTATCGCGCGCCAAGGGTGAAGCTGATCGCTTTACCAAACTGGTCGCCGAATATCGCAAGGCACCTGAAGTGACCCGCCAGCGTCTGTACCTGGACACCATGCAGGAAGTCTTCAGCAGCACCAGCAAGGTACTCGTGACCGGCAACAAGAACGGCCAGAGCAACCTGCTTTACCTGCCGTTGGACAAAATGATTCAGAACAGTTCGGGCAGCAATGCACCGGTCACCGGTTCGGCCGCCGCCAGTAACAACACGGATGTCGCGCCGCATGTCACTGATCTGCCGCAGTCGCGCACAAGGGAGACCCGCTGATGAGCAATAAATCGCTGATCGCCCTTATTGTTGGCGTCGTTGTCGTGCTGGTGGGCTGGAACTGCTTCTACATCGTCGCTCAGACCGAGCGTGCGGTGCTGCTGCAATTCGGTCGTGTGGTTCAGGCCGATGTTCAGCCGGGCCTGCATGTGAAAGTGCCTTACGTTAACCAGGTGCGTAAATTCGACGCACGTCTGATGACGCTGGATGCACCGACACAGCGCTTCCTGACCCTGGAAAAGAAAGCCGTGATGGTCGATGCCTACGCCAAGTGGCGCGTGAAAGATGCCGAGCGCTTCTACACCGCGACTTCCGGCCTCAAGCAAATCGCCGACGAGCGTCTGTCCCGTCGTCTGGAATCCGGTCTACGTGACCAGTTCGGCAAGCGCACCCTGCACGAAGTCGTGTCCGGTGAGCGTGATGCGCTGATGGCTGACATCACCGCATCGCTGAACAAGATGGCGGAAAAAGAGCTGGGTATCGAAGTCGTCGATGTCCGGGTCAAGGCCATCGATCTGCCGAAAGAAGTAAACCGCAGTGTGTTCGAACGTATGAGCACCGAGCGTGAGCGTGAAGCTCGCGAGCACCGCGCCAAGGGTAACGAGCTGGCTGAAGGCATCCGTGCCGATGCCGATCGTCAACGCCGCGTGTTGCTGGCTGAAGCCTATCGTGAATCCGAAGAGGTTCGCGGTGACGGTGATGCCCAGGCCGCTGCGATCTACTCCAAGGCCTACGGCCAGGATCAGGAGTTCTACGGTTTCTACCGTAGCCTGCGTGCCTACCGTGAAAGCTTCGCGAACAAGTCCGACGTACTGGTCCTCGACCCAAGCAGCGACTTTTTCCGTTACCTGGAAAAGTCCAAGCCTTGATACGACGTTGACCCGAATCATTCCGCCCGGCGGCTAAAACCTCGGGCGGGGTGATCCTTTGGGAAAACGTGTGTATGATGCGGCAGCCGGGAAATTCCCGGCTTTTTTGCGTCTGCACGTTTGATTGCTGTTTTTTGTTGCAGGCTTCGGGTTGAATGGCCCGAGAGTATTTCGAGGAAAGTGATGGGCGAAGCCGGTAACAGGCCTTTCGCCGCGTCGTTCATGCGCGTGCGTTTTGAACGGTTCGGTCATTTTCTGCTTCACTCAAGGCTCGCCCGCAGGCTGGCCGCCCGGATCAAAGGGGAATGGCGTAATGGCAACGGTAGACCGCTGGCTGCTGCCAGATGGCATCGAAGAAGTACTGCCACCGGAAGCGGCGCGCATTGAAGTCGCGCGTCGTCAGGTGTTGGATCTGTTCCAGAGCTGGGGTTACGAGTTTGTCGTGACTCCCCATATCGAGTACCTGGAATCCCTGCTGACCGGCGCGGGCCAGGACCTGGATCTGCGTACCTTCAAGGTCATCGACCCGCAATCGGGCCGGCAGATGGGTTTCCGTGCCGACATCACGCCGCAAGTGGCTCGCATCGATGCGCATACCCTGCGTCGCGAAGGCCCGAGCCGTCTGTGTTACGCCGGCAGCGTGCTGCATGCCCAGCCGCGTGCACTGTCGTCCTCGCGCAGCCCGATCCAGTTGGGCGCCGAGTTGTACGGCGACGCCAGCCCGAGCAGCGACGTTGAAGTGATCAGCCTGATGCTGGCCATGCTGCAACTGGCCGACGTGCCGGATGTGCACATGGACCTTGGTCATGTCGGCATCTACCGTGGTCTGGCGCGTGCCGCCGGTCTGTCCGGTGAAGTCGAGCAGCAGTTGTTTGATGCGTTGCAACGCAAGGCCATCGACGAGGTCATTACCTTGACCGAAGGCTTGCCGGCCGACCTGTCCGGCATGCTGCGGGCGCTGGTTGATCTGTGCGGCGGCCGTGAAGTGTTGAGCGCTGCCCGCGAGCGTCTGGCCAATGCGCCGGCGCCGGTTCTGGCGGCACTGGAAGATTTGCTGGCGATCGCCGAGCGTCTGTCGGCACGCTTCCCGGAGCTGCCTTTGTACTTCGATCTGGGCGAGCTGCGTGGCTACCACTACCACACCGGTGTGGTGTTCGCGGTGTTCGTACCGGGCGTTGGCCAGTCCATCGCTCAGGGCGGTCGTTATGACGACATCGGCGCCGATTTTGGCCGCGCCCGTCCAGCGACAGGCTTCTCCACCGATTTGAAAACCCTGGTGACCCTGGGGCGTGCTGAGATCGAGCTACCGTCTGGCGGTATCTGGATGCCTGACAGTACGGATGCGGCACTCTGGCAGCAGGTTTGCCAGTTGCGCAGTGAGGGTCAGCGTGTCGTTCAGGCGTTGCCTGGGCAACCTTTGGCCGCCGCCCGTGAAGCGGACTGCGACCGGCAATTGATTCAGCAGAACGGGCTTTGGCAAGTATCGCCACTGGCTTCTTGAGTTTTCCTGCCGGCCATCGCCGGCACCAAGTTTGCGCGAATGAGGACAAGTGTTATGGGTAAGAATGTCGTAGTCCTGGGCACCCAATGGGGTGATGAGGGCAAAGGCAAGATCGTTGATCTGCTGACCGAACATGCTGCAGCCGTAGTGCGCTACCAAGGTGGCCACAACGCTGGCCACACACTGGTGATCGACGGCGAAAAAACCGTCCTGCACCTGATCCCGTCGGGCGTACTGCGCGAAGGCGTGCAGTGCCTGATCGGCAACGGCGTGGTGGTTGCACCTGACGCCCTGCTGCGCGAGATCACCAAGCTGGAAGAGAAAGGCGTACCGGTGCGCGAGCGTCTGCGTATCAGCCCGTCCTGCCCGCTGATCCTGTCCTTCCACGTGGCGCTGGACCAGGCCCGTGAAAGGGCCCGTGGCGAGCTGAAGATCGGTACTACCGGTCGCGGCATCGGCCCGGCGTACGAAGACAAGGTTGCTCGTCGTGGCCTGCGTGTTGGCGACCTGCTGAACATGCCGCGCTTCGAAGACAAACTGCGTGAGCTGGTGGATTACCACAACTTCATGCTGGTCGGTTACTACAAAGAGCCGGCCATCGAGTTCGAAAAAACCCTGGCCGAATGCAAGGAATACGCCGAGCTGCTGAAGCCGCTGATGCTCGACGTGACTGCCGAGCTGCACGACCTGCGTCGCGCCGGCAAAGACATCATGTTCGAAGGCGCCCAGGGTTCGTTGCTCGACATCGATCACGGTACCTACCCGTACGTGACCAGCTCCAACACCACCGCTGGCGGCGTTGCGACCGGTTCGGGCGTTGGCCCGATGTTCCTGGATTACATCCTGGGCATCACCAAGGCTTACACCACTCGCGTTGGTTCGGGTCCGTTCCCGACTGAGCTGTTCGACGACGTCGGTGCGCACCTGGCCAAGCAAGGTCACGAGTTCGGCGCCACCACCGGCCGTGCCCGTCGTTGCGGCTGGTTCGACGCCGTTATCCTGCGTCGCGCTATCGATGTGAACAGCATCTCGGGCATCTGCCTGACCAAGCTGGACGTCCTCGACGGTCTGGAAACCATCAACATCTGCGTTGGCTACAAAGATGCCGAAGGCAATGCTGTTGCTCCGACCGACGCTGACAGCTACGTAGGCCTGCAGCCTGTGTACGAAGAAGTGCCGGGCTGGACCGAATCGACCGTGGGCGCCAAGACCCTGGAAGAGCTGCCAGCTAACGCTCGCGCTTACATCAAACGCGTTGAAGAGCTGATCGGCGCGCCGATCGACATTATTTCGACGGGCCCGGACCGCAACGAAACCATCGTTCTGCGTCATCCGTTTGCTTGATAAGTCGTTGATGTAAAAACACAAAGGCCCCTTAATCGGGGCCTTTGTCGTTTATGTCTGTTGGACGGCATGACCTTTGCTGTGAATCTGTCTACAAGAGTGCCATCAAATTAATGGCGTCAGAAGTAGAGGGATTCACAGTGTCGGCCGTTCTCTCACTGTTACAAAGCCGTTTGTTGCGGCCCGTGTTCGTTACCCTTGGTATCGCCCTTTTGGTGCAGGTGTTGGTGGCCGTTGCCCTGACGCGGAGCACCGTCACGGCGCTGGAAGCTGATCTGGCCGTGCGCCTCGGCGCCGATAGCCAGAAACTCTCCGGTGAACTGGAGCAGGCCGGGCGTGAGGTCACGTCGAGTCTCGATAACCTTTCTTCCAGTACCCGTCAGCGACTGACTGCCGGTCTGTCTTCGCGCCTGAAAGACGAGCAGGCGCAGTTGCGTGCGACCTTGGAAAAGGATCTGAAAGATTCGGCCAATGACATGGCGCAGTTACTGGCCTCCGTCGCCCCGCGAGCCATGTGGGACAGCGACGTGCCGACCCTGTCCGAGTTCGCCCGGCGGGCCCAGCGCAATCCCAATGTGTTGTTTGTGGTGTATGACGACGCCACCGGTCAGCACCTGACCCGCTATCTCAACCGCGAAAACCCGATCAATAAGGCCCTGTTGGAAAAAGGCCAGGGCGAGCGTGCGCTGGATAAAGTCTTGGATGCGGCGAAGAATGATCCCTCGGTCTACTACCTCGAAGCGTCGATCAACCCTAATGGCGTGGAAATCGGCAAAGTGCTGATGGGCGTTTCGACGGCCTCGGTGGAAACCGATCTGGCGGCACTGGACAAGCGCTTCTCGGCGTTGATCGCCAGCAGTGATCAACTGGTCGGTGACAGCCTGAAAGGCGCTGCAGCGGACAGTGCCAAAGCCATGCAGGCGCGTCTGCAATCGGCGCAGTCTACGGCCGTCGAGATGAAAGCCAACACCGCCAATACCGTCCAGGAAGCGGCAGCAACCCTGCGTTGGCGGATCGGCATGGGCCTGGCACTGGTCGGCTGCGGCGTGTTGCTGTTGCTGGCAGTCGTGCTCGGCCATCGCGTAGTCAATCGTCTGAAGATGCTCAACGCAGCCATGGATGACCTGGCGGCGGGCGAGGGCGACCTGACCAAGCGTGTGCAGATCAACAGCAAGGATGAAATCGGCGACATGGCCGCGGCGGTCAATCGCTTTGTGGATAAGTTGCAGCCGATCGTGCGTGAGGCGGGCGATGTGGCTCAACGTACCGGCGTTGAGATTGGTGCGATGACCCTGCGCAATGCTGGTGCGGATGCAGCGGCCGGGATGCAGCGTGATGAAGTGGCGGAGAGCCTGCGCGCGCTGTCGCAAATGGCTGACGAGGCGCAATCGGAAAGCCATGCGATGCAGGCGGCTTTGAAGCAGGTGGTGGATATTCGCCAGGCCACGGATGAAAACACTCGCACCTCCGCCAAGGTCGGCGGCTTGATCGAGGCGCTGGCGGGGCAGGTGGATACCGGGGCGAAAGTCATCGAGCGGCTGGCGCAGCAGAGTGAGCAGATTGAAGTGGTGTTGACGGTGATTCACGGGATCGCCGAGCAGACCAATCTGCTGGCGCTCAACGCCGCTATCGAGGCGGCGCGGGCGGGAGAGACCGGACGTGGTTTTGCGGTGGTGGCCGATGAAGTGCGGGCGTTGGCGAGCAAGACACAAAGCTCCACAGGCGATATTCAGGCGCACATCGTCGCGTTGCAGCAGGGCGCCCGCGAGGCGGTCGAGGCGATCGGTCAGGCCGGGCGTCAGGCCAGCGAAGGGTTGCTGGTGTTGCGCGACAGCGCGCGCTTGCAGCAGTCAGTGCAGGCCTCGGTCGAGCAAGTGCATGCGGCGATTGGCCTGGCGACGCAAGCGGCTGCGCATCAGGCGCAGGGTGCGCAGGCGGTGCGCGGGCGGGTCGAGACGATTCATGCGCAGGCCGAGAAAGCGGCGCAGGCGGTGGTGGAGACCACTGCGAGTGGCAAGGTGCTGGATGGTTTGGCGGCGCAACTGAAGGCAAGCCTGGGACAGTTCAGGGCTTAAGATCAAAAGATCGCAGCCTGCGGCAGCTCCTACATTGAAACGCGAAATCCCATGTAGGAGCTGCCGCAGGCTGCGATCTTTTAGCGGCTCAGATACATCCGCGTCGTTAGCAGATAAACCGGCAATCCCGATACCAAAATCAACAACGCCGCATAAGGCGCCGCCGCCGCAAACTCGACATTCGCGGTGTGCGCCCACACCTCGGTCGCCAGCGTGTTCAGTCCGGTCGGGCTGAGCAGCAACGTCGCCGTCAACTCCTTCATCGCATCCAGAAAAACCAGCGCAAACGCCGCGCCCAATGCCGGGAAGATGATCGGCAGCGTCACCCGACAAAACGCCGTGAACGACGAAGCGCCCAATGTGCGCGCGGCCTCTTCCAGTTGCGGCGCAGCCTTGTTCAGCGCCGTACGAATCGGCGCCTGCGCCAGCGGCAAAAACAACAACGCATAAGCGATCAGCAGCAATCCCGAAGTCTGGTACAGCGCCGGCACGTAATGCAGGGCGAAATACACCAGCGTCAGCGCAATCACCAGGCCCGGCAGCGCGTGCAGAAGATAGGGCAGGCGTTCGGCCCAGATCGCCAACTGGCCTTTGTAACGCACCACCAACAAGCCGACCGGTACGGCCAGCACCAGGCAGAGCGCCGCGCCACCGAGCGACAGCGCCAGCGACGACAGCAGTGCCTCGGTGATCGCCGCCACCGGGAAGGCCGCCGACGAACCGACCGCCAGCCAATACGCCAACATCCCCAGCGGAATCCCGCTGCCGACAATCGCCAGCATCAGGCAATACAACTGACCGGCTGCTGCCCATGGCCCTAGCCGAACCTGTTCAGCCTGACGCGCCGCGCCTTGCCCGGTGCGCACATGCCGGCCTTTGCCGCGCACGCGCAACTCCAGCCACAGCAGCACCAGACACAGCGCCAGCAATACGGCCGACAGCATCGCCGCGTTGGCGTTGCTGAATTCCAGTTCGAATTGCTGATAGATCGCCGTGGTGAAGGTTTGCAGGCCGATGATCGACAGTGCGCCGAATTCCACCAGCATGTGCAAGGCAATCAACAGCGAGCCGGCCAGCAGTGATGGCCAGAGCAGCGGCAGCGTGACGCGAAAAAACACCCCCCAGCGATTCTGCCCGAGGGTGCGGGCCGATTCTTCAAGAGAGGGATCGAGATTGCGCAGCGTCGCCGCCACCGGCAGAAAGATCAGCGGGTACTTCGACAGGCTCATCACCAGAATCGCCCCGCCGAGCCCTTCGAACTGCGCGCTCAAAGAAACCCAGGTGAAGCTGCTGACAAACGCCGGCACCGCGAACGGCAGGCATAGAATCACGCCCCACAGACGTCGTCCCGGCAAATTGCTGCGTTCCAGCAGCCAGGCCAGCGACAGGCCGATCACGCCGCAGGTGATCGTCACGCCAACCATCAGCGCCAAGGTGTTGCGCAGCAGGCCGAATACATACGGGCGCCACAGCAAGTGTAAGGCCTCGGTCCAGCCGGCCTGCCAGGCTTTGAGGCCGACATAGGCCAGCGGCAACAAGCTCAGTAGCACCAGCAACAACACCGGCAGCACCAGCCAGATTGATGGCCGCTTGCGTTTTGGCACGTAACCCCCGCGCGCGACGGGGGCGGATAACGATGCGGCCATCAGTTCAAGCCAACTTCACGTTCCAGCTCCAGCGCTTCTTCGGCATTGCCCAGATCGGCTGGAGTCACGTTCGGCGCTTCCAGTTCGCTGAACGGCTTGAGTCCGCGATCCGATTCCATACCTTTGTGCAGCGGATACTCGGCGGTGGTCTGGGTGATCACGCGCTGACCTTCTTCGCTGGCCATGTAGGCGAGGAATTGCTGGGCTTCTTTTGGATGTTTGCTGGATTTCAGCACGGCTGCGCTGGACACCGTGATCAAGCCGCCGACGTCGCCGCCGGTGAAGTAATGCAGTCTCGAATCCAGTTTGCCTTTCTCGCGCTGCAGGGCGAACCAGTAGTAGTTGTTCACCAGTACGGTGGCGACTTCGCCGTTTTCCACGGCTTTGAGCGCAACCATGTTGTTGCTGTAGGTCTTGCCGAATGCGCGCAGGCCGGTGAGCCATTCTTCGGCGGCGTCACGACCGTGCAGCTTGATGATCGCCACGGCCTGTTCCTGGAATGCGCCGCTGGTCGGTACGAAGCCGACTTTGCCCTGCCACTTCGGATCGGAGAATTCCATTACCGATTTTGGCAGGTCTTTTTCGTCGACCAGTTTCGGGTTGTAGGCAACTACGCGAACGCGCGCCGTCACGCCGATCCAGGTGCCGTTACCAGCCACGTATTTTTCCGGAAGCACGGCCAGGGTGGCGTCATTGGTTTTGGCCAGCAGGCCGAGTTCGCCGAGATTGTTCAGTGGTGGCGATTCTTCGGTGTAGATCACGTCGGCGGGGGAGCGGTCGCCTTCTTCGATGACCTGGCTGGCGAGTTGATTGCTGCTGCCTTTGCGCACATTGACGTGAATGCCGGTCTTGGCTTCGAAGGCTTTGGCAATCGCGTCGCCGACTTCCTTGTGCTGGCCGTTGTAGAGAGTCAGGGAAACCGCATCGGCAGCCTGGGTGAGGGGAGTGGCGAGCGCCAGGCCGAGGAGGGAGAAGGTCAAGCCTCGGCGCAGGGTATTTCGAAACGTCATTCGCAGGGTTCCTCACTGTCGCATTGCAAAAACTTGCAACAATGATAAACGATATTGTTTCTCAAGTGCGCCTTGCGAGAGGCTGCCAGCTCTGATGCGGCGTCTGCGTTGAACCGTAGGAGCTGCCGAAGGCTGCGATCTTTTGATCTTGCTCTTTGGAAAAACAAGATCAAAAGATCGCAGCCTTCGGCAGCTCCTACATGGAGATATCAGGGTTTCTGGAGGGCAGAAACGCAAAAACCCGCTTTCGCGGGTTTTTGTGAAACTCAACGTCGTAACCTTGAGTTTGAATTGGTGCCCAGAAGAAGACTCGAACTTCCACGACCGTAAGGTCACCAGCACCTGAAGCTGGCGTGTCTACCAATTTCACCATCTGGGCAATCATCGCTAGCGTTGCCGCTGTTGATGTGGCGCACTATACGGAGCGCGTTTTGATCTGTAAACCCCTGATTTAATTTTAATAAATCAGTTTTAAGAAAACCCGGGCTTAGAATGCAAAAAACCCGCTTTCGCGGGTTTTGTGTGAGCCTTGAAACTGATCTAGTCTCAAGCTCGAAATTGGTGCCCAGAAGAAGACTCGAACTTCCACGACCGTAAGGTCACCAGCACCTGAAGCTGGCGTGTCTACCAATTTCACCATCTGGGCAGTATCGGCAGCGCTTGTGCGTCGTCGATGGCGCGCACTATACGGAGCGTCTTTTTAACTGTAAACCCCTGCCAGCAAAAAACATGATTTTTTTTACCGGTGGTGGTCAAAACGGCTTTCCAGCGTCGATACAAGGCCTCAGTTGGGCCTTATATAGTCGGAAATTTCCCGTTTCATGGCGCCTATGCCAAACTAACCCGCATATAGACAAGGTGAAAACTCTCTAATGGCCGATTGGCAGTCCCTCGATCCCGAGGCCGCTCGTGAAGCGGAAAAATATGAAAACCCTATTCCTAGCCGCGAACTGATCCTGGCGCATCTCGCCGATCGGGGTTCGCCTGCTGCCCGCGAGCAACTGGTCGAAGAGTTTGGTCTGACCACAGAAGACCAGATCGAAGCCCTGCGCCGCCGTCTGCGCGCCATGGAGCGCGACGCTCAACTGATCTACACCCGCCGTGGCACTTACGCGCCGGTCGACAAGCTCGACCTGATCCTCGGCCGCATCAGCGGTCACCGTGACGGTTTCGGCTTCCTGGTGCCGGACGACGGCAGCGACGACCTGTTCATGAGCCCGGCGCAAATGCGTCTGGTGTTCGATGGCGACCGTGCGCTGGCACGTGTTTCCGGTCTCGACCGTCGTGGTCGCCGCGAAGGTGTGATCGTCGAAGTGGTTTCGCGAGCTCACGAAACCATCGTCGGTCGCTACTTTGAAGAGGGCGGCATCGGTTTCGTCGTTGCCGATAACCCGAAGATTCAGCAAGAAGTGCTGGTCACCCCGGGCCGCAACGCCAACGCCAAGATCGGTCAGTTCGTCGAGGTGAAAATCACCCACTGGCCAACGCCGCGCTTCCAGCCGCAAGGCGATGTGGTCGAAGTGGTCGGCAACTACATGGCGCCGGGCATGGAAATCGATGTTGCCCTGCGCACCTACGACATTCCGCACGTCTGGCCTGAAGCCGTGCTGAAAGAAGCGGCCAAGCTCAAGCCGGAAGTCGAAGAGAAAGACAAAGAGAAGCGCGTCGACCTGCGCCATCTGCCGTTCGTCACCATCGACGGCGAAGATGCCCGCGACTTCGACGATGCGGTTTATTGCGAAGCCAAGCCGGGCAAGCTGCGCCTGTTCTCCGGCGGCTGGAAGTTGTACGTGGCGATTGCCGACGTTTCCAGCTATGTGAAAATCGGTTCGGCGCTGGATAACGAAGCGCAAGTGCGTGGCAACTCGGTGTATTTCCCCGAGCGCGTGGTGCCGATGCTGCCTGAGCAGCTGTCCAACGGCCTGTGCTCGCTGAATCCGCACGTTGATCGTCTGGCCATGGTTTGCGAGATGACCATCTCCAAGTCCGGCGAAATGACCGACTATTGCTTCTATGAAGCGGTGATCCATTCCCACGCTCGTCTGACTTACAACAAAGTCAGCGCGATGCTGGAAACACCGAAAATCACCGAGGCGCGTCAGCTTCGTGGTGAGTACAACGACGTTCTGCCGCACCTTAAACAGCTGTATGCGCTGTACAAGGTTCTGCTGGCTGCTCGTCACGTCCGTGGCGCGATCGATTTCGAAACGCAGGAAACCCGAATCATCTTCGGTACCGAGCGCAAGATTGCCGAAATCCGTCCGACCACCCGCAACGACGCGCACAAGCTGATCGAGGAATGCATGCTGGCGGCCAACGTGGCCACCGCCGAATTTCTCAAGAAGCACGAAATTCCTGCGCTGTATCGCGTCCACGACGGTCCGCCACCGGAGCGTCTGGAAAAACTGCGTGCGTTCCTTGGCGAGCTCGGTCTGTCCCTGCATAAAGGCAAGGACGGCCCGTCGCCGAAGGACTATCAGGCCTTGCTGGCGAGCATCAAGGATCGCCCGGATTTCCATCTGATCCAGACCGTCATGCTGCGTTCGCTGAGCCAGGCGGTGTACAGCGCTGACAATCAGGGCCACTTTGGCCTGAATTACGAAGCCTATACCCACTTCACTTCGCCGATCCGTCGCTATCCGGACTTGCTCACGCACCGCGCGATCCGCAGCGTGATCCATTCGAAACAGGACACCCCGCACGTTCGCCGTGCCGGTGCGATGACCATTCCGAAGGCGCGCATCTATCCGTACGACGAAGCAGCGCTCGAGCAGCTCGGCGAGCAATGCTCGATGAGCGAACGCCGTGCCGACGAAGCGACCCGCGACGTGGTGAACTGGCTCAAGTGCGAGTTCATGAAGGATCGCGTGGGCGAATCGTTCCCGGGTGTGATCACCGCAGTGACCGGTTTCGGCCTGTTCGTCGAGCTGACCGATATCTACGTCGAAGGTCTGGTGCATGTCACCGCGCTGCCGGGCGATTACTACCACTTCGATCCTGTGCATCACCGCTTGGCGGGCGAGCGCACCGGTCGTAGCTTCCGTCTGGGCGATACCGTTGAAGTGCGCGTCATGCGCGTTGACCTCGACGAGCGCAAGATCGACTTCGAGATGGCTGAAAAAACCATCAGCGCGCCAATTGGCCGCAAGAAGCGTGGTGCTGAAACTGCTGCGCCTGCTGCGAAAACCTCGGAAGAGAAGGCTCCAGCGAAAACCGCTGGTCGCCGTCCGGCCAAGGAAAAGGCTGCTGAAGCCTACCGCCCGAGCGACGCCGTGGCGAAAAACGCCGAGTTGCGCAAAAGCCGTGAAATGAAGAAAGCGCTGCTTTCCGACGCGAAAAACGGTGGTAAAGCGGCGTCCGGGGGAAAGACCGGACGGTCGGCGCCTGAAAAGGCCTCCGGCGGCAAGCCAGCGAAACCGAGCAAACACCGTAAAGGCCCGCCAAAAGCGGGTTCTGCTCCAGCCAAAAGTGGCGGGGCACGTAAACCGAAGGCGAAGTCATGAGTCAGTTGGAAAAAATCTACGGCGTTCACGCGGTAGAAGCGTTGCTGCGTCACCACCCGAAACGCGTCAAGCAGATCTGGCTGGCGGAAAGCCGCAACGATCCGCGTGTGCAGACGCTGGTTGAATTGGCCAACGAGAATCGTGTTCAGGTAGGTCAGGCCGAGCGTCGCGAAATGGACGCTTGGGTTGAAGGCGTGCACCAGGGTGTGGTCGCGGAAGTCAGCCCGAGCCAGGTCTGGGGCGAAGCCATGCTCGACGAGCTGCTTGATCGCACTGAAGGCGCGCCGCTGTTGCTGGTGCTCGACGGTGTGACCGATCCGCACAACCTCGGCGCCTGCCTGCGTTCGGCCGATGCGGCCGGTGCGCTGGCGGTGATCGTGCCGAAAGACAAGTCGGCAACTTTGACGCCGGTCGTGCGTAAAGTCGCTTGCGGCGCGGCGGAAGTGATCCCGCTGGTGGCAGTGACCAACCTCGCTCGTACCCTGGAAAAACTTCAGCAGCGCGGTCTGTGGATTGTCGGCACGGCGGGTGAGGCCGAGGTCAGCATTTATGACCAGGACCTGACCGGCCCGACCATCCTGATCATGGGCGCCGAAGGCAAAGGCATGCGTCGCTTGACTCGCGAGCACTGTGATTATCTGGTGAAGCTGCCGATGGCCGGTAGTGTCAGCAGCCTGAACGTCTCGGTCGCGACTGGCGTGTGCCTGTTCGAAGCCCAGCGTCAGCGCGGTGCAAAAGCCAAGGCTGCCGCGAAGAAGTAGTCTTGAGCTGAAAGCGGTTCAAATGTGGGAGCGAGCCTGCTCGCGAAAGGGGTGTGTCAGACGACATTAATGTTGCCTGATGTATCGCATTCGCGAGCAGGCTCGCTCCCACAGTAGTTTTGGGCCAGGGCGAAGATCGTTGGTTGTTCAAATAATCACCAATTGCCTTGCACCTCTTCTGTCCCTTCTCTACAATTGCGCCCCTTGCTGTGACGGCAGGCACGCATGTGCCCCGCGCCAGCAAGTCCATTAGTGTCATTCACTCCTTGTCTGACCGTTTTTGAGCGGCAGGCTACAACCCGTAAGGAGCATTCATGCGTCATTACGAAATCATCTTTTTGGTCCACCCGGATCAAAGCGAGCAAGTCGGCGGCATGGTTGAGCGTTACACCAAGCTGATCGAAGAAGACGGCGGCAAAATCCACCGTCTGGAAGATTGGGGCCGTCGTCAACTGGCCTACGCAATCAACAATGTTCACAAGGCTCACTACGTGATGCTGAACGTTGAGTGCACTGGCAAGGCCCTGGCCGAGCTGGAAGACAACTTCCGCTACAACGATGCAGTGATCCGTAACCTGGTCATCCGTCGCGACGAAGCCGTTACTGGCCAGTCCGAGATGCTCAAGGCTGAAGAAAACCGCAGTGAGCGCCGTGAGCGTCGCGATCGTCCTGAGCACGAAGGCGCTGAAAGCGCTGAAGGCGAAGAGAACGACAGCGATAACGCTGACGAGTAATCCACGGACCTTATTAAGGAGCCTATCAAATGGCACGTTTCTTCCGTCGTCGTAAATTCTGCCGTTTCACCGCTGAAGACGTGAAAGAGATCGATTACAAAGATCTCAACACTCTGAAAGCCTACGTATCCGAGACCGGCAAAATCGTTCCAAGCCGCATCACCGGTACCAAAGCTCGTTATCAGCGTCAGCTGGCCACCGCTATCAAGCGCGCCCGCTTCCTGGCCCTGCTGGCCTACACCGACAGCCACGGCCGCTGAGACCGGGCAGTCGACAAGTAGCAAAGGATTGAATGCATGCGTGCCTTAGCTGAGTTCATCATGCGAGGCCGTATGCAGGCCACTCTCGTGGTGGCCGGATGTGCAACATTGCCGTTGTTGTATTGGTTGGGCGCTGCCGCCGGGAGCCTTGTGCTGCTGCGGCGCGGACTGACGGACGCCTTGGGTGTTCTGTCTCTGGGGCTGCTGCCGGCATTGATCTGGTGGCTGTATGCCGATGACCCACGGGCACTTCTGGTGCTGCTGGGGTCTTCGGGACTTGCGTTGGTTTTGCGCGCAAGTGAGTCCTGGGTCCGCACGCTGCTGGTCAGCGTAGTGATTGGAGTGGTGTTTTCAGTGGTGCTCGGGGCTGCGTTTGCGGCCCAGATCGAGATGCTCGCGCAGGCCTTGATAAAGGTCATGCCGGCGCTTCTCGGTGAGACCTACAAGCAATTGTCGGTCGATGAGCAAGCGCGTTTCGCGTCCCTGATTGCACCAGTCCTGACCGGACTGATTGCGGCGTTGTTGCAGATCGTCAGCGTGCTGAGCCTGATTGTCGGGCGGCATTGGCAGGCGTTGTTGTACAACCCGGGTGGTTTTGGTCGCGAGTTTCGCGCCATCCGGATCCCGCTGGGGCCGGCGATGTTACTGCTGGCGTTGATGCTTCTGGGCCCGAATCTCGGTGCACAGATGGCCATGTTGACGCCGTTGTGCAGTGTACCGTTGGTGTTCGCCGGACTGGCCCTGATTCACGGGCTGGTCGGGCAGAAGCGACTGGCCGGTTTCTGGCTGGTGGGGTTGTACGTCACGCTGCTGTTGTTCATGCAGCTGATCTATCCGTTGCTCGTGGTTTTGGCCATTGTCGACAGCCTGATTGATTTTCGCGGTCGTCACGTGTCGAAAGACACCGATAACGCGAACGGTGAAGGTTAAAAGTTAAGAGGATTTCCACATGCAACTGATCCTTCTGGAAAAAATCGCCAACCTGGGCAACCTGGGCGACAAAGTAAACGTTAAGGCCGGTTACGGCCGTAACTACCTGCTGCCTTTCGGCAAAGCTACCGCTGCGACCGCTGCCAACCTGGCTGCGTTTGAAGAGCGTCGTGCCGAGCTGGAAAAAGCTGCCGCAGACCGTAAAGCATCGGCTGAAAGCCGTGCTGCCCAACTGGCCGAGCTGGAAGTGACCATCACTGCCACCGCTGGCGACGAAGGCAAGCTGTTCGGTTCGATCGGTACTCACGACATCGCTGACGCACTGACCGCCTCCGGCGTTGAAGTTGCGAAAAGCGAAGTTCGTCTGCCGAACGGCACCATCCGCAACGTGGGTGAATTCGACGTGGCTGTGCACCTGCACGCCGAAGTTGAAGCCACCGTACGCGTTGTCGTGGTAGCAGCTTAAGCAACACTGATCGGCTGGCGGCTTGTCCGCCAGACGGTTAACATCGGGCACGATCCTGTTTACAGGTCGTGCCCTTTGTCTTTCTGAATTCCCTGTTTTTCCAAACAACACAAGTGGCCATGAACGATATCTCCGCTCCCGAGCAATACGATCTGCAAACCGCTGCCCTGAAGGTGCCGCCGCATTCCATCGAAGCCGAACAGGCTGTACTCGGTGGTCTGATGCTGGACAACAACGCCTGGGAACGCGTGCTCGATCAAGTCTCCGACGGCGATTTCTATCGACATGACCACCGTCTGATTTTCCGGGCGATCGCCAAGCTGGCCGATCAGAACATGCCGATCGACGTCGTGACCCTGTCCGAACAACTGGACAAGGAGGGTCAGACCTCGCAAGTCGGCGGTCTCGGTTACCTTGGCGAACTGGCGAAAAACACGCCGTCCGTCGCCAACATCAAGGCCTATGCGCAGATCGTTCGCGAACGAGCGACCTTGCGCCAGTTGATCGGCATCAGCACCGAAATCGCCGACAGCGCCTTCAACCCTGAAGGCCGCACCGCTGCAGAGATTCTCGACGAAGCCGAACGGCAGATCTTCCAGATTGCCGAGGCCCGCCCGAAAACCGGTGGTCCAGTAGGCGTGAACGATTTGCTGACCAAGGCCATCGACCGCATCGACACCTTGTTCAACACCGACAACGCCATCACCGGCCTGTCCACCGGCTACACCGACCTCGACGAGAAGACCAGCGGCCTGCAGCCGTCCGACTTGATCATCGTCGCCGGCCGTCCGTCGATGGGTAAAACCACCTTCGCGATGAACCTGGTGGAAAACGCCGTGTTGCGCAGCGAGAAGGCGGTTCTGGTGTATTCCCTCGAGATGCCAGGTGAATCGCTGATCATGCGTATGCTGTCCTCGTTGGGCCGCATCGACCAGACCAAAGTGCGTTCCGGCCAACTGGAAGACGATGACTGGCCACGCCTGACCTCGGCGGTCAACCTGCTCAATGATCGCAAGCTGTTTATCGATGACACCGCCGGCATCAGCCCGTCGGAAATGCGTGCGCGGACCCGGCGTCTGGTGCGTGAGCACGGCGACGTCGGCCTGATCATGATCGACTACCTGCAGTTGATGCAGATCCCCGGTTCCAGCGGTGACAACCGGACCAACGAAATTTCCGAGATCTCGCGATCCCTGAAAGCGCTGGCCAAGGAATTCAACTGCCCGGTAGTGGCGTTGTCGCAGCTCAACCGCTCCCTCGAACAACGCCCGAACAAGCGTCCGGTGAACTCCGACTTGCGCGAATCCGGAGCGATCGAGCAGGACGCCGACGTGATCATGTTCGTGTACCGCGACGAGGTGTACCACCCGGAAACCGAGCACAAGGGCATCGCCGAAATCATCATCGGCAAACAGCGTAACGGCCCGATCGGTTTTATTCGCTTGGCGTTTATCGGCAAATACACACGCTTCGAAAACCTTGCGCCGGGCAGTTACAACTTCGACGACGACGAATAAATGTTGGCCGGAATCTTTCGGCCAACACCCGTATCTGTCGACTTATGCGCTTGCGCCCAGCGCTTCTTCAGCGGTGTTGGTCGCTGTGTACTCGGCAAGCTCTTGCCGGGTCAGTGTTTCGACCAATGCTGCTTCCTCAATCATCCACGATGCTCGCATCGCTTTGGATTGCGCGTCGTAATCGGCAAACGACAGCTCACCGGCCTCGTGTGACTCTGTGAGTGCCGCATGCCGATCCTGAAAGGGTTGGCGCTGTTCTTCGAAAAACTCCTGGTGCTTGTGGGTGAGGAATTTTTGCCAGAACTCTCTCGACACCAATTCCTGGAATTCTTCCGGAGAGTTATCCAGCGCGATGACTTTCTTGTACGCGTCCTCCAGTTGCGCTTCCGAAACGCTGGCCAGACGAGGAAATCCCATTCTGTCTGGTTGTCCCGGCAATTGCAGTCGGTCTTTCAACCCGTGGCGATAGAAGAGCCTGATTTCGACCTCCTCCGGAATATGAGGCGGTCCAAGTAATACTGCTTCTTCAGGTGACCTGGTTGCTGCAATCGCGGCTTCGCGTTGTGCAATGTCCGCCGAGGCAATTTTGTCGACTTCGTGCAAACGGAACAGCGCTTTGGATAATGCGAACAGTTTTGGCCCCTGCGCCTTGTCGCCGGCCTGGGCAAGGGCGGCATGCATCATCATTCTGGTTTCCAGATTGGCAAAGGTGAACGCTGCCCGATCGCAACAGGTTGCTTCACCCGCCCGATTGAACACTTCGCTGCGCAGACGTTCGGACTCTGGAGTGTTCTCGGTAATGCTGTCGATCAGCCTCCAGACTCGACTCTGAAGTTCCTCGTGACCGGTGGAAGGCTTCAGCAAGAGTTTTAATGTATTGAACAGGCCATCCGAGAGTGGCTGATTACGCAGGGTCTGCCACTGGATTCTTCTGGCTGCCAACTGTTCCGCCGTGAGTCCTGCTGTCCAGCGCGCCATGGAAGCACTAATGGTTCTCCTGTTGTTTGCACGAGGGCGACCTAGCGCTGTGTCGACCAGGTTTCTGGAGCCAGTCAGCGGAGTTCCGGCCTGTATCAGGCGGTCGTTGTACTCAGTCACCCGAGTCAGGGTCGCTGCGGACAGCGGATTATCGGCAATGTCCGTCACATTGTTGATGCGCACGGTGTGCGCCAGGCGCTCGTCCGGCGGTGCGATCAGAGAATCGGGAATCTGCGTGATTCGATTGTTGCTCAGGTTGATACTGTCCAACAGCGGCTGATCGGCAATGCCAGTCGGGAAGGTGTCAACACCGGTGTTGGCCAGATCGACCGCGCGCAGATCGACGATCGCGCTGAAATCCGGTGTGATGCCCAGTCGCGGGTTTTCATGCAGCAGAAGGGCTCGCAGGGTTGTTCGCTCTGACAGGATTCGGGCAGTATCGGCCGTCAGGGAAATCTGGTTTTCTTGTAGATATAGTCGCGTCAGTCCGTTCATTTCTCCAATGGCGGGTGGCAGTTCGCGCAATTGATTTCGCGCCATGACCAGCCACCGGACATGGCGAAAACGAGTCAGAAAACCTTCTGGCGAAGTGCTCAGTTGCATATTGCTCAGTTTGAGAGCGCCGACGTGACTGAAGTCCGCATCGATGTCCGGCAGGCTTGGCAGCCTCAGGCCACTCAAATCGAGAAGAAGGCCGATGGGCGTTCCGTCATTGGCCAGTTGTGGTTGTGTCTCCTGCCGCCAGCAACTGATAATCCGGTTACTGGCCGCGACCCTGTCAGGACAGGCTGTGGCGTTGAGTTCCAGTTGGTTCGCCCGAATGTATCCCGCGCGATTACCTGCGCCAGAGAAAACCCAGGCATCAAGCTGACGTTTCAGCGTGCCGAACTCCAGTTCGAGGCTGTGGACTTTAGCGGCCGCGGCATCACCGTCAAAGTTCCAGAGATATTCCCTGCACTGTTTGACATTCCTGTTTGGAAACAGTCGCCGGTAACGCTGCGTCAGCGAGTTGTCGCTATCAAACTTCACCTCGTAGTGAGAGTCCAGCAGATCGGGGGCTACCTCGTTTACACGCCGCCAGTATTTGTCGAAAATTTTCCAGTAATCGGGCGGGAAATCATTGCCATCGAGCAGCGTGCCGCGGTTGATGTGGGTGACCGCCAGCAACTGTTCTGGCGCCGGATTGATAAATTCCTGCGGCACTTCTTTCAAATGGTTATTGCGCAAATCAAGAGTGATCAAACCGGTCTTGTCCTGCAGTCCGGTCGGCCATTCATTGATCCCTGTTCCCTTCAAAAGCAGGTATTTCAACCCTGGCATGCTGCTGAAGTCAGGGAGCCGCGTCAGCTCAGGATTTTTGGACAGTTTGAGCGTTTCCAGGTGGCGCATGGCGCTGAGCGTTGCCGCACTTTGTTCGTCTAGTTGAAGTTGGTTATTACCCAGGTCGAGGTTGTTCAGTTTGTCCATTGCGGCAATGGATCGGGGTAAGGTTTCAATCCCGGAGTGCCTGATGGACAAGCGTGTCAGGTGAGTAAAGTTGGACAGGAATGTGTCCGCGTCACCCGACCAGACAACGTTGTCGAGATACAGGGATCTGACATGACTGAAGTCTGCGCGCAGGGCTGGGAGCGTCGCGTTGATGGAAAACATTTTCAGCGTTTCTCCAGAGTCTTGCAGCCAGCAGCCTCTGATGATTCTGGCGACGCGCTGCGCCTGTATTTTTGCGTTTGAGTCAGCGCTGGATGGGTCGGTCTGACTGCTGTCAACGTAGGCTTTCAACTGGGCCTCCAGCGAATCCAGTTCCTCGATGCGTCGAGCCAGTTTTATTTTGCCCTCATCATCCAGTCCGTTGAAAAAAACCCGAGCCTCTTGTGTGTTTTTGTTCGGGTAGAGCCGTTGCACTGTGGTGACCTCGGGCCTGTCACCCTCAAATCTGAATGCGCCGGCCAATGCGTTGGTGCTCAGCTGCGGGTGTTCGGTCGCCGCACGTTGCCAAAAAGCGTCAAGTTTTTCCCCGTAGTCGCGTGGGAAAGGATTGCCTTCGAACAGTGTGACGCTGTTGATCCGTGCGACCGCTTCGAACTCATCCGTCGAGGGGGTGAGATGGGCTTCTGGAACCTCGGTCAACTGGTTGTTGCGCAAGTCCAGCAGCGTCAGTTGTTGCAGATTGCACAAACCCGCAGGCCACTGATCCAGTTGTGCATTGCTCAGGTTCAGCGTTCCCAGTTCAGACATAGCGGAAAAATCAGGCGTTTTACCCAGTGGATTCCCAGACAGGTCAAGAATCTTGAGTTTGCCCAGGGTGCTCAGTTCTCCCGCCGTTTGCTCGTTGAGGGCAATACGGTTCGAACTCAGGTCCAGCTTGCTCAGGTTGGACATCTGCACAATGGCAGAGGGCAACGTACCCAGCGTTGAGCCAGTGATCTGCAGAGACTCCAGGCCGGAGAAATTGCCGAGAAATGTCTCGGCCGAGTCGGTCCAGTTGATCGATTGCAGCGTCAGTTGCCGAACATGGCTGAAATCCGCTGTCAACGCGGGCAGCGTTACGTTTCCGGCCTCCAGTCTGAGAATGTCCCTGCTCTGACGGCGCCAGCAAAGTTTGAGGCTTTTGGCCACCTGTTGCGCGTCGTTTCGCGATGTGCGAGGTGTCGACTCGAGGGAGGATTGCCTGATCCAGGCATTCAGTTCGACCTTAAGCGTTTTGTAGTCGGTTTCGCGGCGGGTCAAGCCTCCCGAGATGTCATCTCCCAGTGACGCGATGAAGCCACCTAGCTCGTCATCAGTGTGGTCCGGGAATAATTTTTTGGCGCGGGACTGCGGACTGCGTAATTGGTAGAGCGCCAGAGACAGTCGATCCCACAGCCCCAGACGCACAGGCGCACGACTGCCATCGCTGCGTATCATCCCGCCCGCACCGGCGACGGTGGTACCCACCCAGCCTTGTACGGCATCGAAAACAATCGGTTCCGACCTTCCCGGGCGCGTCGCGACATACCGGTTGGCGCTGTCACTGGCCACCGGGTCGTCGCTGCGCACTATGCGCATCACTGCCGCCAACGGGTTTGATTCATCGGCATCGTGCAGGACCTGATAGGCGTGGTTTTCGATCACCACGTAGAGCTTGCCGTCAAATCGATGAAGTCCGTCGTTGCCGGGTTCTGCGTGGCTGAAATCCAGCCCTGTGCGAAACGGTTCCAGCCGGGTTTCGCTTAAACGAAAGGTGTTCGGTTCAAAGTCTTCCAGCTTGTGCCACAGCCCGCTTCCGGGATCACGCAGGAGCAATGGGCCGGACGGTTTTGATTCGCTCGACAACCTGGCCCGCATCAGGCCGGTAAGCGGATCCTTGCCAACCTGCACGATGCCGCCGTCGGCCATTTCAGCGTAGTGACGACTCTTGTGCGTCCTTAAACCGTTGGCATCGGCTGGCGCCAGTCCCGGCGCTGCGGCGAGCCGGTAATCTTCCAGTGGCCGATTGCCCGGAAGGGATATGTCTGGCGCCGAAGGGGGCGAATGCACCGTGATGGAGGGTGCCGGCTCGATCACGTCGAGGTCGGTTCGCGCCCCTGATCTGCCCGGTCGCGGTGAATGGCCGCCCGCTGTCGAGATATCAATACCTGTGGTCGGTGGCAGGTCAAGGCGCGGGGTGTTTACCTCTGGTGCGGTCTTCGGGGGAACGAGGGGGGGACGGGGAGTGTTGCCATTAGGAGGCCGTTTAACGGACATGGTTTATTTCCTTATAAGGTGTGCGCATCAGCGGGCATAGGCTGATGGCAGGGTCGGCGTCATTGCCTGAAAGACGAGTGACAGTTGGCCAGAATCATTTGGCCAACTGTCACGTTGCATCGATTACAGCGTTGCGCCACTCGGTCCCGGCGTTTCAGCCGTAGGCTGGACGTTGGCAGAAGTGGATGCTTGAGGTTGCAGTTCCTGCCGCGTCAGCGTCTGAATCAAGGCCGCTTCCATAACTGCCAGCTGTGCTGTCACATCATCGGTTTGTGATTGGTATTGAGCTTCGGTCAGCAGGCCTTGTGACGACTGACTGTCGAGAATGTCTTGCCGATCCCGAAACGGTTGACGGCTCGCATCGAATTGCGGCTGGTATTTGTGAATGATGAAGTCTTGCCACAAATCCATCGAGACCAACGCCTGAAACTCTTCCGGCGAACCATTCAAAGCTCTGACTTTTCGATAAGCCGCGTTCAGCATTGCCGGGGTAACGCCGGCCATTTCGGAATAAGCGACGATATCTGGCTGAAACGGCAATTGCAGGCGTTCCGCAAGACCAAAACGGTAGGCCATGGTCATTTCGTGCGGATCGCGTATGCGCTCACGTTGGCGCTCTCGCAGCTGCCGGGAGGCTGTCGGATCGTTGGCGATGGCCGTGCTCGCTGCGAGGTCTGCCGCCGCGATGTCGTCGACTTGCTTCAGACGAAAGAACTGTCTGGACAACTCCACCAATGGCGCGCCATTCAGATCCAGTCCGGCTTGCACGCGAGCCTTGTAAGTCGCGGTCAGAATTTGCAGGTCGGTAAAGGTGGCGGCGTTGAGGTCACGGCAACCGGCTTCGCACGCACGATCCAAAAGCTCTCTGCGCAAGGCTTTCGATCGCGGATCGGTTCCGGTGATGAAGTCGATCACGTCCCAGGCCTGGCGCCGGAAATCAGGATGGTGGCCAAGTTTTTCAAGTATGTTGATAAAGCCGGCCGAGCCCTCCATTTCTTGCAACCTGAGCCATTGAGCTTTTCTGGCAGTTGCCTGAGCATCGGTCAACCCCTGAGTCCAGCGCGAGTTCAGCATCGGCCTGTTTATTGTACGGCGGGGTCGTACGACAGAGGAGGTGATCAGGTTGTCCCCGCTCTCCAGCGATAACCCGGCCATTCTCAGTCGCTCATTGTAGGCGTGAAGCCGAGAGCGGGTCGCGTCAGACAACGGATTGTTGTGCACCAAAGTGCCTGAGTTGACCTGCACCGAATGCGCGAGGCGCTCCGGGGGCGGTGCTGTGACAAAGTCAGGGATCGTGGTGATCCGATTGTCGTGCAGCTCGATCGTGGCCAGCCGGGGTTGATCAAACAGGCCGGTCGGCCATTGGTTGATCCCTGTGTTATTCAGCGTGACGCTGCGCATATCGGGAATCTGGCTGAAGTCCGGTATCACGCCGAGTTGGCGATTGTTGTGTATCCAGAGTGCTCTGAGGGTGGTGCGCTCGGCCAGTATCTGCGCCGTCTCTGCGGTGAGTTCCAGCTGGTTGTCGTGCAGAAGCAGGCGTGTCATTCCATGCATTTCCCCTAGCGCCGGGGGTAAATCCCTGAGCCGGTTATTCGACATGTCCAGCCAGCGCACATGACGAAAACGAGTGAGGAAACCTTCCGGAGACGTTGCCAGGTTCATGCCGCTCAATCTGAGTGAGCCAACATGGGCGAAGTCGACGCTCAGGTCCGGCAGGGTCGGCAGTATCAGGCCGCTCAGGTCCAGTTCCAGGCCGATCGGCGTGCCGTCGGCTGCGTGCATCTGCGGCGTTTCGCCTCGCCAGCAACGGATGATTCGTTCCCGCGCTGTGTTGCGGTCATTACGGGTTACAGCGTTGATCTGCAGTCGATTGAACCGCGTGTACTGCAGCCGGTTGCGGTCTCCGGAATATACCCAGTCATCGAGCTGGATTTTCAGCAGGTCGAACTCTTGTTCCCGAGCGAGCAAGCTGGATACCACGGTGGCTTTGTCAGGATTCCAGATAAACTCCCTGCATTCCTTGATGCTCTTGGCCGGGTACAGTTTTCTGAAACGCTGCACCCTGGATTTCTCGCTATCGAAAGCCGCGGGGTGTGCCGGTTCCATCAGCTCAGGATGAGACTTTTGCAGGCGCCGCCAGTAGAAGTCGAATTTTCTCCAGTATTGGGAGGGGAACATATTGCCCTCAAGCCGCGTGACATTGTTGATCCGCGCGACGATGGGCAGCGCCTCGTCTGTCGGGTCGAGGTTCGCCTCGGGGACCTCGGTCAAGCGGTTGTTGCGCAGGTTCAGGCTGGTCAAACCGGTTTTGTCCTGCAGCCCCGCAGGCCACTGATTGAGGCCCGTGTTCTCCAGGTTCAACACCCGCAACCCGGACATGGCGCTGAAATCAGGCACTGCATGCAGTGGGTTGTTGGACAGATCGATATGTTTCAAGTGGCGTAACGAACCCAGCGCCAAAGCGCTTTGCTCATCCAGTTTTATCCGGTTCGAACTCAGGTTCAGAAATCTGAGCTTGTCCATCTCGGCGATTTTGCCGGGCAGTTTATCAATGCCGGACTTTACGATGGTCAGGTTGCTCAGATTGGGACAGTTGGACAAAAGAGTATTGGCGGTGTCGGACCAGGTCACCGAGTCGAGAGTGAGCGATCTGACATGACTGAAATCCACGGTCAGCAACGGCAGTGGACCGTACACCGGTGGCAGCATCAGCACGCCATTCGATTCCCCCAGCCAGCAATCTCTGATGATTTTCGCCACGAGGGTTGCGTCGGTTTCTTTCTGACGCCTGACGCTGGTCGAGGCGGCTCGACGGTCGGCTATGTAGGTTTGCAGTTGAGTTTCCAGCAGATCGAACACTGCAACGCGTCGGGTTATCTGCTCTTCGGCGCCATCACCCAGGCCGATCAAATATTTCCTGGCGGCTTGCGGACTCTTGGCCGGGTACATGCGGCGTACCATCGCCACTTCGGGAATATCCCCATCCAGTCTGAACGCGTCTACGCGGGGGCCAGTGCGCATTGCCGGATAATCGGCCACCACTCGCTGCCAATAAACCTCGAGCGATCGCCAATAGCCCGCAGGGAAGGGGTTGCCTTCAATCAGCGTGACCGAGTTGATGCGGGCGATGGCCAGAAGCTGATCGCCTGGCGGGTTGAGGATTGACTGCGGAATTTCGCGCAGCTGGTTGTTACGCAAGTCGACCACTTCCAGTGCCAGCTGATCGTGCAGACCGGTCGGCCAATGATCCAGTTGCGCATTGCTCAGGTTCAACGATTGAAGTTGCGACAGGCTACTGAAGTCCGGCGTTCTTACAAGCGGGTTGCCCGACAGGTCGAGGTGTTCGAGCTGGTTGAAGCCGCGCAGTTTTGCCGCGGTTTGCTCACTCAGCCCGATCCGGTTCGAGTTCAGGTCCAGGGCCTTGAGATCAGTCATCTGCGCGATACCCAGTGGCAGCTTGTCCAGCGACGAGTGGGTTACCGACACTTTTTCGAGGTTGGGGAAACAGCCAAGAAAGGTTTCAGCGGTGTCTGACCAAGCGACTGCCTTTAGCTCCAGCGCCCGGACATGGCTGAAGTCTGCGGTCAGCGGCGCAAGGATCGCGTCGCCCAGTTCAAGCTTCAGCGTGGTCCCGGTTTGCCGTTTCCAGCAGCGTTTTATTTCTTCGACGGCACGCTCCACCGAGGGATGTGCTGTTTTGTCCGGCGATTGCGAGGACGTCTTCTTGATCCAGGACGCGAGGTCCGTCTTCAGTGCCTGGTATGTCGCCTCCTGCAGGGTCAGATAGTCGCGGACGCCATTCCCCTGCGAACGCAGAAGATTGGTGATGTCGTCGCGTACGAGGCCCGGAAACAGCCTCTCTGCGCGGGCCCGTGGTGGCAGCAATTGTCTGATTGCCGTGGCCAGTCGCTCACGCAGACTTGGGTGCGCGGGGGCGCCTGGCTCACTGCGGAACATCCCGCCGACGCCGCCTACCGCGGTACCGAGCCAGCCTTCACTGGCATCGAAAATAATCGGTTCCGAGCGCCCCGGACGCGTGGCGATGTAGGTATTTGTGGGGTGATCGGCCACCGGATCCTGCGCTCGGACGATACGCATCACCGGGGTTGACGGGGTCGAGGCGTCGATGTCGTGCAGTACCTGATAGCTGTGCCCGTCGATTACGACGTAGAACTTGTCATTGAAGCGGTGTAGTCCATCGATGCCGCTTTGAACGCCGCTGAAATCCAGTGGCACACGGAATGCTTCCAGGCGCGTGGCCGACAGCGGCACACCGATCGGCTCGAACTGCCCCAGCTCATGCCAGGCACCGGTGCTGGAGTCGCGTAGCAACGCAGGCCCCGAGGGTATGGCTTCGCTCGGCAGTTTGGCTCGATAAAGACCCGTTTCCGGATCCTTGTCGACCTGCACGATGCCGCCGTCGGCCAACTCGGCATATTGCCGTCCTTTGTGTTCCCGTAAACCTTCAGCATTGGCTTGTTGCAAGGCGGCTGGCGCTGGACGCCGAAAATGTTCCAGCGACTGAGATTCCGCGGCTGAGGTTTGTATCGGCATCGATGTCGGGTGAACGGTGATGGTGGGGGCGGGCAGGATCGTCTCCAGGTCCGCGCCAGCGGTTGTCTTGCCAGGTCGCGTTGCACTGCCGATCAGTATTGAAGAGCCGACGTCGGTACGCGGTAGCGTGTCAGGGCGCGGAATCTCCAGCTCCGGTGATGTGCCAGGGCGCGGGTTATTCACCTGTGGCGGTGTGCCAGGGCGTGCTGGTGGAGGGAGGCCAGAGGAGCCTCCATAAGTCGTTTTTATGGGCATTGTCATTCTATCCTTGAAAAATGGCCGATCTGTTCTCGCGGGTGAGAACAGACCGGACGTTCGGCGTCTTGCCGGATCAGGGTGTTGCTGCCAGCCCCGTTACCGGGGCTGGATATTCATTGGGGGGGCTCAGCGGCGCTGCTGGCGAGTGCGAACAATTTGCTGGCTGTGTTGCCATCGAACGTTTGACGCCAAATGTCGACATGCGGCAAGCCGGCCCGCGCATCGCGGCGCTGGGATTCAATACCCCGTTTGCTCTGCTCAAGCGTTTTAAGATGACCACCATCGATGCGGGCGAAACTCAGAGGCAGGCTGTCATGCCGGTCATAATGAAAATGCGCTTCCCATAATGGACGTTTGTTGGCGCGATCCCTGATCGAAAACACATCCAGAAACGACTTCTTCTCGCCTTTGCCGATTGGTTTGCGATCCACGGTCTTGTGTACGGATACTTCGGCGTGATCCATCAGATAGTTCAGGCGCATGACATCCAGCACATCCTTGCTCTTGAACTTGCGTAACAGGATTTGTTGCGCTTCGGTCTCCAACCGTTGGCCAGCGGTTTTCAGTTGCCCGGCAAGGGCAGTGACTTCACTATCGTTGGCAGCGTTTTCGTAGTGCTCCAGCCGTCTTGCCTGCTCATGAAGCAATTTGGCGGCGCTCTCCAGATCATCGACGATGTTGGCTGTCATTTCCTTTTTGCCGACTCTCGTTCCGGCTTCGGCAATTTCCTGATCAACGTTGGCCAGTAGCCGCTTTGCCGTGCGCACGAGTTCCGGCCTCGGAGACCGGGTGAGGGGCGGGCGTACGGGCTGCCACTCACCCTGCCTTTTTTCGTACCGTTGCGCCGGGCCATCCGGCTGGAAAGGGTTGCAAACTTTGACGGTCACACTGCCGTCCGGGGCCGTTTCCGTATCGCCCACCAAGACCCTGGAAGTACCGTGCTGGCGAGTTCGAAACACTTTCCTGGGTGGGGCGGGACGAGAGGCTTCGCCATCGAGAGGCTGAGGAGGAATGAAGTCGAAATCGATGTCCTGATCAAGGCTCGGCAGTTCGGTGCGGCGATCGAACGCGTCGAGGATGTCAGTCAGTCGGCGCTCGACGCGTTGTTCGAATGGCTCGGTCAGGGCAATGATTTGCTTGATGTATTCAGCGTCGGGACCATTGTCGGCCAGCCGTATTTCAAATCTGTTCTTGTCGTTTCTGATCTGGTCCAGCGTCAACATCAGCACCATCGGATGTTTGTTCCGGGGAAGGTTGGCGAGATCGCCAGTGAACAGGTCGATGGACACAAGCGAGGGCATGATTGTGCTGGGCGCATGCTCGGGTGTACCTGCAAGCAGGTGGACGTTGAGAGTCAGTTTGTTGAAATTGATGCGCTCGGCCGACGGCACTTGCTGCCTGAGTTCTTCAAGTGTCGGAGCCGTTCCGGGATCGGCTTTTCTGATCTCGGCCATCATCACTTCACGTTCTTCGATATATCTCAGTTTCTTGTTCAGGTGGGCGATGGCCCTCTTGCAACTGTCGGCGTCCAGCATGGAAAGCGCAGGCCTCACCCGCCAGTCCATGACCGCCATGAGCCGGTTGATTGTTTCCACATAGTCCATCCTGAACGTGCTCAGTTCCCGCTTGTACGCACCGCTTATTTTAAGGAGGATCAGCCATCGCTTGTTTAACACTACCGACTCTATGAAATCCGCTTGCAGGTGGTTGTGCTTGAGCAAACTCACTTCGAGGGTGAGCAGTTTTACGTTTCTTTCTGCACTGTCCCCCGGTAATGCGGTGATTTCATCCCACAGGGTGTTATGCAGCTTATTCGACTTGTCCAGCGCTGTGTGCTTCCTCTTGATAGGTGCATACATCTGCATCAGGTTTTCTATGCTTAATTGCGCGATCTCGGCATCCTGCAGGTCAGCCTTCCGGGGCGGTAAATGGTAGACCCAGGCATCGCCGTCCTCTCGCCTGACGGACCGCGTTTCGCCGCTGCGGCTGGCCCGGTAGATATTCGCGTTATCGCTTGCCACGGGGTCTTTCTGGTTGATGATTCGCCATGCTTTTTGTGTCGCAGTGGATGCGCTCACATCGTGCATGACTTGATAAGCGTGGCTGTGAAGGCGCAGGTACAGGCGATTATCGTGGCGAAATATTCCTTCGCCGTTGGCCACGATGCCAGTGAGTTCCAGATCCGTGCGAAAGGTCTGCAAGTGGGTATCGAGCAAGGTAACGGTGTCACCGTCATGGATCGGCTGCCATAGATGCCTGTCGCTGTCGCGCAGCAGCAACGGGCCTGAGGCAACACGTTCGGATTCAAGTCGGGCACGGTAGAGCCCGGTCTCTGGATCGACGGCGACCATCACCACGCCACCGTTTTCCACATCGACATAGTCGCGCTCCCGGTACACTCTGAAACCCTCGGCATTGGCCTGTGGCAAACGCTCAGATGCCTTGACCAGGTAGTGCTCCAGCGGTCGCTGCCGCGCTGTATCGATGTTGACGAGGGGCGCTGTCGAGTGCGTCATGACGACGAGGGCCGGTTTTGTCGCCGCAGGCTCGGCAACACGTTGGGAACTGGTCTGTCGCGTCTGGATGTCGAGGGGTAATGGTGGTTCAAGTCTCGTGTGCGGTGCTTGTCCTGAATTGTCGTGCGGTGTCGCATCCGGGGGCGTCGGGCGCTTGCCACGGATGTTTTTTTTGGGAGCCATGTTTTTTCATCCTTGAAAAATGCTTACTCGCCCTGGTTCTGGGGGGCGTGATTTGGGGAAGCCAGCTGGAATATTCTTTGCGCTGTCGACAGGTCGATGTCTTCTCGCCAGATACGTACATGCGGGCGGCCGGCCAGTTCATCCCGGCGTTGGGATGACGTCCCCAGCCTGTTTTGCTCACGGGTTTTCAAATGGCCGCGGCGCTGGATGAACTCCAGCCCGGGAGTGTCTTTTGCAGGGTAGTGAAAGTGGGCGTACCACAGCGTTATGCCGGTCAGCCTGTCGTTCAGCGCATAGACGTCGAGGAAGTCCTTTTCATTGCCTTTGCCCAACTGCACCCGGGTCTGGATTCGACTGGCGTCCAGATGGTCATGGCTGATCAGATACGAGACCCGATCAACGCTCAGCCAGGCAGGGTCTTTGTACAGTCGTACGCGAATCTGTTCGCCTTCCCTGAGCAAACGCTGACGGTCCTGATTCAAGCGTTGCAGCAGAGGCGCAATGTCGCGGTTGGCCGGATTCGGTGAGCCTTCGATCTGCCGGGCAAGCTCGTCGAGGTCGTCGGTGTGCTCTGTCAAAGACTCGACAATGCTGTTGGCGTTGCGTCTATGGCGTTCATCGTACAAGGCGCTGTTCAGTCGGGACCTGGAATGCGTCAGCAATTGGTCTGCCTGGTTGATCAGCGTCGCGAGGTTTCGTCGTTGCCGGGCGACCTGTCTGCGCCATTCCCCATCACGGCGTTCAAAGGTTTGCAGGACCTCGGTCGGGTCAAGGGGGTTGAGCACGTCGATCAGCTCTTCGCCGGCATCGGTGCGGCGTGGCCGACCGACGCGGATCTTGTAGACGCCGTTGTGTTTGCTGCGGAACATTTTCCTCGATGCCGAGACAGACTGGTTCTGGCCTTGTGTCGGAATGAAATCGAAATCTATCGGTTGCAGGTGCGGCGGCAACGCGGACGTTTCTTCCTGCGCGAGGTGATAATGATGCAGGTGCTGCTCCAGGGTGTTCTCGAATCGTTGGATCGCCTGAGTGATTTCCTGGCATGAATGAGCGTGCTGCGGATCGGGGGGTAGCTGCAGCTTTTCGAACGACGCTCTGATTATGGATGCCTCATCGAGCAGGTCGCTGAGTACCGGGATGCGTGTGTCGACTGGAATGCTGTCGATGTCCCGGAAGGCCCACGTCACATCTGCGAAACAGGAGGCAAGATACTTGGCGCGGATATTATTGACATCGACTGTTGCCTGCGCGTCGATGAACATTCGGCTTTTGGCGAAGACCCAGAATGCAATGTTCTGATGCATTTCTATCGGGTCGTGGCTTGCTTCCTTCAGTTCACTCGGTTCCACGCGCCATTTGCTCACGAGTTCATCGGCGATGTCCTGACGTTTTTTCAGAATGACCAGTTTATTGTCCAGATGGGCTACCACGGAGGCATATTCTGCGGGGGGGCCTTCGAAGATCCTCGGGTTGTCCAGTAGCTTGCGCGAATCGCTGGCGACAATGAGTTCGCTGTACGCCAGCATTCGTCGTTTCTGCAGCGCGATGATTTTTTTTTGATAGATATCGCGACCTGTGGCCGCGACAAGTTCTTTCTTTTGCCCGGTATGCAGATCGAATGAGCGTTGCAGAATCTCCAGTTCCTGTTGGTGCTGGGCTTCGAGGCGCTCGAGCAAATTGCGTTCGTGCACCGTACCTTTCACCTTTGGCCACAGGTTCTGTAGTCGGTCCCCGATGGCCGAAGCGTTCTTGAATTGCAGATCCAGATCGAGAATCTCGAGCGCGAGGTTGGGGGAAAGAGAAGCGTCGTTACGATCGGTCCTGCGTCGCCCCCCTCCCGCGCCGCCCACCAGCGTTCCCACCCAGCCATCGACATCGAAAACAACCGGCTCCGATCTTCCCGGGTGGCCAGCGACGTAATCATTGCCGGAGTCGTCAGCCCTGGAACTGTCGGAGTGGATTATGCGCATCACGGTCCTTGCCGGTGAGGATGCCTCGACATCATGCAAGACTTGATAAGCACGGTTTTCGATGACCACATACAGCTTGTTGTCGTATCGATACAAGTGATCCTGACCGGGTTTTACACCCGTGAAATCCAGATCGCTGGCAAAGGTTTGCAGGCGCGCAGCGGACAAAGGAAAGGTGCTCGGCTCGAACGCCTCCAGTGGATGCCAGAGCAAGTCGTCGGGATCACGCAGAAGCGCTGGCCCGGAAGCGATTCGTTCGCTGGGCAGCTTCGCTCGGTACAGACCGGTCTGCGGGTCCGCCACGACATGCACGATGCCGCCGTCCGGCACATCAACGTAGCGGCGGTCCTTGAATGTCCTGAAACCTTCTGCGTCGGGAAGAGGTAGCGAGATCTGTTCGTCGACCCGGTAATGCTCGAGCTTCAGGGGCGACGTCGGTGCTCCGTGATCAGCCGAGGGTATCTGGCTGATCACGACCGAGGGTGCCGGAGTAATGGCCTCCAGGTCAGTTCCCGCCATGGTTCTGCCGGACGCATGCCCGGGGCGCCGGGGCACTGCGTCGGGTGGCACAAACGGACGCGGCACAGGCTGGGAGGGTGGCTCGTGGGGATGATGGATTTCGGCGGTAACGATGCGTTTGGGTGGTGATTTGGGCGACATTTCTTCGTCCTTGAAGAAAGGGTGGATGAGCTATTTCGCAATGGACTTTGACGCCAGGTCGAAGATTTGTTGCGCTGTTTTATGATCCAGATTGGGGCGCCATATGGGGATATGCGGGCGCCCGGCTTGCTCATCCCGGCGTTGGGACGAGATGCCCCTGCGGGCTTGCTCAAGGGTTTTCAGATGACCAAGGTCTTTGAACTTCGATGCAGGCGCGTCTATGTCCGGGTAGTGAAAATGGGCTTCCCATAAACGTTCACCCGTACGCTTGTCCCGCAGTGAATAGGTGTCCAGAAAATCTTTGTTCGCACCCCGGCCCAGCGGCTGGCGACTTTGGGTCTGTTTGACCAGCAGTTCATCGTGGTTGATCAGATGCACCACCCGGTCGGCGCTCAGGTAGCTCTTGTCCTTGTACAGCCGGATGCGGATGGCTTCGGCTTCGTGGCGCAATCGCTCGCTGTTTTGCGCGAGTCGCTGTACGACAGCGCCAACATCGATAGCGGACGGGTTCGGAGCCTGATTTATAGATAAAACGAGGTCATCGAGCACGATGGCTTTTGTGACCAGCTCATGGACGATGCCCGATGCGTTGTGTTTTGCCTTCTCATCGCGCCAGGCCCTGCGTAAATATTCATCGGACATTGCCAGGTGCTGCTCGGCTTCGGTGGTCAGCTTCGACAGGTTTTTTTCCTGGATGGCTACACGGCGGTGCCACTCGCCCTCTCGTCGCTCATATGTCTGCAGGATTTCGGTAGGGTCGTGTGGGTGCATGACATCCATCAACTCTTCGTCAGCGGCCCCCCGTCGCGGTCGGCCGATGCGGATCTTGTGAACGCCGTCATGTTTGCTGCGGAACATCCTGGTCGGCGTCGGCTCGGGCTGGTTTTCGCGCTGCGCCGGTATGAAGTCGAAGTCGATGTCCTGATCGGACGGGGGTAACAGTGGAACGCTTTCCAGAGCCAGGTGATATCCGGCCAGACGCTCTTCCAGCGTGCTCTCGAACGAGCTGATGGCATCGACGATCTCTTGCCGGGACGTGGTGTGGGCGGGAGGGAATTCAAGGTACTCAAAGGAGTTCCTGATCGAGGTGCATTGTTCCAGCAGATCGCTCAATACAGGAATGCGGGTCTCCCGCGGGATAGCGTCGACATCGAGAAAGGCGCGCGTCAGTTCTGAAAACGGCAGCGCAAGGAACACCGGCATGTTACTGCCCTGTTCGGCGGCCAGCACCCTACACTTTGAATACACCCAGTCGGCAGTGTCTCTGTGAATTTCCATAGGGTCGTAACCCCATTCGTCAAAATCATTTTGCGTGTATTGCGATTTTTGCAGTAATTCATCGGCAAGGATCTGACGCTTGCGCAAAAGGGCGAATTTGCCCTTCAGATATCCCGCGTTCGAACGATACTGTTCGACAGTGATCTGCGTCATATGCGGCATGTCTATGAGTTTGCGCTGATCGCCGGCCTGCATGATTCTGCAAAGTACTTCGAATCGCCTTAGCTGAATCTTGAACAGATCGGCCTCGTAATCACTGATGCCTTTATAGATCAGGAATGAGACCTGCTCCTTGAGGAAGAAATCGAGGCATTTTTCCACCGCGGCCAGATGTCGACGGTACTGCACCTCATATTTGACGATTGCCGTTCGCTCACCCTCTTGACCCTTCAATTCGTGCCAGGCGGTCTGCAACTGTCTGGCAAGCGCTCCCGTCTCATCCATCACTTTCGTATGGTCAGCCATTTCCCTGTTCAGGTCAGCGATGGTGCGAATGGGCAGCGTCTCCCCCGAGGCCAGCAGCGGCCGCCAGAGTTTGCTCTGCGGGTCAAGCCGCAGCACTGGGCCTGAAGGATTGCGCTCACTCGTCAGCGTGGCTCGATAGAGGCCCATGGCCGGATCAATCACCACCAGCACGGCGCGACCCTCCGGTACATCGACGTAACGGCGTCCATCGAGGATGCGCAAGCCTTGCGTGTCGGCAGCAGGCAGGCGGACGTCCTCGGGAATCCAGTATTCCTCCAGCGATCGTCGCGCAGGTGCCGGCACCAGGGGCGTGCCGGACGATGATCGGCTGCCCGTTGCGCGGGGTTGCATCTCGGTTCTGACCGGGTGGCCTGTTATTTCTCCTGGTCTGCTGGTGGATGAACCGGCGACCACGGATTGCGAACTGTTGGGCGTGCGTGGATTCGCGGTGGTCGACTGCGTGGCTCGTGTAGGGGTGTTGCTGGCAACGTTGCCTTTGGCAGGTAATTTGGGAGACATTTCTTCATCCTTGAAGGGTGTCGTATCAGCAGGGCAAGCTCTGGGCTGATGATTATCGGGTTTGATCAGATGTTTTCCGGCATCTGGCGCTTTGTCCGTCACGCCTGGCGCGGGCGCTGAGAGAAACCGACCACCGTCGTCGGAATTGGTCAAAATTTGTGCTATATTCCGCGCCCGCGATTTTTCACTTCAACACCGGTCGTCGACATGCAAGCAGCCAAGCCGTTATTTGACTATCCAAAATATTGGGCCGAATGTTTCGGGCCAGCGCCATTCCTGCCAATGAGCAGGGAGGAGATGGATCAGCTTGGCTGGGATTCGTGCGACATCATCATTGTTACCGGTGATGCCTACGTCGATCACCCGTCGTTCGGCATGGCGATCATTGGCCGGCTGCTGGAGTCGCAAGGCTTCCGCGTCGGGATCATTGCCCAGCCAAACTGGCAGTCCAAAGACGACTTCATGAAGCTCGGCGAGCCGAACCTGTTCTTCGGCGTCGCTGCGGGCAACATGGACTCGATGATCAACCGTTACACCGCGGACAAGAAAATCCGCTCCGACGACGCCTATACGCCGGGCGGCATGGCCGGCAAGCGTCCGGATCGCGCGAGCCTGGTTTACAGCCAGCGCTGCAAGGAAGCGTACAAGCATGTGCCGATCGTGCTCGGTGGCATCGAAGCTTCCCTGCGCCGCATCGCCCATTACGACTACTGGCAGGATCGCGTGCGTAACTCGATCCTGATCGACGCCAGCGCTGACATTCTGCTGTACGGCAACGCCGAACGCGCGATTGTCGAAGTCGCTCAGCGTCTGTCCTATGGTCACAAGATCGAAGACATCACTGACGTGCGCGGCACTGCGTTCATTCGTCGCGATACGCCGAAAGACTGGTACGAAGTCGACTCGACGCGTATCGACCGTCCGGGCAAGGTCGACAAGATCATCAACCCGTACGTGAACACTCAGGACACCCAGGCCTGCGCCATCGAGCAGGAAAAGGGGCCGGTCGAGGATCCGCAGGAAGCCAAGGTCGTACAGATCCTGGCCAGCCCGCGCATGACCCGTGACAAGACGGTCATTCGCCTGCCATCGGTTGAAAAAGTGCGTGGCGACGCCGTTCTGTATGCTCACGCCAACCGCGTGCTGCACCTCGAGACCAACCCGGGCAACGCCCGCGCGCTGGTGCAGAAGCATGGCGAAGTCGACGTCTGGTTCAACCCGCCGCCGATTCCGATGACCACCGAAGAAATGGACTACGTGTTCGGCATGCCTTACGCCCGTGTTCCGCACCCGGCGTATGGCAAGGAGAAGATTCCGGCCTACGACATGATCCGTTTCTCGGTGAACATCATGCGCGGCTGCTTCGGTGGCTGCACCTTCTGCTCGATCACCGAGCACGAAGGCCGGATCATCCAGAACCGCTCCGAAGAGTCGATCATTCGCGAAATCGAAGAGATCCGCGACAAGGTGCCGGGCTTCACCGGCGTCATTTCCGACCTCGGCGGCCCGACCGCGAACATGTACCGCATAGCCTGCAAAACCCCGGAAATCGAATCCGCGTGCCGCAAGCCGTCCTGCGTGTTCCCGGGCATCTGCCCGAACCTGAACACCGACCACTCGTCGCTGATTCAGCTGTACCGCAGCGCCCGTGCGTTGCCGGGTGTGAAGAAGATTCTGATTGCTTCCGGTCTGCGCTACGACCTCGCGGTCGAGTCGCCGGAGTACGTCAAAGAGCTGGTGACCCACCACGTCGGTGGTTACCTGAAGATCGCCCCGGAACACACCGAGGAAGGTCCGCTCAACCAGATGATGAAACCGGGCATTGGCAGCTATGACAAGTTCAAGCGCATGTTCGAGAAGTACACCAAGGAAGCGGGCAAAGAGCAGTACCTGATTCCGTACTTCATCGCCGCCCACCCGGGCACCACCGACGAAGACATGATGAACCTCGCGCTGTGGCTCAAGGGCAACGGCTTCCGCGCCGACCAGGTGCAGGCGTTCTACCCGTCGCCGATGGCCACCGCCACCGCGATGTACCACTCGGGCAAGAACCCGCTGCGCAAGGTCACCTACAAGAGCGACGGCGTGACCATCGTCAAGAGCGAAGAGCAGCGTCGTCTGCACAAGGCGTTCTTGCGTTATCACGACCCGAAAGGCTGGCCGATGCTGCGTGAAGCGCTGATCCGTATGGGCCGTGGTGATCTGATCGGTTCGGGCAAGGATCAACTGATCCCGACGCATCAGCCGGCGACCGACAGCTACCAGAGCGCCCGTCGCAAGAACTCGACGCCCGCCGGCAGCCACAAAGTGGCCAAGGAAGGCAAAGAGAAGACCACCAAGATCCTCACTCAGCACACCGGTTTGCCGCCGCGTGCCAGTGATGGTGGTAATCCTTGGGACAAGCGTGAGCAGGCCAAGGCAGCGGCGTTTGCCCGCAACCAGCAGGCGGCCAAGGAGCGCGAGGACGCCGCGAAAGGCAAAGGGCCGAAGCCGACCCGTAAGCCGGTGGTGCCGCGCTAAACATTGCTGAGTTGAACAGAACGCCAACCTTCGGGTTGGCGTTCTGCATTTCTGCCGTTGGATTTATGCAGGCCGCAAGATCCATCCCCCTCACCCCAACCCTCTCCCCCATGGGGGGCGAGGGGGAAGGGAGCCGATCGCTGTACTTTTCACAATCGAAGTTCGACTCAGGACTTTCAAGTCGGCGTATCTCCAACATCCAACGCGGTCAGTCCCCTCTCCCCCCGGGAGAGGGCTAGGGTGAGGGGCTCTTCGCAGCAGATCTCCATGCTTTTCAAACCTGAGTTCGACTCAAGACTTCCACGTCGGTGTATCTCCAACAGCCACTCGGTCAGTCCCCTCTCCCTCTGGGCGGTCCGACGTTTCGGGAGGGCTAGGGTGAGGGGCTCTTCGCAACATTTACGTGCAATCAGCCCAAACCATTTCCCCGCATTGCCCGATTTTGGTGCTGTACTGCCCTAAGCATTCCGGGAAAGCGCCCAGGCCTCTGTATGGCATAAGTCTTGCGCGCTTTCGAATACGCTTAGGCTCGCAGGAGGCACGCCGTGTCGATTCATGTCGCATTGCATCACGTCACGCATTACCGCTACGACCGCGCTGTCGAACTCGGCCCGCAGATCGTCCGTCTGCGCCCGGCTGCCCACAGCCGCACGCGGATTCTGTCGTATGCGCTGAAAGTCTCGCCCGAGCAGCATTTCATCAACTGGCAGCAAGACCCGCAGGGCAACTACCTCGCGCGCCTGGTGTTCCCCGAGAAAACCAATGAGTTGCGCATCGAGGTCGATCTGCTCGCCGAAATGGCCGTGTTCAATCCGTTCGACTTCTTCCTCGAACCCTACGCCGAGAAAATCCCTTTTTCCTACGCCGCCGATGAGCGCAAGGAGCTGGCACCGTACCTCGAAACCCTGCCGCTGACGCCGAAATTCAAAGCCTATCTGGACGCTATTGACCGAACGCCGCTGCCGGCGGTGGACTTTTTGGTGGCACTCAACCAGCGCCTGAGCGAAGACATCGGCTACCTGATTCGCATGGAGCCGGGCGTGCAGACGCCGGAACACACCCTCGAACACGCCTCCGGCTCTTGCCGCGACTCCGCGTGGTTGCTGGTGCAATTGCTGCGTAACCTCGGATTAGCCGCACGATTTGTCTCCGGCTACCTGATTCAATTGACCGCTGACGTGAAAAGCCTCGATGGCCCGTCCGGCACTGAAGTCGACTTCACCGATCTGCACGCCTGGTGCGAGGTGTATTTGCCGGGGGCTGGCTGGATCGGTCTCGATGCGACTTCCGGGTTGTTTGCCGGTGAAGGGCATATCCCGTTGGCCTGTAGTCCCGATCCGTCCTCGGCGGCACCGATCAGTGGCTTGGTCGAGCCGTGCGAATGCGTGTTCAGCCACGAAATGTCGGTGGAACGGATCTGGGAGGCGCCGCGCGTCACCAAGCCTTACTCCGATGAACAGTGGCTGGCGATTCAGGCACTGGGCCGGCAGATCGATGCCGACCTGCTGGCGGATGACGTGCGCCTGACCATGGGCGGCGAGCCGACCTTCGTCTCAATCGATGATCCGGATGGTGCCGAGTGGAACACCGCCGCGTTGGGTGCGGATAAACGTAGGCTTTCCGCCGAACTGTTCCAGCGCATGCGTAAACACTACGCGCCGAAAGGCCTGGTGCATTTTGGCCAGGGCAAGTGGTATCCCGGCGAGCAACTGCCGCGCTGGTCGCTCAATTGCTATTGGCGCGGTGACGGCGTGCCGATCTGGCACAACGATGCTTTGATCGCCGACGAGCAGCAGGATTACGGCGTCGATGGCGAATTGGCCGGGCGCTTCCTCGCCAGTGTCGCCGAGCGCCTGAAATTGCCTACGCGTTTTGTCTTCCCGGCCTACGAGGACAATTTCTATTACCTCTGGCGCGAGGGCACGTTGCCGAGCAATGTCAGCGCCGAAGATTCACGTCTTGAGGAACCTCTTGAGCGCGCACGCCTGCGCAAGGTCTTCAGTCAGGGGTTGAACAAGGTGATCGGCCAGGTGCTGCCGCTGGCGCGCACGGCCAAGGGCGACCAATGGCAGAGCGGGCGCTGGTATCTGCGTGACGAACATTGCCGACTGGTGCCGGGGGATTCGCCGCTGGGCTATCGCCTGCCACTGGGTTCGCAGCCGTGGGTGAAAGCCGCCGAATATCCGTTTATTCATCCACAGGATCCGAATCAGGACTTCCCTGATCTGCCGGAAACGGCGCAGCTCAACAGCCCGGGTGAAGCGGCGACGGCGGACGAACGCGTGCCGAAAATCGACGAATCCGCCGACTGGCTGACCCGCACCGCATTCTGCGCTGAGGCCCGCGAAGGGTGTTTGTACTTGTTCATGCCGCCGCTGGAGCGGGTCGAGGATTATCTGGAGCTGGTGGCCGCCATCGAAGCCACCGCCGAAGAGCTGCATTGCCCGGTGTTGCTGGAAGGCTACGAGCCGCCGAGCGATCCACGTCTGAGCAATTTCCGCATCACCCCGGACCCGGGTGTGATCGAGGTCAACGTGCAGCCGTCGGCAACATGGGACGAGTTGGTCGAACGCACCGAGTTTCTTTATGAAGAGGCGCGCCAGACTCGGCTGACCACCGAGAAATTCATGATCGATGGCCGTCACACCGGCACCGGCGGCGGCAACCATTTCGTGCTCGGTGGTGCGACGCCGGCGGATTCACCGTTTCTGCGTCGCCCCGATCTGCTGCGCAGCCTGATCAGCTACTGGCATAACCATCCATCGTTGTCGTATCTGTTTTCCGGACTGTTCATCGGCCCGACGTCGCAGGCGCCGCGTGTCGACGAGGCGCGCAATGACGCGCTGTACGAACTGGAAATCGCTTTCGCGCAGATGCCCGAACCGGGCGAGGAATGCGCGCCATGGCTGGTTGACCGACTGCTGCGCAACCTGCTGATCGACGTCACTGGCAATACGCACCGTGCCGAGTTCTGCATCGACAAACTGTACTCGCCGGACGGCGCCACCGGGCGTCTTGGCTTGCTGGAATTGCGCGCCTTTGAAATGCCGCCGCACGCGCGCATGAGCCTGGCTCAACAGCTGTTGCTGCGGGCGCTGGTCGCACGTTTCTGGCGCGAACCTTATGCGCCGCCGAAACTGGCACGCTGGGGCACTGAACTGCACGATCGCTTCCTGTTGCCGCACTTTATCGAGCAGGATTTCGCTGACGTCATCGTCGAACTCAACAACGCCGGTTATCCGCTGCGCGCGGAATGGTTTGCCGCGCACCTGGAATTTCGTTTTCCAAAAGTCGGCGATTACGCCGTCAACGGCATCGAACTGGAGCTGCGTCAGGCGCTGGAGCCATGGCATGTTCTGGGCGAGGAGGGCGCGGCAGGCGGCACAGTGCGTTACGTCGATTCATCGCTGGAGCGCTTGCAGGTCAAACTCAAAGGCCTGCCGCCGCAGCGTTATCTGTTGACCTGTAATGGCATCGCCGTGCCGTTGCATCCGACCGGGCGGGTTGGCGAGTTCGTTGCCGGGGTGCGTTATCGCGCGTGGCAACCGGCTAACTGCTTGCAACCGACAATACCCGTGCACGCGCCGCTGGTGTTCGACCTGCTCGACACCTGGATGGGGCGTTCGCTGGGCGGTTGTCAGTACCATGTCGCCCATCCGGGCGGGCGCAATTACGAGACGTTGCCAGTCAACGCCAACGAAGCCGAGAGCCGGCGTATGGCACGGTTCTTCCGCGTCGGACACACGCCGGGGAAACTTCCTGTACCGAACGTGGAAATCAGTGACGAGCTACCGATGACAATCGATTTACGACGTTTCTAGATCGCACGCGACATGCGGATTTTTCGTATATCCGCATGTCATGTGCCTGCGTTAGTCTGACCGTTCCTTGCTGTCTGCCGAGCTTTCCATGCCTGACCTGCTAGACCGCTACCCGCTTACGGCGGGCACTTATCACGAACTGCTCGACGGCAGTGGCGCGGTGCGTCCGCACTGGCGGCGGCTGTTCGATCAGTTGCAACGCAGCACGCCGGCGCAACTGGTGCAGCGGCAGGCATTGCTGGCGCGGCAGATTCAGGAAAACGGCGTCACGTATAACGTCTATGCCGACCCGAAAGGCGCGGATCGGCCATGGGAGCTGGATCTGTTGCCGCATGTGATTGCGGCGGATGAATGGCAGCAATTGTCGGCAGGCATCGCTCAGCGCGCGCGACTGCTCAACGCTGTGTTGGCAGATTTGTACGGGCCGCAGCGGTTGATCAGTGAAGGTTTGCTGCCGGCAGAGCTGGTCTTTGGTCACAACAATTTTCTCTGGCCTTGTCAGGGCATTGCACCGCCGGAGGACGCGTACCTGCATCTGTACGCTGTGGATCTGGCGCGTACCCCGGATGGGCGCTGGTGGGTGACGGCCGATCGTACACAGGCGCCGTCCGGCGCCGGTTATGCGCTGGAAAATCGCACCATCGTGTCGCGCGCCTTTCCCGAGTTGTACCGGGATTTGAAGGTGCAGCATCTGGCCGGTTTTTTCCGTACGCTGCAGGAAACCATGGCCCGTCAGGCCCCTTGCGATGACGACGCACCGCTGGTGGTACTGCTCACGCCGGGGCGCTTCAACGAAAGCTATTTCGAACATTTGTATCTGGCTCGTCAGCTCGGTTACCCACTGGTCGAGGGCGGTGATCTGACGGTGCGCGACGCCACGGTCTACCTGAAAACCCTCAGCGGTCTGCGCCGGGTGCACGCGATCATGCGCCGGCTCGACGACGATTTCTGCGACCCATTGGAGTTGCGCACGGACTCGGCGCTTGGCGTTCCCGGGCTGCTTGAGGCGGTACGCCAAGGACGAGTGCTGGTTGCCAATGCGTTGGGCAGCGGGGTGTTGGAGTCACCGGGGTTACTGGGCTTTCTGCCGAAGATCAATCAATACCTGTTTGGCGAAGAACTGATTTTGCCGTCGATCGCGACGTGGTGGTGCGGTGAGGCGCCGGTGTTGGCCCAAGCCCTGGAAAAACTTCCCGAACTGCTGATCAAACCGGCGTTTCCTTCGCAGAGCTTCGCACCGGTCTTTGGCCGTGATTTGAGTGAAAAACAGCGTCAGGCGCTTGCCGAGCGCATGCAGGCGCGTCCTTATGCCTATGTGGCGCAAGAGTTGGCTCAATTGTCCCACGCGCCGATCTGGCAGGCTGAAAACGGTCAACTGCAACCACGGGCGATCGGCATGCGCATGTACGCCGTGGCCAGTGGTGAGGGTTATCGCGTGCTGCCCGGTGGTTTGACCCGGGTGGCCGCCGAGGCTGACGCCGAAGTGGTATCAATGCAGCGCGGTGGCGCCAGCAAGGACACTTGGGTGCTCGGTGATCGCCCGCCAAGCGGCGAACAATGGAAAACCCAGCGCAATGTCGGTGTGCATGACCTCGTCCGGCGCGATCCGTATCTGCCTTCGCGAGTGGTGGAAAACCTGTTCTGGTTCGGCCGTTACTGTGAACGCTGTGACGACAGTGCGCGACTGCTGCGGATCATGCTCGCACGCTATGTCGATGGTGATGACCCGCAAGCGTTGCAGGCGGCGGTCGACCTCGGTGAGCGGCTGACGCTGCTGCCGGATGAAGGTGAACTCCCTGAGCGCCTGTTGGCGGCGCTGCTGGGTGAGGACTGGTCGTTCAGCCTGCGTTCCAACCTGCAGCGTTTGCAGTGGGCGGCCTCGCAGGTGCGCGGCAAGCTCTCGCGGGAGAACTGGCAAGCGCTGGTGGAGCTGCAGCGCGAAGCGATGGAACTGGACACCGACGAACCCGACTTCGGCGAACTGCTGGATTTTCTCAACCGGTTGGTGATGTCGCTGGCGGCGTTGTCCGGGTTTGCCCTCGACGACATGACCCGTGACGAAGGCTGGCGCTTTCTCATGATCGGCCGGCGTATCGAACGTCTGCAATTTCTCAGCAGCAGCCTCGCGGCGTTTCTGCGTGGTGCAGCTGCGTTCGATCAAGCGGGACTGGAGTGGCTGCTGGAACTGGGCAACAGCAGCATCACTTATCGATCCCGTTATCTGGCGGTGGCGCAGTTGATTCCAGTGCTCGACCTGTTGCTGCTCGATGAACAAAACCCGCATGCGGTGTTGTTCCAGCTAAAACTCGTCACACGCACCTTGAAGCGTTTGAACGATGATTTCGGTGTGCCACGGGAAGCGGGGCTGCCGCAGCTGGTCGAGTGTCTTGCGCGTTTTGATCTGGGTTGCCTGGAGAACCCATTGTTCGGGGAGTCCAGCGTCCGCGCCGCGCTCAATGGCCTTGCCGATCTGCTGCAAGAAATTGCCGATGCCAGCGGCCAGGTTTCGGATCGACTGGCGCTGCGCCATTTCGCCCATGTCGATGACGTCAGCCAACGCACGGTGTCTGTCTGATGAATGCTCGATACCAGATCTTCCACGACACCTGTTACCACTACGACAGCCCGGTGTCCCTGGCGCAGCAACTGGCGCACTTGTGGCCGCGAAAATGCGAATGGCAGCGCTGCACCGAGCAGCAATTGCTCATCAGCCCGGACCCGACAGCGCGGCGCGATGAGCTGGATGTGTTTGGTAATCCGTTGACCCGACTGGCCTTTGAACGGCCGCATGACGAATTGCAGGTCAATGCACAACTCACCGTTGAAGTACTGGCGCGGCCGGTGCTGGACTTCAAGCAGTCACCCGCTTGGGAACTGACCCGCGATGCGCTGACTTACAGCAGTCAGCCGTTGTCCGCTGAGTTGCTCGAAGCCTGTCGCTACCGGTTTCAGTCACCGTACGTGCATTTGAAACGCAGCTTTGTCGAGTTTTCGCAAAGCTGTTTTCCGGCGGGACGCCCGTTGCTGTTGGGTGTGCAGGATTTGATGGAGAAGATTTTCAGCGAGTTCACCTTCGATGCCGAAGCGACCCAGGTGGCGACACCGTTGGTGGAGGTGCTGGAGCGGCGACGCGGGGTTTGTCAGGACTTCGCGCATTTGATGCTGGCGTGCGTGCGTTCGCGAGGATTGGCGGCGCGTTATGTCAGTGGTTATTTGCTGACTCAGCCGCCACCGGGGCAGCCACGCTTGATCGGCGCTGATGCGTCGCATGCCTGGATTTCAGTGTTTTGTCCGGTGCTGGGCTGGGTGGATTTTGATCCGACCAACAATGTGCAACCGGCGCTGGAACACATCACGTTGGCGTGGGGGCGGGATTTTTCCGATGTGTCGCCGTTGCGCGGGGTGATTCTCGGCGGTGGCAATCACGACCCGGAAGTGCGCGTTACCGTAATGCCCCTGGATTAGCGATGATCAAAGATGTGGGAGCACTTGGGAGGGGGAGGGCTGTGAGGGCCGGCGGTGAAACCGCCAGCCCCGTCACAAATCCGCAGGGTCTGATTCGATGATCAAACCCGGTGGGGCTCAGGCGTCGGGCGCCTGATCTTTCGGTGCTTCGGTTGCATCAACATCATCTTCCGGTGCCACTTCACCCTCAGGGTTCAGTGCTGCTTCTTCAGCGGTTTGTTTCTTGCGCTGAAGCTTTTCCTCTTTCTTCTGTTCCTTTGCCAGGTCTCGTTGACGTTTGGCGAAGGAGTAATTGGGTTTGGCCATGGGCGTTCCTCTTGGTCGAAGGTGAGGTTGAGCGGCGCGTATTCTGCCCTGTATCGGTGCCCGGTGGTTAGCCGGGTTTTTGGTCAACCCATTTGGGCGTGACGGTCGGCTTCCAGTTGTCCAGGGTGTCGAGCAGCGTTTGCGGCGATTCGCTCACTTGCAGCATGTCACGGTGTGGCGCGCGAACGAAGCCTTCGCCGACGATATGGTCAAGAAAAGCGGTGAGTTTGCTGTAGAAACCGTTCACTTCCAGCAGGCCCAGCGGCTTGCCGTGGTAACCGAGCTGGCCCCAGGTCCAGACTTCGAACAGCTCTTCCAGCGTGCCGAGGCCGCCGGGCAGGGCGATGAAGGCGTCGCTCAGCTCAGCCATGCGCGCCTTGCGCGCGTGCATGCCGTCGACCACTTCCAGGCGTGTCAGGCTTTTGTGGCCGATTTCCTTGTCCATCAGGCTCTGCGGAATGATGCCGATCACTTCACCGCCAGCGGCCAGCGCGGCGTCGGCGACAATTCCCATCAAACCTACAGCGCCACCGCCGTAGACCAGGGTCAGCTTACGTTCGGCCAAGGCCCGGCCAAGGGCAATGGCGGCTTCGGTGTAAGCCGGGTCAGTGCCGGCGTTGGCACCACAAAATACACACACGGATTTCAGAGACATGCCTTCCTCCTGGGTCAATCCGTCACAGGGTAATGGCTGGCACGCCGTGATCCAAGGGCTAAACTTCGCGTTCCGGTGATTCAAAGGTACCGCTGGCGCCACAGGCGTAGGCGGCGAGCAAACTGCACAACAGACCGTTAAAGAACATGACAGGCACTCCGTCTCAGTAGATGCGCCGATCATAGGGCCGTCCGGGGAATCTGGCCGTTAGATTGTGTCGATGAGTGTCATAGCCTGAAAGTTGTATACAATTTTTGACTCAAGTCATAGGAACTTGCGAAGATTTCAGGCAGTCTTTCCACCATTCGTGTTTTTGTTAACCCTGCCTTGGAGATTCACCATGTTTTCCAAAGTTGTTGCGGTATCCCTGCTGGCGCTGGCCAGCAGCCAATTGATGGCTGCCGAGTGCAAAACCACCGTTGACTCCACCGATCAGATGTCCTTCAACACCAAGGAAATCGTGATCGACAAGAGCTGCAAGACCTTCACCGTCGAACTGACCCACTCCGGCAACCTGCCGAAGAACGTCATGGGCCATAACCTGGTGATCAGCAAAGAAGCTGACATGCAGCCGATCGCTACCGCTGGCCTGGCCGCCGGTATCGACAAGAACTACCTGCCGGAAGGTGACGCGCGCATCATCGCTCACACCAAGATCATCGGCGCCAAGGAAACCGATTCGCTGACCTTTGACGTAGCGAAGATTGCTGATGGCGGCTACGGCTTCTTCTGCTCGTTCCCGGGCCACATCTCGATGATGAAAGGCACGATTACCGTCAAGTAATCGGGACCACCGCGTTATCGTTCTTCGCGAGCAGGCTCGCTCCCACAGGTTAGCGCCGTCAATGTGGGAGCGAGCCTGCTCGCGAAGGGGCCATCCGCATCAATGAATGCAATGGCCAAAGAAAAGCCCGCTGAGGAGCGCTCCTCAGCGGGCTTTTTCATTCCATCCGCGCTTACGGCGCAAACGGCATCACGCGCTTGTGATGGGTCTTGTTGTAGGTCGCGACGATGATGTCGAACGCTTCCTGTCGCACCGGCTCGCCATGCAGGAACGCATCAATCTCGGCATATGTTACGCCGTGGGATGCTTCGTCCGGTTTGCCCGGCGACAGGTCTTCCAGATCCGCCGTCGGGACTTTCTCGACCAGCGACTCCGGCGCACCAAAGCTGCGTGCAATCGCCCGCACCTGATTCTTCACCAGACCACTGAGCGGTGCGAGATCACAAGCGCCGTCACCGAACTTGGTGAAGAAGCCCATCACCGCTTCCGCCGCATGATCGGTACCGATCACCAGACCGTGCGCCGCGCCGGCGATGGTGTACTGAGCAACCATGCGCATCCGCGCCTTGGTGTTGCCAAGGACGAAATCCACCGACACCGCGTGCTTGCCTTCAAACGCCGCGACTTCACTGGCCAGCGACTTCACTGCCGGGCCGATGTTGACCGTGTGGCGCTCGTCCGGCGCGATGAAGTCCACCGAAGCCTGGGCGTCGTGCTCGTCGAACTGGGTTTCGTACGGCAGGCGCACGGCGATGAACTTATAGCTGTTGTCGCCGGTCTGGTCGCGCAGCTCACGCATCGCACGCTGGGCCAACAGGCCGGCAGTCAGCGAATCCACGCCACCGCTGATGCCGAGCACCAGCGTCTTGAGCCCGGAATTGACCAGGCAATCCTGAATAAAGGTAATGCGCCGGGCGACTTCGGCCTGCAGAGCCTTGTAGTCGGCGAACGGCGGTTGCACCTTGAGCTGTTCAGCAATCTCACGCTGTACGGCTTGCATGAATTCACTCCTTGCTAGATAGACTGGAATCGGCAGGAACCTGGAACACGTGTCGCAAATAGGCGACGAAATTCGGGTCTTTGCAGTGGGACTTGCCTGGCTCGTCGGAGATCTTCGCCACCGGTTGGCCGTTGCAGGCAGTCATTTTAAGCACGATGCTCATCGGTTCGACACCCGGAATGTCACAGGTGAGGTTGGTGCCGATGCCAAAGCTGACGTTGATCCGACCGTGCAGCGCGCGGAAGATCTCCAGCGACCTGGGCAGGGTCAGGCTGTCGGAGAACACCAGGGTCTTGCTCATCGGGTCAATGCCGAGCTTGTGATAGTGAGCGATGCATTTTTCGCCCCACACCACAGGATCGCCGGAGTCGTGGCGCAGGCCGTCGAACAGCTTGGCGAAGAACAGGTCGAAATCGCCGAGGAAGGCATCGGTTGTAATGCAGTCGGTGAGCGCGATCCCCAGCAGGCCACGGTATTCGCGGACCCAGCAATCGAGCGCGGCGATCTGGCTGTCGATCAGCCGTGGGCCGAGTTGCTGGTGGGCCATGATCCATTCATGGGCCATGGTGCCCAGCGGTTTCATGTCCAGTTCTCGCGACAGATGCACGTTACTGGTGCCGACAAAACGTCCCGGGAAGTCGTGTTTGAGCACATTCACCACTTCGGCCTGTACGCCGTACGAAAAGCGGCGGCGGGTGCCGAAATCGGCGACCTGCAGTTGCGACAACTCATCGGCCGAGGCATTGGCGGTCAGCCAGTCGAACTTGCGATAGAGCTGCTCGCGCGCTTGTTCGAGCACGGTTTCGCGGTAGCGATAGCGATTGCGCACTTCGCTGACGATCGCCAGCAACGGCACTTCGTAGAGAATCACATGCAGCCACGGCCCGCGCAGACGGATGAACAGCTCGCCGTTCTCGATGCCGGTGTGCAGATAACGCAGGTTGAAGCGGAACAATCCGAGGAAACGCAGGAAATCCGGCTTTAGGAAGCTGATGCGCTCGAGAAAACTCAGTTGATCGGCGCTCAGGCTCAGTTCCGCCAGACGCTCGATCTGAAAGCGGATCTCGGCCAGATAGGGGCGCAGATCCTCGCTGTTACGGCAACGGAACTCCCATTCGACTTCGACGTTGGGGTAGTTGTGCAGCACCGCCTGCATCATCGTCAGTTTGTAGAAGTCGGTGTCGAGCAGGTTCTGCACGATGCGATCGGCAAACACACTCTCGCTCATAACGGGGTCTCCAGGTGCGCCGCGCTGTGGCGCGGTCTCAAACAATGGCGCTAGTGGCGCATATCAGCGGTGGGGATTGCCAGTGCTTTTTTGATTTCAGGTGAAAGATCCGCTGAGGCCATACACCTTAGCCCGCAAAAATTGTTCATTTTCGGTTGTACCTCAAGTGCGGCGTGAAGCACTTGTTCAAGACAGTCCCAGCTCTTTATATACTCGGCGAGCAGAGAGTGTCTTGGTATCAGTTTGGTTTCAACTGCTTTAATCATGGCAGCTCTTATCATTTCGTTGGTTGCAATTTTATACATGGATGAAACGTCCTTTGAAGGAGATCTGTTCCAGCGTATCAACACCATCCTGAAGTAATACATAGGCAGGGAGTATTAGTCGATAGAAGTCAGAGTCGTTGGTCCCTTTAATAGTGACTGAGGTGAACGTCTCCAGGAGACTGGCGGCGGCGCGGATTCTGAAGCAGGCGTCTTCAAATAACTGATCAGGTGCGGCGTGCGAGTCTATAAAGAAGGTGGGAATGTTAGTTGCGTTTGCTTTGAGCGGATGAAATCGATTCATGGGGTAAGGTCCTTCAGATTGTTTTAGACGTGACACATCGAGGAATCTAATATTGTTTTAGTTCGAAGGTTGGGTTTATTGGTTTGCCTTCTGCAGAGCCATTACTTGGTGTAATGACTCTGCATCTGTTCTATCTAAGCCTGAGCAATCTGTTTGCTGATTCCCGGGGAGTCAGAGGACTCACTAAGTTTCATTGTGCTTGAGCGGCACGCTAGCGGTGGCCACGCCAGAGGATCAAGATCCAGATCAGGAAATAATTTTGAATCGAAAATGGGTGTCTCGACTCCGGCGCGGCGTTGGTCATCGTAATCACGCAAGATGCGCAGGCATATCTTGAAAAGCAAGGCCATCGTTATCAGGTTGACGAGTGCCAGTAACGTCATGGTGATATCTGCAAAAGCCAACACAGTGGAAAGATCTTCAATCGATCCCCAGAATACTAGAGTCAACACTAGCGCACGATAGAGCATCAGCACCTTACGAGGTTCGTCAAACATGAAGCGCAAACTGTTTTCTCCCAAGTAGTAGTTGTAAAGCATCGCCGTGAATACAAACAACGCAAGCACCACGCTGATAAACATCCGCCCCCAATCTCCTACAACGGCTGCCAGCGAGTTTTGTGCCAGAGCGATCCCGTCACCTTCAAGGCCCTGAGTGTAGAAACCGGACAGCAAAATCATTAGTGCAGTGCATGTGCAGATCACGAACGTATCGATGAAAACACTGAGTGCTTGTACGACGCCCTGTGCAACCGGATGACTGACCTTCGCTACTGACGCAACGTTGGGAGCGCTACCTAGTCCTGCTTCGTTGGAAAATACCCCGCGTCTGACACCCATGATAATTGCACTTCCAATCAAACCACCAAGCGCCTGATCCAGACCGAGTGCGCTTTTGATAATGGTCACTAGCATTGTCGGAACTTGATCGAACTGCAGAATTAACACGTAGCCCGTTACGCCGATATAGGCGAGGACCTTGATAGGAACCAAAAGGTCGGCTACTGCTGCTATGCGCTTTATCCCGCCGATGAGGACGACGCCCAGCATCAAGGAAAGTGCGAGTCCTGACCACATGGGGGGCAGACCAAACGCATCCTTTAGCGAGTGAGATACTGCATGGGACTCGAGTCCATTGATTGCAAAGCCGAAGGTCACCAGCATTAATACAGCCGCTATTATCCCGAGCCAGCGTTTGCCCAGACCGTGCTGGATGTACCAACACGGACCCCCTCGATAGAGACCGTTTTCGTCGTTGCGTTTGTAGAGCTGGCCCAGCGTGCATTCGAAGAGGCTGCTTGACATACCCAAAAGTGCGGTCATCCACATCCAGAATACGGCGCCTGGCCCACCCATGCTGACGGCAATCCCGACCCCGACGATATTGCCGGTACCCACGCGTCCGGCAAGACTGAGTGTGAGCGCCTGAAATGAACTCAATTGATGGCTGCCTGCGCGCCAACTTCCGTGTAAAACACCGAACATGTGGCCGAAATATCTAATTTGGACAAATCCCGATCGGATAGTGAAATAGCTTCCCAATCCAAGAACTAAAGGTATTAATACCTTGCCCGACAAAAAATCGTTGATGACGTCTAGCATTCAAAGCTCCTTGCTATATAGAGTGCTGGCGAATTAATGGTGTCGTCAGTCCTGAAGGCTTTCAGGTGGCGTAATATCCAGCCATATTTCATTCGGCGCAATTTCGCAAGTTGCTTAAAAGTGATGCGAGTTGCTGCTATGGTTGCCTCTTCTTGATTTTTGTTGGGCTACTGTATGTGTGAGTTTCTTTCGGCAAACTTGAGACTGCTGTGCAGTCACTACCGATCTGTCGCGGAGGTTTGTAGGAAAGTTCGCATTAATCGTGGGCAATTCAATAAGTATCTTTGTGGGAAAAGCGTCCCCACACCTTTTAATCTCAAACGAATCTGCGACTTCTTTGGTGTGGAGGAGTTTGAGATTGGACTTCCAACGGAGCAATTCATCAGCCTGATTTGTGTGAAAGCCCGTAAGAATCAAGCCTTGGGCGAGGTAACTGCGCCACAGATAATGCATGAGCATCTGCGTCTGAAGTCTTCAGCGGAACTGAAAGCCCACATCGGTTATTACTACGAGTATTACCACGCAATGACTGACCCCGGCTCCATTCTGTGTTCGCTCGTCCATGTGCGGGGGGAGGGGGATGACGTCGTCTACGAGAGAAACGAGCGCTTACAGATAGCCGGGGCGGGGGAAGATTTTGAACGGTATCAATATCTGGGTGTTGCTTATTACCTGCGTGATCGCTTGTTTTTCATCGATTATGAGTCGCTTACCTCCAACGAAATCAGCCAGACCATTCTCATCCCAAGTTTTAAAAGCTGTATTACACGGCTCAATGGTTTGAAAATAGGGGTTTCAGCGGCTGATCATCGTGCTCCTGCATGCTCAAGGGTTGTCTGGGAATATCTGGGGCAGGAAATCAATCGCGTCGATGCCTATCGACGCGTTCGGTTGTACAAGCCTTATGATTGCGCTATCGATGACGATCTGCGCGCGCGTCTGGCTCAGACTCAGGTTGTTGAGGGCCTGTTTGTTATCGCCTGACAGAACCCATAGCAGGCTGCGATCTCTTGATGTTGGCTTGTTAAGATCAAAAGATCGCAGCCTCGTTGCACTCGACAACTCCTACAGGGCGATCGGTCAGGGATTGTCGATCTGTTCGAGCATCCACTTCACAAAGTCCCGTACCTTGGGCACTTCCGCCGCATGCTCGGGGTATGCCAGGTAGTAGGCATCGGTGCTGGGCATGGCATGCTCAAAGGGAATGACCAGTTTGCCGTCGGCCAATTCCTCTTCCACCAGAAACCGTGGCAATAAGGCCACACCGCAACCGACCTGCGCGGCACGAATGCACATATAAAAGGTTTCGAAGCGCGGACCATGGTAGCTGTGTTCGGTCTGGTAACCCTGACTGTCGAACCAGTCGTGCCATGCCTGTGGGCGCGAGGCATTTTGCAGCAGGACCAGATCGGTGAGTTGCGTCGGATCAGTGAACGGGGTGTCCGGCAGGCTGCCCGGCGCACACACCGGCACCAACTCTTCGCCGAACAACTTCAGGCATTCAGTGCCGGGCCGTGAGCCCTGGCCGAAATAGAAGGCCAGATCGCTGCGCCCTTGCAGCAAATCATCTGCTTCCTGTTCGTTGCACAAGTCCAGGTGGATCGATGGATGGCGCAGACGCCAGCCTTTCAGGCGCGGCACCAGCCAGCGTGCGCCGAAGGTCGATGGCGTAGACACGCGCAGGACTTCTGTTTCGCCGCCGTAGGAACGCAGGTAATGCGTCGACATTTCCACTTGGGTGAGGATTTTTCTTACTTCAACCAAGTACAAATCCCCAGCCGGGGTCATCTGCAAGCGCCGCCGCACCCGGCGGAACAACAAGTGCTGCAACAACTCTTCAAGCTGCGCGACCTGCTTGCTGACCGCGCTCTGGGTCAGGTTCAGTTCTTCGGCGGCGCGGGTGAAACTCAGGTGCCGGGTCACGGCCTCGAAACACTGCAGGGCGGTGATCGACGGCAAGTGGCGTTTGTTCAGCATGGCTGATCCTTTTCTTGTCTTTCTATGCCCAGCATGAATAAACGGAATGATATCTCGCGTAAAGGTCGTTTGTTGCCTCGCCATTGTGACGCTACAACTAAAGGCCTGCCCGGTCGCGAAAAAGCGTCCGCACACATTCAGTTTTTTGCTTGAGGAGTGACCCATGGTTGCCGCATTGCTTGATCGTCTAGGTGTGAACCCGGCCCTTTACCAGAACGGCAAAGTGCCGGTGCATTCGCCGATCGACGGCAGCCGCATCGCCGCCGTCAACTGGGAAGGCCCAGCCGAAGTCGAGCAACACATCAGTCGCGCAGATCATGCGTTCGAGCAGTGGCGCAAGGTGCCGGCCCCGCGTCGCGGCGAACTGGTGCGTCAATTCGGTGAAGTGCTGCGCGAATACAAGGCTGATCTTGGCGAGCTGGTTTCCTGGGAGGCCGGCAAGATCACTCAGGAAGGCTTGGGTGAAGTGCAGGAGATGATCGACATCTGCGATTTCGCCGTCGGCCTGTCCCGCCAGCTGTACGGTTTGACCATTGCCTCCGAGCGTCCGGGCCACCACATGCGCGAAACCTGGCATCCGCTGGGCGTGGTCGGGGTGATCAGCGCGTTCAACTTCCCGGTCGCGGTGTGGGCGTGGAACACCACGCTGGCGCTGGTTTGCGGTAACCCGGTGGTGTGGAAACCGTCGGAGAAAACTCCGCTGACGGCACTGGCCTGTCAGGCACTGTTCGACCGCGTGGTGAAGAACTTCACCGATGCCCCGGCGAACCTTTGCCAAGTGATTATTGGTGGCCGCGATGCCGGCGAAGCGTTGGTCGATGACCCGCGTGTCGCGCTGATCAGTGCCACTGGCAGCACGCGCATGGGCCGCGAAGTGGCGCCGAAAGTCGCCGCGCGTTTCGCCCGCAGCATTCTGGAACTGGGCGGTAACAACGCGATGATCCTCGGCCCAAGCGCCGATCTCGACATGGCGGTACGTGCAATTCTATTCAGCGCGGTCGGCACTGCCGGGCAGCGTTGTACCACCCTGCGTCGACTGATTGCCCATGAGTCGGTGAAGGAAGAAATCGTTACTCGCCTCAAAGCTGCGTACTCGAAAGTGCGCATCGGCAATCCGCTGGAAGGCAATCTGGTCGGGCCATTGATCGACAAGCACAGCTTCGAAAACATGCAGGACGCACTGGAGCAGGCGTTGAGCGAGGGCGGTCGGGTGTTTGGCGGCAAGCGTCAGCTCGAAGATCAATTCCCCAACGCCTATTACGTCTCGCCGGCCATCGTTGAAATGCCGGAGCAAAGTGATGTGGTTTGCAGCGAAACCTTCGCGCCGATTCTCTACGTGGTCGGTTACAACGATTTCCAGGAAGCGCTGCGCCTGAACAACGCTGTGCCACAAGGCCTGTCGTCGTGCATCTTCACCACCGATGTTCGCGAAGCCGAGCAGTTCATGTCGGCGGTCGGCAGCGACTGCGGCATCGCCAACGTCAACATCGGCCCGAGCGGTGCCGAGATTGGCGGCGCGTTTGGTGGCGAGAAAGAAACCGGTGGTGGTCGTGAGTCCGGCTCGGACGCATGGCGCGCCTATATGCGTCGCCAGACCAACACCGTGAACTACTCGCTGGAGTTGCCGCTGGCGCAGGGCATCACCTTCGATTAAGCAGCGGCAAGCTCCAAGCCCCAAGCTACAAGCAGATCGGCTTGCTGCTTGTAGCTTGAAGCTTGCAGCTGCTCCGACAGGAGCTTGGCAATGCCGTTACGTGAAGAATGTCTGTGGGAAAAACTCACGCCGCACAGGCCGGATAACACCGCGCTCAAGGGCGAAGTCAAAGTCGATGTCTGCGTGATCGGCGCCGGGTTCACCGGGCTGTCGGCGGCGCTGCATCTGTTGGAAACAGGCAAAAGCGTCTGCGTGCTGGAAGCTCATCGCGCGGGCCATGGCGGTTCCGGGCGCAACGTCGGACTGGTCAATGCCGGCATGTGGATCCCGCCGGACGAGATCGAAGCCGGTTTCGGCGAAGCGGTTGGCAGTCAGCTCAACCGCATGCTCGGGGCCGCGCCGGCACTGGTGTTCAGCCTTGTCGACAAGTACAACATCGATTGCCAGTTGCGCCGCGAAGGCACGCTGCACATGGCGCACAACGCCAAGGGCGGGGCGGATCTGCGCAGCCGTGAACAACAATGGAAGCGCCGTGGTGCGCCGGTCGAATTGCTCACCGGCAAGGCCTGCGAGCAAGCCACCGGCACGCAAAAGATCGCCGCCGCGTTGCTCGACCGTCGCGCCGGCACGCTCAACCCGATGGCTTACGTTACCGGGCTGGCCAATGCAGTGATCACTCTCGGCGGGCAAATGTTCGATCATTCGCCGGTCACTCGCCTCGAGCGTCAGGGCGCGAAGTGGTCGGTGCAGACTGAGCACGGTTCAGTACTGGCCGAGCAAGTGGTCATTGCCTCCAACGCCTACACCGAAGGCGACTGGACCGAACTCAAGCGCAACTTTTTCCCCGGTTACTACTATCAGGTCGCTTCGGTGCCGTTGACCGAAGACGCCGCGCAGGAAATCCTCCCGGGCGGGCAGGGCTCGTGGGATACACGCCAAGTATTGAGCAGCATCCGCCGCGACAAAGAGGGGCGGTTATTGCTCGGTAGCCTGGGCAACGGTAATCAGAAACCGACGTGGTTTCTCAAGGCCTGGGCCGACCGCGTGCAGCAGCATTACTTCCCCAATCTGAAACCTGTCGAGTGGGAATGCACCTGGACCGGGCGCATCGCTTTCACGCCTGATCACCTCATGCGCCTGTTCGAACCGGCACCGGGTCTGGTGGCCGTCACCGGTTACAACGGCCGTGGCGTCACTACTGGCACCGTAGTCGGCAAAGCCTTCGCCGACTATTTGTGTCACGGCAATCCGCAAGCCCTGCCAATTCCCTTCGCACCGATGCAGCCCCTGGCTGGCGTGGGCTTGCGCAGTTGCCTGTACGAGGCCGGGTTCTCGCTGTATCACGCGGGCCAGTGCCTGCGCATTGTGATTTGAGTGTTGAAATATGTTGCCGGAAGCGGCGCTTTTCGATGCAGCGACTAGCCTGTAATGGTGCGGGTTGTAGCAGTCCCGCACCAGCAGTGTGCAGTTCGGTGACGCGGGCTGTTACAGGCTGGTTGCACGTCGTTTGGCGCCGCGGTTGCAATGATGGCGCGCGCGGGTTGCGCCCGAAAAAATAAATGGTTTCACCTTCCGCGGTTTAGACGGTTGCACGCCCAATGAAAATGGGAACGAAACAGTCGAAATAACAAGAAAGCAGCGACTTTTTGAAGAATAAAAAACCGATGGCACGGCCCTTGCTCAGAGCATTCAGTGAAGTGAAGTCGCAGTGCCAACTAAAAAAAACCTTGGAGCACCACCTCATGTCCCAGACGTTTTACAAGAAAGGCTTTCTGGCCCTCGCAGTGGCTACTGCGTTGGGTGTTTCTGCGTTTGCTCAAGCTGATGTGAAAATCGGTGTAGCGGGTCCAATGACTGGCGCCAACGCGGCATTTGGCGAGCAGTACATGAAGGGTGCACAGGCAGCGGCTGATGCCGTCAACGCGGCAGGCGGCGTCAACGGGGAGAAAATCGTACTGGTCAAGGGCGATGACGCCTGCGAACCGAAGCAGGCCGTGACGGTCGCCAAGGACCTGGTCAACCAGAAAGTCGCTGGCGTGGTCGGTCACTTCTGCTCTTCTTCGACCATTCCAGCCTCGGAAATCTACGACGAAGCCGGTGTGATCGCGATCACTCCGGGTTCCACCAACCCGCAAGTAACCGAGCGCGGCCTCAGCGCCATGTTCCGTATGTGCGGGCGTGACGACCAGCAAGGCATCGTCGCCGGCGACTACATTGTCGACGTGCTCAAGGGCAAAAAGGTTGCCGTGCTGCACGACAAGGACACCTACGGCCAAGGCCTGGCGGATGCCACCAAGGCTCAGCTTGAAAAGCGTGGCGTGAAGCCAGTGCTGTACGAAGGCCTGACCCGTGGCGAGAAAGACTTCAGCGCCGTGGTCACCAAGATCCGCGCGGCTGGCGCCGATGTCGTCTACTTCGGCGGTCTGCACCCGGAAGCCGGTCCACTGGTCAAACAACTGCGTACCGAAGGCCTGAAAGACGTGAAGTTCATGTCTGACGACGGCATCGTCACCGACGAACTGGTGACCACCGCTGGCGGCCCGCAATACGTCGACGGCGTGCTGATGACCTTCGGCGCCGACCCGCGTCTGCTGCCGGAAAGTAAAACCGTCGTCGATGCATTCCGCAAGGCCGGCACCGAACCAGAAGGCTACACCCTGTACGCCTACGCTTCGGTTCAGACCCTGGCCGCAGCCTTCAATGGCGCCAAGTCCAACAGTGGCGAGAAAGCCGCCGAGTGGCTGAAAGCCAATCCGGTGAAAACCGTCATGGGCGAGAAAGCCTGGGACAAGAAAGGCGACCTGAAAGTCTCCGACTACGTGGTGTACCAGTGGGACGCGACTGGCAAATATCACCAGCTGGAAAAACAGAAGTAAGGGCTGACGCGATCAGCTGATCCCCACCAGTCACTGTGGGAGCGGGCTTGCCCGCGATGGCGTCAAGTCAGTCGACACACAGGTTGACTGATGTACCGCTATCGCTGGCAAGCCAGCTCCCACAGGGTTTGGGGTGATCGGGTCAATCGCGCTCTGACATTGCTCCGACGTAAATCTGTATTTTTCCTAGAAGAGCCGCACATCACAGGTGTGCAGGTTCTCACTGCGTGAGATTGCGTTATGGATGGTATTTTCCTGCAGCAACTGGTCAACGGCCTGACCCTCGGGTCGGTCTATGGCCTGATCGCCATCGGCTACACAATGGTCTACGGCATCATCGGCATGATCAACTTCGCCCACGGCGAGGTTTACATGATTTCTGCTTACCTGGCGGCAATCAGTCTGGCTCTGCTGGCGTACTTCGGTATCGAATCCTTCCCGCTGCTGATGCTCGGCACACTGATCTTCACCATCGTCGTCACGGCGGTGTATGGCTGGGTCATTGAGCGAGTCGCTTACAAACCCCTGCGCAACTCCACCCGACTGGCACCGCTGATCAGCGCCATCGGGATTTCCCTGATCCTGCAAAACTATGCCCAGATCAGCCAGGGCGCCCGCCAACAGGGTGTTCCGACACTGCTCACCGGCGCCTGGCGCGTCGACATCGGTACCGGCTTCGTCCAGCTCACCTACACCAAGATCTTCATCCTGGTGGCCGCATTCGTCGGCATGGGGCTGCTGACCTACGTGATCAAGTACACCAAGCTCGGCCGCATGTGCCGCGCCACTCAGCAAGACCGCAAGATGGCTTCGATCCTGGGGATCAACACCGACCGTGTTATCTCTTACGTGTTCATCATCGGTGCAGCCATGGCGGCGTTGGCCGGCGTACTGATCACCATGAACTACGGCACGTTCGACTTCTACGCAGGCTTCGTCATCGGCATTAAAGCGTTCACTGCCGCGGTACTCGGCGGGATCGGTTCGCTGCCGGGCGCGATGCTGGGCGGGATCATTCTCGGCATCTCCGAGTCGCTGTTCTCCGGTCTGGTCAACTCCGACTACAAAGACGTGTTCAGCTTCTCGCTGCTCGTACTTGTTCTGGTCTTCCGGCCGCAGGGCCTGTTGGGCCGTCCTCTTGTGTCGAAGGTGTAAGCGATGTCTTCAACCACTCAAAAAAGCATTGATATCAAAAAAAGCCTGGTTGAGGCGATTCTGGCCGGTCTGATTGCCCTGATCGTTTTCGGGCCGATTGTCGGCGTTGTACTCGAGGGTTACAGCTTCAACCTCGAACCGACCCGCGTGGCCTGGATCATCGGCATTGTCATGATCGGCCGCTTTGCCCTCAGCCTGTTCCTGCAAACGCCCAAGGGCCTGAAAATTCTCGACGGATTCGAGAGCACCGGTTCCGGTGTGCATGTGCTGCCGGCCGATCACAAATCACGCCTGCGCTGGATCATCCCGCTGCTGATTGTGCTGGCCGTCATCGTGCCGTTTGTCTCCAACTCCTATCTGCTGGGCGTGGTCATCCTCGGGTTGATCTACGTGCTACTGGGACTGGGGCTGAACATCGTGGTCGGTCTGGCCGGTCTGCTCGACCTCGGTTACGTGGCGTTCTACGCCATCGGTGCCTACGGTCTGGCGCTCGGTTACCAGTATCTGGGTCTGGGTTTCTGGACGGTGCTGCCGCTGGCGGCAATCACCGCAGGTCTGGCCGGTTGCATCCTCGGTTTCCCGGTGCTGCGCCTGCATGGCGACTACCTGGCGATCGTGACCCTGGGCTTCGGTGAAATCATTCGCCTGATCCTCAACAACTGGTTGTCGCTGACGGGCGGCCCGAACGGTATGCCGGCACCGCTGCCGACGTTCTTCGGTCTGGAGTTCGGCAAACGGGCGAAGGATGGCGGGGTGCCGTTCCACGAGTTCTTCGGCATCGCCTACAACCCGGACGTGAAGTACTACTTTATCTACGCGGTGCTGTTCCTCGTGGTGCTGGCTGTGCTGTACATCAAGCATCGTCTGGTGAAAATGCCGGTCGGTCGTGCGTGGGAAGCTCTGCGTGAAGATGAGATCGCTTGCCGCTCGATGGGCCTCAACCACGTGCTGGTCAAACTCTCGGCGTTCACCATTGGTGCATCGACGGCAGGTCTCGCCGGGGTGTTCTTCGCGACCTATCAAGGCTTCGTCAACCCGACCTCGTTCACCTTCTTCGAATCGGCACTGATCCTCGCCATCGTCGTGCTCGGCGGCATGGGCTCGACCATCGGCGTGGTGATCGCCGCATTCGTGCTGACTGTCGCTCCTGAACTGCTGCGCGGCTTCGCCGAATATCGCGTGCTGCTGTTCGGCATCCTGATGGTGTTGATGATGATCTGGCGACCACGCGGGCTGATCCGCATCAGCCGTACCGGGGTCACTCCACGCAAAGGTGCCATTCACTATGAGAGGACTGCGCCATGAGTGAAGTCGTACTCTCTGTTGAAAAACTGATGATGCATTTCGGTGGCATCAAGGCCTTGAGTGATGTCAGCCTGAAGGTCAAACGCAACTCGATCTTCGCCTTGATCGGCCCCAACGGCGCTGGCAAGACCACGGTGTTCAACTGCCTGACCGGGTTCTACAAGGCCTCGGGTGGCAAGATCGAACTCAACGTGCGCGGCCAGCAGACTAATGTCATCCAGTTGCTGGGCGAGTCGTTCAAACCGACTGACTTCGTCTCGCCGAAATCTTTCCTCAGCCGCCTGTACTACAAAATGTTCGGCGGTACGCATTTGGTGAACCGTGCAGGCCTGGCGCGAACCTTCCAGAACATTCGTTTGTTCAAGGAAATGTCGGTGCTGGAAAACCTGTTGGTGGCGCAGCACATGTGGGTCAACCGCAACATGCTCGCCGGCATCCTCAACACCAAGGGCTACCGCAAGGCGGAGAGCGACGCGCTGGACGTCGCGTTCTACTGGCTCGAAGTGGTCGATCTGGTCGACTGCGCCAACCGGCTCGCCGGTGAACTGTCCTACGGCCAACAGCGCCGTCTGGAGATCGCCCGGGCCATGTGCACGCGTCCGCAGATCATCTGCCTCGACGAACCGGCCGCCGGCCTCAACCCTCAGGAAACCGAAGCGCTGAGCGCGATGATCCGGCTGCTGCGCGACGAGCACGATCTGACCGTGGTGCTGATCGAACACGACATGGGCATGGTTATGAGTATTTCCGACCACATCGTGGTGCTGGACCACGGCATCGTCATCGCCGAAGGCGGGCCTGAAGCCATTCGCAACGATCCGAAAGTGATTGCCGCCTACCTGGGCGCCGACGAAGAGGAGCTGGTATGACGCAACCGATCCTCGAACTCAAAGACCTCGACGTGTTCTACGGACCGATCCAGGCGCTCAAAGGTGTTTCGCTGCAGATCAACGAAGGTGAAACCGTCAGCCTGATCGGCTCCAACGGTGCGGGCAAATCGACGTTGCTGATGTCGATCTTTGGCCAGCCACGGGCGGCGGGCGGGCAGATTCTCTATCAAGGCGTCGACATCACCCACAAGTCCTCGCACTACATCGCTTCCAACGGCATTGCGCAGTCGCCGGAAGGGCGGCGGGTGTTCCCCGACATGACCGTCGAGGAAAACCTGCTGATGGGCACCATTCCGATTGGCGACAAGTACGCCAAAGAGGACATGCAGCGCATGTTCACGTTGTTCCCTCGGCTGGAAGAGCGGCGCACGCAACGGGCGATGACCATGTCCGGCGGTGAGCAGCAAATGCTCGCCATTGCCCGTGCGTTGATGAGTCGGCCGAAGCTGTTGCTGCTCGATGAGCCTAGCCTCGGGTTGGCGCCGATTGTGGTGAAGCAGATCTTCGCGACCCTGCGCGAATTGGCGAAAACCGGGATGACCATTTTCCTCGTCGAGCAGAACGCCAACCATGCGCTGAAGCTGTCGGACCGGGCGTATGTGATGGTCAACGGCGAGATTCGCCTGACGGGCACGGGTAAAGAGTTGCTGGTGAATGAGGAGGTGCGTAACGCTTATCTGGGCGGGCACTGATTCCTCGACGTTATGCACAGCCCCGGCGACGCAAGTCCCGGGGCTTTTTCATTCCTCAAACATACCGCACGCCTGTGTAGGAGCTGCCGAAGGCTGCGATCTTTTGATGTTGTCTTTAAAGATCAAAAGATCGCAGCCTTCGGCAGCTCCTACAGGGAATTGATCAGTGATTTCAAGTGTTGCGTGGAATTGTGGAAAACAAATTCCCCAAGCTGTGAAAGCGCGACATATAGACGCTGCAAATGGCTGTTTTTCCACAGATTTGACTTGTCCCCGTTTACTGTGGAGCTGGCTGTGAATAACGTGGGTGTATCTGGCTGCGCGCCATGTAAACCGTGGCCTGCAAGTGTGTGGTTGTTTTTTGATCAGGCGTTTTTGCGGGGCTTGAAGTCTTTGTTGTCAACCATTTTATAGCGTCGCGGATAGCAGTGATTCCGGGTGAACAAGCCTGTGGATAAGTCTGTGATTAAACTCTGGAAAGACTGCGCTGAGGGCCGTAATTACTGGCCTCGCGCAATCACTGCGTTGACGCGTCAGTCGTGCAAAATGCCATCTCCGGCACATCCGCCGCTTCAGGGTCAAGCAAAAAACTTTCTATTTCACCCGCAAAGCCTTGTGTGGCGCGGCTTTGCGCGTTTGCACTTGCCCCCGGAAACTGTGGAAGGGACTGTGGATAACATGCGCGCACATGGCTACAGGCCACGGTGGCTATGGCGTTGGCGGAGTTGGTTGTTTTTTGTACCGCTTGTGGGTGTTGCCCGTGCGTGCAGGGCCGGGCATGCTGCCTGCTGATTTTCTATTCCAAGGGCTGCCCCGGTGGCCGAAGCAAGGAGAACACGATGTCCAACACCCTGTTTATCACCGGCGCGACGTCCGGATTTGGTGAAGCCTGTGCCCGCCGTTTTGCCGAGGCTGGCTGGAAACTGGTGCTGACCGGCCGTCGTGAAGAACGCCTCAATGCGCTTTGCGCCGAACTGTCGAAGCAGACCGAAGTGCATGGCCTGGTGCTCGATGTGCGCGATCGCAAGGCGATGGAAGCGGCGATTGCCAATCTGCCGCCGTCGTTCGCCAAGCTGCGTGGCCTGATCAACAACGCCGGTCTGGCACTGGGCGTGGACCCGGCGCCGAAATGCGATCTGGACGATTGGGACACCATGGTCGACACCAACGTCAAAGGCCTGATGTACGCCACCCGCCTGCTGCTGCCACGCCTGATCGCCCATGGTCGTGGCGCCGGCATCGTCAACCTTGGCTCCATTGCCGGCAACTATCCGTACCCGGGCAGCCATGTGTATGGCGCGACCAAGGCGTTCGTTAAACAGTTCTCGCTGAACCTGCGTTGCGACTTGCAAGGCACCGGCGTGCGGGTCAGCAACATTGAGCCGGGGCTGTGCGAGAGCGAGTTCTCGCTGGTGCGTTTTGCCGGTGACCAGGAGCGTTACAACGCGACCTACGCCGGTGCCGAGCCGATCCAGCCACAGGACATTGCCGAGACGATTTTCTGGGTGATGAATGCGCCGGCGCACATCAACATCAACAGCCTGGAACTGATGCCGGTGAGCCAGACCTGGGCTGGTTTTGCCATCGAGCGTAACAAGGCCTGACACCGCGTCACGGCCAATCGCTGGCAAGCCAGCTCCCACAGGGTTATCGGTGCACACGAATCTTGTGAGCGACTCGGTACTTGTGGGAGCTGGCTTGCCAGCGATGAGGCCAGCACAGGCAATAAATCCCGATAAGGTAAACTCCCCTCGCAACAACCCAACCGCACCCCGCGGTTTTCAAGGTTTTTCGAGGAGTCAAAGTGAGTAACCGAGGTGAGCAGGCACTGCTCAAACAATCGACCATTCTGATGTTGGCGGTGGCGATTGCCGGGATCGTCACCGGTTTTGTTTCAGGTTCGCAATCCATCCTGTTCGATGGTTTTTTCTCGCTGATCGCAACCTTCATCAAAGTCCTGATGCTGATCACTGCCAAGCTGATCGCCAAGGAAAGCAACCACCGTTTCCAGTTCGGTTTCTGGCACCTGGAGCCGATGGTGCTGCTGATCGAAGGCAGCTTCCTGATGTTGATCGCGATCTACGCGTTTCTCAACGGCGTGTTCGGCATCATCAACGGTGGCCGTGAGATCGAGTTGGGGCTGGTGATCATTTATGCGGCGGTATTTACCGTTGTCGAATTCGCCTACTTCTTCTACGTGCGGCAGCGTAATCGCAAGCTCAAATCCAGTCTGATCCAGTTCGACAACATCAGTTGGCTGGTGGACGCCATGCTTTCCGTGGGCCTGTTGATAAGCTTCCTCGCGGCGCTGCTGCTCAAGTCTCAGGGCTATGGCCAGTGGGCGGTGTATGTCGACCCGTTGATCCTGATCGTGCTGGCCCTGACCATGTTGCCGCCGGCATTCAAGATCCTTGGCCCGGCCTTACGCGATGTGCTGGGGATCGCGCCTGACACACTGGATGATCAGGTGCGCCAGGTGATGGACGCGGCGAAAACCGAACACGGTTTCGACGATTACGTGTCGTACGTGCAGAAGCACGGCCGGGCACGGTTTATCGAGATTCATGTGGTGTTGCCGGCGAATTATGCGCTGAGCAATGTCGGGCAGCTGGATGCGTTACGCGAAGAGATTTCCGCGAAACTGGGCAAGCCGGATGCGGCGCGCTGGTTGACCATCAGCTTTACCGGGGACAAGAAGTGGATCGCCTGAAGACCGCGTAACGGCCATTCGTCGGATCGCCGCCCGGAGCAGGCTCGCTCCCACATTGAATTGCGCTGAACACACTAATTGTGAGCCGCACAATCACCTGTGGGAGCGAGCTTGCTCGCGAAAGCGATCTATAAATCAGCGAAGATATTCAGCCAGACCGTGGTAGCAAGTCGCCAAGTGATACGGCGTAGTCGAAGGCATGTCCTTGCGACTCACCTCTCCCAATTCATCCCGGCACTCATGCCAGCCACCGGCATGCAGAAATCGCTGCTGCAACGCCTGCAACTGGCGCAGCACCACCGCTTCACTGCCCTGACGCAACGTCAGCGCGCGCAGATATTCCGCCTGCGCCCAGATCCGCTGGGTCGAGTCTCGCGGGCGTCCATCCGTTTCCAGATCAAGCATCGCCCGTACCGCACCGGATGACTGCACCACACCGTATTGCTCGGTAAAGGCAAACGCCCGATCCAGCGCCGCATGCAGTTTCGAACTACGCAACAACGCCGACGATTCGAGCAGGAAATACCATTCGAACTGATGCCCCGGCTCGTACCAGTTATCCACAGCCCCGAGCGGTTTCTCCATCAGCACGCCATATTGCGGATCGACGAACTGCTTGTGCATGGCTGTGCATAACTCCAGCAATGCCTGCTGCGTCGGGGCATCTTCGCGAACCGCCAGGGTGGCCAGAAACGCTTCGGCCAAGTGCATCAACGGGTTCTGCAGTGGACCGGTTTGCAGGGTGATCCAATCGCGCTCCAGGCAGGCTTCGTACAAGCCATCGCCGGTGGCAAAGCGTCGGCCAATGATTTCCAGCGCCGCATTCAACGTCGACTCGACCAGCGAATCGCGGGACTTCTCCCAGTAATGCGCGCAGGCAAACAGGATAAAGGCGTGGGTGTAGAGATCCTTGCGCTGATCCAGCGGCTTGCCCTGCGCATCGATGCTGTAGAACCAGCCGCCATGCTCGGCATCATGAAAGTACCGCTGCAGCGAGCGGAACAGCGCCGCGGCGCGGACTTCAGCGTTATCCACAACCCCGATCAGACTGGAAAACAGGTACAGCTGCCGTGCACAGGCCATCGCTCGATAGCGTTGCGGTGGCAGCGGTTGGTGCGTGGCATCCAGCGCCTCGTAGGGCAGCGCCATGTCGGCGTTCCAGCCCGGGCCTTGCCAGAGGGGCACGATCACATTGACGAAGTGCTGCTGCACAGCGCCGAAGAGGGCGGTCAATTCGGGCAGGGAGGTGGAGCGGGAAGCGTGGGGCATGGGCGGACGTCGTCACGGGCTGGGGCGATTGCGCGACATGGTAGCAGAGCGGCGGGCTTTAGAGGTTTGGTGTCTGATCGGCCGTCATCGCTGGCAAGCCAGCTCCCACAGGTTATTGGGTAAGTCCACAATTGTGTGAACACCAAATATCCTTGTGGGAGCTGGCTTGCCAGCGATGAGGCCGGCTCAGGCGATAGAGATTAGCCTGCCAGCAGCCAGGCGCCTGTGATTGCTGAGGCAGCACCTGCAAGGCGCACCAACGGTGCAGCCGCCCGAGGCAGGAAACGCACCACCGCATAACCAGCGGCATGCAGTGCGGCCGTCGCGGCGACGAAACCTGCCGCATACGCCCAAGGACTGCTCATGTCCGGCAATTCCAGCCCATGCGCCACACCGTGGAACAACGCAAACACCGCCGTCGCCAACACCGCCATGACCAACGGCGGACGCACCGCCAGCGCTACCGCCAGACCCAGCGCCAGCACCGACGCCGCAATCCCGCTTTCCAGCGCCGGCAGTTCCAGCCCTTCAAACCCGAGCATGCCGCCTATCAACATGGTGCCGACAAATGTGCACGGCAGCGCCCAACGCGCAGCGCCTTGCTGCTGCGCCGCCCACAACCCAACGGCAATCATCGCCAACAAATGGTCGAGACCACCGATCGGGTGGCTGATGCCGGCGATCAAACCACTGTCACCATGCCCCGGGTGTGCGAAAGCCAGCGCCGGGGTCAGCAGCAGCGCCACGGCGCCAAGAATACGTTTAAGTGTCATGGATAAGCTTCCTTGTTGATCAGTGAATCAGGCTGCAGTCAGCAGGCCCTGGCGTTCGATGAAGGCGATGATTTGCTCAAGGCCCTGACCGGTTTTCTGGTTGCTGAAGACGAACGGCTTGCCGTTGCGCATGCGTTTGGTGTCGCTGTCCATCATCTCCAGCGAGGCGCCCACCAGCGGCGCCAGGTCGATCTTGTTGATCACCAGCAGATCGGATTTGCAGATCCCCGGGCCGCCCTTGCGCGGCAATTTGTCGCCCGCTGAGACGTCGATCACGTAGATGGTCAGGTCGGACAGTTCCGGGCTGAAGGTCGCCGACAGGTTGTCGCCGCCGGATTCCACCAGAATCAGATCCAGTCCCGGAAAACGCCGGTTCAGTTGATCCACCGCTTCAAGGTTGATCGAGGCGTCTTCGCGGATCGCCGTGTGCGGACAGCCACCGGTTTCCACGCCGATGATCCGCTCAGGTGCGAGGGCTTCGTTGCGCACGAGAAAATCGGCGTCTTCGCGGGTGTAGATGTCGTTGGTGACCACGGCGAGGTTGTAGCGCTCGCGCAGGGCCAGGCACAGGGCCAGGGTCAACGCGGTTTTGCCGGAACCGACCGGGCCGCCGATGCCGACGCGCAGAGGTTGTGTGTTCATCGAGTGTTTCTCCTAAGAACGGAAGAGGCGGCTGTACTGGCGCTCATGGGCCATGCACGCCAGGGACAGACCGAACGCGGCGCTGCCCCTGTGTTCGGGGTTGATTCGGCTGGCGTCCTGCTGCGCCTGTTGCAACAACGGCAGCAGTTCGCTGGTCAGGCGTTGCGCGGCTTGCTGGCCCAGCGGCAGGGTTTTCATCAGGACGGCGAGCTGGTTTTCCAGCCAGCTCCATAACCACGCGGCGAGGGCGTCTTGCGGGCTGATGCCCCAGGCGCGCGCGGCCAGCGCCCAGCACAGGGCCAGATGCGGTTCAGGGCATTGAGCGAGAAAGTCGCGTGCCGGCGCGTCGAGTTCCGGCAAGCCGTTGAGCAACTGCTGCAACGAATAGCCCATCTGCCGGCTCTCCAGATGCAACTCGCGCGTCTCGCGACTGGTGCGATGGCTTTCGCAGAGGCTGCGCAACTCGGTCCATTGTTCATCGGCGGCTGCCTGGCAATGCGCAAGCAACAGCGGCGCTTCGAAGCGCGACAGATTGAGCAGCAACTGATCGCTGATCCAGCGTCGAGCACTGTCCGGGTTGTTCACGCGGCCGTTATCCACCGCCATTTCCAGACCTTGCGAATAGCTGTAGCCGCCAATCGGCAGTTGCGGACTGGCCAGGCGCAGCAGCGCCCAGGCCGGATTCACAGGCGTACGCCGAACTGATGGAGTTTCGGCGCGTAGTTGAAGTCTTCGTCGCCGTGGCGTGAATGGTGATGGCCGCCGCCATAGGCACCGTGTTCCGGCTGGAACGGCGCTTCGATGGCTTCGACCTGCGCGCCGAGTTGTTCGAGCATGGCTTTGAGCACGTAATCGTCAAGCAAACGCAGCCAGCCATCGCCAACCTGCAAGGCAACGTGACGGTTACCCAGGTGATAAGCAGCGCGGGTCAGTTCGAAGGCATTGGCGCAGGTGACGTGCAGTAATTGCTCGGGACGGGCGCAGACGCGGACGATGCGGCCGTCTTCAGCTTGTAGGCATTCGCCGTCATACAGCGGCGACTGACCGCGCTCCAAAAACAACCCGACGTCTTCGCCCTCGGCACTGAAACAGCGCAAACGGCTTTTGCTCCGCGCTTCGAAGGTCAGGTGCAACTCGGCGGTCCAGACGGGTTGAGGGTCAATTCTGCGGTGAATCACCAGCATCGGAAAACTTCCAGCTATGGACAATGATTGGGTTAGAGCAAGGGGCTTGCCAATCGGACGAGATGTAGGAAATCCCTGTCGGAGCGTAGTGGATGTTTCAAGATGTTGCGGGAATATGGAATGTTTTGGTGCGTGAAGATTTTTTAATGCACCAAATGGAGGCTGATGCGCCGAACCAAATGTGGGAGCGACGGTGCGACGATTCGACTTGCTCGCGAATGCAGAGGGTCAGAGATATAGATGTTGACTGACACGACGCCTTCGCGAGCAAGCTCGCTCCCACAGGGAATCTTGTGTGTCAGTCATAAAAGGGAGTTACTCGGTACTGCCCAAGCCTTGCCAGTGCTTGAGGCCAATAAAGATAAAACGCAGTTGCTGGGTGATCTTCGCCTGCGGCGTCAGATGCTCCGGCAGCGCTTCAGCGGGTGGGTCGATGATGTCGGGGAGGGTGGCAAAGACCGACTTGACGATCAGATCTGCCATCACGCTCAGGCCCTCGGCGTCCAGATGCTGCAGCTTGGGCATCATCGTCAGATCAGAAGCCAGGTCCGAACTGATGTTCTCGCGCAATCGGCCGATTGCCTGACGCACAGGCAGCGAGCCGCCGTATTGCTCACGCGCGAGAAACAGGAATTGCGAGCGATTGGCGCTGACTACGTCGAGAAAGATCCGCACCGAGGCATCGATGATGCCGCCCATGACGAATTCGTTGTGCCGTACCAAGCGGATGGTTTCGCGGAAGGTCTGGCCGACTTCACTGACCAGCACCAGGCCCAGCTCATCCATATCGGCAAAATGCCGGTAGAAACCGGTGGGCACGATGCCGGCGGTTTTTGTTACTTCGCGCAGGCTCAGGCTGCCGAATCCTCGGCCGCTTTCCATGAGGTGGCGGGCAGCGTCCATCAAGGCGTTGCGGGTCTGTTGTTTCTGTTCGGCGCGGGGCAGCATCGCAGAGTGTGTTCTTTGGCAGGACAAGCGCCGCACTCTAGCAAATCGGCTTTGTCGGCGTCGAACGGGGAGGGCGTGGAGCGGAAGATTTTATCGGGCCGGAAAAGTCAAAAGCCCAATCCGGTGATTGGGCTTTTTTTCCAGGCCGCCATGGGCTTAGCTCAAGGCGCTATTGCGTTCGATCACACGGTCACCACCACCTTCGGCAAGGGTTTGACCTTGTGGAGTGCGGTCACCACCGTCGGAAGCAAGGGTCTGGCCTTGTGGAGTGCGGTCGCTGCCATCGGAAGCCAGGGTCTGGCCTTGTGGAGTGCGATCGCTGCCGTCGGACGCCAGGGTCTGACCTTGTGGGGTCTTGTCGTAGCCGTCCTGAACCAGGCCTTTCTCTTCCAGACGTTCACGGCCGCCTTCAGCCAGGGTCTGACCTTGTGGAGTGCGGTCGCCACCATCAGCGGCTACGGTTTGGCTGAACACCGAGTGGCTGGATTTCACTTGCGGAGTAGCTTGATCGGCAGCCGGCAGGGCAAAAGCAGTGCTGGCTAGCATCGACAGGGTAAGGCTGAGCAGTAATTGGCGTTTCATGATGGGTTGCTCCTTGGGAGGGCGATAAAGTGGGTACGAGGGCAATGCTACTCTCGATAAGTCGATATAAAAGTTCATAAACGCAATGGTAATAATCAACAGAATTGATTGTTCTGCCGGGAGGCTCTAGATCGCGGCTTTGCGGACGACGGTTATGCACCGGGGTGGGTATTTCCGACTCACTCGCGCCTCGCAAAAGTGCGGGTCGCGGTAACACTGTTCGACTGATTGGTCAGATTTCGCGCGGCTTTTTGCGCCTTAATCGACCTTTCGATTAAACCTGCGGCTGGTTTGCCAGTCGTAGATTTCATGAGGGCCGCTTTGGCCCGCCGTTTCAGCCGTACGCTGCAGTCTTTGCGTGCGGTCGTGATCAGGAGCTTTGTGCATGACGCGCACTGGAAAAATCTTCAGCTGGACCTTCGCCATCCTCGTGCTGCTACTGGCCGTGCTGGTTTTGATCATCGTGTTCTTCGACTGGAACCGGATCAAACCGCCGATCAACGCCAAAGTCTCGGAAGAACTGCACCGACCGTTTGCTATTAACGGCAACCTCGCGGTGATCTGGCAGCGCGAGCCGGACGAGGGCGGCTGGCGTGCGTGGGTGCCGTGGCCGCACGTGGTGGCCGAGGATTTGAGCCTGGGCAACCCGGACTGGTCGAAGAAACCGCAGATGGTCACGCTCAAACGCGTTGAGCTGCGTATCTCGCCGCTGGCATTGCTGGCGCAACGGGTGGTGATTCCGCGCATCGACCTGACCGAACCCAATGCCGAGTTGCAGCGTCTGGCCGATGGCCGCGCCAACTGGACGTTCAAGTTCGATCCGAAAGATCCGAACGCCGAGCCGTCGAATTGGGTGGTCGACATCGGCGCCATCGGTTTCGACAAGGGCCACGTCACCCTCGATGATCAGACGCTCAAAACCAACCTTGATGTGCTGATTGATCCGCTGGGCAAACCGATTCCCTACAGCGACATTGTTGGTGCCAAAGCGGCGAAAACCGCCCAGGACAAGGGCGGTGCGCCGCAGGATTACGCGTTTGCGTTGAAGGTCAAAGGCCAATACCACGGCCAGAACCTCACCGGCCAAGGCAAGATCGGCGGGCTGCTCGCTTTGCAGGATGCGCGCAAGCCATTCCCGTTGCAGGCGCAGGCGAAGATCGGCGATACCAGCATCGAACTGGCCGGTACGCTGACGGATCCGCTCAACCTCGGCGCCCTCGATCTGCGTCTGAAACTGGCCGGTGCCAGCCTCGGCAACCTTTATCCACTGACCGGCGTGACCCTGCCGGACACCCCGCCGTATTCCACTGACGGTCACTTGATCGCCAAATTGCATGACGAGGCGGGCGCGAAATTCACCTACGAGCAGTTCAACGGCAAGATCGGCAGCAGTGATATTCATGGCGACCTGACCTACGTGGCCAGCCAGCCACGGCCGAAACTCAGCGGCGCATTGCTCTCCAATCAACTGTTGTTCGCTGACCTCGCACCGCTGATCGGCGCCGACTCTAACGACAAGCAAAAGGCCCGCGGCGGCGAAAGCAAACAGCCAGCGGATAAAGTGCTGCCGGTCGAAGAGTTCAAGACTGATCGCTGGCGTGCAATGGACGCCGACGTCGAGTTCACCGGCAAGCGCATCGTCCATAGCGAGAAGCTGCCGTTCAACGACCTCTATACCCACCTGAAACTCAACGACGGCGAACTGAGCCTGGAGCCACTGCGCTTCGGCGTCGCTGGCGGCAATCTCGATGCACAGATTCGCCTCAACGGTCGCACCGAGCCGCTGGAAGGCCGGGCGAAACTGACCGCACGCCGCTTCAAACTCAAAGAGCTGTTCCCGACCTTTGAACCGATGAAGACCAGTTTCGGTGAGCTCAATGGCGACGCCGATATCACTGGGCGCGGCAACTCGGTGGCCAAGCTGCTGGGCGGTGCCAACGGCAAATTGAAGATGTTGATCAACGACGGTGCGATCAGCCGTGAGCTGATGGAACTGGCCGGGCTCAACGTCGGTAACTACGTGGTCGGCAAGATCTTTGGCGACAAGGAAGTGAAGATCAACTGCGCGGCGGCGGACTTCGACATCAAGAGCGGTCTGGCCACCACACAGCTGTTTGTCTTCGATACCGAGAACGCGATCATCTACATCGACGGCACGGCGAACATGGCCACCGAGCAGCTTGACCTGACCGTGACGCCGGAATCCAAGGGCTGGCGTTTGATTTCCTTGCGCTCGCCGCTGTATGTGCGTGGCAAGTTCATCAAACCGGATGCCGGCGTGAAGGCTGTGCCGCTGATGTTGCGTGGAGCGGGGATGGTGGCGTTGGGCGTGATCGCGGCGCCGGCGGCGGGGCTGTTGGCGCTGGTGGCGCCGAGTGGCGGTGAGCCGAATCAGTGTGCGCCGTTGCTGGAGCAGATGAAGGCGGGCAAGGCGCCTGTCACCGTAAAACCTACTAAATAGTCGGTGTCCATAAGGGCCTCTTCGCGAGCAAGCTCGCTCCCACATCGACCGCATCCACCAGAAGGAATGCGGTCGAGTGTGGGAGCGAGCTTGCTCGCGAAGGCGGGTTAAAAGGGTTACAGGTCGTTCAGGATGTCAGCCATGTCATCGGCATGCTCTTCTTCCTGCGCCAGAATATCTTCGAAGATACGCCGGGTAGTCGGGTCTTTCTCGCCGATATACTGGATGATCTCGCGATAGCTGTCGATGGCGATCCGCTCGGCAACGAGGTCTTCGTAGACCATCTCTTTGAGGGTGTTGCCGGCCACGTATTGCGCGTGGGACATTTTCGACAGCAGGTCGGGGTTGAACTCAGGCTCACCGCCCAATTGCACAATGCGCTCGGCGAGGCGGTCGGCGTGCTGGGCTTCCTGGGTGGCGTGCTCGAGAAACTCTTCGGCGGCCACATGGGCTTTAACACCATTGGCCATGAAGTAGTGGCGCTTGTAACGCAACACGCAGACCAGTTCGGTGGCCAGCGATTCATTGAGCAAGCGCAGCACCTCTTCACGGTCGGCGCTGTAGCCTTCGGTGACGGCGCCGTTTTCGACGTGTTGGCGCGCACGATCGCGCAAGGTTTGAACATCTGACAGATGCAGGTCGTCGCTCATTTCGATCTCCTGGAGGCTAATCCGATGGGCGCCACGTTCTGCGGACGCGGTCGCTACCTAAGCTGTGAGTCATGAGCGTCGCAAAAAGTTTTATCGGTTTACGCAACCCCTGCAGGAGCTGCCGAAGGCTGCGATCTTGGCGCCAGCCCGGACAAAACTGCTTCCTCGCGCAACCAGGCAAAAAACGCCCGCACCGGCGGATGCCTCTCGCGCCCCGGCACGCACAACGCGCTGTAGCCGGCGCCATCGACTTGAACCTGGCCCATGAACGGCACCAGCAAACCGCTGGCGACACTTTCCGAGACCAGAATATTGCTCGCCAGCACCAGCCCTTGCCCGGCGATCGCCGCTTGCAGGGCGTAATGCTCTTCATCGTATTCGCGGATGGCCGGCTGCGGGTTCAACCAGTTTTCGCCAGCCTTGGCGCACCACGCTTCCCAGCCATGGGCGTAGAGCTTGGAGTTGTGCCAACGCACGCTGATCAACGTCGGAGTGCGCCGCGCGGCCAGCGCCACTTGCTCGGGCGAGCCGTAAACACCGAACGATTCATCGAAAAGGCACAGACCATACAGATTCGGGTAATCGTCGAGGCTGTAGCGCAAAACCAGATCGACACTGGCGTCCTGATGCAGATCGATGACTTCACAGTGAGTATCGAGGCGCACGTTGATGTTCGGGTGTTGCGCATAAAAACGCCCGAGGCGCGGCACCAGCCACAGTGCTGCGAATGCGGCGGTGGTCGAGAGCGTCAGCGTGCTGGCGTTGCGCTGCGGGCGCAGGGTGTCGACGCTTTGCGCCACTTCCAGCAGCGCGCCATGCAGGCTGCGAAACAGGCGCTCGCCGCCCTCGGTCAGACGCACCTGGCGTGGCAGGCGTTCGAACAATGCGACGCCGAGCCAGTCTTCCAGCGAACGAATCTGGTGCGAAATCGCCGTGGGCGTGACCGACAGTTCTTCGGCGGCAGCCTTGAAACTGAGCAGCCGTGATGCCGATTCGAAAGCGCGCAGAGCGGTCAGCGGCAGTGAGGCGAACATTGAAAGCTCCATGGGTGAAATGAATTCATCCCGACTGATTTTTGCTCATTTGAGGCAACGGTGTGCTGCCTGCAATCTGCAGTGACACAGCCATCAAAGTCTAGCCTCAAGGAGTTTCAGATGAGCAAAATTCTTGCGATACATGCCAGCCCACGTGGCGACCGTTCCCACTCACGGCGTCTGGCGGAACATTTTCTCAGTGCCTGGCAGGTGCGTCATCCGCAGGCGCACGTCACTCGCCGCGAGGTCGGGCGAGTGCTGATTCCGCCGGTCAACGAAGCCTTTGTCGCCGCCGCTTTTTATCCACAGCCCGAAGCACGCCCACTGTCGATGCAGGCGGATCTGGCCCTGAGCGATCAACTGGTCGGCGAGCTGTTCGAGCACGACCTGCTGCTGATTTCCACGCCGATGTACAACTTCAGCGTGCCCAGCGGCCTCAAGGCCTGGGTCGATCAGATCGTGCGCCTGGGCCTGACCTTCGATCATACGCTGGACAACGGCGTCGCCCAGTACACGCCGCTGTTGCAGGGCAAGAAGGCGCTGATTGTCACCAGTCGCGGCGGTTTCGGCTTCGGCCCGGGAGGCGAACTGGAAGCGTTGAATCACGCCGATCCATGGCTGCGCACGGCACTGGGGTTCATCGGCATCAACGACGTCACCGTGTTTGCGGCCGAGGGCGAAGAGTCCGCTGAACGCACCTTTGCGGTGTCGCTGGCCGAGGCCGAGCAGCGTTTACTCGACCTCGCGCGGGTGTTCTAAATGGCCTGGCTGTTCCTGCTGATCGCCGCCGGGTTTGAGGTGACCTTCGCCATGGGCATGAAGTACGCCGAAGGTTTCACCCGACTCTGGCCCTCGCTGATCACGGTGACTGCGGCGGTCGGCGGGATCTACTTCCTGACCTTGGCGATGCGTGAACTGCCCGTGAGCATCGCCTACCCGATCTGGACGGCGATTGGCTCACTGGGCACGGTGTTCCTCGGTTTTGCCCTGCTCGGCGAGAGCCTGACCCTGGTCAAACTGGTTTCGGTCGGTCTGATTGTGGCGGGGGTGGTGGGCCTGAAGTAGGCTGGTCGATGAGTTGTCATCATCACGGAGGATGCTTGGCGGGCGTTTTGCACGCCTGCATCCACTCATCGAACACAAGGATGTTTGCCCATGTCGACGCGTTATCCATTGGTGCTGGTGCCCGGCATGCTCGGGTTTATCCGGCTGGTGCTCTATCCGTACTGGTACGGCATCATCAAGGCACTGCGCCGTGGTGGTGCGACGGTGATTGCGGTGCAGGTGTCGCCGCTCAACTCGACTGAGGTGCGCGGCGAGCAGTTGTTGGCGCGCATCGATGAGATCTTGCGAGAGACCGGGGCGCAAAAGGTCAACCTGTTCGGCCACAGTCAGGGTTCGCTGACGGCGCGCTATGCGGCGGCGAAACGGCCGGATCTGGTGGCATCCGTCACGTCGGTGGCCGGGCCCAATCATGGCTCCGAGCTGGCCGATTATCTGGAAAAAAATTATCCGGCCGACAGCGCCAAGGGGCGGCTGCTTGAGGTGTTGCTGCGGTTGGTCGGGTGGTTGATGGCTGTTTTGGAGACCGGTTACCACGGGCCGAAACTGCCGGTGGATATCCACGCCTCGCATCAATCGCTGACGACGGAGGGCGTGGCGCTGTTCAACCAGCGTTATCCACAGGGCTTGCCTGACACCTGGGGCGGGCACGGGCCGGAAGAGGTTAACGGCGTACGTTATTACTCATGGTCGGGGACGTTGCAGCCGGGCAAGACCGATCGTGGCGGCAATCTGTTCGATGGAACCAATCGCAGCTGTCGCTTGTTTGCGAAAACCTTTGTGCGTGAGCCTGGGCATTGCGACGGCATGGTCGGGCGCTACAGCTCGCATCTGGGCACGGTGATTGGCGATGACTATCCGCTGGATCACTTCGACATCGTCAATCAGTCACTGGGGCTGGTGGGTAAGGGCGCGGATCCGGTGCGGCTGTTTGTCGAGCATGCGGCGCGGCTAAAGGCTGCCGGGGTTTAGCCCTGAGACCGCGTCATCGTTCTTCGCGAGCAGGCTCGCTCCCACATTCGAATGCATTCCAACAGAAGGAATGCGGACACCTGTGGGAGCGAGCTTGCTCGCGAAGAGGGCCTATCAGGCGACGCTTAATTTGCGGCCCAACACGGTGGTCCAGCGCTCGGAAAGAATCACCCCGCCCAACGTCAGCAATCCACCCACCAGGTGATACATCGCCAGTTGCTCCTTCAACACCACCGCCGCAATCAGCGCGGTAATCAACGGCAGCAAGTTGAAGAACAACGTCGTGCGGCTGGGCCCCAGACGCTGCACCGCCTGCATCCACGCCAGCGGCGCGAGCATCGACGCCAGCAGACACGCATACAGCACCAGTGGAATATTCTGCAGGGTCAGCCCGGTCTTCGGCGAAGCGGCATACAGCGGAAACAACACGACAATCGCCACCAGCACCTGCAAATACAGCAACACCAGCGGCGGCAGGCGCAGTTGCCATTTTTTCAGCAAAGTGCTGTAGATCGCATAGGCCAGAGTGGCGATCAACATCATCGCATCACCCATGTTCACCCCGTGTTGCAGCAACGCGCCGAGGCTGCCGGACGAGACCACGACCAGCACACCGGCAAACGACAACACGGCACCGACCAACGCGCCGGCGGTCAGGCGCTGCCCAAGGCTGATGATCGCCATGGCCAGCGACATCAACGGCATCAGCGACAGGATGATGCCCATGTTGGTCGCCGTGGTCAGAGTCGCAGCGAAATAGGCGAGGCTCTGATACACCGCCATGCCGAGTACGCCGAGGATGAAAATCTTGCCCAGGTTCGGGCGGATCTGCGGCCAGTGCGCGATCACCGCTTTGAGCATGAATGGGGTGAACAGCAAACCGGCGAGCAGCCAGCGATAGAAACCGATCTCGGCGGGAAAAATTGCCCCGACCGCCAGTTTGTTGATCACGGTATTGCCGGCCCAGATAAAAATCGCCAGCAGCGGAAACGCGTATTGCATGAGTTGAAACCAGTACGTTGATGAAGGGCAATTATCCCTTGTCTGGATGCAAGCCTATACTGCGAACCGGACAACCTGCCTCTGAAACCGGACAGCATGAACAGCAAACACATCGATCTGCTGGATTTCAGCGAACTGCCATCGGCGGTGTACTTCCGCTACGCCGACTTCAACGCCCATGAATACGCTGCGCCGCATCGCCATCCGTGGGGCACGCTGGAATACGCGGCGCACGGCGTGCTGCACATGGACGTCGATGGCAGCCGCTTCATGTCGCCGCCGCAATACGCGGTGTGGGTGCCGCCGCAGGTCGAGCACAGTTTCTACAGCCATCAACCGGTCAACTATCGCGCGGTATGCCTCGACCCCAAGGTCTGCGCCGAACTGCCGAAACGCGCCTGCACCCTGGCGATCAGCGATATTCTCAAGGCGATTCTCAAAGACTTCGCCGCCCGCGACGTGAAGATTCCCGAACTCGATGCCGACCAGCGTCTGGCGCAAGTGTTGGTCGATCAACTGCAACAGGCCCTGGTGCATGAGTGTTATCTGCCCTACGCGAGCAGCCCGGGTTTGCTGGCGATTCTCGAAACCTTGCAGGCCGAGCCGGGCAACAATCAGCCGCTGGCGCATTGGGCAATGCAAGTGCATGTCAGCGAACGCACGCTGGCCCGGCAATTCGTTCGGGAATTGGGAATGAGTTTCGGCGAGTGGCGCCAGCGTCTGCGCTATCTCGCCGCGATCGAGGCGCTGGAAACATCGCGCAGCGTGCAGGAAATCGCCTTCGATCTCGGTTACAGCAGCGGCTCGGCATTTATCGCCATGTTCGCGCGGCAGGCCTGGTGTACGCCGGAGCAGTATCGCCGTAGCCACCTGGAAGGCAGGAAGGTGTAACAAGATTTGGCTACACTCCAGCAGATGCCGCCCCCATCGGTGCGGCGACAAGGAGAAAACTCCATGAAGATGTTGCGTGTGCCGTTGTTGATGATTGGTTTGCTCCTGTGTTCCCAGGGTTTCGCCGCTACGGCGCAACAGAACAAGATGACCACCTGCAATGCCGATGCGACCGCCAAGAGTCTGAAAGGCGATGAGCGCAAAACCTTCATGAGCACCTGCCTCAAGGCAGCGCCGGCGGCCAACGATGCCAAGGCCCTGACCCCGCAGCAGGAAAAAATGAAAACCTGCAACGCCGACGCGAAAACCAAAGCCCTGACCGGCGATGCGCGCAAGACGTTCATGAGTGATTGCCTGAAGAAAAAATAACTTGATTCGGTGGGGTACCTGGTCGACGCGTCCGCTTGAGATTTGCCCTCACCCTAACCCTCTCCCGGAGGGATAGGGGACTGACCGCGGTGTCTCAAGAAACTCGTCGACCTGAGAAATCCGGTCGATTATGGATTCCATGGCGCTGTCTCAGGTCACTGGATATCCAGAGCATCCCCCAATCGGTTCCCTCTCCCGGAGGGAGAGGGGACTGACCGCGGTGTCTCAAGAAACTCGTCGACCTGAAAAAAAACCGGTCGATTATGGATTCCATGGCGCTATTTCAGGTCACCGGGTATCCAGAGCATCCCCCAATCGGTTCCCTCTCCCGGAGGGAAGAGGGGACTGACCGTGTTGTTTTCAGATATCCATCGACCTGAACTATCTGGCCGATTCTGGATTCAATACAGGACTGGCAAGTCGCCGGATTTCTTCGCCATTCCTCGATCGGTTCCCTCTCCCTTTGGGAGAGGGCTAGGGTGAGGGGACCTGAAGCACCGCATATTTCTAGTGCTCCCCCCAGAACGCTGGCAGACTGCCAATCCTTTTACGCCGTTCGTTTTGAGGCTGTATGCCAACGTTTTCTGAGCGTCATGTAGTGTTCTGGGTCAGTTGCATCATCATTTTCGGCGGTTTGCTGCTGGTGCTGCCGCTGCGCTTGCTGCCCAGTCTGTTGGCCGGATTGTTGGTCTATGAACTGGTCAACATGCTCACCCCGCAACTGCAACGGCTGATCGAAGGCCGCCGTGCGCGCTGGCTGGCGGTGGCTTTGCTCGGCACACTGGTGGTGAGTGTGCTGGCGCTGATCTTCGCCGGCGCGATCAGTTTTCTGCTGCATGAAGCGGAAAACCCCGGCGCTTCCCTCGACAAGTTCATGGGCGTGGTCGACCGCGCGCGCGGGCAATTGCCGCCGTTCATCGACGCCTATCTGCCGGCCAGTGCTGCGGAGTTTCGCGTGGCGATTGGCGAGTGGATGAGCAAGCACCTGTCGGACCTGCAACTGGTCGGCAAGGACGCCGCGCACATGTTCGTGACATTGCTGATCGGCATGGTCCTCGGCGCGATCATCGCCTTGCAGCGCATCCCCGACGTCACCAAACGCAAACCGCTGGCCGCCGCGCTGTTCGACCGTTTGCACCTGTTGGTGCAGGCGTTCCGCAACATCGTCTTCGCGCAGATCAAGATTTCCCTGCTCAACACTTTCTTCACCGGGATCTTCCTCGCGGTGATCCTGCCGATGTTCGGCATCAAGCTGCCGCTAACCAAAACCCTGATCGTGCTGACCTTCCTGCTCGGCCTGTTGCCGGTGATCGGCAATCTGATGTCGAACACGCTGATCACCATCGTCGGCCTGTCACTGTCGATCTGGGTGGCATTGGCGGCGCTGGGTTATCTGATTTTTATCCACAAGCTCGAGTACTTCCTCAACGCGCGGATTGTCGGCGGGCAGATCAGTGCCAAGTCATGGGAGTTGCTGCTGGCGATGCTGGTGTTCGAGGCCGCGTTCGGCCTGCCGGGGGTGGTGGCGGGGCCGATTTATTACGCGTATCTGAAGAGTGAGTTGAAGCTGGGCGGAATGGTTTGACAGCAGCTTCGAGTTGCAAGCTTCAAGCTACAAGTAAAAGCAGAAGCGAGAGCGCAGTGGCTCTTGCTTTTGCTCTTACTTGCCGCTTGCAGCTTAAAACTTGCAGCTGCCGTTAAACGCCATAGCGTTTTCGGGCTTCAATCGCCAGACCGCTACCAATGCTGCCGAAGATATTGCCTTCGACATGTCGCGCATTCGGCAACATCGCCGAGACGCTGTTGCGCAGTGCCGGAATGCCGCTCGAACCGCCGGTGAAGAACACCGTGTCGACCTGATCCACTGCGACACCGGCATCGTTCAACAGTTGTGTGACGCTGCCACGCACCCGCTCCAGCAGCGCATCGATCGCCGATTCAAACAGCGCGCGGCTCAGCTCCACACTCAACCCGGCCTCGATCCGGTCCAGCGGCACATGGCGGCTGTCGGTGTGGGTCAGCTGGATCTTGGTTTCTTCGACTTCCATCGCCAGCCAGTGCCCGGCGCGTTGCTCGATCAATTTGAACAGGCGATCGATGCCACCGGTGTCTTCGATGTCGTAGCGCATGCTGCCCAGGGCCAGGCTGGATTTCTGCGAGTACACCGAGTTGATGGTGTGCCAGGTCGCCAGGTTCATGTGGTGGCTGGTCGGCATGTAGGCGCCGCTCTTCATGCGGCTGCCGTAGCCGAACAGCGGCATCAGGCCTTGCAGGCTCAGCTGTTTGTCGAAGTCGGTCCCGCCGATGTGTACGCCGCCGGTGGCGAGGATGTCATCGTGACGGTTATCGAGGCCACGACGCTCGGGCGACAGGCGCACCAGCGAGAAGTCGGACGTACCACCGCCGATGTCGACGATCAGCACCAGCTCTTCTTTCTCGATGGTCGACTCGTAGTCGAAGGCCGCCGCAATCGGTTCGTACTGGAAGGAGACTTCCTTGAAACCGATCTTCTTGGCCACATCGACCAGGGTGTCTTCTGCTTCCTGGTCAGCCAGCGGATCGTCGTCGACGAAGAACACCGGACGGCCGAGCACCACTTGCTCGAATTCCCGACCGGCGGCGGTTTCCGCACGGCTCTTCAGTTGGCCGATGAACAGGCCGAGCAAGTCCTTGAACGGCATCGCCGTGCCGAGCACGCTGGTGTCGTGCTTGATCAGCTTGGAACCGAGCAGGCTTTTCAACGAGCGCATCAGGCGGCCTTCGTAGCCTTCCAGGTACTCGTGCAGGGCCAGACGACCGTAAACCGGGCGGCGCTCCTCGATGTTGAAGAAGACCACCGACGGCAGGGTGATCTTGTCGTCTTCCAGCGCGATCATCGTTTCCATGCCGGGGCGCAGCCAGCCGACGGTGGAGTTGGACGTGCCGAAGTCGATGCCGCAGGCACGGGCTGGAGAGGCGTCTTTCATGTCTTTCGGTTCCGGTCAAAAAAACGGCCGCGCAGTGTATGTCAGTGCGCGCCAGATTCGAAGGCCGGTCATCTGCTATTTCACGACTAAACTGCCTTGAAACCTCAAGCTTTGCCCCAAACTTGCTGGCATGGGCCGGCAGAACCACCGGCGGTCGCAAGAACCGCCGTCCACTGCCGATAAACTTCTGCAGCGCCACCCGGTCACAACCTTGAGATCGGTCAACCTGGCACGCGCGAATCGGCGCATGCTGGCATCGGCGCGAAATCGATAACGGATGGTGATTCCTTCAATGGACTTCAAAGACTATTACAAGATACTCGGCGTGGAGCCGACAGCAGACGACAAGGCAATCAAGGCGGCCTATCGCAAGCTGGCGCGCAAATACCACCCCGATGTCAGCAAGGAAAAGGACGCCGAGGCCAAATTCAAAGACGCCTCGGAAGCCTATGAAGCGCTGAAAAGCGCCGACAAACGCGCCGAATACGACGAGCTGCGCCGCTATGGCCAGCACGGTCAGCCGTTTCAGGGGCCACCGGGCTGGCAGAGCCGTGGCGGCTTTGGCGGTGGCGGTGGCGACACCGGCGACTTCTCGGACTTCTTCAGTTCGATCTTCGGCAATCGCGGCCCCGGTTTCGGTGGCGGCGAAGGTCGACAACAACGCAGTGCAGGGCGCCGGGGGCAAGACGTGGAAATGGAACTGCCGATCTTCCTCGAGGAGACGCTGGCGAACGAGTCGAAGAAAGTCACCTTCCAGGTGCCGCAGTACAACGCCAACGGCCAGCACGTCAGCAACACCAGCAAGAGCCTGAACGTGAAGATCCCGGCGGGCGTGACCGACGGCGAGCGCATCCGCCTCAAAGGCCAGGGCGCACCTGGCGTCGGTGGCGGGGCCAATGGCGATCTGTACCTGACCATTCGTTTTGCGCCGCACCCGAAATTCGATGTCGAAGGCGAAAACCTCATCATCACCTTGCCGCTGGCGCCTTGGGAATTGGCATTGGGCACGGAAGTAGCCGTGCCGACCCTGACCGGCAAGATCAACCTCAAGGTGCCGGCCGGCAGCCAGAATGGCCAGCGCATGCGCGCCAAAGGTCATGGTCTGAAAAACAAGGCGGGCGAGCGCGGTTACCTGTTCGTGCAGCTCAAAGCCGTGATGCCGAAAACCTCCGACGACGAGGTCAAGGCGTTGTGGCAGGAACTGGCGAAGAAAGCCGCTTTCAACCCGCGCGAGAACTTCTGAACCCGACGACGGAGTAGCCCATCATGAGCAGCCCCCTGATCGTTCAACTGGACCTGGCAGAATTCTGTGAGGCGGCCGATTTGTCGGACGTCTACGTGATCGAAATCGTCGAACACGGCATCCTCGAACCTCAGGGCGCGCAGCCCCGGGAATGGCGCTTCACCGATTACGAATTGGCCTTGGCCAAGCGTGCGGCGAAGTTGCGCCGTGATCTGGAGCTGGAGTGGGAAGGTGTCGCGCTGGCGCTGGATCTGCTGGAGGAGGTGCGTGAGTTGCGTGCCGAGAACCGCATGTTGCGCCAGCGCTTGGGGCGACTGGTGGTCGAGTAGTCTGTCACACGTCTGCCGATAGCCCGAGTCACGAGCAGGGTTAGTGTTTGCAGGTGTTTCTCCCGGTATTAACCGGCCGCACGCTCTGATAGTTTTCCAGGCAAAAGTCGGCAATGGATGCCGACTGCCGTAGCGCCAGCCAGCCTGGTCGGTCGCTGCGACATCTTTGCAAGGAAGCCTGTTCATGCCAGTCAAGCCCAAGCCGCCCAAGACGGGCGCAGTCGATGTAAACACCCCCCCGCGCACGTCCGTGGATTCGCCTCCCCACGGCTCCGAGTTGTTGCATCTGCCCCCCGACTCATTCATTCGCAAGACCCCGTCCGATACGAACGAGCCCGGCGGTAGCAAGCCGCAAATAGAAACGTCGGCCGCGCCGCACAACGTGCAAAGTCATCCGGTGCCGTCCACGTCTGCTTCTCTTTCGGCGACTGCAGCCTCTTCTCTGCAGGATTACCTGATTCCTTCAACAATCGATTTACCGGAAGCGAATACTCAGGGATTTCGCGTGTACAACAGACGCCTCTACGCTGACGTGCAGGGCGGCGGTACTGTGCAGATCGGCGTCGATGCCGAAACCGGTCTGTACCGCGCCAAGCTGTCCAGAGAGCTGGAGCCGTCAGGCCCCTTTCTCGACTACGATCCGTTGAACAAACACTGGTACTTGCTGCAGGATTCCAGCGCGTCGCCGGACGGCACCGCCGTTGTGTCGCGCAAAAGCCGCAGGGTCTCCCGGCAGAGTGACGAGGACTATGAATCTGCTCTGGAAGAACTGCCCGACGATGCAGGTGCGACGCAGGAGCACTTTTATACGGCCTCTGAATCGATGCCCGTCAAACCCTTCACCGCTGACGAACTGAGTACGATGCGCAGCGAAACGCTATTTTCATACCTCGGCAATCGAGCAGGGGTCTACGACCGTGCCAATAATGGCAAATATCCATTCAGAGATATGGTCGGCAGACCTGTGCGCATAAAAAAACTGCAGACCCTGGTGCGTTACGAAGACGGCGGCCGGTACACCTCGGAGCAGGTCAAGCCCTACATCAAGTATGGAGCGTATGAAAATGTCGCGCGCTTGTATGAAGAAAAACTGCAATGGCGATTGTTCACTGAGACCGACATGAGGGGGCCCGGAGAGCAGGCCTTGATCGGCCAGTCCATGGTGGTCGCCAACCGAAGAATCAACCCAGGCGAGGTGGTTGGCGTTTATGGCGGCGCCATCACGCCAGGACGTCGCGTTCCGCTTCGTGAACAGTCCTACACCATGAAAGCAGGAGAGCGTTTTCTGCCCGGACCTGGATATTTTGTTCCCGACGAGCTTGTGATAGTGGGTGATACCATTATTTCCCGGATCAATACGAACTTCTGGTATAACGTTGCGGGTAAGCCGGTTCGTCAGGCAAGGGATGGCTACAACGTCGAATTCGTTCCGTTCGATGTTGAAGCGCAACAGTGGCTGGGCAAGAAGCTGGTGACCAGAGAATTCATTCTCAATGCCATATTCGCAACCGAAGCCATTCCGGCTGGAACCGAGTTGCGTATAAATTACAACTACAGCGATGAGGACATCTCGACGTTGTTTCCTTGATTGAGTCAGCGATAGCTGCCCTTCGCCATGAGTCTGCTTTTTCCGTAAACCAGTAACCTGCCAGGACGGTGGTAATGCAGCCGTATCAGGTTAATGTTTGCAGGTGTTTCCCGGGTTTCAACCGGGGGCACCTGTCTGGTAGTTTTCCCTGTCAGAGTCGGCAATGGACGCCGGCCAACGCAGCGCCCGCCACACCGGTGGGCGCTGGGTAAAACTTTCAGGGAGAAGCATTCATGCCAGTCAAACCAAAACCGCCAGCCCCCGGCGTGGGCAGTGTCGACGCTCACGCTCGCCCGCGTACGTCCTCCAGTTCAACCACTCAAGAAGTCGAAGCACTGCGTTTCACGCCTGATCCTGTCCTCCACAAACAGGCGGGCGATTCCGCAGCGGCCAGCAGTAGCGCGCCTGAAATCAACGCTGCGTCAGCGACCTCGAGAGTGCAGGTTCACCCATCATCTGTATCCACCGCCACGTCGGTTGTTGCTACTGATGTGTTGGTACTGCAGGATTACGTGATTCCATCGGCAGTCGACCTGCCCGAAGCGGACGCCCGGGGAATCCGTACGTACAATGCGCGCGAATACGTCGATGTGCAGGACGTCGGTACCGTGATGCTCGGCGTAGACGCCGAGACAGGTCTGCGCAGGGCCGGATTTTCGAAAGAACGGCACCCTTCAGGGCCGGTACTTGCGCATGATCCGGCGAGCAACAGCTGGTATCCGCTGCAAGACTTCTCTGCTTCCACGCCGGACAGTGCTGTCGCCGCACCGCACGAGCGTCGCAGGTCTCCTCGACAAAGTGAGGATGAGTACGAATCGGCACTGGAAGAGTTGCCCGGGCATGATGACGGATCAGAAGCGTTTTATCTGGCCTCTGAATCCATGCCGATCAAACCGTTCACGTTAGAAGAGCTGAACCTGATGCGCAGTGAGACGCGCTATTCGTTTCTGGGCAATCGGTTGGGCTCCTATAATCGCGCGAATAACGGCAAGTATCCCCTCAGGGACACGGACGGCAGACCGATTCGCATTCGACAGCTGCAGACAAAAGTACGTTTTAAAAACGGCGACCAATTTACCTCCGAACAGATAAAACCCTACATCAAGTTCGAAGGTTATGAAGATGTCGCGATGTTGTACGAAGAAAAGCTGCAATGGCGACTGTTCACCGAGGCCGATGTCAATGTTCCCGGTGAAAGTGCGCTGATCGGGCAATCGATGGTAGTCGCCAACAGGCGTATCGCCAAAGGCGAGGCGATCGGTGTCTACGGTGGCGTCATTACGCCGAAAAGGTTCATACGGCGCAATGAACAAACGTTCAGCATACTGGCCGGGATGCGCGTGCGGTATGGCCCTGGAACATTGCTTCCCGACCCGTTGGCCATACTGGGCGACAACATTATTTCAAGAATCAACTCCAACTTCGATTACGACGATACAGGCAAGCCAATTCGCCAGGCAGCCGGCGGCTACAACGTTGAGGCAGTGCCATTCAACGTCGAGGCGCAACAGTGGATAGGTAATAAACAGGTAACCAAGAAATTTATTCTGAGCGCCATATTCGCCTCTGACGACATACCTGCCGGCGTCGAGTTGCGTCTGGATTACAACTACACCGAGCAGGAGGTGTCGTGGGCATTTGCGTGATTCGTTGACCATCGCGCCTGAATACGTACTCGCTCGTCCGTATTCAGGTCGCAAGGACTTCAGAACAGAAAATACCGCTGCGCCATCGGCAGTGTTTCCGCCGGTTCGCACCAGAGCAACACACCGTCAGCCTTGACCTGATACGTCTGCGGATCGACATCGATATTCGGCAGATAGTCGTTGTGGATCAAGTCGGTTTTCTGCACGTCACGGCAACCTTTGACCACGGCGATTTTCTTTTTCAGTCCCAATGCTTCAGGCAACCCGGCTTCCTGTGCCGCCTGACTGATAAAGGTCAGGCTGGTGGCGTGCAGCGAGCCGCCGTAGCTGGCGAACATCGGGCGGTAGTGCACCGGTTGCGGTGTCGGAATCGAGGCGTTGGCATCGCCCATCAAGCTCGCGGCAATCGCGCCGCCCTTGAGAATCAGCGTCGGTTTCACGCCGAAAAACGCCGGACGCCACAGCACCAGATCGGCCCACTTGCCGACTTCGATCGAACCGACTTCATGGCTGATGCCATGGGTGATTGCCGGGTTGATGGTGTACTTGGCGATGTAGCGTTTGGCGCGGAAGTTGTCGTTGCCTGCGCCGTCCTGCGGCAGCGGGCCGCGCTGCTTTTTCATCTTGTCGGCGGTCTGCCAGGTGCGCGTGATGACTTCGCCGACGCGGCCCATGGCCTGGCTGTCGGAGCTGATCATCGAGAACGCACCGAGGTCGTGAAGAATGTCTTCGGCGGCAATCGTTTCGCGACGGATGCGGCTCTCGGCGAACGCGACGTCTTCGGCAATGCTCGGGTCGAGGTGATGGCAGACCATCAGCATGTCGAGGTGTTCGTCGATGGTGTTGCGGGTGAACGGCCGGGTCGGGTTGGTTGAACTCGGCAGCACGTTGGGGAAACCGCAGGCCTTGATGATGTCCGGCGCGTGACCGCCACCAGCACCTTCGGTGTGATAGGTGTGGATGGTGCGGCCCTTGAACGCACCGAGGGTGGTTTCGACGAAACCGGATTCGTTGAGAGTGTCGGTGTGGATCGCCACCTGCACGTCGAACTGGTCGGCGACGCTCAGGCAGTTGTCGATGCTCGCCGGCGTGGTGCCCCAGTCCTCATGCAACTTGAGGCCGATGGCGCCGGCCTTGACCTGCTCGATCAGCGGCTCCGGCAGGCTGGCGTTGCCCTTGCCGGTGAGGCCGATGTTCATCGGGAAGGCGTCGGCGGCCTGGAGCATGCGCGCCAGATGCCACGGGCCCGAAGTGCAAGTGGTGGCGTTGGTGCCGGTGGCCGGTCCCGTGCCGCCGCCGATCATGGTGGTGACGCCGCTCATCAACGCTTCTTCGATCTGTTGCGGGCAGATGAAATGGATGTGCGTGTCGATGCCGCCGGCAGTGAGGATCATGCCTTCGCCGGCGATCACTTCGGTGCCGGCGCCGATGGCGATGGTCACGTTGGGCTGCACGTCGGGGTTGCCGGCCTTGCCGATCGCGGCGATGCGGCCGTCCTTGAGGCCGACGTCGGCTTTGACGATGCCCCAGTGATCGATGATCAGTGCGTTGGTGATCAGTGTGTCGACCACTTCGGCGGCCAGCAGTTGGCTCTGGCCCTGGCCGTCGCGGATGACTTTGCCGCCACCGAATTTCACTTCTTCGCCGTAGGTGGTGAAGTCTTTTTCGACTTCGATCCACAGCTCGGTGTCGGCCAGGCGCACCTTGTCGCCGACGGTGGGGCCGAACATGTCGGCGTAGGCTTGTCTGGAGATTTTCATGCAGCGTCCTTCAGGAAAATAGTGGTGAGCCATCGACCCTCACCCTAGCCCTCTCCCAGAGGGAGAGGGGACTGTACGCGGTGGGCCGGCTATCGGTAATCGACTCCGCAGAGGAGACAGTTCACGGTGGAGCGGCTATCGGTGATCAGCTCCGGAAAGGGGGCTGTTCACGGTGGGTCGGCTATCGGTGATCGGCTCCCTCTCCCTCGGGAGAGGGCTGGGGTGAGGGGCAGCGGTGCACGCAGATGTCAGAGGTCACCCATGACCCGCCCGGCAAACCCGAACACCCGCCGATGCCCGGCGTAATCCACCAGCTCGACTTCGCGGCTCTGCCCCGGCTCAAAGCGCACTGCCGTGCCCGCCGGAATATTCAGGCGCATGCCACGGCTGGCGGCGCGATCAAAAGTCAGCGCGTCGTTGGTTTCGAAAAAGTGATAGTGCGAGCCGACCTGAATCGGCCGGTCGCCGCTGTTGGCGACCTTCAGGCTGAGGGTGCGGCGGCCAACATTGAGTTCGATGTCGCCGGGCTGGATCTGGTACTCGCCAGGAATCATCACTGGGCTCCTTGCAGAATCTTGAAATAGAGGGCGGTTGGCCGATAGGTGCCATTCGGGTCGCAGGCGTAATCGGGAATCTGACCCGCACGGGTGTAGCCCAATGCCTTGTAGAAATCTTCGGCGGGCGAGCCGGCCTCGGTGTCGAGGTAGAGCATGCCGCGCTTGTGTTTGGGCGCTTCGAGTTCCAGCGCACTCATCAATTGCTGACCGAGACCGCGACGCCGTGCGTGTTCGCGCACCAGCAGTTTCTGCACCTCGGCGCGGTTGAGGCCGTTGGCCTTCTGGCACAGGCCCAATTGCACACTGGCCAATACCTGTTCGTCCTTGACCACCACCCAGAGCAACACGCTGCCTTTGTTGACGTTGTCCTGAACCTCATCGAAATACGCGCGCGCTTGCGCCGCATCGAGGTCGGCCATGAAACCGACGCTGGCGCCGTAACCCACGGCGTCCAGCAGCAGGTCGATCAGACCCTGACGGTAATGCGCAAAACTTTCAGCATTGACGCGGCGCAGTTGGGCGGCGTTCATCGGTGTCACTCCTTGTTGGCGTCAGGCGGCTCCGCGCCAGGGTTGAGGGTCAGTTGCATGAAGGTCAGATCGAGCCAGCGGCCGAACTTGGTGCCGACCTGCGGCATTTGCCCGGTGATGCTGAAACCGGCGCGTTCGTGCAGACGAATCGAGGCGGCGTTGCCGCTTTCGATGGCGGCGACCATCACGTGTTTGCCGCAAGCCCGGGCGCGCTCGATCAGCGCCGTCATCAGTTGCGGGCCGAGGCCATTGCCGCGCTGGTCGCTGCGCACATAAACCGAGTGCTCGACGGTGTGGCGAAAACCGTCGAATGGCCGCCAGTCACCGAATGAAGCGTAGCCGAGCACGCTGTTGTCGCCGTCGATGATCACCAGAATCGGATAGGCCTGTGCCTGACGGGCGCTGAACCACGCCTGGCGATTGCCGAGGTCGACGGCCTGTTCATTCCAGATCGCCGTAGTGTTGAGCACGGCGTCGTTGTAGATGTCGCGGATCGCCGGCAGATCGGCATGGACGGCATCACGAATGGAGTAAGTCATGGCGCGGCCTCAGACGATCGGTTGGTGGACGGTGACCAGTTTGGTGCCGTCGGGAAACGTCGCTTCGACCTGGATTTCCGGGATCATTTCCGGGATGCCTTGCATCACTTGTTCGCGGCTGAGCAGGGTGGTGCCGAAGTGCATCAGCTCAGCCACGGTCTGGCCGTCACGCGCGCCTTCGAGCAGCGCGGCGGAGATGTAGGCCATGGCTTCCGGGTAATTGAGTTTCACGCCGCGAGCCAAACGCCGCTCGGCGACGAGGCCGGCGGTGAAGATCAGCAGCTTGTCTTTTTCGCGTGGGGTCAGGTCCATTGTGGGGTTCCGTCAGGGCAGATTTGTGAGGTTCTTGCGGGCGTGGGGTGCCAGTTGGAGCAGCCCCTCACCCTAGCCCTCTCCCGAGGGAGAGGGGACTGATCCCGGTTGTTTTCAATGGCCGGTTCAGTCAGCGGTATTCGTTCAGTCAGTTGAATTCATTTCAAGCGACTCGGTCAGGCTCTCTCCTTCGAGGGAGAGGGGACTGATCCCGGTTGTTTTCAATGGCCGGTTCAGTCAGCGGTATTCGTTCAGGCAGTTACATTCATTTCAAACGACTCGGTCAGGCTCCCTCTCCCTCCGGGAGAGGGCGGGGGGTGAGGGGCTTTTTCAGGTACTCCATATTCTGGGAGATACCGCCTCACGGCCTAGAAGCACCGGCCGTAGCAAACGCCAAAGATCAATAAGCCAGGCGCGAGCGAGCAACGCTTCACTGGCCAGACAACGGGCCACCAACAACCCCGGCAACTGGGTCAGATCCCCGCGAATGTCGTGATCCAGCGAACGACAACGCTCAAGCAACTCGGCATCAATCTCACCGGTGACCAACAACGTCGCAAACACCGGATTGCCATCCAGTCCGATCGGCGAATCAAGCAAACCGTCGCCACCGACGATGCGCTGGCGCTCATGCCAGAGCAATCGACCATCGCGGCGAATATCCAGGTGCGCCTGAAAATGCCCACGGTCGAAACGTTCGCCACTGGCCGGACGACCCAGCGCCACCACGTCCCAGTAAAACAGCCGCGCATCACCTTCAAGATCAATCGAAGTGCTCAGTTCAGCCTGCGCGGCGCTGTAGACGATGGTTTCCTGCGGCAGCCATTCCAGCGTCGCTCCGGCAGCCACTTTCAAGTCAAGTTTCTGATAAGCCGGCCCACCGGCGCGATACCACTTGGCCGCGCCGGGGCTGGTGATCTGCGCCCAGGCGTCTTGCTCGACACGGGCGCAGATGTCCAGTCGATCACCGCCGGCAATCCCGCCGGGCGGGTGGACGATGATGTGCTGACAAACCTCGGGACCTTCGGCGTACAGGTGCTTTTGCACCCGCAGCGGGCCGAGATGTCGGCGCATGACCGGGCGCGTGCAGTCGCCGAAACGGGCGTAAGCGAGTTCCAGCTCGGCGTGCCAGCTCGGGGTAAACAGGGCAGGTGCAACAGTCGAATTCATGGTTTGTAATTATCGTTAGGAAGCTACAGATTAGTTCGTTGTACTAGATCGTTACCAGCCCGCGTACACCCTCGGCCTCCATATTTTCACCGCGCCCCTGCTGCACGATCTCGCCCCGGGACATCACCAGGTATTGATCGGCCAGTTCCGCCGCAAAATCGTAGAACTGCTCGACCAGCAAAATCGCCATGTCACCACGGGCTGCAAGCTTCTTGATCACCGCGCCGATCTCCTTGATGACCGAGGGTTGAATGCCTTCGGTAGGCTCATCGAGGATCAGCAAACGCGGGCGGCTGGCCAAAGCGCGGCCGATCGCCAACTGCTGTTGCTGACCGCCGGAGAGATCACCGCCGCGACGCTGCTTCATTTGTAGCAGCACCGGGAACAATTCGTAGATGAAACTTGGCACTTCTCTGGCTTCGCTGCCGGGAAACCGCGACAGACCCATCAGCAGATTTTCTTCCACGGTCAGGCGTCCGAAGATTTCCCGGCCTTGCGGCACGTAAGCGATACCGGCGTGAACCCGCTGGTGCGGCTTGAACGTGGTGATCGGTTTGCCCTCCCAGTTCACCGCGCCTTCTTTGGCCGGCAGCAGGCCCATCAGGCACTTGAGCAGGGTGGTTTTGCCCACCCCGTTACGGCCGAGCAGGCAGGTGACTTCGCCGATCTTCACGTCGAACGATAGACCGCGCAGGATGTGGCTACCGCCGTAGTACTGATGAAGTTGTTGGACCTGTAGCATCGGAACTCCGTTAGTTGGGCTTCAAGCCGCGAGCTGCAAGCTGCAAGCAAGAGCAGGGCTGTTTATGATTTTGCTTTTACTTGCTGCTTGAAGCTTGCTGCTTGCAGCTGGCCGATTTATCGGCCCAGGTAAACCTCGATCACGCGCTCGTTTTCCTGCACTTGCTCAAGCGAGCCTTCCGCCAAAACGCTGCCCTGATGCAACACGGTGACGTGGTCGGCAATCGAGCCGACAAAGCCCATGTCATGCTCAACCACCATCAGCGAATGCTTGCCCGCCAGGCTCTTGAACAATTCGGCAGTGAACTCGGTTTCGGCATCGGTCATGCCCGCCACCGGCTCGTCGAGCAGGAGCAATTGGGGGTCCTGCATCAGCAACATGCCGATCTCGAGAAACTGCTTCTGACCGTGGGACAACAACCCGGCCGGGCGATTGACCGAGGTGGTCAGGCGAATCGTCTCCAGCACTTCGCTGATCCGGTCCTTCTGCTCACCACTCAGCCGCGCACGCAAACTGGCCCACACCGACTTGTCGGTCTTCTGCGCCAGCTCCAGGTTTTCAAACACGCTCAGCGCTTCGAACACCGTCGGCTTCTGGAACTTGCGACCAATGCCGGCCTGGGCAATCTGCACTTCGCTCATCTGCGTCAGGTCCAGGGTTTCACCGAACCAGGCCTTGCCGTGACTGGGCCGGGTCTTGCCGGTGATCACGTCCATCAGCGTGGTTTTGCCCGCGCCGTTGGGGCCGATGATGCAGCGCAACTCACCCACGCCGATGTACAGATTCAGATTGTTCAGTGCACGAAAGCCGTCGAAGCTGACGCTGATGTCTTCCAGGGTGAGGATGGTGCCGTGACGCGTATCGAGGCCCGGGCCGACGCTTTGCCCGAGACCGATCGAGTCGCGGCTGGTGCCGGCGTCCTTGTTCGGTTCGACGGGAAAAAAGGCCGGCTCCAACATGAATTCAGCGCTCGCCGTGACTCTCATTGTTCACCTCGTTTTTTCAGCAGGCCGATCACGCCCTTGGGCAGGTACAGCGTCACGACGATGAACAGCGCGCCGAGGAAGAACAGCCAGTATTCGGGGAAGGCCACGGTGAACCAGCTCTTCATGCCGTTGACCACACCGGCGCCGAGCAGCGGGCCGATCAGCGTGCCGCGACCGCCGAGGGCCACCCAGACCGCCGCCTCAATCGAGTTGGTCGGCGACATTTCGCTCGGATTGATGATCCCGACTTGCGGTACATACAGCGCCCCGGCCAGACCACACAACACCGCACTCAAGACCCACACGAACAACTTGAAACCGCGCGGGTCGTAGCCGCAGAACATCAAGCGGTTTTCCGCATCACGCAGCGCTGTCAGCACGCGACCGAACTTGCTTTGCGCCAGGCGCCAGCCGATGAACAGACTCGCCACCAGCAGCAACACCGTGGCCAGAAACAACACCGCGCGGGTGCCCGGTTCAGTGATGCCGAAACCGAGAATCGTGCGGAAATTGGTGAAGCCGTTGTTGCCGCCAAACCCGGTCTCGTTGCGGAAAAACAGGAGCATGCCGGCGAAGGTCAGGGCCTGGGTCATGATCGAGAAATACACGCCCTTGATCCGCGAACGGAAGGCGAAGAAACCGAACATCAGCGCCAGCAATCCCGGCGCCAACACCACCAGACACATGGCCCAGAGGAAGCTGCTGGTGCCGGTCCAGTACCACGGCAATTCGCTCCACGACAGGAAGGTCATGAACGCCGGCAGACCATCGCCGGCGGCCTGACGCATCAGGTACATGCCCATCGCATAACCGCCGAGGGCGAAGAACAGACCGTGACCCAGCGACAGCAGACCGGCGTAACCCCAGACCAGATCCAGCGCGAGGGCGACGATGGCGTAGCAGAGGATTTTGCCAACCAGCGTCAGCGTGTACGCCGAGACCGACAGGGTATTTTCCGCCGGTAATAACGACAGCAGCGGCAAGGCAATCAGCAGGGCGAGGATCACCGCGCCAACGGCGATGGTGACTTTCGGGCCGGCCTTTTGTGTGGCCGTGACTAACAGAGGCTGGTTCATCAGTCGATCACCCGTCCTTTCAGTGCGAAGAGGCCTTGCGGACGTTTCTGGATAAACAGAATGATCAGCGCGAGGATCAGGATCTTGCCGAGCACCGCACCGATCTGCGGTTCGAGAATCTTGTTGGCGATGCCCAGGCCGAACGCGGCGAGCACGCTACCGGCCAGTTGCCCGACACCGCCGAGTACCACCACCAGGAACGAGTCGATGATGTAGCTCTGGCCGAGGTCCGGGCCGACGTTGCCGATCTGGCTCAGCGCCACACCGCCGAGGCCGGCAATGCCCGAGCCGAGGCCGAAGGCGAGCATGTCGACGCGCCCGGTCGGCACGCCGCAGCAGGCGGCCATGTTGCGGTTTTGGGTGACGGCGCGAACGTTGAGACCCAGGCGGGTCTTGTTCAGCAGCAGCCAGGTCAGCACCACCACGAACAGCGCGAAAGCGATGATGACGATGCGGTTGTACGGCAGCACCAGATTCGGCAGCACTTGAATGCCGCCGGACAGCCACGCCGGGTTGGCCACTTCAACGTTCTGCGCGCCGAACAACAAACGGACAAGCTGAATCAGCATCAGGCTGATACCCCACGTTGCGAGCAGGGTTTCCAGCGGGCGGCCGTAGAGGTGACGAATCACCGTGCGTTCCAACGCCATGCCGATTGCCGCCGTGACGAAAAACGCCACCGGCAAGGCGATCAGTGGATAGAACTCAATCGCCTGCGGTGCGTAGCGCTGGAACATCAACTGCACCACATACGTCGAGTAGGCACCGAGCATCAGCATCTCGCCGTGGGCCATGTTGATCACGCCGAGCAGGCCGAACGTGATCGCCAGACCGAGCGCGGCCAACAGCAGAATCGAACCGAGCGACATGCCGCTGAAGGCCTGGCCGAGGATTTCGCCGATCAGCAGTTTGCGTTTGACTTGGGCGAGGCTGGTTTCAGCGGCGGTGCGCACGCTAGCGTCGGCTTCAACGCCGGGTTCGAGTAAACCTTCCAGGCGCGTGCGGGCCAGTGGATCGCCGGTTTCGCCGAGCAACCGCACGGCGGCGAGGCGCACGGCCGGGTCGTTGTCGACCAGTTGCAGATTGGCTAGCGCCAGGCTCAGGGCGGCGTGGACGCTTTCGTCTTTTTCACCCGCGAGTTGCTGGTCGAGGAATTTCAGCTGCGCGGGTTTCGCGCTTTTCTGCAACTGCTGCGCGGCACTCAGACGGATTTTGGCGTCGGCGGCGAGCAATTGATGGCTGGCCATGGCGGTGTCGATCAGACCCCGCAGGCGGTTATTCAGGCGCAGGGTTTTGGGTTGGCCGTCGATGGTCAACTCGCCTTGTTGCAGGGCGATGATCAGTTCGATACGGGCCGGGTCGGGCTGCGCGGCCCAGGTTTCCAACAGTTTGGCCTGTTGCACGGGATTGGCCGCGACGAAGTCTTCGGCGTCGCCGGCGTGGGCGAGCATCGGCAACAGCAGTGCGATGGCCAGAAACAAGCGGAATATGGCAGTGGGCATGAGTGGTGTTTCCTTTCTTGCGGTGGCCGATGGAGCGGTGTCCGGCTGTGAATCCGCCCCTCACCCTAACCCTCTCCCAGAGGGAGAGGGGACTGACCGAGTTGTCAGATCATCCAACACCGACCTGACGTTCCTGCGTCGAACTCAGATTCTGATAGCTACAGATATCAGCTCCCTTCCCCCTCGCCCCCCTTGGGGGAGAGGGTTGGGGTGAGGGGGAAAGATCTCCGCCCCACAACAAAACCCAAGTCAGACTCAGTTGCTCTTCACCGCATAATCCGGCTTCTTGTCGTTGCCCTGAATGAAGGGGCTCCACGGTTGCGCGCGGATCGGCCCTTCGGTCTGCCACACCACGTTGAACTGACCGTCGCTCTGAATCTCGCCGATCATCACCGGTTTGTGCAGGTGGTGATTGGTCTTGTCCATGGTCAGCGTGTAACCGGACGGCGCGGCAAAGGTCTGGCCGGCGAGGGCGTCGCGGACTTTGTCGACGTCGGTGGATTTGGCTTTCTCAACCGCTTGCGCCCACATGTGGATGCCGACGTAAGTGGCTTCCATCGGGTCGTTGGTCACGGCTTTGTCCGCGCCCGGCAGGTTGTGTTTCTTCGCGTAGGCCTTCCAGTCATCGACGAACTTCTTGTTCACCGGATTCTCTACCGACTCGAAGTAGTTCCACGCCGCGAGGTTGCCCACCAGCGGTTTGGTATCGATGCCGCGCAGTTCTTCTTCGCCGACCGAGAACGCCACAACCGGTACGTCGGTGGCTTTCAGACCCTGGTTGGCCAGCTCTTTATAGAACGGCACGTTGGAGTCGCCGTTGACGGTCGAGATCACCGCAGTCTTGCCACCGGCCGAGAATTTTTTGATGTTGGCGACGATGGTTTGATAGTCGCTGTGACCGAACGGCGTGTAGACCTCTTCGATGTCCTTGTCGGCGACGCCTTTGGAGTGCAGGAACGAGCGCAGGATCTTGTTGGTGGTGCGCGGGTAGACGTAGTCGGTGCCGAGCAGGAAGTAGCGCTTGGCGCTGCCACCTTCTTCACTCATCAAATATTCAACGGCGGGGATCGCTTGCTGGTTCGGCGCGGCGCCGGTGTAGAACACGTTCGGCGACATCTCTTCGCCTTCGTATTGCACCGGGTAAAACAGCAAACCGTTGAGCTCTTCGAACACCGGCAACACCGATTTGCGCGACACCGAGGTCCAGCAGCCGAACACCACGGCGACCTTGTCCTGGGTCAGCAACTGCCGGCCTTTCTCAGCGAACAGCGGCCAGTTCGATGCCGGATCCACCACCACCGGCTCAAGCATCTTGCCGTTGACGCCGCCCTTGGCGTTGATCTCGTCGATGGTCATCAGCGCCATGTCTTTGAGCGATGTTTCGGAGATCGCCATGGTGCCGGACAACGAATGCAGAATCCCGACCTTGATGGTCTCGGCGGCCTGGACAGTCCAGGTCATGCCCATCGCGGCAATGGATGCCGTGAGTGTGAAAGCCTTGATCAAACTGCGACGCTTCATTGTGCGATCTCCATGAACATTTAATTTTTCTGGTTGGCAGATGCGGACGACTGAAGGTGTGTTTTGCAAGGGCTGTGCCCGGTCGGGATCGGGTAGGAAAATGTCGTGTTAGAGCGGTTGCACAGCAGTAGCGCGCACCAGTAAGGCACAGGGTGCGGGCGTTGGTGCGTCCAGGTGCGCCAGATTGGGGCGCGCCTGTGCTGGCAGATGAGGATACATAAACGATAAACATGTACCACGGGCCCGCAGGCCTGCAGGACCACACTCATTCGATCGTTATCCGATTCTTTTTCGCAGGATGCTTATGATGAATGACGTGTCAGGTCAGACCGGCCGCACTGGAATACCTTCCCGCAATTTCAGGATGCCTTCCCTGAGTCCCGCGTTCCTCACGGAGGAGGATGCAGCCTATTGGGTCCATAACCGGATACCTCTGAAGACGGACAGGGAATATGGCAGCGTGATCCTGCTTCGCCCGGATGGGCGATTCGTCGCAACCTCACCGATCCCGGGAGAAGTCACACGCTTCGATTTCGGTACCATCATCGAAGTCGATGCCGCAGGCCACTACGTGCACCCTCGTGGCTATAAATGCGTGGCGAACCTGCATTGCCATGCGCCTCTGTACGAGGAAGTTCGCAAAGCCAATCCGCGTCAGGATGAACGGATGATAAGGCTGTTCATCAATTTTTTCTCCGATCTGGATTTTGTCGCGGATGTGGCAGCGAAGGACTTTTTTCGCAGTGCTTATCTGTCCGGACCCGATGGAACCTTGCTCAAATATTCGCCGAGTGGCTCGAAAGAGGAGTTCAGTTACTACCTCTGGCGCAAGGCCGGCTCGCCGGCGGGTAATCCGGTGGGGACTTATGACGTCATGAGCATCATCAACAGACTTGCGTCCGTGGGTGAACTGAAAGTCATTGTTTCGCACGCAGACTGGGGGCATTCCGTCGGTCAAGTGCCGCCGGACTGGAAAGCCGGCCAGCCGTTTAACAAAGGCAGGGTGACCGGGTTACCACTGATGACCCGCGTCTGTGCCAGTGCTGAACGCGCCGTTCTCGCGGCACTGAAGTCCAGAGGCGCGCAAACCTGGGGGCTGCTGCTGAAAAAGACTGCCGGCGAGGAGTATGTAGCGACCCATGCGCGGCCGGCCGGACTGGCGTCATGGGATCCTGCGAAGATCTTTGCGGCGGATGTTGAGGGTCAACTGCAGTTGCCCAAAGGCTATGAGCTGGAAGGCTTCTACTACGCATCACGCCCGGATCCTTCGCAGTTTCCTCCTGCTCAACCGTGGCTCTACGAGAATTTCTTCACGCCGCAGGAGATAGCTTTGGCCATTGCCTGTCAGGGCCGGAGCAGAAAGCTGTCGGCGGTCCGCCGGCCTTTGTCGCTGTACATGCTGGCGCAAGATGCCTCCATGTTGAAGTACAGCTTCAGCGGCAGTGAGATTGAAAGCGCACTGAGCGTCGAGCATTCCGACGGGGCGATCAACGATGCCGGGGTGCAATCCAGACTGTTGAACGGGGCATTGCAGCCACGGGAATTTGTCTCGATGCTGATATTGGCTGGCCGGCTCGAGGTAGTGCGGGGCAGCGCGCTATGGGCGCGTTTGGGGAGGCTGGACCTGGCGTGGGCGCCTTTCGCGGACTTCCCCTGGCCGCTATTGAGTCGGGCGTTTTTATCCGCCGATGACGCCGTTCGGTATGCCCACGAACAAGTCGGAATTCGACGTGACCGCCAGTACGCAGGCTATGTATTTCAGCGCAGCGACAAACGCTTTGTGGTCACCGAGCCGCTGGAAGGGGACATCGATGCGCTTGACCAGGGGCAGCTTTATCCTCGGGATAATCGAGGGCGTGCGGTTTTTCCCGACAACCACGTGTTGCATGCCCGTTATGTCTCCCATGTAGCGCTCTCGCGGCTGGAACCGGTCGATATCGATTACCGGCAGTGGACGTTTGAGGAGGCATTGCTCAGCCTGCAGATGTTGAGAGTCGAGGAGATCCGCCAGGTATTGCTTGATGAGACCGTTCTGTATTGCTCCGCTGCCAAGGACAGCCTGGTCAGATTCGCATCTTATGCAACCCTGGCTTCGAAGGATCTGGCGAGACGCCTGGGAACACGCTTGCACCCCGGTCCATTGGCTCTGGATCTGGACAAGGGCAGCAAACGCCCGCAAGACTTCATCAGGGAGCAGGTGGCGGCCGGTGAGTTGTTCAACCTGCTCGATAACGAGTTGTGGGGCTATCGCGGACAAATAGTCCCGGGCTGGAGCTTGCCGGCATCGCCGGAGGTGACAACAACTGAACCGATGACGCCTTTTCCGACGCTGCCCACGCCATCGGGGGCCGAACCAAAGCTACCGCCGTTTCCCTCATCCACTTCGCCCCGGCCGATATCGCTTTGGCCTTTGCCATGGAAGCGGCCGGAGTTCGTCATGTACGGTGCGGTCTATTCCTCGGCGGACGCAGCGGCAGAGCATCTGTTTGCTCGCGACGGCCGCCTGCATGATGAGCGCCGAGCCTGGTTCGGATTCATCCTCAAGCACGAGGTTCGGGAAGAATACATTGGCACTGAACTGTTTCCCGTCAGCGCTCGGGACAGCGATCCGTTTCGCCTGGATTCCGTGTTTGCGTCTCGACGGTCGGCACCCTGGTACCAGTACCCGGAAGGCTTCGGGATGTATGGGAGCTTTTATGTGCATCAGCGAATAAGAGCACCATCGAGCAGCCCCGAGAGCTGGCTGGGGCAGTATTTCATATCGCCAGACAATCTGACCGCGGCGATGTACTACGGTCGCCGTCGGCCTGTCATCGCGTCGTCGCCCGCAGCGTTTTATCTCGCCGCCCGGGACGGTGCTCTGCTGAAGTACGCAAGCAGCACGGCCAGCAAGTTGTTCCACGATGACACGTCCCGGGCAACACTTGACCAGATCAAACAAGGCCTCGCTTCCGGAGCGTGGCTGCCGACTGACTTCATCCATGAAGTCGCCGCGAGCGGTGAACTCTCGGTGGTGCGCACGAGCTTGTGTTGGGATCGCTCAGGACAGGTCACGCCAACGTGGCAGCCGTACGCGAATCTGGAACGTCGATGGCTCGGCCCCGCATTTCAACGCGCTGATGATGCGGCGGCATTTGCCAGATCGGTATTGCCCCGTCTCAGCGACAAGGTTTTCGGCGGCGTGATTGTGCGAAGGCCAGACAACCTCTATGTGGCCACGACGCCCATCGAGGTTTCGCGGGAGGATTTCGACATCACCGAGATCTTTCCGGATGAAGCCAAAACCGCCGGATTGTTTCCTGCTGGCTGCAGCATCACGGCGCGTTATCGATCCAGAGTGGCGAGGGAACTGTCGGTCATTCTTTCTCGTGTTGAAAAGCAGATTTACCTCAACATGCTGTCGGTTGACACCGTGTATTTGGCCTTCACCCGCAAGCCGGCGAGGACCTGGGATGAATACCTGTTCGGACCCGACGGTTCGTTGATTCGCTATCAGCCGGGAATATGGGAGCGCGTGCGAGGCGACCTGTTGGCCGTTCTGACGGATTACAAAGCGGTACCGGCCGACCTGGATGGTGATGCGATCAAGCAGCGCATACGTAGCGCAAAACTGAAACCGAGTGAATGGGTCGACGCGCTGGCGAAGGCGGGTTACTTGCAGGTTGTCATCGGCAGTGACATCTGGGGCTTGCCGCGCCAGGTGAGTCACTGGGTTGATTATTCCGCGGATCTGCAGCCCGTAATGGATTACACCAGGGCGACAAGCGCCCCTCTGTGCAGTCCGGTGTTCATTCAGGCAGACGCTGCCGCGCGGTATGTTCATGACGTGGTGGTGAGCAGGGATACCCAGACTTTCGGTTTCATACTGCGCGCTCGGGATGGCTTGTTCCTCGCCAGTCTGCCCGTTGAGGTGCAACGCTCTGAACTGGCCGTGGATCGGGTATTCGAACAGGCCCGACTGCTTTCAGGCTACGCACTGGACTCGATTTATCTGCGTGCAGCACTGCCTCCACTCGGCGCAAGGCCCAATGATTTGCGCCATTTCCTCCTGACTCCCAACGATGTCCAGCAAGCCTGCCGACGGGCCAGTACGCCGCAGGGGTACAAACCGATCTACATTTCCTGTGCCGATGGCGCGTTGTTGAAACTGCAATTGCATGCCTTTGAGCCTGGTGTGTTCTACGACAGGTTCGGGCAGGTTGAATTGCGCCCCAATACGTTTGTTTCACGCGAGCAGGCGGCGATTGATGAACGAGACATAGCCAAAGGTCTGTTCAGATTTACAGACTACGTGCAGCGGATGGCCCGGGCCGGCCGACTCGACGTCATTGAAACCAGTGATTACTGGTCGCGGCATGGTCAAGTGGATGAGCTTTGGCAACCGCGTATGACCGATGCTTCCAGCGAGCAACGCTGGCGCGACAATCCGGTGCCGGCGTTGGGGCCGGTCTTTCATCACTCTGACGATGCCGCCCGGTATGCGCAGCAGCGCACGGACGATGCTGTTCCCGGCGAAACCGGTTACGAGGGCGCGATCCTGGCGCGACTGACGAGCAGTCGATTTGTCCCGCTCGAGCCAATAGCCTGGTCTGCCTATGAAGAAGACCCTCTGTTACGCCTGTTCCGCTCGTCGAAGGATCCTTCGGTGAACTGGCGAAACCCGGTGGCGCGATATCCCAACGGCTATATTTTCGTGGCCAGCCACCAGTTCCATTTGTCGGGCAATACCACGCTTGCACCGGACACCGACGATGTCGGAGCCAATTTCGCTGCGCCTGCGCGGGTTCATGAGCACACACATGTGCTTAAAGGCAAAGGGTTCGATATTCAGGATTATTACTACTCAACGCCGAACCACGTGTTGATCAAGTACACGCCCGTTTATTCGCTGGCCGAAAGAACCTTATTGCTCACTCGCCCGGTGGATTTCGAAGCCGGGCGTTGGGTCAGCCGGCTTAGCCCGGGCGAGTTTGTCTCGCAGCTCATGGAACTGGGTGAGTTCAGGGTGCTGATCGCAGGGCATTACTGGCGTCAGACCGGACGAATGGGCACCGCCTGGAGGGCTCGTCGCCAGCAGTCTGCAACTGAGGGTGGTGCGCGAGTCAGGGACGAGTTGTAACGCTCGATCCAGCGGCTACATGGCCGGGAGTGTGCCGCCGTCGGCGGCCACTCCACATTGAGCCCGATTTACGTCGAGGCAGATTCAGCTTGCCGGTCAAAGCGCGATAGCAGCAATCGATCCAGTAACCAGACGACCACCAGCGAAGCGCCTACCAGCGGAAACACCACCGCCAAGGCCAACATGATCACCACGCCGGTTTTCCACTTCGGCAAATCATGACGCAACGGCGGTACGCCGAATTTGCCCTGTGGCCGACGCTTCCACCAGATCACCACGCCGCTGACAGCGCTGAGCAGAATCATCAGGCAGATCAGCAGTACGACGATCTGGTTGAAGGTGCCGAACATCTTGCCCTCGTGGAGCATCACGCCGATCTCGGTGGCGCGAGCGACGCTGCCGTACTGTTCGAAACGCACATCGGCGAGGACCTTGCCGGTGTATTGATCGATGTGCAGGGTGGCGTCGTTGCGCGGGTCGTCGGCGAACACGGCGATGGTGAACACGCCGGTGGCGGTGGTTGGCAGGGTGATGCTGTAGCCCGGTTCGACCTTGCGCTCGGTAGCGATGTTTTGCACATCTTGCAGGCTGATGGCGGGTGCTGCGGGGCCAGCGTTGGTGGCGCCGTGGTTCATGTGTTCGGCGTGGTCGCCGGACATTGGCATCGGCGTGTTTTCCATCGCCCAGGGCACGGTCTGGCGCGTGGCGCTGTTAAGGGTTCGCGCCTCGACGTCGGAGGTCGGCACGTTGTCCCACATCGCCGCCGGGAACACGTTCCACACCTGCGCGTATTGCTTGCCCCAGAAACCGGTCCAGGTCATGCCGCTGAGCAACATTACCAGCAGCAACGTCGCCCCCCAGAACCCGGTGACCGCGTGCAGATCACGCCACAGCACGCGGCCGCGACTGTTCAGCCGTGGCCACAAAATGCCCGCGGCCTGACCGCGTGGCCACCACAGGAACAGGCCGGACACCACCAGCACCACGCCCCAGCCGGCGGCCATTTCGATGAGGCGGTCACCGACGGTGCCGATCATCAACTCACCGTGGATGGCGCGGGCGATGGCTTGCAGATTCTGCTTGGCATCCTGCTCACCGAGAATGTCGCCGTGGTACGGATCGACGAATACGTTGAGCTCCTGCCCGGCATTCTTTACTACAAACTGTGCGCTGCGTTCGGCGTTGACCGGTGGCAGGTACTGGGTGATCTGGCCTTGTGGGTAAGCGCTTGTTACCCGCTGCAGCAGATCATCGGCCGGGACAGTGTGATGGCCGGCGGGGACGTTGAGCAGGCTGCTGTACATCAGCGAATCGAGCTGCGGTTTGAACAGGTAGATGATGCCGGTCAGGGCCAGCATCACCATGAAGGGGGCGACGAAGAGACCGGCGTAAAAATGCCAACGCCAGGCCAGGTTGTAGAAATTCGGTTTGGGCTGTTTCATCACGTGTGCTCCGCTTAGCGAATTTTTTAGAGCAAAAGATCGCAGCCTTCGGCAGCTCCTACAGGGGTACATGCGGGCTGCGATCCTTTGGCTTTTCTTGTTAGAAACTCATGTCGACCTTGGTCCAGAGCGTGCGCCCCGGCTCATTGATCGCTTGCGGGTCGTTGGCCGGGTAGCCGAACCCGGCGTTGCCCGCCAGGTTCAGGTGTTCGGCGTAAGCCTTGCCGAACAGGTTGTCGACGCCGCTGCTGACCTTCCAGTTCTTGTTGATCCGATAGGCACCGTTAAGCGAGAACACGCCGAAGCCTGAACTCTTGTCGTAATCCTTGCCGACCACGTTGCCCTTGTTCTGGTCGATACGGTTCTGCGCGGCAACCACCCTCCACAGTGCGCCAGCGCTCCAGTTGTCTTCGGAATAGGTCAGACCGAGGCGTGCATCCAGCGGCGGCATCTGCGGCAGTGCTTTGCCATCGCTGCTGTTCTTGCCCCAGGCGTAGGCCAGGGTCGCATCGGCTTTCCAGTGGTCGGTGAGTTTGTATGCGGCACCGAGTTCACCGCCCATGATCCGCGCGTCGATGTTCTCGGCGCGCGAGGTGCTCATGCCCATCATTCCGGGCGTGTAGTCGAAGAGGATGTAATCGCGGACCACGCCGATATAACCCGAAGCCCAGGCTTCAAGTTCGGCAGATTTGTAGTTCACGCCGAAGTCGAACTGGGTGGTCTTTTCCGGTTTGATCGAGTCGAACGCGTTGACGGATCCGGCGGGGCCGGACTTGGGCGAAAACAGCTCCCAGTAATCCGGAAAGCGCTGTGCATGACCGAGGCCCGCATAGAGCGTGGTCGGACTGTCGGCGAGATCATGCTCGTAGCGGATGAACCCGCTGGGCAAGGTGTCGGCGCGGGTGTCGTCGGCGGTCGGGTTCGGGCGGGACATCATTCCCGAGCCGGTGGTCTGCCGATAATCCTTGGCCGAAGCGCGGTCGACGCGGGCGCCGCTGATCAGCCGGTCACGGTCGGCGGCGTACCAGGTCATCTCGCTGAACACGCCATAGTTGTGGAAATCGGCATCCTTGCTGTACGGCTGATCCTTGTAGGTATCGATGCCCATGCCGCTGCGCTGGCGGTGTTCGTTGGTCTGCGCGTCGAGGCCGGTGATCAACTGAATATCAGCCCAACGCCAGGTGGCCTTGATCCGTGCGCCGAGGGTGCGGCGATCGACATTGGACGCCATCGGCCCCGACATCATGCCGGTGCCGGACGGCGTGCGCAGGGTGTAGTTGTCCATCACGTGGTCGGCGTAGTTGTAGTAGACCTGCGCTTCGAGTTTCTCCAGCACGTCAGTGATGTTGGATTTCTCGAAACGCAGACCGAGGCTTTCACGCAGGAACTGCGAACCGTCCATGCCGCGTCCGGCGTAGCGTGCTTCACCATCGCCCTTGCCGGCGGTCAGTTCGATCAGGGTGTCGGCATCCGGGGTCCAGCCGACTGCGATATCGCCGTTCCACTTGTCGTAGCGCGAGGCGACGATGTCGTTGTTGCCGTCGCGGTAATCGTCGGAATGCGCGGTGTTGCCGATCACGCGAACATAGCCCAACGGGCCACCGGCAGCGGCGTCGACGACCTTGTCGAAGCGTCCGTGGGAGCCAGCCAGAATGCTCGCGTTCACCCGCGTGCCGAGTTCGCCGAAGCTTTCCGGCTCGCGATCAAACAGCACCGTGCCCGCCGATGCACCCGGGCCCCAAAGCACGGTTTGCGGGCCTTTGATCACGGTGAGTTTGTCGTAGGTTTCCGGCGAGATGTACGAGGTCGGCGCATCCATTCGCCCCGGGCAGGCGCCTAGCATCATGCTGCCGTTGGTGAGGATGTTCAGGCGTGAGCCGAACATGCCGCGCAGCACCGGATCGCCGTTGGTGCCGCCATTGCGCACCAGCGCAAAGCCCGGAATGGTCTTCAGATAATCGCCGCCGTCACTGGCCGGCACCGGTTGGCGCGGGTCTTTTGGGTTGGTGACGACGGTCAGCGGTGAACTCGGGGCTATCGCGGTAATGACCGTCGGGCTGAGTTCTTCGTTGTGGCCGGCATGCTCATCGGCCAGCACCAGCGGGGACAGCAGGGCGCCGCAAAGGACGGCGGTAGCGTGCCTGAAACGAATCCGCGATTCGTTCAAAGCGAAGGACGCCGGGGCAGAACCCGAGCGTGGAACAGCAGCAAACCTGGACATGACAATTTCCATCAAACAGTCGTAAACGACACGGCCGGCAGCCTGAAGCTGTCTTCTCAACCGTGTGCAATCAAAGGTGCGTGTCTACGTTGCGATGGGCGGGGCGCGGCTGCGGGCGCCGGGGAAGAAGGTTTGCCGGGCATGACCCAGGCGTGGCGAGGGCGGGGTGAAGGTGTTCAGCGGCGGGATATTGAAGGCGACGAAGTCACCACCGCCGGTCAGTGCCGGGCAATTGAACAGCAGGCTGCAATAGCCGCATTTTTCCCATAACACATGGTGCGTGGATTGTGGCGGGCAGTGTTCGGCTGAGGGCTTGGCGTCGTGGCCGCTGTGATCCATGCCCGGCATGTCCATCGACATGTCCATGCTCATCGGCATCGATGTCGAGGCGTGTTGATCCATCGGCATCGACTGAGAAATCAGTGGGCCGATGAAGATCATCAACATGGCGAACAGGGCGATCCAGCTGCCGCGAGTCAGAGTTTGAGTCTGACGGCGTTGCCGGGAGGGCCTGGCGCTCAGCGGGCGCATGGGCGGAGTTTGCCGGAAGGCTTACTGGGCGTGCGCGTGGGCCTGCGTGGTTTCCGGCGGCTTCTTCTGCACCGAGACTTCGACGGTGACGTCACCGGCCTTCTCGAAATGCATGGTCAGCGGGAAGCGCTTGCCGTCACTGAGCAGGCTGCGATCGGTCGGGTTAAGCAGCATCACGTGATAGGCCATCGGCGCAAACGTCACGTTGCCGCCGGCCGGGATTTTCACGTTCGGCACTTGCTGCATCTTCATCAGATCGCCCTGCATCACGTGCTCGTGCAGTTGCGCTTCAGGAGCAATCGGCGAGTCGACGCTGAGCAACCGATCGTCAGTTTTGCCGGCGTTGTGAATGATGAAATAGGCGGCGACCGTCGGCGCATTCGGCGGCAATTCTTGCGACCACGGATGGGCGATTTCCAGCTCGCCGGCCTTGTATTCGTGAGCATGGGCAAAGCACGCCGGCAGCAGCAGTGCAGCGACGATGATGAGTTTGTTCAACATGGCAGTTCTCCAGAACGATTTGAAACGCAGGTCAATTGCGCGAACAAATCAAACCAGAGGGGAAGCGCGGGGATTGAGACTTGGCCATTGCTGGCGCGGCGTCGGTGTTTGCAGAGAGGCGGGCGCCACGCTGCGATTGCTTTCGTAACGGGCGAAATACAGCTGCGGCGAATGCCCTGGCAGCGCCACCAATGGCGCCGAGCCCGAGCAACACCAGCAATGCTGCATGTTCGAATGAGTGTCGTTGGTCGGGGCCTTTTGATCGGTGGCGCCGATGTTGATCGCCACCATCTTGGTCCCGCTGCCGGTGCAGAAACTGCTCCAGAGCAACTGTTCGACCGGTGAACCGGCCGCCTGCGCCATCGCTCCCGTCATCGGCATGGCGAGCATGTTGAACAGCACTGCAAAGCAGGCGATCCAGGCAATTGCCAGCCGGTGTCGGTTCATGGGACAGATCCATTGGGTGGGCGATCAGGCGCGGCTATTTAGCCTGATCAGGGCCGATAAGTAAAAAAGCGTCGTGCGGTTTGGTGTCGCAGCGAACTCTTCAATTACGCACTTAATTCACGGGTACGGCATGAACTTGCATATCTACACCAAGCGTAGCGCGGATTACCGAAAATATTTTGGCCAGGTTATCCATGCTCGGATTGCCTTTGGCTGAAAGCATTCGATGCAAGCTTTTACTCGGCTTTTCGGTCTCCCTCGCGAGCTCTTCGAAGCCGACAGTCGCATTGACGAGGTCGCGCAGAATTATTCTGGCCATTTCTGGCTCGCCATTCAGGAACAGAGTTGCGGCCTCATCCAGTAATGCTTGAGCAAACTCCGGGTCTCGTTGGGCGCGTTCTGCGATTGAATGTTTGTAGCTTCGAGTGAGAACCATCAATTACCTCCGGTTCTGTTCAGCTTTTTTCCGAATTCGGAATTCGGCTATCAAGGCTTTCGCCTGTTTGATGTCTTTCTTTTGAGTCGATTTGTCGCCGCCACCAAACAAAATGATCAGACGTTTTCCTTCTTGTATCAGGTAGATCCGGTAACCTGGCCCCCAATTGATTTTGTATTCACCCAAGCCATCGAACCATTTGATATTGGAAGTATTGCCCAATTCCAACCTGACCATGGCATTTGAGACCTTCAGTGCCGCCTGCACGCTCAAAGTGGAGATCCACCGACCAAATGGGCTTGATTCGTCTTCTTGTAGATATTCTTCGAGTGTGATCACGGCCAGCCCTGAAGGTAACAAATAGGTTACTTATCATGCAAGCTGTGGATCTTGCCCTATGAGATGAACTCCGCCAACGCAGCAAGTGTTTCTTGAAGCGACAGAAACTCCCGATCAACCCCCGGCAACTCCGGTCGCTTCAACACAATCACCGGCACCCCACGTTCACGCGCCACTTCCAGCTTCGGCTCGGTGGCGGTGCTGCCGCTGTTCTTGCTGATCAATACATCGATCTGCCGCCGCTCGAACAGTGCGCGCTCATCCTCCAGCAGAAACGGCCCACGCGCGCCGATCACTTCGCAGCGTTCGTTGCCGGGGTAGACGTCGAGGGCGCGCAGGGTCCAGAACTGCTCCGCTGGAATTTCATCGAGGTGTTGCAGCGGTTCGCGGCCAAGGGTGAATAGCGGGCGGCGGAAAGGCTTGAGCGCAGTGATCAGCTCGGCCCAGTCGCTGACTTCGCGCCAGTCATCACCGGGCTGCGGCTGCCATGCCGGGCGGCGCAGGGCCCAGCAGGGGATGTCGGTCAGTCGCGCGCCGGTCGCGGCGTTCCGGCTGATCTGTGCGGCATAGGGATGTGTGGCGTCGAGCAACAGATCGATGCCTTCGTCGCGAATGAATTGCGCCAGACCTTCAGCGCCACCGTAACCACCGACACGCACCTGACAGATCAGATCCGTTGGCACCCGGCCAACACCGGCGAGGCTGTAGATATGTGGCGGCGCGAGCGTGCGGGCAATTGCCAACGCTTCCGTCACGCCGCCCAACAGCAGAATCCGCTTCATGCAAAACCTCCGGCATGCCCGACAATGCCGCCCTGACGATCAATAGCAAACACCTCGACCTGTACCTGTGCCGGCACTACGCTGCGGGCGAAATTCAACGCATGTCGGCAGACCTCATCACCGAGGGCGATCCCCGTCGCACTGGCCATCGCCAAGGCTTGCTGACTGGTATTGGCCTCGCGAATGCCTTGCTGCAACGCCTCATCGGCGCCAATCGCCGCTGCCCACTTCGCCAGTTGCGGCAAGTCGATACTTGAATGCCGCGAGTGCAAGTCCATGTGCCCAGCCGCCAGTTTGCTGATCTTGCCGAAGCCGCCGCACAGGCTGAGTTTATCCACAGGCACTTTGCGCAGATGCTTGAGCACCGCACCGACGAAATCACCCATTTCGATCAGGGCAATTTCCGGCAGATCGTAGACCCGGCGCATGGTGTCTTCGCTGGCGTTGCCGGTGCAGGCGGCGATGTGCAGATAACCGTTGGTTTTCGCCACGTCAATGCCTTGGTGGATCGAAGCAATGTAAGCCGCGCAAGAGAACGGCCGGACGATGCCGCTGGTGCCGAGAATTGATAATCCACCGAGGATGCCCAGTCGCGGATTCATGGTTTTCAGCGCCAGCGCTTCGCCGCCTTCGACGTTGACGGTGACGTCGAAACCACCGCCGTAGCCAGTTTCGGCGGCGAGCAATGTCAGGTGGTCGCTGATCATTTTGCGCGGCACCGGGTTGATTGCCGGCTCACCAACGCCGAGCACCAGGCCCGGCCGCGTTACGGTGCCAACGCCTGCGCCGGCATTGAAACGAATCCCCGGCTCACTCAGCAGCCGTACCCGCGAATAGAGCAGCGCGCCGTGGGTCACGTCGGGATCGTCACCGGCATCCTTGATCGTCCCGGCCTCGGCGCCGTCATCGGTCAAACGACAGAACTCCAGACGCATCTGCACTTGCTTGCCTTTGGGCAACACGATCTGCACCGCATCCGCCGACAGCCCGCCGAGCAACAGGCGCGCGGCGGCGAGGCTGGTGGCGGTGGCGCAGCTGCCGGTAGTCAGGCCGCTGCGCAGGGGCGTGGGTTGTTCGGCGGTTTCGTCACGCATCGAGGGGTTTGACCAGATCGAGCAGAGTGATTGGCAGCGCTTGCCGCCAAGTGTCGAACTCGCCGAGCGGCTGCGCCTGGGCGACATGGATGCGCGTGAGTTCGCCGCCATAACGTTCGCGCCAGTTCATTAGGGCCACTTCGCTTTGCAACGTCACAGCGTTGGCGACCAGACGGCCACCGGGTTTGAGGTGTTCCCAGCAGGTTTCGAAGACGCCCTCTCGGGTGACGCCGCCGCCGATGAAAATCGCGTCCGGGCGCTCCAGCCCGGCCAGTGCCAGCGGTGCTTTGCCGCGAATCAATTGCAGGCCTGGCACCCCCAGCGCATCGCGGTTGTGCTCGATCAATTGCTGACGGCCGTTATCGGCTTCGATGGCCAGGGTGCGGCAGCTCGGGTGCGCGCGCATCCATTCGATGCCGATCGAGCCACTGCCGGCGCCGACATCCCAGAGCAGTTCGCCGGGTGTCGGGGCGAGGCGGGCGAGGGTAATGGCGCGCACATCGCGTTTGGTCAGTTGGCCGTCATGCTGGAACGCTGAGTCTGGCAATCCAGCAAGGCGTGACAGGCGCGGGGTATTGGCATCGGCCAGACATTCGACGGCGATGACATTGAGGTCGGCTATCGGCGTGTCACTCCAGGCGTTGGCGCTGCTGTCGATGCGTCGTTCGGCGTCGCCGCCAAGATGCTCGAGAACGCACATCCGGCTCGAACCGAAGCCGCGTTCACAAAGCAACTGCGCGACCGCCGCGGGGCTCTGACCGTCGTTGCTCAACAACAACAGCCGCACGCCACTGAACAGGTGGGCATTGAGCGCCGCCAGCGGTCGGGCCACCAGCGACAGCGTCACCACGTCCTGCAACGGCCAGCCGAGGCGGGCCGCAGCCAGCGAGCACGACGACGGTGCGGGCAGAATCAGCATTTCGTCGCTTGGCACCTGGCGGGCGAGGCTCGCCCCGACGCCGTAGAACATCGGGTCACCGCTGGCCAGCACGCAGACCGCTTCGCCGCGCTGCTCAAGCACCGGTGCGAGGGAAAACGGGGTGGGCCACAATTGCCGTTCGCCGCGAATGCACACTGGCAGCAGATCCAGTTGGCGCTGGCCACCGATGATCCGCGAGGCGCCCAGCAGGGCACGCCGGGCGTTTTTGCCCAGGCCCTTGAAGCCGTCTTCACCGATTCCCACTACCGTCAGCCAGGGTGACATCTATATTCCTCTAAACAGGCCGTTCCGACGGGCAGTCTTTTCATGCCAGCGGACAAAGCAGGCATAATACCGCGCCTTCGCCCGCGAAGCGCCTTTCCCACGCAGCCGGTCAGCCCCTTGAACGAACGCCCGATGTCCACCGCTTTACGCCCCTCGGCCTGCCCGGGGTTGCTGCGTATCGTCCAGGCACTGGACGGCGGCATCTGTCGGATCAAGCTCAATGGCGGCTCGATCAGTGCCGATCAGGCCGACGCGGTGGCCGAGGCCGCCGAACAGTTCGCCGGCGGAGCCATCGAGGCAACCAATCGCGCCAATCTGCAAATCCGTGGGATCGGCCTGCAATCTGCTGCACTGATCGAGCGCTTGCTCGCTGCCGGTCTTGGTCCGCGCACGGCGGCCGGTGACGATGTGCGTAACCTGATGCTCAGCCCGGCCGCGGGTATCGACCGGCAGATGCGCGTCGATACCCGCGCACTGGCCGGACAGATCCTCGACACCTTGCAAAGCCATCCACGGTTCCACGAACTGAGCGCCAAGTTCGCCGTGCAACTGGATGGCGGTGAAGCGCTGGCGATGCTCGAACATCCGCATGATCTGTGGTTGTCGGCGTTCGAGCGTGACGGTGAAACCTTGCTCGCGTTCGGTCTGGCCGGATGCCCGACGGATCGCGCGATCGGCGCGGTGGCGCTGGAACATGGCCATGCGCTGGTGGTGGCAGTGCTGGAGCTGTTCCTGGCGTTGGCGCGTCCCGAGCAGACGCGCATGCGCCATTTGCTCGAGGAATGGCCGATGTTGGCCATTCTCGAACAACTGAGAACGTGTCTGCCGATCAAGGCAATCAGCCAGTGGCAGCGCATGGCCGTGGCGGACGATCTGCACATCGGTGTTCATCCACAGAATACGGCGGGTCAGGTGTACATCGGTGCAGTGCCGGCGCTGGGCCGTCTCGATCCGGCGATGCTGCGCGGGGCTGCGCAACTGGCCCGCCAGTTCGGCAATGGCAGCCTGCGTTTCACGCCTTGGCAAAGCCTGCTGCTGCCGGACGTCAAAGCCAGCGATGCGGCTCAGGTGCTGGAAGGTCTTGAGCAACTGCACCTGTTGACCCGCGCTGCCGAGCCCCTCTCGCGCCTGATCGCCTGCACCGGTGCCAGTGGCTGCGGCAAAGGCCTGGCCGACACCAAGCAGGACGCCCGCCATCTGGCGACCTTGCTGCCCTCGGCCGTCAACGTCCACCTCAGCGGGTGCACGCGTTCTTGCGCTGCCGCCCACTGTGCCCCGGTGACGTTGCTGGCCGTCAATCCCGGTCATTACGACCTCTATTTTCGCGATGCAACGCAGCCGGGTTTCGGCGCGCTGCACGCACGCAACCTTACTATTGAAGCGGCCGCGACCCTGCTCGCCGCCCGCTCTCGGAGCCTCATTGATGCTTGATTACATCCGCGACGGTCAGGAGATTTATCGCAACTCCTTCGCGATCATTCGCAGCGAGGCCAATCTGGCGCGCATCCCGGCCGATCTGGAAAAACTCGCGGTGCGGGTGATCCACGCCTGCGGCATGGTCGAGGCCATCGACGGTCTGCAGTTCTCCGAAGGTGCCGGCAAGGCCGGGCGCGATGCGCTGGCGGCCGGTGCGCCGATCCTCTGCGATGCGCGAATGGTCTCCGAAGGCGTGACCCGTGCGCGCCTGCCGGCCAACAACGAAGTGATCTGCACCTTGCGTGATGAGAGCGTGCCGGAACTGGCGCGTGAACTGGGCAACACCCGTTCCGCCGCCGCACTGGAGCTGTGGCGTCCGCATCTGGAAGGCAGCGTCGTGGTGATCGGCAACGCGCCGACCGCACTGTTTTATCTGCTGGAAATGCTCGACGCCGGCGCACCGAAACCGGCGCTGATCCTCGGCTTCCCGGTCGGCTTTGTCGGCGCCGCCGAATCGAAAGCCGCCCTGGCCGCTGACAGCCGTGGCGTGCCGTTCGTGATCATGCAAGGCCGCCTCGGTGGCAGTGCCATGGCCGCCGCTGCGGTCAATGCCCTCGCCACGGAGGTCGAATGATGCAGGCCAAAGGACGTTTGCTTGGCCTGGGCGTTGGCCCGGGTGATCCGGAACTGATTACCGTCAAGGCGCTGCGTTTGTTGCGTGAGTCGCCAGTGGTCGCGTACTTCGTCGCCAAGGGCAAAAAGGGCAACGCGTTCGGGATTATCGAGGCGCATCTGCAAGACGCACAGAATCTGCTGCCGTTGGTCTACCCGGTGACCACCGAAGCGCTGCCGGCGCCGCTTTCCTATGAGCAGGTCATCAGCGATTTCTACGATGAAGCTGCCGAGACCGTGGCTGCACATCTGGATGCCGGTCGCGATGTGGCGGTGATCTGTGAGGGTGATCCGTTCTTCTACGGTTCCTACATGTACCTGCACGATCGCCTCGCCAGCCGTTACGAAGCCCAAGTGGTGCCGGGCGTGTGCTCGATGCTCGGCGGCGCTTCGGTGCTCGGTGCGCCGCTGGTGTATCGCAATCAGAGCCTGTCGGTGCTCTCCGGTGTATTGCCCCATGAAGAGTTGAAGCGGCGTCTGGCCGATGCCGACGCGGCGGTGATCATGAAGCTGGGGCGCAACTTCCCGAAAGTGCGTCAGGTGCTGGAAGAACTCGGTCTGGCCGAACGCGCGCTGTATGTCGAGCGTGCAACCATGGCCAATCAGAAGATCGTGCCGATGGATCAGGTCGAGCCGATGTCGTCGCCGTACTTCTCGCTGATCATCGTGCCGGGCGAACGGTGGCAAGGCTGATGACTCAATCCACCCCCGCCATCGTCATCCTCGGTCAGGGCAGCCTGGCCACCGCGCGGCGCATTCAGCAGGTCTATCCGGCGGCGCAGATCCACGGCCTTGCCGGGCGGGTCGAAGGCGCCGATTGCACGTATCAGGAGTTCGGCGCGACCCTGCGTGCGCTGTATCAGCAAGACACACCGATCATTGCCCTGTGCGCGGCCGGCATTGTCATCCGCACGCTGGCGCCGCTGTTGCTGGAAAAGGGCGCCGAACCGGCAGTGCTCGCCGTGGCCGAAGACGGCAGCGCCGTGGTGCCGCTGTTGGGCGGCCTCGGCGGGGTGAATGTCATGGCGCGAGAGATCGCTGCCGGATTGCAAGTCGCAGCGGCGATCACCACCAGCGGCGAGTTACGCTTTGGCACGTGCCTGCTCAACCCGCCGAGTGGTTACGCGCTGGGCGATCTGGAACTGGGCAAGCGTTTTGTCTCCGATCTGTTGGCCGGTCACAGCGTGCGCATCGAAGGCGCGGCACCGTGGCTGGATCAGGCGCAACTGCCGGAAGATCCGCAGGCACAGCGCTCGATTCATGTCGGCAGTGCCGCGCGTGAGGCGAGTGCCAGTGAGCTGCTGATCTATCCGCGCAGCGTGGCGGTGGCGGTGAGTGCTGAAATAGCAGACCTGCCGGATGCTGTTCGCAGCGCGTTGCAGCAGTCAAAGATCGCCCTGCAATCGCTGGCCTGCCTGCTGGCCAGCGAGACGCAAATGGCTTCGCCACTTTTGCGTGAAGCGGCGCTTGAATTGGGTGTACCGCTGCGCTTTGTCGCGGCGCAAAGCGATATCGAAACCCTGGCGCGTGTCGCCGCGCCCGAGGCGACAGTCGTGGCCGGCCACGGCATGGCAATCGCGGTCGCCGAGCAGCCGTTAGATGTTTCCAGCATTGGCCGGCCACGCGGCCGTCTCGCCGTGATCGGCCTCGGCCCCGGCGCTGCCGAACTGATGGTGCCAGCGGTAAAGGCCGAACTGGCGCGCGCCACCGATGTGCTCGGTTACGAAACCTACGTACGCATGGCCGGGCCGTTTCGCGACGATCAAGTGCAGCACTGCACCGACAACCGCGAAGAGATGCAGCGCGCCCGCCACGCTTTCAGGCTGGCAGCCGAGGGGCGTTCGGTGATTGTTGTGTCCTCGGGCGATCCGGGTGTGTTCGCCATGGCCGCCGCAGTGCTTGAAGCGTTGCACGAGTCCTCGGACCCGGCGTGGCACAGCGTCGATCTGGAAATCCTCCCGGGCGTGTCGGCCTCGCTGGCTACCGCCGCGCAGGCCGGTGCACCGCTGGGTCATGACTTCTGCGTGATGTCGCTGTCGGACAACCTGAAACCCTGGTCGATCATCGAGAAACGTCTGGATCTGGCCGCTGAAGCGGATCTGGCCCTGGCGTTCTACAACCCGATCTCCCGTGCACGTCCGTGGCAACTGGGCAGGGCGCTGGAGATCGTCGCGCAGCATCGCACGCCGCAAACACCGGTGGTGTTGGGCCGCGACATCGGCCGTCCGGGGCAGACCTTGCGCACCACGACGTTGGGCGCATTAACTCCCGAGCAGGTGGATATGCGCACCATGGTGTTGATTGGTTCTTCGACCACCTGCACGTTCCCGCGCGGCGACGGCGGCGTCTGGGTTTACACACCGCGCTGGTACGGTGAAAAACCTGTGGTTTGAGAACGTCGTGTCGAGCGTCCTGCGAAGTTGTAAGCAACTGCTTTAGGCGTGATATCAGGTTAACGATTCGGATTGAATCATCCCGCTCGAACACAAGGCCGCCGATCTTCTGGATTGGCGGCCTTGTGCGTTTGTGCGCGGGTAAGAAAACAGGCAATTCATTGCCGCATGGTTCAAGCGCAAACCCTGAGTGTTATTGAGTGTTTCACCGGACATCGTTTGAGTTTGTTCGGATTTGAGTGTGGCGCTTGGGCTCAATAGTTTCGTGGCGAACGAAGCCGTTATTGAAGAAGTGCCACGATGAAAACCAACCAGCCGTACGAAATCATGTCCGCCGAAGACTTCTCGCAGTTGCAGCGGGCGCTGAGCGCGTTTGCTGGCAGCGCTGAATACAAGGCGTTGCTGTCGCACTATGAACTTGCCAGACAAACCACTGATGACCCGCAGCGACTGCTGTTGATCAAGCTGTTTCAGGAGGCGCTGGAGTCGTTGCTCCAACGCAGGGCTCTGCCCGTTTCCGAAGCCATCAGCCAGATCCGATCAGATCTCGTCAAGTCTGTCGCCAGGCTGGAGGGTACGCACGCCATGCTCCATGGCGAGGCCCGACCCGTGGCGAAAATCATGCATTTTGTCTGGGTGGGCGGCAGTGAAGTCGGGTTCAATCAGCGCGACTACATGAACATCTGGCGCCAGGTGCTGGAGCCGCAGGGTTACCGCTTCAACCTCTGGTACGACAGTGATGCGTTGCTGGCCTTTGAAATGAACCGGGTGATCCTCGACAGCGCCAGAGTGGATGCGCTGGAGTCGGGCGGTGACAAGGTCAGCAAGGCTTTTCAGTTGTCGCAGATGATCGAAGACCGTGCGCGGGTGTTGAAGCAGCAGATGTTTGCCCATCTCCAGCAACCGCAGTGGCAAGGTCGAGCCGACGAGGCGCGTATCGATTTGATGGTGCGTGCTTACGGCAAGGATCGAATGACGCTCGAAGCCTTTCGCCAGCGCTGCCTGCAGACGCATCAGGCAATGGTCGGGACGGACCTGCAACTGCGCGATGTCGGCCACGAATTTGCCGGGCACTTTTTGCAGGATGTCTATCAGCGCGAGGTGGCCATGCGCGGCAATTTTGCGGCGGCGAGCGATGTCGTGCGGTTGCAGGTCGAATACCTGGAAGGTGGCCGTTACAGTGACATGGATTACTTGCCGCCACTGGCGGACACGTTGGCAGGCGTCGATATCCTCAGCGTCGGTGAAGAAGGCCGAATCGGCGTTTTTCAGTTGCTGTTGAACCACAATGAAGCGTTGATGCCGGGACGCGACCGCCAACGCTATCTCGATCGCACCGACAAGATCCCCGCAGAACACCTCGAGGCATTGACGGCGTTTGCCCGTGAGCAACACCCGCCAAGCGAGATCTTTGTCGCACCACAAGATCACGCGGTGCCACGGGATGCGCTTCGTCTGGGAACGGCCTATGGCTTGCCGGACTGGGCCGAAATGAATGCGCACATGCTCGCCCATCCCGGCAGTGCCATGACCCTGGCGTACATGCAGATGATCCGCCTCAATTACGACTGCCTGCTGGAAGTGGAGCGCCGGGCGGCGGTCGCCGGCATCGACCCGGCGGACCAGGCGCGGATGTTTGATGTAGTCGAAAATGTGGTCAATGCGGCTCAGGCGCAGGGCAAGCTGCCTGAAGCACAGAGCGATGTGTTCCGCTCCAGGTTGATCGACGCGATTTTTACCTATTACCGCGATGGCATTCGCCTTGAAGCGCGCGGCACCATTACCTTGACCGGCCCAGGGGCTGCTGCGGCCGCGCTGCTCAAATACATCGAACAACACTTGCAACCGGATCGACAGGTGCAGATTCGCCAACACTTGAAGTTGCTCGAGGGCTACAACACCCACACCGAGGAGGAGATGATCTCCGGCTGGACCGTCGACGGCAAGGCCGAGCAATGGTTACTCGAAGAGCGGGAGAAGTGGCGAACCGGCAAACTCAAATCGCGCTACGCCGGCCAGTTGGCAGATCTGTTGAAACCGCACACGCTGATCTTCAAACAGGGCTGGCCGGTCATTGAAGGCAAGCCGGTGTTGCTGACCCCGGTATTGCAGCAATTGATGGACGATCTGGGCGAGCCGTTCATGCGCGCGATGAGGGAGAAGTTGAGCGGCGAGATTACGTTCAATTCAGCCATCTCCATCAGTCTCGACAACCATGAGCTGATACGCGCGCAAACCGTCAGTGAGATTCCGTTTTCCCATGGCGCCGAGGCCACCGGCAACCTCAACGAGTTGTTCACTCTCGTAGACCATGGCTCGATGGTGGTTGAACAACTCAGCCCCCTGCAGCGCGTGATCCTCGGCGCAATGTTTGGCGCGAAGAGTCTCGATGCTGCCGGGTTTGCCCCTGCCTGGCAGAGCATCATCGACGTTGCTCGGGAAACCTCTGAGGGCGGATTGTTCGCCCGATACCACGCCATCGAAAAGGCACTGATTGGGCACGCGTCGCCGGCCTTCAAGGCCGGTCTCGCCGCTGCGAACAACCACGGCACGCACATGGCGCGCGAACTCAAGGCGTTGGCGATGAGCGAACCGCTGACGCTGAAACACTGGGGCGAGCGCATCGGACAGATCAATCGCACGGCGCAACGTGAATATCACACGCATATTTTCAAGCGTAGTGGACAGGTGCGCGATGCGTTCTTCCAGGCCGGAGCCGTCTCCGTCAGACAGTTGCCGCAGGATCTGTTGCTGCGCACCCCGGGCGATCCGGGACGTCGTTGCTATCCGCTGGCGTTGTTGATGGGCGCCGCCGTGGCGGCTGGCGAGTTGGCCGAGCGTGCACTGATCGGACGGGTGGCCAATGCCAGCCTGAGGCCGGACGACGTTGATTCGCGGGCATTGCTCAGCGCGCTGGATGAACTGGGCGGGGTGCCCGAGCGTGCGATCGGACAGGCTCGCGGCCGGCAAAGTCTCGACAGCGTGATGCAGACACTGGAAGCGAAAACCGCCCCCGGCGTCCTGCTGCTCGATACAGGCAATCACGCTTTGCTGGTGGCTAAAGTGCAAGTGGCTGGGCAAACGCTCTATCGCTTTTATGACCCCAATTTTGCGCTTTACGGGTTTGCCGGATACGCGCAATTGAAGGTGGGCGTGGAGCGTTACTTGCGCGACGACGACACTTTGGCCAGGTTGTACGGCTTGGCTGACATCGGTTCTGCACAGTTCGATGTCATCGAACTGGACACTGTTGCGCTCGCCGAGCGGACATTGTCGTCCGGGTTACACGTCGAGAGTTTTTTGCAAACCGCAGCCATCGCCGACCCTCAGGCGGCTTCGGTCTGGGCGAAGCAAGCTGTGGCACGCACGCGCTCACTCAGTGAAAACGCGCGGCTGGGGGCTAGCCTCGCGCAGTTGGACGCGCGTTACTGGGCGCAGGAATTTGATCACGCGACCCGGCAATTGCGCGCTGAACACACATTGGGTCGCAACTATTTGCCACTCCTGGATACGGTCAAGGCAAACTCAGACACGGGTTATTCGCTGACGCTGGTGGATGTGCAGAACCCGGGCAGATCACTGACGGTCGGCACCGCCGATGCACGCTTCGACAGGCTTAAAAAACACCTTCAGCGTTTGGTTGGCGCATTGGCGGGCAAGCCAAGTGCCGCCGTCGAAGCCGACGGCGGCAGTCGTCTGAGTTTCGCCTTCGCGATCCAGACGTTGATCACTGAAATGCGCCATCGTGACTATCAGGCTGATGGCGAGCGGGCGCCGGTTTTGTCGATAGCCCTGCAAGTGCAGGTCTATTTCAGCTATGCGCAGTTGGGTTTTGGCGTGTTGAGCGACACCGCGCAGACGATCAATCTGGTGCGTCAGGTGGCGGCCAGCGAACGGGCATTGGCGCTTGGTCAGTCGTCGTTGTCCGGGCGTCTGCTGGGGCGTGCCGCCACGGCAGGCGGATTTGTATTTTCGCTCGCCAACATCGGCTTCGATCTTCACAACCTGTCGGTGGCCGAGAACCACGAGCAACGCTCGCGGTTCTCCACCTCACTGGCATTCAACGTTGCGGCATTGGGGCTGGATGTTGTTGCTTTGGCGGCTGGCGGGGCGGTGGGCACGGCAGGGGCCGTGCTCTCGGTGCCGCTGCTCGGGGTCGGCATCGGTGTGACGGCCATTGCCAGCAACCTTGGGCAGATCAGGGACAAGGCTACGGCGGTGGGCAATCATTTGCGGGCGATCTGCCATGCTTACCGGCGAGGTGCCTACACACTCAAGGGTGGCGTCCTGCAATTTCCCGCAGAAGCGGTCATCGTCAGTCTGAACCTGCAAACCAATGAAGTGCGCTTCGACAGCCAGAAGTTTTACCCCTGGACGGGCGGATCACTGGAATTGCCGCAGTACAACGATGACCCGAAAGACCTGCACCTGTCCCTCGATATCCGCCAGGCACTGGGGCTGCCCGAGATCGTCCATCTTTACCGCGACGAAACCGATGCGCTCGAGACGCTGGTGCTGCCGTGCACGCCGATCTGCCATTACGGTTACGAGTATCAGTTGAAGGGGCTGGGCGGATACACCTACGAACCGATTCCCGGCGAGGCGGGAGACGCTGGCGATATGAGCGGGCAAACCCGCTACCCGCAAGTGACGGATCGCATGGCGGACGCTCTGGAGTATGACCAGCACGGAAACCGGCGCTTCTATCTCACCACCACCCCGTCGCTGCCGCACATTCTTTACAAGCTACATCCGGTCTATCAACCGACAGATATCAGGCTGGTGCTGGACAGTCAGGTACGGCAGTTGGTGGTGCCGACACTGGAAGCGCTGGTGCACAAAAAGATTTCCTACGCGATCCGCGCCCCTGAAGGGCAATACCGGATCAGGCTTGTACCCGGTATCGTCTCGGTAAAATTCCAAGGCCCAGCGACGTGGATAGTGCATGCGGCCTGGGCCAGTCTTGCACAGGTCAGTTTTGCCGCCTCGCTCAGGGAACATGATGACGAAGTCCAACTGATTGTCGACGGTATGGCGCTGTCGGTTTTCGATGGCTTGATCGAACTGGCCGAGGGCATGTTTCGGGTCGATGGGTGGGAGCGTTGTCTGCGGTTGCAGTCTGTCACCCTCGATGATCAAAACCGCCTGCCATCAGTACTGGCGATGTTGCGCAAGCATGCCGACGAAGGCCGATTGGTCGCAAGCGTTGTGCCGCTGTACAAGTTCCGGGTGCCCGCTGCGCCGAAGGTGATGACTACCGCCTGGTATGACGCGATACGGAATCGTCTGTTGTACGCGCGCAATTTGCCGGGCGCGGTGAATGAGGGATTGGTATTGGGCGGCGCCAGTAATCGCCATGCCTGGTTCTACCATCCGCAGCACGCGACGGTCTGGCGTGTCGACGCGATCACCGGCACGGTTGTGCATCGCTACCGGTTGATGAATCCCGCGAGCGGATCGCACATCATTGGCTGTGCACTAGACGCCGATGGCAGTTTGCGAATATTGCAGCGCTTGTTGCTCGATGCCCGGATTTCGGAAACCGAAACCACGCTGGAGTACCGCGTTAGCGATTCGGCAGTGGCGCTGACGGGCATCAAATCATCGTTTACCGAGGAACCCACCGTGCGGGCCGGGCAGGGCGACTTGCATCACTTTACAAACTTCGGCGCGTACAACGACGAAACATCGGGTATGGCCGATGTCATCAGCACTTGGGCCTACGCGCCGTTCGTTTATGCCCGTACTTACTATTTCGAGGGGTTGCGCCAGCGCGCCTGGGTCAACAAGCGCACGGGCCAATATTTCTCGGCAGGGTTGGGCAGTGAGGCGGACATGGTCATGCTGATGCCCGCCGATCCCGAGAGCGGTGCCCTGCTGTTTTATAGCAAGCAAGCACAGACGATCAGCCGAGGCGTCGAGCCCAAGGTCGGTCGATTCATCAACTTTGTCATCGAGCGCGATATTGTCGAGGTCACGCAAACGGCCGGCAGCTACATTGCCACCAAGGCCGATGGCCGCCTCTTTGAGATCGACATCCATGACCTCTTCCTTGAGGACAAACAATGGATTGGCCAGCCTTTGAGAAGGAGCATTCTGAAATTCGTCGGCCTCGGTCAGCATTGGCTAAAACTTAACCCTGATTGGCTGGATGCCTTGTCTGCACTGGCCAAGGCCTACAAAAACGAACCTTTCCCGATTATCGGGTTGGGTGCCCGCAGCGGTAATGCTTTCCTGGCGGCCTGGTGCGTCGACGATCGATTGGTGCTGACAGCCCTCGGTCAAGAGGGACAATCGACGCTACTGGGAATGACCCCGGACACACATGCCGCATGGTTGTTGGATGGCTTGACCGCAAAACTCTATCGCCAACCGACCATTGCGGTCGAGTCATTGCGCGTAGCGTTTGCTGCGGGGGCGCAGTGGTTGCGCCCTGAGTCGTTACCCAAACCAGAGAGGCCGTGGCCGCACTGGTCGTTTGCTCAAGTGCTGAAGCATGGGCAAGGTTTGCTCGGTCAGACGCGCGACGGAGTCAATGTCGAACTGCGCGATCAGCAGGCTGCGCGGATCATCAGTGTGGAGAATCGCTGGTCCTGCGTTCAGGGTGAGACGGCTGAACAGCTACGGAGACGCTTGAAGGCATTGCTGGCAAGGCATGCCCATGCGCCGTTCCTGCCGGTCGAAAATACCGGCACCCGTTACACGTATTACATACCCGCGCAGGATCGGCTTTTTGATGTCGTCGGCCGCGACGATGGGCAGTGGCCAACGTTTCTTGGCATGCGCAACAACATTGCAGCACTGATGTTCGACCCGGTTGAAGGCCGTGTTTTCAGCACTGATTCTGCCGGTCTTCAGTCGGTGTCGATACCGGACTGCCATGCGCAGCGTGAAGGCGACGTGTTGTCCCTTGCTTTGAGCGATGGAGTGGTCGAAGTCACAGCATTGTTGCCCGATGGCGTCGACACACTGATTCTGGCCTTAGAATCCCGGACCGCCGGGTATCGTATTACGGAACAGGCCTGGCAGCGTCTGGACTGCATTGTGGTCGATACGCAGCTGGCAGATAACGCTGAAGGTGCGGGCTCAAACCTGCTGCTTCTTGAAATGGCTGACTGCGCACGGTTGTTGATGTCGCTGGTCGACGGGCATCTGATGTTTACTGACCCGGACAGTGCTCACACGCTGATCGTCAGAGATGTCGATCCGCCATACTCCGAGACGAGAAAACACATGGTGTTGGAAGTCAGCGTCGACACTCAAGTCTTCAGGTTTACGCTCGAACAATGGATTGCGATTTTTTCACGGATGCGCGGTGATGAGGCAATAGTTGAACTGTTAACAGTGATTAAAGTTTTGTCCTGAAATATATAAAATATTCAATCAAGGATCGTCAAAAGTTGTCGGTGATTATCTTTTTGTTTTGTTTGTGTGACCGTGGCGACTGTTTTGTTGTGGCTTTCAGCGGCGTCCAGTCGCTGTGATTATTATAATGTTTGTGTTTTTGTCAGGCTGGTTGCAATTTGTTTTGTCTGACAATGTTTGATTTTATTTGAATTTGAATGGATCGTGTCTGCTCGTTAGTTTGGTCTCTCTCTTTTTTACTGAGGCAAAACTCTGTGCAGAACATCAAGAAGCTTGAAGTTAATGAAGCAAATTTTGAAAACGTTATAAGTCTCGCAGACCTCCAGCAGGCTTTGTTGCCTCATGAGGGTTTCCCGGTTTACGAAGAGGTCATGCGTTATTACGATGCTTGCCTGCAAAGAACGGGCTCATCAAGGTTGCTGGAGCCGTTAAGACTGTTGCGCCAGACCCTGGAACCCCTGCGCAAAGGCAAGCGGAGCAAGCGTGGTGTGGGCTCGTCAACGGCCCGCGCGGATGAAACAACCCCGAATGTTTCGGATATTTATAACAAGGTCGAGAGTTTCGAATCTCTCGTTCAATACAGTGCTGGGCTGGTCAATACCCCTGCGACGGAAGTCCCCAGGATTATGCACTTTGTGTGGGTCGGTGGCGGCATCGGTGCCATTCAGCGAGATTATCTGAATGTATGGAAGCAGGTGCTTGCCGAGCACGGCTATACGTTCAATCTCTGGTACGACAGCGATGCACTGCTCGCACATCAGACCAATAAACTGATTGTTGAAGCGGCCAAGGCAGATGCTCTAAAACAGGTGGCTGGGAAAACCGTTTCCGAAAATGAACTGGCTTCTCTTTTTGAAAGTCGGGCAATTGTTTTGAAACAACAAATGGCCGCGCATATCAATGCAGCGGTCGCCAGAGGTGAGTTGGCTGATGATGCCCGGATTGATTTACTGACTCGCGCTTATGGTCAGGATGCCAACGTCCTGAAGGAGCTTAAGTCACGAAACCGCGAGAGCATAGAAGTGCAACTCGGTGATGGTTTTCAGTTACGTGACCTTGATGGCAGTGACGGGCTTATACAGTTGCAAGATGCTTACGAGCAGGAAACTCGCCTGCGCGGCAATCTCGCGGCAGCGTCTGATGTCGTTCGTGCCGAGGCTCTGTATGGCGAAGGCGGGAGCTATGCCGACGTCGATAATTTGCCGCCATTGCGCAAGAGTATCGGTGATACGGACATCAGCGCCTTTACCGATCCCGAGCGTTTGGGCGTATTGCAGCTCTTGCTCGACAAAAATCCGCACTGGATGCCAGGACGCGCGGCGATGCGTAGCAGTTATGGCAATCATGTCGACGACATCCCTCAGGCATCGCGCTCGGCGCTGGAGGCGTTTGCCCAAAGCAAGCCCGCCATGAGGCAAGTCTTCGAGCTTCCGGCAGATCGTCTGGTACGGCCGTTCGCTGTGCGGGCCGTGTCTCAGGGCAGTGCGATCAATAACGCGTTTCTGATGGCTCATCCTCGCGCGGCAATGCTGCAAACCATTATTGGGCGCATTCGATTCAGCTATGAGGTGGTCAATGACGCTATTCGCCGGGCAGCACAACAAAGAATAGCGTTGATCGATTCGAAGAGTATGCAGACATTGACTGCAGAGTTTATTGCGAGCCGTTGGGGGCCTTTGATTGACCTGCCTTCAGAGCGTTCCGTTTCTGCAGATTATCTGGCGTATTGGGCTGCGCGCTACTTCAGTGATGGTATTCGTCCGCAAAGCGAGAGCACCATCTACCTCAGTGGCCCCCGTGCTGTCCGTGACGGCATGGAAGATTTCGCGCGAATTCACCTGACCGAGCGTGACGGGCAAATCCTTCACGATGACGCCTCCATTGTTCCGCGAGTCAGCGTTAATCGCGTCACGGAGGAGGAACAGGATCACTCCTGGAAAGAAAATGAGAATGATGCCGTGAAGTGGGTCAGCGGCGAGCAAGAGCGCTGGCAAAAGGGCCAATACCGCACGCGCTACAACGGTGACATGACCGAGCTGCTCAAGGGCTCGGCCATCGAGTTCGAACAGGGCTGGCCATTGATCGAGGGGCGGACGGTTCTGCTCTCCAGTGTATTGCAAGGTCTGATCGATGGACTCGGCGAGCCATTCATCAAGGCGATGCAGGAGCAGCACAGCGGTGTCATCAACTTTGAAGCCGCGCTGCCGCTGAGCTTTGACGATCGTCAGTTAATCAAACAACAGGCCCACAATGCACTGCCTCCGGTGTTTCTTGGCGCTGCACGGATTCAGGAACTGGGGCTGGACGAAGTCTTGGTGACAATGGGCAATGGTGAACTGGATGTTCTCCATCTCACGCCATTGCAGCGATTGTCACTCGGTGTTCTGTTGGGAATGGACTCACTGCACAGCGTTAATTTCGAGAAATACAGCGTCGAACTCGACAACCTGGTCAACAGCTTTCACAAACTGGGGGTGTCGAGTCGTTATGCGGCGATCGAGCGACGGCTTTACCAACTCAAGGCTCCGGCATTTCTGAGTGGTCTGGATTTCGCTGCCGTCGACTCTGAAGCCTCGCCAGCCAGTGCGCTGAGTCTGAAAAAGGCTGCACTGATGAAGGCGTATACCCTGCAGCAGTGGGGGCGATGTGCGGCGCAGATTCAGCAGGTCGCCATAAAGGAGCATCGTCTCCTGGTCGGCGAGAAACTGGATCAGGTACTCAGTGAATTCGATAGCGAAGCCCGCAGCGTCAAACTGGTGCCTCAGGATTTGATGCTCAACGGTATCGGCGAGACGATTGGAGGACGTTGTTACCCATTGGCGTTGGTGATGAGCGCCGCCTTGACCGAAGGCGGACTGGCCTCTCATCGATTGCGCGAGCGCTTTTATCTCGCGGCTCTTGAGCCGCAGCAAAGTGATTCGATCGCTTTTGGGCTCGCGCTGGAAGAGCTTCGTGGTACTGCGTTGAGTGAAGTCGGCACACCGTTTGGCCATGCCGATCTGAAGCAGGTTTGCGCCGCTCTGGAGAGTCACACCGGTACTCGCACGATGATGCTCAACTCCGAAAACCATTCGATGCTGGTGGCGAAAACTGTAGTGGGTAACGTGGCGACTTACCATTTTTATGACCCCAACTTCGGTCTGTTCGAGTTCGAGAGCGCCGCCCAGTTACAACGTGCGCTCGAGCACTTTTTCGTACGTCAGAAAATGGCCGACTATTACGCAGCGTACGCTGGCGAAAACGGTCCTCGGTTCGATCTGGTGGAATTGCATGGCGATCAGATTTCGGCTTTGCACCTTTCAAGCGGTTTTGAGGTAGCAAGACTGCTCGGTCCGGATTCGCTGCCGAAGCAACCCCCTGGCAAGATTCGTCAGCGTCTTGACAGTGCGCATGGACGCTCGCTGATTGAAAACTCACACCTGGGGGCCAGTCTGCTGGGGCTGGACAGCCACTGGTGGGGGCAGCAGATCGCCAACGCCACGGCGGCGTTGCAAGAACTGCATACTGGGGCGACACCTTTGGTGCCACTGTTTGAAACCCTGCAGGTTACATCGCAGGGCCACTACCAACTGAGCCTGGTTGATCCAGCGAACCCCGAACACGTGGTCGAAGTGGTCAGCGATGACTACCGGCTGTTGCGCATCAAACACTGGTTGTCCGAGCAGTTTTCCACGCTGGCGCGCAAACCGCAGCAATTCGCCGGTGTGCCGGATCCGACCGAGGCTGGCAGCGTACACACGCTCAATGCCGGGTTTACCATTCAGGCCTTGATGAACGCGTTGCGCAATCGCGAAGGGGACGGACGCATATTGACCATGGCGGTACGTCTGCATGCTTACCTCAACTATGCGCAACTTTTGCATGGAAACGTGGTGGATGTGGTCGGCCTGATTCGACTGGTTCGAACCGCATTGAACGAGGAGAAGATCATTGCGCGCACCACTTCATCCGTCGTCGGTGAAGCCTTGGGGCATACGGCCAATGAAGGTGTCGGCGCCGTGTTGGGGCTGGCTAACGTCGGTTTTGATATTTATCAGCTTGGCAATGCACAGGATGGCGTTGAACAAGCGCAGTTCGGCACGCAACTGGCCTTCGACTCTGCCAGCCTCGCATTGACCGCAGGGGGCATCGGGGCTGCGTTGACTGGCGCGTCGACGGCCGCAGCGGTGTTGGGGGGGGCCGGGGTGATCCTTGGCGGGCTGGCGGTAGGTGTCGCGGCGCTGGCCCAAGGCTTTGCTGTCATTGCTCGAGATGCGCAGAGCGTCGGCAACTTTTTCGCCGACATGGAGGAGGCTTACCGGGGTATCGGGTATCACTTCGATTCTGAGTTCGGCGCCTGCATTGCCAACCCAGCATTGATCATCAAGCGAATTGATCTGGGGGCGGGCACGGTGTTGCTCGACAGTCCGAAGCTATACCCGTTGCGCAATCACTTCGGCGTACCGGACTTTGATGTCGACTATTCCCGGGCGATTGATATCCGCAGTGAGTTGAAGCTGCCTGCCCGGATCGGATTCACCGCGCCGGTCGCGCAAGCGATCGTACTGCCTTGCACCCCGCAGACCTGCTACGGCTATGAGTATCAGGCGCTACCGTTCGCCAATTCACGCCACGACCGCGGCTTTGACACGGCAAGGCGTCTGGAGCAAAAGAAGCCTGACGGTGACTGGTTGTTTCTGTTCTCGTTTTACTCTTTTCCCTCCCATTACATCGTGCGGCGCCTATTGCCCGATTACCGCGATACGCTCATCGAGGTTCAGCTGGATGGTATTGAGCGCACGCTGGTGATGCCGTCATTGCCGGATGTCTGGAAGGGCAAACTGACGTACAGGATCACCGGGTCCGGCAATGCCTGCGCACTGACGCTCAGTCGCGGTGGCAAACTCGAACTGCAAACACAGAGTGCGCAAGCGAGCCGCTGGCAGTTACACGCCACATGGGCCAATGAAGCCGACATTCGAATCGAGGCCACAAACGAGCTTTACGTCGGCGATGTGCAAGTGACGCTTGGCGAGGGGGCCCACGAGGTGATGATCGGTACTGCCGACGGACAGATGTTCGGCATTGACTGGGCCAGACGCCAGTTGACCATCCTTGAGCAACGCGCGCCGTTTGGGCTCAATGAACAATCATTGCTCGAACATTACAAATCCTTGGCTCAGGAGCATCGTCTGACACTGGCTTATACGCCAATCAGGGATTGGTTGATTCCATTCGAGTCGCCCCATCAGCCGCGTTATGTCAGTGCCTGGTATGACGCGCAGGAAGACCGCTTCCTGTATATCCGCAACGAGCGTGCGGGTGAAACCGATAGCGCACAACTGGCACTGGTGAGCGGTGGCTACGCCTGGTTCTGTGTATCGGACGGTTACGATATCTGGCAGGTGGATGCGGTTACCGGATTGCTCAAGAATCGCTATCGCCTACTGTTGGCGAAGGGCAAAAGCACCCTCGGTGCCCTGCAAGCGGACGAGCAAGGCACGATTCACTTCGTGCAGACTGTGGAGGGTGCGACGGGGACTCAGCTGTTCGGTTACCTGATTCACGATGGCCAACTGCTGTTGAGCTCCGTCACCTACGAGCAGAATCGCGAGTTACAGGCGGAGGTTTTCGCCGACAAGACGCTGAAGGACTGGACAGTGGTGCTGGGCAAGTACCTGACGCCCCGCGCCGTGTCGGCGGCGGATGGTTTTTCGACGCTTGACTGGCAGCCGGCACCGTATGTTTCGGTCTGTTGGGCATTCGATCCTGACAAGCGCGACCTGGTGTGGGTGCGCAGCCGCGACGGGCTTTTGATCCATCCGCTGCCTTTGCCCCGTCATGCCCGTGGCTGGCACGACTCGATCAAGAACCTGAGCGACCTGGTGCTGTTGCCGATGGCGGACGAAAGCGATCTGTATTTCATCTATAACCGTCTCGATCAGACGCTCTGTCGTCTGCAAATGACCCTGCAACAGGGGCTGGTGCAATGGTCGCACCGATGGGTTGAACCTGAGGGGCTGAAGCAGGTGATGGCTGTCGAAAATGGCTACCTGGTTCTGGACGATCAAGGCCGGTTCTTCAATCTGAAAATGTCAGGGGAATTGCAGTTGGGCGGGGTCGGTGAGCAGTGGCTGAAGGATCACAGCCATTGGTGGCAGGCGCTGGAGCCGCTAGCCAAGCGCTATTCGATGGACAGTTTTGCCATTGTCGGCTTAAAAAATGTCACGGGAGACGGTTACCTCAACGCTTGGTACATCAATGATCATTTGTTGCTGTGTGATCTTGGCCGCGACAAGTCTGTACGCCTGCTGGGCGTGACGCCGGATAACCGATCGGCATGGTTGTTTGATCTGGCCAGCGGTGCAATCTGGAGCCAGGAACTGGTCGAGCCACAATCGCTGGTCGATGCGTTTGATGAACGCGCGCAGTTGCTGCATACGGACGGGTTGCCGACGCCCGGACAGGATTGGGCCGATTGGCGGTTTGCCGAAGTGTCCATCGACGGCGCCGGGTTAACAGGAACGACGGTGGACGGTGTCTCGCTGAGGTTGAGTTACCTCGAGCCTGAAGTGATTACCGGTGTCAGTCAGGACTGGGTTAATGCGCAGCACGGGCCGTTGGTTGAGCGACTGCAGACGTTGCTGAGCGATGTGGATCATGAAACATTTGTGCTCGTCGAGTCCGCGCCCGGCAGTTTGCAATGGTATGACTCACAAAACGCGAGACTGATAAAGATTGCCGACAAGATGCTGCCCACCGATTCAGTGCTGCTGGGTACACAGCAACGCTCGAATGTGTTGTTGCACGACCGGCGTGAGGGAGACTTGAAGGCCTATCCGCAAAGGCGAAGCATAGGGTCGTTCGACTACCTGCAGCGAAACGCTCAGGTGTTGACGGTTGAGGCGCGTAACAGACTGGGTGATCTACTGCCGCTGATCCCCGATGACGTGACGACCCTGATTCTGCGAATGGGTCAGGGTCATGTGACTTGCCGGTTGTCGAAAGCCGCCTGGTTGAAGCTGGATTCGTTGATTATCGACTGTCGGCATGCGCTGGGTGAAGTATCGTCAGTACCGGGAAAGCTGATCTGGGATTTCGATTCGCCGCAGGAGCTGTTATTTGAAATCGTCGGGGAGCATCTGTTGATCGTCGATCCTGATACGGAACACAGCCTGATCTTTCGTGATGTGTGCGGCGCTGATCCTGACTTGCGCGGAGAAGTGTATCTGGCCTTCAAGGACCAGCAATCACATGCGATTTCGACGTGGGTGCAACGATTGCAGGCGCGAACTGAGCGCAGCGCTCGGGTGACGATGCAGACGCTATTGGCAAAACCGTATGTCGCGGACTGATCTGGCCACTTGATAAAACGCCGCAAACGGTTTCGTTTGCGGCGTTTTCCCATGCATCCATCTCGGTATACCGACACTCAGGGCACCAGATAACCTTTGACCCCGGTAAAGATGATCTGCGCCGCCAGAGCGCAGACAAACAGCCCCATCAAGCGGCTGACAATTTGCAAACCCTGATCACCCAGAATCCGTTCGATACGATTCGACAGATACAGCACCACGCCTACGGTGAAGCTGGCCAGCGCAATACTCATGATCGCGGTGAGCTTGTCGTCCCAATGCGGCTGGCTGACGCCCATCACCAACAAGGCACCGATAGTGCCCGGGCCTACAGTCAGCGGAATGGTCAGCGGCACGATGGTGACGTCCTGCTGCACGTTGTCGGCCTGTACCGCCGGTTTACCCTGCGCCATGCCCAGCGCCGAAATGAAAAGTACGCTGCCGGCGCCGATGCGAAACGCATCCACGGTGATGCCGAACACATCGAAAATCACCCGTCCGAACAAATACAGCAGGACGCTGGAGACCAGCGTCGCAACAGCGACTTTCCAGGCCAGGCGCCGTTGCTCCTTGCGCGAGTAGCCACGGGTCAGGCTGATAAAGCAGGACAACACGAAGAACGGGCTGTAGAGCACCAGCATCTTCAGGTAAACGCTGAACAACACGTGGAGCATGGTCATGTCTCGCAGGGAAGGAGAATGGGGATGGAGTCTATCAGCGCTTTACGGGGTTGGGGTATCGACTTTTACAATGCTGATTGTTATTGATTTAGTTGTTTGTTAGTTGCGTTGTTTATTGGTTTGGTAAGGGGTGTTACATGTTTTTGTTTGTAGGGTGTTGATGTCTTTGGTTATGGTTGTTTTTGCAGGTTAATAAAGGCTTGCTTAAATAATGATAAGGAATTCAAAGTGAATAACCCAGTAATGCAACAGCTCTATGTCGCCAACTGTATTAGTGCTCTGCAGCAATATGAAATTGATGAAGTTCCAACTATTCAAGGCCGTGGTGTTGCCTTGACCCTTAACTCGGGTGACGCTGTGGAAGCGCCGACAAAGGCGGCAGTTGTTGGCGAGGGGCTTTTGGCATTTTCTGCTCATCTGACCGATGACAATCGCACCGACGCACAAAACGCCTTTCTTTTCGCGACACTTGTAGCCAACAAGAAATTCCCGCTCGAAAGCCAGGGCCTGGAGTGGTATTTGCTGTTTCGCGAGGTCATGACCAACTCAGGCTGGACGCCTGTCACCAAGTACTACAACGATCTGGAGGTTGCGGGCACCAGCGTACGGATGGATAAACTGGTCCTGGAAATTCTCGGCTCGGTGGTAGCGGGTCTTGCGGTGCCAGGTCCTGCAACTGCGCTGATGCTGAAGACGGCGGGCGACGCCATCGCCGCTCTGAAAAAACGTGATACCGCATTGACTCTGTATGAGCGCAATCTGCTGAACCACGGTGTTGGCGGCATCACCGCTGGTGTCTGTACCGAAGTTAATGGCGAAGCCATCATGGCCGTCGGCGCTGTGCGTTTTCTGCGTCGCAATACTTCCACTAAAGTTATGTTTGTCGATGTGGATATTCGCAATGTGAAGTTGTACACCGGTGAAACGATCTTTGCCAAGAATACCGAAGTTGCTGATAAGGCGCGCATGGCCATCAGGACTAAGCTGGGTCTGAACGTTGTATCGAAAATCGAAGAGTATGAAATCTGATTGAGCGAAGAAGGGCAGTCATGGCGACTGCCCTTTTTTATTGCGGAGGCCTAACATGGATGATGAATGTTTAGTTCTGGTTGTCGGGGCTTGCGTGGTGATTATTCCCGATGGTGAACGGCTGGAAGTTTATAGCGATCTGGTCAATTCGATTTTGCTGGCGCAACTGGTTGCCAATAAGAAACGTGAAAAATCCCTGTCCCCGGATTGGTACGGCACGTACGTGAGTGTCCTTGATGATTTCTGGTTGCGTCATCAGAAGTCGAAGCAGACATGGCAGGTCAGGAATCCCGGAAGTCAGTCCGCGCTGGAGTTTTTCAATACAGCGTTAAGCAATGATGCAATGCCTGAAACCCGAATAATGGGCGCAGTACTGCAGCGAATGGCACAAATACCGGGCGACGAACTCGCCATCCAGCGACTGCGCGGTTTCATGAAAATATCGGCTACTGCCGAGTTGGACAGCATGCCAGCGCCGTTGGCGAAGGTGCATCTACTGGTGATTGTCGCGAATGCTGCCGATTCGATCGCAAGCGCGTTTGTTGAGTTCGAGACGTCACTCGAGTTAAGCCAGAATCCATTTCAACAGTTGTATCAATGCGAAGAGGTTCAAGGCTTGGTCCATGTGCATCACGCCCGGGCAAGTCTGTCGGAAATTCGCTACAGCGGCGCGCGTGAGGCGATTGCCAGGAAAGTCAGGGACAAATTTGCGGACAGCATGGCAGTGCTGACTCTGACCAAGGAGATTACGGCATGAAGGAATTGATTACACCGCAGGCTGCGGTGGTCGGCGGCAGTGTCGTGGCGTTTGCCGGTGGCCTGCCTGCGACCCATCGAGACGACATTTACATGAGCACAGCCTATGCGCAAAGAGCAACGCGCGCGGCGTTCGAGGACGGGCTATCGGGGGACTGGTTCGACTACTACAGGAATGTCCTGAAATTTGTCGGATGGGACGTGCCGAAACCGCAAACCTTGACGCCGTCGCGCAATAATCTGATGGCCGGTCAGGCAACGCAGCGTATCGCGGCGGTATTGGGTGAGCAGTTCTGCGAACCTATGCGGCGTGCGCTGCAGGTGATGGAACGTAACGCATTGGCACTCAGGCTGTTCGAGTCCACGAGCCTGCGTGCCAATGTCGGATATTTTCAAATGATCCCCTGCGTGATGAGTGGCCCGAACAAAGTGGAAATGGGCATCTATCACCGTCAGTTCCAGATCGAGAGAGAGGCCAGCGGTTTTTTGTTCAGCGAGGATGAAACACTTATCCACAACAGCGTTGAACAAATTGCTGCCATTACATTCAACACGCTGCATTACGCACAGTTTCGCGAAAAGGTGAAAAACTCCGTCATCACCGGCTCACTCAAATACATTGATGGCCTGGAGATCTGATCGCATAACCATACGATCCTGCTCAGAAGGTCGATGCCGTCCGGTTCTGCTGATCACGCTGGGCTACCCAGTGTTCGATCAGCTCGCGCAATTGCGACAACTCGACCGGCTTGGACATGTGACCATCCATCCCGGCCTGACGCGCGCGCTCTTTGTGCTCGGCAAGAATGTGCGCGGTCAACGCCACGATCGGCGTGCGAATGCGTTGGTTGCTGACTTCCCAGGCGCGCAATTGCTGGGTCGCTGAGAAGCCATCGAGTATCGGCATTTCGCAGTCCATCAACACCAGGTCGTAACGCTGCGCTTTCATCGCCTGCAGCGCTTCTTCGCCGTTGGCGGCGGTGTCCGGTTGCAGGTTGAGCTTGCCGAGCATGCCGCGAATCACTTTGGTTGAAATCGTATTGTCTTCGGCGACGAGGATGCGGAAATCGCTAGGCACTTTGGCGGCCGTGGCCGGGGTGACCACTTGCGGCTGGAACACCACCTGACCTTTGTTGCGCTGGTTGAGCTCGTCGGCCAGGGTGGTCTTGAGCGTGTAGCCGGCCACCGGTTTGGCGAGGATGCGTTTGATCCCCGAGTTGCGCGCAATTATCTTGCTCGGCGCATTGCTGATGCCGGTGAGCATGATCAGCAGGATGTCGTGGTTCAGGCTCGGGTCTTCCTTGATCTTGGCCGCGAGCTGCATGCCGGTCATGCCCGGCATGTTCTGATCGAGCAGCACCACATCAAAGTAATCACGCAGGTGCGCTTTGGTTCGCAGCAAGGCCAACGCTTCCTTGCCGGAAGGCACCGCGCTGACATTCAGCCCCCACGCACTGCATTGCTGGACCAGTACTTTGCGGCAGGTGTCGTTGTCGTCGACCACCAGCACCCGCGCGCCTTGTAGCGGGCTGTCGAGATCGGAGGTCGGGTGTTCGAGGCGATCGGGATCCAGTGGCAGGGTCAGCCACAAGGTGCTGCCCTGACTGGCGCCGCTCTTGATGCCGAATTCGCCATGCATCAGACGAATCAGCTGGCGTGCGATCACCAGTCCCAGATTGCCCCCCAAGCGGTTGGCCGAGAGGAAATGCTTGCTGTGCAGTTCGGCGTGCATCAGCGCGTCGCGTTCTTCCTGATCCATCGGTTGGCCGCTGTCCTGCACGGCGATGCGCAGGCGTGGCTTGCTGCTGCGTTCGTCGAGTGCGACGACGATCAGCACTTCACCTTCATCGGTTTTCTTCAGAGCGTTTTCCAGCAGGCTGAGCAAGGTCTGGCGCAGACGCGTCGGGTCACCGCTGATCACTCGCGGTACTTGCGGCTGGATAAAGCTGATCAGCTCGACGTTCTGCTGTTCGGCCTTGGCCCGATAGATGCTCAGGCAGTCATCGATCAGGGCATTGAGGTCGAACTGCACGTCGTCCAGTTCGATCTGCCCGGACTCGAGTTTGGAGATGTCGAGAATCTCGTTGATCAGCGTCAGCAATTCGTTGCCGGCGCTGTGGATGGTCTGCACGTAGTCGCGTTGCTTGACCGACAGCGGCGTGCCCAGCAGCAGTTCGGTCATGCCCAGCACGCCGTTCATCGGCGTGCGGATTTCGTGGCTGATCTTGGCAAGGAACTCGGCTTTGGCGTTGATCTCGGCATTGCTCGCGGCGAGGTCACGGCTGACGCTGAAACGGCTTTCGGTGATGCTGCGCTGACGCTCGCCGAGGGCAATGCTCATCAACAGGCCGCTGATGCAGATGAACGCCATCAGGGTCATGATCAAGCCTTGTGGCGACACCAGTGTCAGCCCCAGCAAGGCAGGCAGAATAATCAATGTGCCGATGTTGAACACCACCATCGCGGCGACGAACAGGCGCGCCGGGCGGTAACCCTTCTGCCAGTGGTAGAAGGCGACAAACAACATGCTCAGGCCGGCCAGGGCCACCAGGGCATAGGTGATGATGTTCAGCGGCAGAGTGTTGACGAACAGCAGCAACAGGCTGCAGGTCACGATAAACAGAATGTCGCCCAGCAACAGTTTGTTCAGCGGGTGCGGGCCGAGCGGAGCGAAGAAACGATAGGCGAACATCAGCCCGGCCGGAGCCGTCAGCAGCAACGCCAGATAGGCGCCCGGTGTTTGCACCGCATGCCAGTTCGGCAGCCAGGGACCGGCGAGGTTGAGCAGCAGCAACAGGCTCAGCCCCAGCAGGCCTTCGCAGACCGCCAGCCACAAACTGCTGCGCGAACGGGAATAGGCGTAGCGCACCAGGTTGTGCAACAACAGCATGCCGAGGCAGCCGAACAGTAAACCGAAGACCAGCGTCTGATTGTGGTTGGCCGCGCTCATCACCGCCGATTGCAGGGTCACGTGCGGGCGCAATTGATGATCGGACACCAGGCGCAGATAGACCTCGAGGGGTTTTTCGCTCTGCGGCAACGGCAACATGAAGTCGCTGCTCGGCAATGGCCGTTCGGCCTGCGGCTGGTCGGTGCCGGTGTTGCGTTGCTCGATCAGCTTGTCGCCGTCGAGCACGTAGAGATTGAGCTGTGACAGGTCAGGGGCAAAGATGCGCAGCACTTGTTCGTGCTTGCCCGGCGCCAGTTTGAAGCGCAGCCACAGGGCGCCATCGGGCGCGGACGCGGTGAGGCGGTCAAGGTCGATGGGGCTGAATTGATTGGTGTAGCGAGCGGAGCGGATATCGCTCAGTTGCAGATTGCCCTGATCGTCAAGCAATACCGACCAGCCACTGCCTTGGGCGGCCTGGGCCGGGAGCATGCAGAGCAAGGTCAGCAACGTGACGGTGAAACTTATGGCAATCCTGAGCCAGCGCACGGCGAAATCCCTTCGTAGGTTGATGCCAGAATATAACGATGCGCGACGGTGGAACAGCCCGGCAAGGAACGGTATCCCTTGCCGGACTTGATGAACAGCTTATTCCTGGGTTTCGCCACGTTCACGGGCAATGGCGCGGTAGCCAATGTCCTTGCGGTAGAAGCAGCCTTCCCAGTCGATGGCGGCTGCCAGCTTGTAGGCTTGCTGCTGGGCCTCGCTCACGCTGGCGCCCATGGCAGTGGCGCACAGTACGCGACCACCGGCAGTTACCACGTTGCCATCTTTGAGCGCGGTACCGGCGTGGAAGACTTTGCCTTCCAGGCTCGCCGCGGCGTCCAGACCGTTGATCGCCGCACCCTTGGCGTAGTCGCCCGGGTAGCCGCCAGCGGCCAGCACGATGCCGACGCTCGGGCGTGGATCCCACTGTGCTTCAACCTTGTCCAGCGCTTGCGCCAGAGCGGCTTCGACCAACAGCACCAGGCTCGATTGCAGACGCAGCATCACCGGTTGGGTTTCCGGATCGCCGAAGCGGCAGTTGAACTCGATGACTTTCGGATTACCGGCCTTGTCGATCATCAGACCGGCGTAGAGGAAACCGGTGTAGACGTTGCCTTCATCGGCCATGCCGCGCACGGTCGGCCAGATCACCAGGTCCATTACGCGCTTGTGCACGTCGGCGGTGACAACCGGGGCAGGGGAATAAGCACCCATGCCGCCAGTGTTCGGGCCGCTGTCGCCGTCGCCCACACGTTTGTGATCCTGGCTGGTGGCCATCGGCAGAACGTTTTTGCCGTCGACCATAACGATGAACGAAGCTTCTTCGCCGTCGAGGAATTCTTCGATGACCACGCGCGAACCGGCGTCACCGAAAGCGTTGCCAGCGAGCATGTCACGCACGGCGTCTTCGGCTTCGGCCAGGGTCATGGCGACGATCACGCCTTTACCGGCGGCCAGGCCATCGGCCTTTATCACGATCGGTGCGCCTTTTTCACGCAGATAAGCCAGAGCCGGCTCGATCTCGGTGAAGTTCTGGTAGTCGGCGGTTGGAATCTTGTGGCGTGCGAGGAAATCCTTGGTGAAGGCTTTCGAGCCTTCCAGTTGCGCAGCGCCGGCGGTCGGACCGAAGCAGTCCAGACCACGGGAGCGGAACAGATCGACAACGCCTGCCACCAGCGGCACTTCCGGACCGACGATGGTCAGGGCAACGTTTTTCTCGGCGAAGTCGGCCAGTTGCTCAAGGGCCAGCACGTCGATGGCGACGTTTTCGCACTTGGCTTCAATGGCGGTGCCAGCGTTGCCCGGTGCAACGAAAACCTTCTGCACGCGCGGATCCTGAGCCACTTTCCAAGCCAGGGCGTGTTCACGGCCACCGCTGCCAATGATCAAAACGTTCAAAGAGAGACTCCTTCGGAGAAAGCTGCAAGCTATAAGCTGCAAGCAAGAGCGAATGTGTGGCTCTTAACTACAGCTTATGGCTCTGAATTAATAAGGCTGCATCTGCAAGAAAGAGCGACACATGCCTGCTCTTTCTTGCAGCTTGCAGCTTGAGACTTGTAGCTGCCGTATTTCAGTGACGGAAGTGGCGCATGCCGGTGAATACCATCGCGATGCCGGCTTCATCGGCAGCGGCAATCACTTCAGCATCACGCATCGAGCCGCCTGGCTGGATCACTGCTGTGATCCCAACCTTGGCCGCGTTGTCGAGACCGTCGCGGAACGGGAAGAACGCGTCCGAGGCCATCACCGAGCCGGCGACTTGCAGACCGGCGTGCTCAGCCTTGATCGCGGCGATACGCGCCGAGTTTACGCGGCTCATCTGGCCCGCGCCGACACCGATGGTCTGACGGTTCTTGGCGTAGACGATGGCGTTGGACTTAACGTACTTGGCGACTTTCCAGGCGAAGATCAGGTCGTGGATTTCCTGTTCGGTCGGGGCGCGTTTGGTCACGACTTTCAGGTCATCGGCGCTGATCATGCCGATGTCGCGGCTCTGCACCAGCAGACCGCCGTTAACGCGCTTGTAGTCCCACGCGGCTGCGCGGTCAGCCGACCACTCGCCGCAGGCCAGCAGGCGCACGTTGGCTTTGGCCGCGACGATGGCGCGGGCTTCTGCGCTGACGCTCGGGGCGATGATCACTTCAACGAACTGACGCTCGACGATCGCTTTGGCGGTCTCGGCATCCAGTTCACGGTTGAAGGCGATGATGCCGCCGAATGCCGACTCGGTGTCGGTGGCATAGGCCAGTTCGTAGGCCTGACGGATACCGCCTTCGGCGTCCGGGCTTACCGCCACGCCGCACGGGTTGGCGTGCTTGACGATCACGCAGGCTGGCTTGACGAAGCTCTTCACGCATTCCAGCGCGGCGTCGGTGTCGGCCACGTTGTTGTACGACAGCTCTTTGCCTTGCAGTTGGGTCGCGGTGGCGATGCCGACTTCAGCAGGTTTGGCTTCCACGTAGAACGCCGCGCTCTGGTGCGGGTTCTCGCCGTAGCGCATTTCCTGGGCCTTGATGAACTGGCTGTTGAAGGTGCGCGGGAATTCGCTGCGGCCTTCAGTGCTCAGGGTTTCAGCCGCCTGATTCACGGTGCCCATGTAGTTGGCGATCATGCCGTCATAGGCGGCGGTGTGTTCGAACGCCTTGAGCATCAGGTCGAAACGCTGAGCGTAGGTCAGGCCGCCGGCTTTCAGGCCTTCGAGGACGCTGGCGTAATCGCTGGCATTCACCACGATCGCTACGTCTTTATGGTTTTTCGCTGCCGAGCGGACCATGGTCGGGCCGCCGATGTCGATGTTCTCGATGGCGGTCGGCAGGTCGCAGCCTGGCTTGTTGATGGTGGCTTCGAACGGGTACAGGTTAACGGCAACCAGATCGATCGGCTTGATGCCGTGCTCGCTCATGATTGCATCGTCGATACCGCGACGACCGAGGATGCCGCCGTGGATTTTCGGGTGCAGGGTTTTCACCCGACCGTCCATCATTTCGGCGAAACCGGTGTAATCCGCGACTTCCACTGCGGCAACACCGTTGTCGCGCAGCAGCTTGAACGTCCCGCCGGTGGAGAGGATCTCGACGCCCAGAGCTTCAAGCTCCTTGGCGAATTCGAGGATCCCGGTCTTGTCGGAAACGCTGATCAAGGCGCGGCGGATCGGCAGGCGGGTAGTCTGGTCGGTCATCTCAATTTCCATCAAAAGCAAAGGAAGTCAGCAAAAAAGGCGACCGTTTTTTACGCGGGCGCCTTTCTGGTTTGATTGAATGCTTACAGCAGATCGTACTGCTTGAGTTTCTTGCGCAGCGTGCCGCGGTTAAGTCCCAGCAGCTCACTGGCCTTGGTCTGGTTGCCCTTGACGTAGTTCATCACGCTTTCGAGCAGGGGAGCCTCGACTTCGGAGAGCACCAGGTTGTACACATCCGTGACGGACGCGCCCTCAAGGTGGGCGAAATAATTGTGCAGCGCCTTCTCGACACTCCCGCGAAGGGTCTGGCCTTCTTCGCTCGGGGTATTGAGGTGCTGTTTCAAATTCACGTTGTCGCTCACGGGTGCTGTTCCACTCACTAAAGTCTCGGTCATCATCGTCATGCGGCCACCCCTTCTTCGTCCCCTGTCAGGCTCTTGTAACGCTCGGCGAAGAACTCCCGAACGTTGGCGCATTGTGTTTCCGTACCATCCAAACGATTGAAGTGGGCGCGAAATTCCCTGGCGCCCGGCAAGGTTGCGAGATACCAGCCCACATGCTTGCGCGCAATGCGCACGCCCATCACATCCCCATAGAAAGCGTGAAGTGCGGCCAGATGCTCTAGCAGTATGTGTTCCACCTCGATCAGCTCCGGTGCCGGCAATTTCTCGCCGGTACGCAGGAAGTGTTCGATCTCGCGAAAAATCCATGGCCGCCCTTGGGCGGCACGGCCTACCAACAGGCCATCGGCACCGGTCGCGTCGAGCACGTAACGGGCCTTTTCCGGCGAATCGATATCGCCATTGGCAAACACCGGGATCGACACGGCCTGCTTGATCGCGGCAATCGTGTCGTACTCGGCTTCACCGGTGTACAGATCGGCGCGCGTGCGGCCATGCACTGCCAGCGCGGTGATCCCGGCCTGCTCGGCGATCTTCGCCACGGTCAGGCCGTTCTTGTTGTCGCGATCCCAACCGGTGCGGATCTTCAGGGTCACCGGCACATCTACCGCAGCCACAACGGCCTGCAGGATCTCGGTGACCAGTGCTTCGTCCTTCAACAACGCGGAACCGGCGGCCTTGTTGCAGACCTTTTTTGCCGGGCAACCCATGTTGATATCAATAATCTGTGCGCCCAGTTCGACGTTAGCCCGGGCTGCATCCGCCAGCATCTGCGCATCGCCACCGGCAATCTGTACCGAGCGTGGCTCGGGATCGCCTTCGTGGATCATGCGCATACGCGACTTGCGGGTGTTCCACAGGCTCATGTCGCTGGTGACCATTTCCGAGACTACAAGCCCTGCGCCCAAACGCTTGCACAGCTGACGAAAGGGCTGGTCGGTGACCCCCGCCATCGGGGCGAGAATCAAGCCGTTCTGCAATGTGTATGGGCCGATGCGTACCGCCGACATAGGACTTCCCTGAGGTGGGGCCGGATCATGAGAGTTCGAAAAAGGGTTGGCATGATACCCGCTCTCGATGACTGGATAAAGGCTGAATTGAACAAAATCTGAACAGTTATTCTGTTATCGCCACCGGTTTGGTTGTGGGTGGCAAAGTCAGAAAACCGCCGTCAATTCGAAAGCGACGCAGGGATTCACTCGGGCGAGTGGAAACTCAGGCTGTAATTCACCGCTTTCGGGCCTGGATCGAGAATATCCAGCGCAATATGGATCGGCGTCTGCGGCGGCATTTCCGCCAGACCTTCGAGATCCCCTCTCAGGTATTCGCCGGGTTTGAAGCGACGACTGGCGATCAGGTGACCGTTGAGGTCGGCGAAACGCAGCTCCAGTAATGGAAACGGCTGAGAGAACGTCGCACGGTTGTAAATGATCGCATCGACCACCAGTGCGCCGTTGAACTCCGGGTGGCTGCGCACCACCAAGTTGCTGCTCTTGATTCGCGCGATGTCGACTTTGGACGGCACCGTGCAGCCGATCTGCGGGCAGAGTTGCTGGAACCACGGGCGGTATTGATCCTGCCGGGCCAGTTCATCGAAATGGTAGGCGATGTACTGCGCGGCCAGTCCGCCTGCCGCCAGCAGGACCAACAGCAGCCAGAGCAAGCGGCGTCCCCACGGCGAGCGGCGTTTTTGCCAGTCCAGCTGCAGCGGGTCGTCGGTCAGGTCTTGCAGGACTTCGGCGCGTACTCCGGGCTCTGCGCGCTCGCGCTTTTTGCGCAGCGGTTCGATCGATGGCAAATCGTCGTCATCGACGTCGTCGCTGGTCGACAAGCGTTCGCGGCGGGCATTCGGGTCGATCGGGTCGTGCAGGCGCAGGTGCGGAATCGCCGGTTCGTCATCCAGATCCACCGGTTCCAGTGACAGCGAAGGCTCGGTGCGCTCGGATTTGACCGGTTCACTCTCATCAATCGGCGGCTCGTCTTGCGGTTCAGGCATTCGCTCGTCGGCGGGTTCGCTGAACAGACTGCCGGGCCATGCCGCGTCATCCGGCTCCGGGCTGTCGCGACGGGCACTCAGGGTGTCTTCGCGCGGGCGGCCGAGGTCGGTGGCAGGCTGGATTTCCCGTTGTTCGAGGCGGGCGAGCTCTTCGTCCAGATCGAGGCTGTCGAGATCAAGCGCCGAGGCGCTCCACTGCTTTTGGCTGATGGCGCGCGGCTCGGGCTGCTCGATGGTGGGCGGTGGCTCAACGGCCGGCGGCACTTCTTCAGGCAGCGCGGCAATGAGCGGCGCAACCGGCGTCACCACGTCCTTGCCGGCGTGTTGTTCCAGCAGCTGTTTGGCGGCGTTGAACACTTGCAGGCAGGAGCCGCAGCGAACCACTCCGCGGGCCACGCTCAATTGAGCATGGCTGACACGGAAACTGGTTTGGCAATGCGGGCACTGGGTGACGAAACTGTCGGTCATGCGGCGATCCGGATTATGCAGGCGGTCATATTAACGCCGACGGCCGGTGATGCGCACCCAGCCATCGCGATTGGCGATCGGGTCGAGGTCAAAGTCCTGGGCATAAGCGGCAGCGACTTCATCACCTTGTTCGGCAAGGATGCCCGACAGCGCCAGACGCCCACCGGACCTGACCAGCCCGGACAGTTGCGGCGCCAGCGAAACCAGCGGGCCGGCGAGAATGTTGGCGACCAGCACGTCGGCTTTGACCTGCGGCAGATCTTCCGGCAGGTACAGCGGGAACAGTTCGTCGGCAATGTTGTTGCGCCCGGCGTTGTCGCGCGAGGCTTCCAGCGCCTGCACGTCGATGTCGGTGCCGACCGCTTCCTTGGCGCCGAGCAGCAGGGCGGCGATTGCCAGGATCCCCGAGCCGCAACCGAAGTCGAGTACGTTGCAGTCTTTCAGGTCCTGACCGTCGAGCCATTCCAGGCACAGCGCGGTGGTCGGGTGAGTGCCGGTGCCGAACGCCAGGCCCGGATCCAGCAGCAGGTTGACCGCATCAGGTTCCGGCGCCGCGTGCCAGCTCGGCACGATCCACAGGCGCTGGCCGAAACGCATCGGCTGGAAACCGTCCATCCAGCTGCGTTCCCAGTCCTGATCTTCGATGACCTCGCTGTGATGCTCGGGCAGCGGGCTGCCGGTCAGCAGTTCCAGATGGGCCAGAACCGGTGCTGGTTCCGTGCCGCCTTCGAACAGCGCCAACAGATGCGTGTGCGCCCACAGCGGGGTGGTGTTGAGTTCCGGCTCGAAGATCGGCTGATCTTCGGCGTCCATGAAGGTCACCGACACGGCGCCCACTTCAAGGAAAGCGTCTTCGTAGGTTTCGGCTTGTTCCGGGCTGATGGCGAGACGTACTTGCAGCCAAGGCATGGCGGGCACCTTTGAAAAATATTGATTGCAGCCTAGCGGCCGGCGAGAAGCGCGCAAGTTTACGCGAGCGCGCGGCAGAACACGAACATGGTTGAAGATCAAAAGATCGCAGCCTTCGGCAGCTCCTACAGGGGAATGCATTCGAATGTAGGAGCTGCCGCAGGCTGCGATCTTTTGACTTTGCAGCAGAAACAACAAAGCCGCCCGAAGGCGGCTTTGTCTGGTGCGGGCTGAAGCTTAGTGCTTCTCGCCAGCCAGCTTGTGCTCGAGGTAGTGAATGTTCACACCACCCTTGCAGAAGCCTTCGTCACGAACCAGATCACGGTGCAGCGGGATGTTGGTCTTGATCCCGTCAACCACGATTTCGTCCAGGGCATTGCGCATGCGGGCCATGGCTTCGTCGCGGGTGGCGCCGTAAGTGATCAGCTTGCCGATCAGCGAGTCGTAGTTCGGTGGAACCGCATAACCGCTGTACAGGTGCGAATCGACGCGAACGCCGTTGCCGCCTGGAGCGTGGAAATGCTTGACCGTGCCCGGGCTCGGCATGAAGGTTTTCGGGTCTTCAGCGTTGATCCGGCATTCCAGCGAGTGACCGCGGATAACCACATCATCCTGCGTGAACGACAGTTTGTTGCCAGCGGCGATGCTGAGCATCTCCTTGACGATGTCGATACCGGTGACCATTTCCGAAACCGGGTGCTCCACCTGAACACGGGTGTTCATTTCGATGAAGTAGAAACGACCGTTCTCGTACAGGAACTCGAAAGTGCCGGCGCCGCGGTAACCGATGTCGATGCACGCCTTGACGCAGCGAGCCAGTACTTCCTCGCGAGCCTTCTCGTCGATGCCCGGTGCCGGCGCTTCTTCGAGAACCTTCTGGTGACGACGTTGCAGCGAGCAATCGCGGTCGCCCAGATGGATGGCGTGGCCCTGGCCGTCGGACAGCACTTGCACTTCGACGTGGCGTGGGTTGGTCAGGAATTTTTCCAGATAGACCATCGGGTTGCCGAACGCCGCGCCGGCTTCGGTGCGGGTCAGTTTGGCGAAGGCGATCAGGTCTTCTTCCTTGTGCACAACGCGCATGCCGCGACCACCACCGCCGCCAGCGGCTTTGATGATCACCGGGTAGCCGACTTCACGACCGATGCGCAGCGCCGTTTCTTCGTCTTCCGGCAGTGGGCCGTCGGAGCCTGGAACGGTAGGCACGCCCGCTTCGATCATCGCGTGCTTGGCCGAAACCTTGTCGCCCATCAGGCGAATGGTGTCGGCTTTCGGGCCGATGAAGGCGAAGCCGGAGTTCTCGACCTGCTCGGCGAAATCGGCGTTTTCCGCGAGGAAACCGTAGCCTGGGTGAATGGCGGTAGCGCCAGTCACTTCAGCGGCAGCGATGATGGCCGGGATGTGCAGGTAAGAGTGCGCGGCAGAAGCCGGGCCGATGCAGACGGATTCGTCTGCCAGACCCAGGTGCATCAGCTCTTTGTCGGCCTTGGAGTAAACGGCGACGGTCTTGATGCCCATCTCTTTGCAGGCACGCAGAATCCGCAGGGCGATCTCACCGCGGTTAGCGATCAGAACTTTTTCCAACTTCGCAGTCATCAAAGGCTCTCCGCAGTTCAAACGATGGTGAACAGCGGTTGGTCGTACTCAACCGGCTGGCCGTCTTCGACGAGGATGGACTCGATCACACCGCTGGTTTCAGCTTCGATGTGGTTCATCATCTTCATGGCTTCGACGATGCACAGAGTGTCGCCTTTCTTCACGGTCTGGCCGACTTCAACGAAGGACGGCGAGGTTGGCGAAGATTTACGGTAGAAGGTGCCGACCATCGGCGAACGGGCAACAGTGCCGTTCAGCGCTGGGGCAGCAGCGGCAGCCGGGGCTGCAGCGGCAACCGGAGCAGCTGCAACAGGTGCGGCTGCCGGCGCTTGCATCGGAGCTGGCGCGTAGTACTGCTGAGCCGGAGTCTTGCTGTGACGGCTGATGCGTACGGACTCTTCGCCTTCCTTGATCTCGAGCTCGTCGATGCCGGACTCTTCCAGCAATTCGATCAGTTTCTTAACTTTACGGATATCCATGAATCATCAACTCCCAAGGGTCGGTCAGGGGCGCTTAACGCTTGTAGTTCAAGTCGTTGCCTGTGTTTCAAGCTGTTCTAGTGCAGCCTCCAGGGCCAGTCGGTAACCGCTGGCGCCAAGGCCGCAGATCACTCCCACCGCTACATCGGAGAAGTAAGAGTGATGGCGGAAAGGTTCGCGTTTGTGCACGTTGGACAAATGCACTTCGATGAATGGGATGCTCACTCCCAGCAACGCGTCACGTAATGCGACACTTGTGTGTGTAAAAGCTGCTGGATTGATCAGAATGAAATCGACACCTTCGCCACGTGCAGCGTGGATGCGGTCGATCAATTCGTACTCGGCATTGCTTTGCAGATACAGCAGATGATGGCCGGCTTCACGGGCGCGACGCTCCAGATCCTGATTGATCTGCGCCAGGGTCGTTGAACCGTAAGTGCCGGGTTCGCGGGTGCCGAGCAGGTTCAGGTTGGGGCCGTGCAGCACCAGTAGGGTTGCCATCTGCGTAGTCCTTGTTATGAATGAGCAATCGTCAGAACCCGGCGACTATGCCGCAAAGACTTTGTGACTGTCCAGTTCTATGCAATAGCCAGCACGATGGCCGATGTTTGCGCGAAATATGTGACCAAGTGATTTGATCCGGTCACTTGTGGTGGCTGGACTGACGCCTTCGCGAGCAGGCTCGCTCCCACAGGGGTATGCATTCCAATGTGGGAGCGAGCCTGCTCGCGATAGCGGTCTATCAGACGCGAAATGCCTGAACAGCTGTATGCAATTGCCCGCCCAATACCAGCAAATTCTCACCCTGTTCGCGTCCGCGACCGATACGCACCAGATTATCCCCACCCAACTGATGAATCCGCTCGCTGTGATCGCGAATCTCGCTGACCGCACCGCTTTGCTGCGCGGTGACATCAGCAATGCGGATCGCCGTGTCGGAAATGGTCTGGATCGCGCCGACGATTTTATCCAGCGCGCCATCCGCCGCTTGCGCCTGATTGGCCGTGGCTTCGGCGTGCTCGACCTGCGCGCGCATGCCTTCGACTGATTGGCGGGCGGCGGTTTGCAGGCCAGCGATCAGCGTCTGAATCTCGGCTGTCGCGCCGGCGGTGCGTTGTGCCAGCGAGCGCACTTCCTCGGCGACCACGGCAAACCCGCGACCCATTTCCCCGGCGCGCGCCGCTTCAATCGCCGCGTTCAGCGCCAACAGGTTGGTCTGGTCGGCAATCGAGCGAATCACCGTCAAAACGCCGCCGATGGTCGCTGACTCCTCGGCCAGATGCTCGATCATCTGCGCGTTGCCTTGTACTTCGCCGACCAATGCATGCAGCCCGGTCAGGCTCTGGCCAATCACGGTCTGGCCATGCTCGACGGCCAGTCCGGCATGACGGCTGGCATCCGCCGCCTGCTGCGCGTCGCCGGCAACTTGCTGAATGGTTGCCTCCAGTTCGCTGAGTGAGTCACGGATCAACGCGGTATCGCCGGCCTGATGTTCAGCGCCGCTGTGCAAGTCGTTGCTCAACTCGGCAAGCGTGCGGCTGCTGCCTGCGACTTGTTCGGCATTGCCACGAATGGTGCCGACCAGATCCACCAGATACGCCCGCAAGCGGTTCAGCGACGCTTCGATGTCGTGCAGTTCGCGGTTGGTCTTGCCCAGATGAATGTCGCGGCTGAAATCGCCCTCGGCCCAGGTCGACAACGCCGGAGCGAGATTGGTCAGGGTGCGTGAGAGTCGGCGTTGCAAGGTGTCGATCAGTAGCGCGATCAGCAGAATCAAACCGATCATCCCGCCCTGCATCAGCCGCACTTCGCTTTGAATCTGCCCGTGCTGAGCGCGCACGACCGGTTCCAGTCCAGCGATGGCTTGCTGCACAGCGGCGATTTTCTGGTGAGTGGCAGTGCTCAGGTCGGTGCGTTTCTGGATCTGATCGCGCGTGCGTGCAAGCTCCGCCGGATAACGTCCGAGCAAGCTGTTGAGTTCGCGCTTGAGGCCGACGCCGGCGTCTTCGGCGACGGCTTTTTCGGTGTTCTCGATGCCCATCATCGCTGCGAAATCGTCGCTGCCCGATTCACTCTTGGTCACAACGCCGAGCAGGGGCAGGGCATCAATCGCTTGAGCCTGCGAGCGGATATTGCTGACTTCACGCTCAACGTCGGCGGCCAGCTCACTGCGCCCGCTGCTGACCAGTTTGTCCCGTGCCAGCGACAGTTTGCCCAAATGCTGCGATGCGGCGAGCAGCGGCGCCAGATAAACCGCGTTACCGTTGGCGTAAGTGCTGAGCTGATCGAGGCTGGCGCTCAGTTCGCGCTCTGCCTGCAACAGCAAGGCCTGCGGGTCACCGGCCAGCTTGCCGGCCGCGAGCAGGTCGGTCTTGCTGAACTCATCAAGGCCCGACAGGCTCGGGCGCAGGGTGTCGGCCAGCGCTGGCGGCAATTCGCCGAGTTCTTTCTGCAAAACGTCGATGGCCTGACTGGCGCTGCTCAGGCGCAAGGCGTCGCCGCTGGCGAGGTAATCCTCGACGTTGCGCGCCACTTCGTTCTGAAATTGCTGCGACAGCCCCAGATAACGTTCCATCAACAGATACGGGCGTTCGAGGGCTTTTTGCGACCACCACAGCGTTGCGCCGAGTGCGAGGCACACGGCGACCAGCAACAGCGTATTGAGATTGGTGAGCAACTTCAGGCGCATGACGGCTACCAACGGCAGAAATGGTAAGCGCCTGAATTTATTGCGGTTCTGTTACAGGGTTATGACCGAATCAGTGGAATCCGATGAAAAAGTGGCACTTTGCTTTGAGTCGCGCGCGGTCTGCACGCGATTGCGTCCGGCGCCCTTGGCGCGGTACAGCGCCTCATCGGCCTGACTGGCCATCATCAGGCTGTCGCAGTCGTCGTGCATTTCCACCACACCGGCGCTGAAGGTGCACCACAAATCCTGCGGCTGCGCCGGGTAATGGATCTCGGCGAAGCGCTGGCGGATTTCGTCGAGCACTTTGTGCGCGGCTTCTATATCGGTGTCGGGCATGACGATGGCGAACTCTTCGCCGCCATATCGGCCAATGAAATCGGTCTTGCGCAAACGCTGCTTGAGAAACAGCGCGAGGCTCTTGATCACCCGGTCGCCCATCGGGTGGCCGTGGCTGTCATTGACCCGTTTGAAATGGTCGATGTCGAGCATGGCAAAGCTCAATGGCTTGTTCTCGCGACGGGCGCGGAACGAGCAGTCTTCGAGCAGTTGCAGAATATGCGTGTGGTTGTACAAGCCGGTAAGGCTGTCGCGGACCATCCGCGCCTTGAGATTGCGCGCGCGGGCGGCGCGGTTGCGCACGGTGGTGATCAGGTGGCGCGGCTTGATCGGTTTGGTCAGGAAGTCATCGCCGCCCTCGCTCATCGCGTCGAGTTGCTTGTCCAGATCGTCCTCGGCCGACAGGTAAATGATCGGCACGCTGACATAGCGGTCGTTATGGCGAATCACTTTGGCCAGTTCGGTACCGGTGCAGGCCGGCATGTACATGTCGAGGATGATCAGGTCTGGCTGGAAATCCGCCAGTTCGGCCATCGCCTGAATCGGTTCGATCAAGGTGCGGGTGACGATGCCGGCGCTGTTGAGCAGGCGCTCGGTGTGCAAGGCCTGCGCGCGCGAGTCGTCGATGATCAGCACTTTATAAGGCTCGTACTGGGCGACGCAGGTGAGGACTTCGATTTTTTCCAGCAGACTCGACGCTTCGAGGGTGCCGGTGAGGAACTCCTGGCCGCCGGCGCGCACGGCGGCAAGACGGGTCGGCGTGTCGGTTTCGTGCAGGCTGAAGAACAGCAGCGGCAGAGGTTCTTCCAGGCCAACCTGGGCTTCGGCGGCGAGCTTCAGGCCGATGCCGGCGCCGCTGAAATCCACGTCCATGACGATCGCGGCCGGCAGGCGCTCGACCATCGAGGAGCGAAACGCCGAGACACTGTCCAGCGCCTGCGCGCTCAGACCGAAGAACTCCAGTTGCTTGGCCAAGCGTTCGGCGCGGTCGTGATCCTGCAGCATCACATAGATCGGTTTGCGCAGCGGTGGCAGGAACGTCTGGTCGAGTTGATCGCCATGGCGCAGGCCGGTGCGTGACAAGCGCTGCATCAAACGATTGAGGTCGGTGATCAAACCACTGCTCAGGCGACCGCGATTGGCGTCCACTGCTTCCAGCGACTGGCTGATGTGACGCGCCAGCTGAGTGTGTTCGGGCTGTTCGAAGCGCTCGGCAAAACGCAGCAGGCGCAGGTTGGCCTCGCTCAGTTCGGCGAGATCGACAGTGGACCACTCACTGCGTTGCAGGCGCTGCCATATCTCAAGAATCTGACGTGCCTGATGAATTACCCGCTGGGCAAAGTGGTGCTTGAGACGCTCACGGCTGGGGTCTTCTGGCTCGGTCATATCCTGACTACTAGTTAGGCTGCATGCTGAGATCGACTGGTGGCTCTATGCTAGCACCTCTTTTCCCTTACACGAGTGTCGTACGTCAATAATCTGCAATGCGTCACTATTCAGTTTCTGACCGGGTGGTTTTGTTTTCGACCTGCAGGTGGACGAGGAGCCCGCTACCAGGGTGTTTAGAGACGTTTCCTGTCCTTTGCGGCGACGCTTCCCGATCCTTGGCGGAGGGTGTCTGTCAGTTCTTTCTGATTTCTCGCCGAAGCATTTTCACCGCGTTATGGATCGGTAGAGTTCAGGGATTCCCTTAGAGGCTTTCTATAAAAATCTTCTGCTGCAAAGCAGGGGAGTTGCCTTGGGGATGCGCTCTTTGTAACTGGATTACAAGGATTTCAGCACCATCAGAGTCGTGGTGGCGGATGTGCAACATTTAACTCCTGATACATGAACACCAAGGACGAAGCTCCATGACGGATCAGACGCAGCGTTGGCGGAGAGTTCTCCCCTTCATCAAACGATTGGCTCAAAACGTGACACTCGGCAGTTGCGTCGCCCTGACATTGGGTTGTTCGGCTGTGGGCAAACCGAACACATTCGCCTTTGTTCCTGACTTTCCACCCAACTTCAGGTACGACCTGACGGCCACCTATGTGCCCGCCAGAGATCAAACATGTTCGGTACCGGGTGGGAAAGGTACTCAGCTTGGGTTCAACAAAACCAACATGAAATACGAAGGCACCTCCGTAGTCCCGCTTTACAGAACCGTAAGCGACTGCCCGCTGGCGCTGAACCATGTGGAGATCAAGATCATCGGCGTTTTTGGTCCGGAGCGAAGTGACAGCAGTTATGACTACGCCTCATTTGCGGTGCGCCCGGAGTTGCTGGAGCGACAAATGGGTACTTTCAGAGATGACGAGACAGCTGAGTTCTTCGGTGAGTGTATGTGGTCCTTCCGCACGGTGGGGCCGAAGCGTTACCTGATCAAACTGCTGACCTGCAGAAAAATGGATGCGCAGGGCAATGTCGGGCGAAGCCGTCCTTCCACGGCGTACACGCTGACTCAGCTAGCGGGGATAACCGTAAGGCTGAAGATCAAGTTGTCCGATCAGGAAAAACCCGCCATTGAAGATACCTGGAGCAAAGTGCCCGGTGGATGGAAGCGCTGCATGGGCGACAACTTTGAAGACCAGTACGCGTTTTGCTACGGCAATCACAAGGACTTCAGCACCTTCAGGATGGTGGATGAACGGATCTGCACTATTTATCCGGGTTGCACTGAAAACAAGGACGAAACCCCATGAGCATTGAACCGTTAGATCCGAGCATCGCTGCGTTTATGCAAGGCAACATCCACGCTTGCCCACTGCGTGGGCATTCAACTAGTTTCCAATTGGTGGACGAGTTCGGTGCTGGCAAACCCTATGCCGGATTGACATACGAAATCATCGATTACGAAGACACCGTTTACACGGGCAAACTGGACGCCACAGGTTACGGCAAGTTAGAAAACCATTACTGTGGCCCGGTGGTACTCAAACTGTATAACGCATATCGAGGCAGTGAGAAAACATACACTTTTTTACAGGGCAGACCCCACTATCCACTTCCCATTACTGAGCTCCAGGTGCGCGCCGAAAAAACCCGGTTCTTCAACAAATCAGGTGTACGCACCCAAGCCAATCCTGCAAAAGACCTTGCGGCAAACGCTGCCTATTACCAGGTTGAAGTGAGCGAACTGGTCAAGCATGTAGCGCACTTGCCGCCCTTGGCCCAGCGTAGTGATCCGCCGAATATGGTGGTTCACGCACTTATGCGATCCGCGCCAAAAACCAGATCCTTTGTGCAAGTTGATGAAAATTTGCCGGACAAAGGGGCGAGCGCGATCTTCAGTCAGGGACAACTGGCCACGGTCGAGTTGGGCTTTTCCCCGCCGCCGCCCAAATCCCAAGGCATTGCCTTGCTGCCTAACAAACATCATGTGCTGGAGGTGCGCCCCATGAGGGCATTGCGCCCGATGCTTTCGACGAGCAATGAATTCTGCGCACTCAACCTCTATCAACTGTCGTTGATGGCGACCCTGAGTTACACCGACTTCGGACAGGAGCCCAATACTCAACCGGTCAAGACCGACAGTGTGAGCTTCCCCTTGCAGCCCAGCAGCGGCAACTGGTTTGGCCATGCCCTGCCGCAGTTTGATGAACTGTGGAAAGTTGATGCCACCCAGAGCAAAAAGTATTACCCGCTCTACGAGGAAGTGCCCTACTCGAAACGCCTGGAAGTGGTGCCGTTCGACCCGCACCTCTATCCCGAGGTCAACGCCCCGGCATTGGGTGATGAGCAGGAGCACCCGGCCAAGCTGCACTTTTTTGATGATAGCCAACAGGTCCAAAGCACGGACACACAAGCCTTCATCTGCCACCACGACGAGCTGATCCTCATCAGCGTGCGCGGCACCAGTGAGATATGGCCTGACGGCCTGCGTGATGGCGATGCCTATCAGGTTCCGTTCGAAGAAGGCGAAGGCAAGGTGCACCGCGGATTCTACGGTGGTGCTTTAGCGGCTTATCCGTTCATCGTGACTTATCTGGAAAAGTTCTACAGCGGCCAAAAACTGCTGATTACCGGACACAGCCTGGGCGGTGCGATAGCCCTGATCTTGTCCGAGATGCTGCGCCGGAATCAGCGCTACCAGCCGGATATCGTGCTCTACACCTACGGCGCCCCTCGCGCCGGCGACACCACTTTCATCGACAGTGCCAAGGCGTTGACCCACCACCGCATCGTCAACCAGAACGACCCGGTTCCGAGCGTACCCGCCACATGGATGAATACCTTCGCCAATCCAAAGCCAATGTATATCGCCAACGGCGCAGTGCTGGTTATTACCCCGGCTGCCGGTTTTGCCTTGCTTGTCTGGGGAATGACCAACTTCTTTGGTGACGATTACGGCCATCACGGCGCGCTGCGCCATTTCATGCCAGTGGTGTTTGGCAAGGAACACCAGTCATCCATTCTCTGGCAACCGGGCTGCAGCATCATCAACGATCACGGCTGTGCCGAAGCCTTGCGAAATATCAATGGCCTGCCCAAGCGCGGCTCTTTTCTGAAGCAGCTCTTCGCGGCAGGCGATCACTCGATGGTCGGCAGCTACATCCCCGGCTGCTGGGCCAGCCTGCGCCGCTGGCAGGAAGCACAGCAGCTCAAGCGCTCGTTGGTCACACCACGGGAGTTCGAATGGGTCAGCGGCGCATTGGAAAATATCAGAAAGCAACTGCGTGCCCTTGAGCGCGAGATCCAGGCTCACCCCAGCGCCTATGTCCGTCACCAGGAAAGAAATCACAAGACCACGGTTCTCAACAACGAAATAGACAAAATCAAAATGACCCATGACCGCCTGGTCGCCCTGCGCGGCCAGCGGGTCACCGAAGCCGACGTTTACGGCAGCTATGCCGACCAGCCCGAGTGGGTGCAGGAAAACCTGCTGCGCTGGAACGCTCACCCGGAAAACCTCGTTCAGGAACAACTGGCGATGATTCCTCCCGCCGCCGAAGACCACGATGCCGCTATTGCCGCAATGACCGGTGGGCATGCCGTTGGCGCGCCGTTTCATCTGGATATTGACTCTATTGTGTAGCCCCAACGTTTACGGGACAAAGCTCAGCATCTATTAATGAAGATCTTTGGAGCCTGATTCGGCGTCTATCCTTACGCTCACTGGCAACACTGGGCTGCTTTTTTCCGGATAACTCCTACGGCGGGTGCCCGGCTCTGGCACGTTGTTGTATGGTTGTGGTCGAACCGTTGAACCCAAGATTTGAAAGGATATCGCCATGCTGGACTGGAAAAACCGCGCGGGCAGCGCGCCTGAACGTGCCGCTGAACCCAAGTCGGCCGCCCGCAGCTATGTCGGCGGGGTGCTGTTCAGCCGAGCTTTGGCCACGCTGATCGGCCTCTATCTGCTGGTGACCATTGGCCTGGGCTGGTACTGGAGCCAGGAGCCGGCGCTGTTTCCGGTCGCACAAAATGCGCAAGTGGCTGCCGAGAAAGAAGGCAAGCAGATGGTGATCGGCTACACCACGGTCGAAACCCTGAAGACCGTTGCCGGCACCTTGCTCAACAAGCCGGGCGGCTACATTTCCAATGACCGCTTCCCGCCGGGCCTGTGGATGGACAACACCCCAAGCTGGGAATACGGCGTGCTGGTGCAGGTACGTGACCTGACCCGTGCCCTGCGTAAAGACTTTGCCCGTTCGCAGTCGCAGTCGGCTGAAGATGCCGATCTGGCCAAGGCCGAGCCGCGTTTCAATTTCGACAACAAGAGCTGGATCCTGCCGTCGAGTGAGTCGGAATATCAGGAAGGGATCAACTCGCTGAGCCGCTATCAGGCGCGCCTGTCCGATCCAACCCAGAAAAACGCGCTGTTCTATGCGCGCGCTGACAACCTGAACAACTGGCTCGGCGATGTCGGCACCCGTCTCGGTTCGCTGTCGCAACGCCTGTCGGCCAGCGTTGGCCGGGTCAAACTCAATACCGCGCTGAAAACCGAAGTGCCGGCCATCGGCGAAGTGCCGCAGGTTGACGAAGAAGTCGTAGAGACCCCGTGGATGCAGATCGACAACGTGTTCTACGAAGCGCGCGGTCAGGCCTGGGCACTCTCGCATCTGTTGCGCGCCATCGAAGTCGACTTCGCCGACGTGCTGGCGAAGAAGAACGCCACCGTCAGCGTGCGCCAGATCATTCGTGAGCTGGAAGCCTCGCAGGAACCGGTCTGGAGTCCTATGATTCTTAACGGCAGCGGCTTCGGCGTGCTGGCCAACCATTCGCTGGTCATGGCCAACTATATTTCCCGTGCCAACGCTGCTGTGATCGATTTGCGTCAACTGCTCAATCAGGGCTGATTCATGAGCCAGAACGCCAAAGAGGCGGCCCATCGCGCCGCCTCCGATGCTGAACAGATCGCCTGGGTCGACGAGCAGGACAACCTGCTCGGCGCTCTCGTGCGCGCGGATTTGCGCGAGCGTGGGCTGATCGGCCGTGGCACCTACATCATGTTGTTCAATTCCGCCGGTGAGTTGTGCGTGCACCGGCGCACCTTGAGCAAGGCGATTTATCCCGGTTACTGGGACGTCGCGGCGGGCGGCATGGTGCAGGCTGACGAGAGCTACGCCGAGTCGGCGGCCCGTGAGCTGGAAGAGGAATTGGGTGTCAGCGGCGTAGAGCTGACGGCCCATGACCATTTCTACTTCGAAGACACTGGCAACCGTCTTTGGTGTTCGGCGTTTTCTGCCGTGTGGGACGGCCCGCTTACATTGCAGCCTGAAGAAGTCCTCGAAGCACGCTTTATTCCGGTCGAGCAGGTCATGCGGGAAATCGGGCAGAAGCCTTATTGCCCGGACTCTCTGGCAGCGTTGAAGCGCTATCTGAAGGCGCAGCAAAGCGACGTCGCAAAGAACACATAAATTGGCGCCGATTGGCACTTAGCAAGTCGCTTTTTTGCCGTTACACTGCGCGACCTTTTCAAGCTGCACCGTCCTGCTTTCATTGAAGCATCGGTGCAGTAGCGCTGCCCCTGCCTGAGTGGGGCTTCGCGGTCGCTGACCTTGCCCAAGGTTGCGATCAGTCTTTGTCCTCCCAAGAGGATTGCCGGTGGCCAAAAAAGCCGCATCCTTCGCCGCCTTAGGTGGCCTGGTATTTTCCACCGACGCAGGTCGTCATTGCCCGGAATGCAGCAAACCGGTGGACGCCTGTATCTGCAAACAAACCGTGATCCCGGCCGGCGACGGCATTGCCCGCGTGCGTCGCGAGAGCAAGGGCCGTGGCGGCAAGACGGTGACCACCATCACTGGCGTGCCACTGGCCGAAGACGCGCTCAAAGAGTTGGCGACAACGTTGAAGAAACGTTGCGGCACTGGCGGGGCGTTGAAAGACGGGATTATCGAAATCCAGGGCGATCATGTCGAGCTACTCTTGGCGGAGCTGATCAAGCACGGATTCAAAGCGAAGAAGTCCGGCGGCTAGCAGCCTCTGTGAAAACCACCTGCGGCTTGATCCGGCGCTGAAACAGTTCAGATCCGGCGTCGTCTCCATGGTTTTCACAGAGCCTGTTCATGACCGGTTTCTAAACTCCACGCGGTCAGCGCGGTCTACCGCCGCGCTGACGAATCGTCATTTTCATACTTTAGACTGCGCCGGCCTGAGATCAGGCGACGCACTATGACTTCTTTATAGGGGACTTCGATGTCCGTACGACGCACACGCAAAGACGATGGCAGCCAATGGACAGTTGCGGACAGCCGCAGTGTTTACGGAATTCGCCATTGGGGGGCCGGGTATTTCGCGATCAATGACGCCGGTCGCGTCGAAGTTCGTCCGAACGGCCCGAGCAGTTCGCCTATCGACCTGTTCGAGCAAGTCGACCAACTGCGCAAAAGCGGTTTGTCCTTGCCGTTGCTGGTTCGTTTTCCTGACATCCTGCAAGACCGTGTCCGCCAGTTGACCGGTGCCTTCGATGCGAACATCGAGCGCCTGGAATACCAGAGCAAGTACACCGCGCTGTACCCGATCAAGGTTAATCAGCAAGAAGCGGTGATCGAGAACATCATCGCCACTCAGGACGTTTCCATCGGTCTGGAAGCCGGCTCCAAGCCTGAGCTGCTGGCCGTGCTGGCACTGGCGCCGAAGGGCGGCACCATCGTCTGCAACGGTTACAAGGACCGCGAGTTCATCCGCTTGGCGCTGATGGGTCAGAAGCTTGGCCATAATGTGTTCATCGTCATCGAGAAAGAATCCGAAGTCGGTCTGGTGATCGAAGAAGCGGCTTCGTTGAAGGTCAAGCCACAGGTCGGCCTGCGCGTGCGTCTGTCGTCGCTGGCGTCGTCGAAGTGGGCGGACACCGGTGGCGAGAAATCCAAATTCGGTCTGTCGGCGGCGCAACTGCTGTCGGTGGTCGAGCGTTTCCGCGCGGCGGGCCTGGATCAAGGCATTCGCCTGCTGCACTTCCACATGGGTTCGCAGATTGCCAACCTCGCTGACTATCAGCACGGCTTCAAGGAAGCGATTCGTTACTACGGCGAGCTGCGCAACCTCGGTCTGCCGGTCGATCACATTGATGTCGGCGGCGGTCTGGGTGTCGACTACGACGGCACGCACTCGCGCAACGCCAGTTCGATCAACTACGACATGGATGATTACGCCGGTGTCGTGGTCGGCATGCTCAAGGAATTCTGCGACGCGCAGGCCCTGCCGCATCCGCATATCTTCTCCGAGAGCGGCCGTTCGCTGACCGCGCACCACGCCATGCTGGTGGTGCAGGTGACCGACGTCGAGAAGCACAACGACGAGATCCCGCAGATCGAAAACAAAGAGTCGCTGCCGGAAACCGTGCAGTGGCTGGTTGACCTGCTCGGCCCGACCGACATCGAAATGGTCACCGAGACCTACTGGCGCGCCACTCACTACATGAGCGACGTGGCCGCGCAGTACGCCGACGGCAAACTGACCCTGGCCGAAAAAGCCTTGGCCGAGCAGTGCTACTTCGCGGTGTGCCGTCGCCTGCACAACTCGCTGAAAGCCCGTCAGCGTTCGCACCGTCAGGTGCTCGACGAGCTCAATGACAAGCTGGCCGACAAGTACATCTGCAACTTCTCGGTGTTCCAGAGCCTGCCGGACACCTGGGCGATCGATCAGGTGCTGCCGATCATCCCGCTGCATCGTCTCGACGAAGAGCCGCTGCGTCGCGCGGTGCTGCAGGATCTGACCTGCGATTCCGACGGCAAGATCAACCAGTACGTCGACGAGCAGAGCATCGAAACCAGCCTGCCGGTGCACGGTTTGAATGAAGGCGAAGATTACCTGCTGGGCGTGTTCCTGGTCGGCGCCTATCAGGAAATCCTTGGCGACATGCACAACCTGTTCGGTGACACCGACTCGGTGAACATCTACCAGAACGCCGATGGCAGCGTGTACCACGCCGGCATCGAGACCCACGACACCATCGAAGACATGCTGCGTTACGTGCACTTGTCGCCGGAAGAACTGATGACTCACTACCGCGACAAGTGCGCCAGTGCCCGCATCAGTGCCAGCGAGCGCACGCAATTTCTCGATGCCTTGCGTCTGGGCCTGACCCGCTCCTCCTACCTGTCTTCCTGAGACCCGGTGGCGATCTCGCCGGGTTGTCCGAATTTTTTCCGAAAGTAGCGGAAAATTCGGATGACCCGGTGGGACATCTCCCAAAATCTTCGCGAAATGCTTGGCGGTCCTGGCCAGCAAAGTCATCCGGTCTGCTTTTCGCGTAGGTCATTTCCTAAGTTGTACTTCAGCTCTCTACTCGGCCATGGCTCTCGGCGAGAATCCCCGACCGCCCCTCCTGTAGAGATCCGCCCATGTTCGATCCAGTCAACGAGTCGTCGTTTCGTCTCGATGTAGCGGGCCTGTCCGACCCCTTCGAAGTCCTGGCCTTTACCGGTAGCGAAGCCCTCAGCGAATCCTTTGCGTTCGAGATCGATGTATTGATCGACGATCCGCACCTGGACCTCGCCGGCCTGCTTTACCGTTCGGCATTCCTCTGTTTCGGGCTGCCAGGGGAGGGCGTGCACGGGCAATTGCAAAGCCTTGTCCAGCATGAACACGCCGAAGGCTTGCGGTTGAGCCGGATCCGTCTGGGGCCCAGGCTAGGTTGTCTCGCGTTACGCTTCAGCCAACGCATCTTCAGTGGCCGTTCGGTGCCGCAGATCATTGAACAGGTGCTCAGGGAACACGGGATCGTCGGTGCCCAGCGCCGTTTCGAATTGCGTGGCGATTACCCGGTCCGCACGTTCTGCACCCAATACCGCGAGTCCGACTTGCAACTGCTCCAGCGCGTATGCGCGCAGTCGCGGATTCACTACTACTTTGAACACCACCGCGACCGGCACTGTCTGGTGTTCGCCGATGATCCGGCGCAGTTGCCATTGGCAGGTGTCGCGCGGTATCGGCTCGAGGACGAGGAACACGACGCGTCTCCTGCCTTGCACCAATGGCAGCTGCAAAGGGTTGCCCAAGCCAATTCTTCGGCTGCGCAACGAGCCGAAGGTCGCAGTGATCTGACGGCGTTGCGCAGCGGTCACTGGCTGCAATTGGCCGGTCATCCCTTCGCCGAGTGCAATCGCCCATGGTTGCTGACACGCATTGAACATCGCGCCGACCCCTGCCTCGAACCCTCTTACGCCAACCGCCTGTTCGCTGCGGCGCAAGTGCCATGCCCATCGACCTCCGCGCCATCGCGCCCGCGCATGCACAGCCTGCAAAGGGCGTGGGTGGTGGCTGTCGATGAGCCGCAACCCGATCGCTTGCGACCGGTGGCGGTGCAATTCGACTGGCTCTACCAAGGAGAAGGGGCCGCGCCGAGTCACTGCTGGCTGCCCCTCGCGCCGTCCCTGATGCAAGCGTCAATAACGGCGCTGAGCGATGGCGTCGAGGTGGTGGTGAGTTTCTTCGAGGGCGATCCGGATCAGCCGATGATCAGCGGGGTGCTGCAGTCCCCGCTCGCTGTCGCCGAGACTGCTGAAGCCTCGCCATTGCCACTGCCCGATACCTTGGCGAGTGAGGGTTTGCAGCAACTGCTGGCGTCCGGTGAACCGTTGCTGTTGTTGTGCCTGATGCCCGGCGGCGGCAGTTTCAGCCACTGCCCTGAACCCGTGTGCAGCTGTCGACTGGTCACCGCGCTCGAACAGAGCGGCGCAACATGAGTGGCGCGGCGTTTGAACCCGTGGCGCAGTGGCTGTTACTCGATGTCCCGGATGCACATCAGGCCCTGTTGACATTGCGCCGGGCGTTTGCCGAGGTGCGGAGTTTCAGCCTGTTCGATGGCACAGAGTTCGAATCGGTCAGTGAGCACGGCCCGGTGCTGGTCGAGTTGCGCGATTGCCCGGCATTGGCCGCGTTGTGTCACAGCGACCCGTATACCTGGCGCGGGCTGTTGCTTGGCACTGAGGCCTCGGCGCAACAACTGCTGAGCCACTTGCAACGTATGCTCACGGTATCGTTCGGGTTGAGTCATCGGGCGCTGCTCAGCTATTACAACCGGCAGACCGCGAGCTATTTTTTCGACGCCTGCGACGCTGCTGAGCTGAGCCGCTGGCTCGGGCCGATCCGCCAGTTGCGCTGGTTCGGCGGGACCTGGGCCGACCGGGCGATTGGCAGCCAGGGCTGGCAGCAGTTGCGCAATCCGGGGCTTGCCGTCGAGCCGTTGAGCATCGAAGAAAGCCTGACACGGCGCCAGCGCGAACGCCTGCAAACCTGTCTGCTGGAGCAGCATATCTGGCGCTGGTGCCAATCGCTGGGAACCGATTACGCGACGATGTCCTCCCATGTTCAACAAGGTCTGGCGCTGGGGTTCAGCGACCGCAGCGTGCTCGATGGCTGGTTATGGCTACGCTTGCTGCATCCGCGTGCCGTGTTGGTGCCGCCGCCGGTGGGGCTGACCCAGCAGCAGCGGCTTGACCATGTACGGCGCCAGTGGCGCGGCGATCAGTCCTGAGGTGAGGTTCGGCGCGTATGGCAGGGTTATTCCGGCAAGGGGTCGCAGCAATGATCGGCACGGTGCTGCTGATGGCGCTGAGTGCTTGTTCGCCGGTGCAGTTGCTCAACGCGCTGACCCCGGACAGTACGTACGTCAGAACCGTAGGTATTGCATATGGCGATGACCCTCGACAGAAGCTCGATGTGTATGCGCCGCAGCAGCCGATGCCGGGCGCGCCGGTGGTGGTGTTTTTCTATGGCGGCAGCTGGAACAGCGGTTCGCGCGTCGACTACCGCTTTGTCGGTGAAGCGCTGGCGTCCAAGGGGATTGTCACCGTGGTGGCGGATTATCGTTTGTATCCACAGGTGCGCTATCCGCTGTTCCTGCAAGACGGGGCGCGGGCGGTGGCGTGGACCAAAGCGCATATTCACGAGTTTTCCGGCAACCCGCAGCGCTTGTATCTGATGGGCCACAGCTCCGGTGGGTATAACGCGGCGATGCTCGCGCTGGATGACGAATGGCTTGCGGCGGTGGGCATGTCGCCCGGGGATGTGCAGGGCTGGATCGGTCTGGCCGGGCCTTATGACTTTTTGCCGATCAAGAATCCCGAGGTGCGTCCGGTGTTCTTCTGGCCGGACTCACCGCCGCAATCGCAGCCGATCAACCATGTCAGTCGCGGTGCACCGCCGGCGTTGCTGATTGCGGCAAGCAAAGATGATCTGGTCAACCCGACCCGCAACACCGGCGGCCTTGCGAACAAGCTGCGCGAGGCCGGCGTGCCAGTGCAGGATTTGTACTACTCGCGGCCCAGTCACATCACGTTGGTGGCGGCTCTGTCGCGACCGTTGCGGCGTCTGGCACCGGTACTCGATCAGGTGGTCGGGTTTATCGCCCACACGCCAGCTCAGTGAGCGCCACCACTGAACCAGCCATCGCTGCGCTTGAGCCACCAGGCTTGCGCGCCGAGCGTCAGACTGCGCAACACCATGAACAGCAGAAAAGATATCCACAGCCCGTGATTGCCCAGACCTTGCAGGGCCCAGGCGAACGGCATTAACAGCACCACAGTGATCAGCATGCCGTTGCGCATTTCCCGCGCGCGGGTGGCGCCGATAAACAGACCGTCGAGCAAGTAGCTCCAGACTGCAATCAGGGGCAGCACGGCGAGGTAGGGCAGGTAGGCGAACGCAGTGTCGCGCACGCTCTGAATGTCGGTCTGCATCTCGATGAACAGGTGTCCGCCCAGCAGAAACAGTATGGCGAAGCCGAGGCTGGCGATCAGTGACCAACCGCCCGCGACCACCAGTGAGCGACGCAGCGCCAGGCGATCACGGGCGCCGATGGCGTGTCCGCACAAGGCTTCGACGGCATGGGCCAGACCGTCCAGCGCATGCGCGGTCAGCAGCAAGCCATTGAGCAGCAGCGCGTTGGCGGCCACCGTCGAATCGCCCAGCCGCGCGCCTTGCACGGTGATCAGGAAAAACACCGATTGCAGCGCCAGACTGCGGATGAAGATGTCGCGGTTGACCGCCAGCAGTGGACGCCAACTTTGCCAGACCCTCAACGCCGCCCACGCGATGTGCCCCGGATAAGCCCGCAACGCCTTACGGGTCAGCAGCAGGCCGAGCAGGGCGCCGCTCCATTCGGCGATCACCGAGGCCCGTGCCGAACCCACCACACCCCAGTCCAGACCGATAACGAACCACAGATTGAGAGCAATGTTGATCAGGTTGGTGCTCAGCAGAATCGCCAGCGGCGCCCGGGCGTTTTGTGTACCGAGGAACCAGCCGACCAGCGCATAACTGGCCAGCGCCGCCGGCAGGCCGAACAGTCGCGTGTGGAAGAAGTCCCGGGTGAGTTGATCCAGTTCCGCCGACGGTTGCATGAAGTGCAGCGCTATTGCGCTCAGCGGCACACCCAACGTGCCAAGCACGAGTGCCAGTCCCATCGCCAGCAGCAGGCCCTGCAACAGAATCTGCCGCAACGCCGCACCGTCGCTGCGCCCGGCAGCCTGCGCGGCAAATCCGGTGGTGCCCATGCGCAGAAAACCCATGGCCCAGGCGAGAAAAGTGTAAAGGCTGGCGCCGACCGCCACCGCGCCCAATTGATGGGCGTGGGGCAGGTGGCCGATGACGGTGCTGTCGACCAGCGCCACCAGCGGTACGGAAATATTGGACAGAATCATCGGCGCGGCGAGTGCCCAGACCTTGCGGTGAGTCGGGCGGTCGCGCCAGTCGGCGATCAGAGTGGTCATGCGGGCTCCTTGGGGAGCGGGCATTGTAGCGACTCACTAGGGATTTACCGCATTCGGGGGCTGGGCCGGGCTGCGATGGTGCTCACCGATGGCACATTCAGATATGTGCGCAGCAAAAAATATGCCTCGTATATCCATGTACCGCATGCAAGGAAAACCGGCGGGATTAAATCCTCTTGCAATTCATCTATGACCAGACTCAAGAGGCAATGTATGAGTAAAAACGAAAAAGTCATGAACGATATCTTCAATTCTATGCTGGCTGCGCTTCGTCGCTGGGACTATTACACCAGCCCTGAATTTGCGCCAGTGAGCGAGTCCTACCGAAAACATGTCTTTTGGCTGCCTAAGCGCGACAACGAAGAAAACTTCTCCATTGAGATTGAAGCAGTCGTAACCATGGTGGGAGATTGTGACCCTTCAGTCTCTGTCTTTCCCAAATTCCTCGATGGCGTCCTGTTCGCTGATCTATCGGGTCATTACCAGATTGATAAACCGCACAACCGCTATGCAAACCGATTAGTGAGCTGCCGGAACAAACCTGCCAAGACATACAGGATGAGGCTTTCCGAGAACGAGATTTTCTACTCCAGCAGCCGCCCGATCGTTATCCACGCTCACCAGGACATTGATATCTCGTACAGAGTAGTCGCCAGAGTCGCTGATACCGCCGACTGACCCCAGATATATATGTACCGCACACCCGGTTTGCACTCGGGGTTCAATCGCCTTCAAACATTCAAACACGATACTGGAAGGCGTATATGGATCACTCTGAAAGCATCATCTCTGGCATCGTCAACGCTGTTGTGACGGCGCTTCGCTCCACCGGTTATTTCGAAAGTGCAGAGAACGCGATAGTCAACGCCCCCTATCGCAAACATATTATCTGGCTGAAAAAGCGCAGCGATGAAGCATCCCTTGAGGTCCTCATCAAGGCTGAGATAACAAGGAGCGTTGACTGCAACGTGACGACTACGTTGCCAGGCAGACTTCACAAAGAGTCGCTGGGATATTTCCGGCTTGACTTGCCGATAACCATGTCGACAAGAAAGGGATGCCCGGTCACCCACCAAGAAACGATGTCGTTAGTGCTCACGGATAACACGTTCGATTATTCGAGCAGATACCCCATCGTTATTCATGCGCACGAGAATATTGATATTTCCTACGCGATTGAAAAAAAGCGCACGGCGATTAGCGGTTGAGCGTTTGCTGAAGAAAAAAACTGCCGGGTATATCGCTGTGGCGCATGCCCGGAACATTAATGGATTGAATAGGCCTGTGTTTATCAATAATCAGGCTGTAAGGAAACGACATGGAAAACGAGCGAAACATCATCCACGAACCAGTGACTCAGGAAACTTTGTGCGACAGGGGCTATTGCGAACAGCCGGAGAATATCCGGATACAAGCCCCTGATCGGAAACATGTTTTCTGGCTGCCGAGGCGCGACGATGCGCAAACGCTGGTCGTACGGATTCAGGCCAGGATCACCGTTATTGGAGAATGCAGGTTTTGGGCAGACTGCGGAATGGGGGGCAATCTGTTTTTCGCTGATCTGGAGGCGATTCCGGAGGGTTATTACAAGGTCCATAAACCCTATGAATTGACTACACAGCGACTGAAATGCAGTCGTGACGCCAAGACTTACAAACTGATACTCAGGGACAGCCTGCTTGCCTATTCCAGCACCGTTCCAATTGTTATTCACGCACATGAGGACATCGATATCAATTACACCGTAGAGGCCCGGCCCGCAGAATCCGGGAGCTGAGTGCCGTCAGCATTCATTTGATTGATCCTGTATTTGATCAGCCCCCTGAAGTTAGGGGGCTTTTACAGGATCAATGAATAATCCAGCTCAATAACCACAACCCCAGCAACAACCAGATGACCCCGGCAATGATCGAGGCATTCATGAACGCCCGAATCGCCGACCACAAGAGCATCAGGCCGACAATCAAGGCGATGATGCTGATGATCGACGTATCCATCCCCAGTGTCTTCGCCAACCCGTCGACAAAGTTGCCGCCGGCATTACTCAGAATGTTGAACAAGCCACTGAGGCCATCGACGATAAACCGGATGACCGAACCGAGCGCCTGGCCGAGCCATTCGAAAAAGCTTTCTACCTGCATATGTGCATCCTGATGAAAGAGCTGAGTCTTGGGCCACAGCGCCGGTGGCCGAGTTCCCTGCATGATAGACGGTTTGCGCTTGCCTTCATGCAGCATCCCCCCGAAGCTATACGCCTTCAGGAGAGCCCGATGAACCTTGTTGAACTGACCGAACGCCTGCACGCCATTCGCGACCGTAATGACTGGCGGCAATTTCACAGCCCGAAAAATCTGGCCATGGCCGCCAGTGTCGAGATGTCCGAACTGGTGGAAATCTTCCAGTGGCTGACGGAAGACCAGTCGCGCCAGCTGTCGGCGGACAAGCTCGCCCATGCCGGGCAAGAAGTCGGCGATATCGTGCTGTATCTGTTGTTGCTGTGCAGCGAGTTGGGACTGGACATGAATGAAGTGGTGCGCGCCAAGCTTGCCGACAGCGAACGGCGGTTCAGCTGATGAGCGACCGGCATTTCGATCAGTTGGCGACGCGGTTCGCCGAAAAAATCTACGGTGGCGCCAAAGGTGCGATCCGTCTCGCGGTGTTGCAGGCCGACCTTGGCGAAGCGCTGCCGGATCGCCCGTTGCGCGTCCTCGACATCGGTGGCGGCCTTGGCCACATGTCGCTGTGGCTGGCCGAGCGCGGCCACGAGGTGACCTTTACCGAACCGGCTGCACCGATGCTCGAAGGCGCGCGCCAGCGTTTCGCTGAAGCCGGGCAAACCGCGACGTTCATTCAGGCGCCGTGGCAGGAACTGCTCGGGCAACTCACCGAACCGTACGATCTGGTGATCTGCCACGCCGTGCTGGAATGGCTCGCCGAACCCCACGCGATCCTGCCAGTGCTGCATCAACTGACCAAACCCGGCGGCTGGTTGTCTTTGGCGTTCTACAACCGCGACGCGCTGATCTACCGCAACCTGCTCAAAGGCCATTTCAAGAAAATGCGCAAGAACAGCATGGCCGGGGAAAAGCAGAGCCTGACCCCGCAACAGCCCCTCGATCCACGGGAATTGGCAACGCAACTCGACGGCCTGTGGCAGGTCGAAACCCAGAGCGGGATCCGGGTTTTCCACGACTACATGCCGGTGGAGTTCCAGGCCCGCGCCGAACTCGCGGATTTGCTCGAGATGGAGCTCGCTCACCGCCGTCACCCAAGCTTCGCCGGGCTTGGGCGCTACTTGCACTGGATCTGCCGGCCGATCTGATCGGAGCGCGACATGAAAGCTCAATCCGGGTTATTGCTGATGTGTCTGGGCTTGGCTGCCTGCCAGGGCAGCAACCCGTACGTGGCGCAATCGCGACCCTTGCCGCCGGCGCCGGCGCAAGCGGCCAGCACCTTCGACCGCAGCGCATACCCGGCGCCACCGCGTGACTACGGACGTTATCGCAGTTGGGCCTGGCTCAACGGGCAACTACCGCCGGGCACGGCCTGGGCTGATTCGGCGCAAGTGGCCGAAGCAGTGAGCAATGCCCTCGATCAGCGCGGCTTGCGCCCGCTGCACGACAATCGCCCGGCCGACCTGTTGGTCAGCGCCAATCTGCGCCTGGAAACCCGTTTGCGTCAGGTCCAGGACGACTACGGTTATTACGGCGGCGGTTACGGTGGCTATGATCGATATGGCCGTGGTTACGGCATGTACAACACGGTGCCGATCGTGCGCACGTATTCGGAGCAGGTCGTGGTGGTGCAAGTCGATCTGTTCGATGCCGGCACGGGGCAACCGGTGTGGAGCGCCAGCGCCGAAACCGCGAACAAGGGCAGCGAAATCGATCGCACCGATTCGATCCGCGAGGCTGTGGAAAAGGCCATGTCGGCGTATCCTCCCAGTTAGCTTCCTGCCCATTCGAAGCTGCCGCAGGTTCATGTCTTCAACCGGAGAAAACCCATGTTCCGCCGTCTCGCTCTACTGGCCATGGCCGCGCTGCTCAGCGCTTGCGCCGCCAACCAGGTCAATCACGATTTCGATGCCAGTCGCGACTTTGCCGCCTATCGCAGCTGGAGCTGGAAAGACCCCGCCCTGCAATATCGCCCGGATGATCCGCGAATCAAAAGCGACCTGACCGAGCAGCGCATCCGCCAGGCCGTCGCCGACCAACTCGATCAGCGTGGTTTGCGCCCTGCAGCGGCGGGCGCCAAGGCGGACTTGAATGTGCAGACTTACCTGATCGTCGAGGATCGTCAGCAGCAAGTGACGACCAATTACGGCGGCGGTTGGGGTGGCCCGTGGAACGGCTACTGGGGCGCGCCGATGTACAACGAAACGCGCAACATCACCTATAAAGTCGCGACCATCCAGATCGACCTGCTCGACGGCAAGGACGGCAAACTGGTGTGGCGTGGCAGCGATGAGCAGATGCTCGCTAGCAAGCCGAATCCGCAGGATCGCAGCAATGCCATTCGTGAGACGGTCGGACGGATTCTGGCCAACTATCCACCGCGTTGAGTCTGTTCAGAAAAAACGGGAGCCTCTGAGCTCCCATTTTTTTTGCGCTGTGACGACCCCCGGTAGGAGCTGCCGAAGGCTGCGATCTTTTGATTTTGCTTTTTAGAGGCCAAGATCAAAAGATCGCAGCCTTCGGCAGCTCCAACGGGGGATTGCGCGTCTACACTCAGTTGCACCAATGGAGCTAGCGGCAAAGGAGTGCGCCATGTCGCCTCGTTCGCGATTCAACGGCCTGGCCCGGCAGCGCGGGGCGATTGGCTTGATGGCGGCGGCCACCCTCAGTCTGGCGGTGGTGATGATGTTGCTGGTGGTCGACACCGGCCGCTTGTACATGGAACAACGCAAGTTACAGCGGGTGGTCGACAACGCCGCCCTCGAAGCCGTCAGTCGTGGCGGCAATTGCCTGCCGGGGCTGAGCGCCGCCAGTTACGCCGGGCAAAGCGCCGTGCGCAATGGCTACATTGTTGATGCCAGCAACACCCTCGCCACCACGTGCGGCACCTTGGTGACCGCCGCCACCGGCCTGCGCACATTCGCGGTGGATGCCACGCAAGCAGCGGCGGTCAAAGTCGTTGCCAGTCGCACCGTGACCACCAGTTTTGCCGGTGGTGTACAGGCCTTGTTCAGCGCTACACCGGTCAGTCTCAATACCACGCTCAATGCTTCGGCGGTGGCCGCCAAACCGCAGCCGACGGTGGCCCAACTGAATATTCGCAGCAACCTGGCGAGCATCGATACGGCCCAGTCGAACATCCTCAATCCGCTGTTTTCCGGGCTGCTCGGCGGCAACGTCAATCTCACGGCACTGGGCTGGGATGGCCTGCTGAACACCGACATCAACTTGCTCAAATACCTTGATCAACTGGCGATCAATCTCAACGTCGCGGCGGGCAATTACACGCAATTACTCAACACTCAGGCCACGGTGACGCAACTGATTCAGGCGGCGGCGACCGTGGTGCAACTCAATGGCGCGACCGCGCAGGTGACTACTGCGCTGGGCCAATTGCAGGTGGCGGCGATCAACGCGGCGCCGGTCAAACTGGGCGACATCCTGCAATTGCAGACCGGCACCACGGCAGCAGGGCTGGACGCCAATCTGCAACTGCTGCAGCTGATTCAGGGCGTGGTGCAACTGGCCAACAGCAAGAGTGCGGTGGCGGCGACGTTGCCGATCAGCGTGCTCGGGCTGGCGAATGTCACGGTGCGGGTGAAAGTGATCGAGCCGCCGCAGTTCTCTGCGATTGGCGATCCGGCGCGGGCCAAGGTCAACCCGACCGGGGCGGACCGGATTTATGTGCGTACGGCGCAGGTGCGCACGCTGGTTTCAGTGAATCTGCCGGTGCTGTCCGGGGTGACGGGCTTGGCCAATGCGGTGCTGGGATTGGTCGGTGCGTTGACCCCGACGCTCAATGCGCTGCTGAGCCTCAATCTGGCGGCGACACTCAATTCAGTGCTCTGTCTGCTCGGGGCAGGATGTGAGCAACTGGCGCCGAGACTGTTGCCATCGCCGCAAATCGATATCAGCCTGGATGCCGGCGGCGCGAAAAGCTATGTCACCGATTACAGCTGCCCGACAGGCACTACGGGCAGTAAAAGCCTGACGGCACACACCATTACGTCCATCGCCGATCTGAAGCTTGGCAAGATCGACCCAACCAACGCCTTTTCTTCGGCAGCCGAGCCAACGGTCGCGCCATTGCCATTGATTGATCTGGGCATCGAGACTTGTTACGGACTGTTCGGCTGTGATGCCAACTCCCATGTGCAATTCGGCGCGGGCGGCATTGCGATCAAACTCGACAGCAGCGTCGCGCAAAACACTCAGGATCTGGTCTTCTCCAGTACCACGCCATTTGCTGCTCCAGCCAACCTCAAACTGCCGCCGAGCATCTTGCCGGCAGCGCCAACCAGCAACATCGTCGGCAGCCTGTCGAATACCCTCGCGGGGATCAATCTGATCGTCTACAAACCGCAGGGCAGCAATCCATTGGGTGCCATCGTTACCGGCGTCGCCTCGTTGATCAGCGATGTCACCAGCAAGTTGCTGCCGGTGGTGACCAGCCTGATCAGCCCGTTGCTCGATCCGCTGCTGAACAACCTGCTCAAAGGCCTGGGCATCAACCTGATGGACGTCGACGTCGGCGCCAATATGACTTGCGGTCAGACCGGCAAGGCCTATCTGGTGATCTAGGCGTCTGCGGTGATCGGCAATTCAATGCAGAACCGCGCGCCCTCTAGCGAGTTGTGCACGCTCAACTCGCCGCCCATGTTGTCGATGATGCCGTAGCTCACCGAAAGCCCCAACCCGGTGCCGACGCCGATCGGCTTGGTGGTGAAAAACGGTTCGAAGATCCGCTCCAGCAAGCGCGGGTCGATGCCACCACCGTTGTCCTCGACCCACAGCCGTACGCTCTGTTCATCGCGTTCAGCGTAGATCGCAATCCACGGTTTGAAGCTCGAGTCCTTCTCGCGTTTGCTCAGCAACGCGTCGCGCGCGTTGACCATCAGGTTGATCAGCACCTGCTCAAGCTGATCGACGTAGCCACGCACCTGAACTTCGAACCCGGTCTCGCTGATGCGCAGATCCACACCTTTGCCGCGCATGCCTTCGGCCAGCAACGACAGCGTGCCTTCAATGGCCGAGGCCGGGTTGAACAGTTGCTGTTCGATCTCCGAACGCCGACCGAATACGCGCATGTGATCGACTACTTTCGCCGCGCGCTGCACCTGCGCATCGATGCGATTGAGTTTGTCGGTCAGGTAGTCGACCTGCACATCGCCGTTGCCCAGACGCTTGAGTACGTTGACGATGGCCATGCGCATCACGTTCAGCGGCTGATTGATTTCATGGGCGAGACCAGTGGCCATTTCACCGAGGGTGGCCATTTTCGCGCTTTGCGTGAGTTGCTGCTGCGAGCGACGCACCTCGGTGTTGTCGCGGCCCACCGCTTGCACTTCGATCAATTGGCCGTGTTCATCGAACACGCCGCGATCGGACCACACCCACCAGGCGTGCTCGCGGCCGGGCAGTTGCAGGCTGATTTCCGCAGTGCTTACCGGCTGCTCCGTCGTCAGTGAGCCGAGGCGCTGGACGAATGCGGCGCGTTGCTCGTCGGACATCCAGCTGCCCAGATCGACCCCCGGCAGCTGCTCCGGTGTGCATTCCAGGTACGTCGCCAGCGGCCGGTTGCCGAACGTCAGAATCAGGTCCGGGCGGTAGCGACAGATCATCGCCGGCGAGTCCTCCACCAGGATCCGGTAGCGCTCCTCGCTCTTTTTCACCTGCTCGGCCGCCAGGGTCGCTTCGGTGACGTCCAGCCACAAACCAACCGCTTCGACCGGCAGGCCGAGGTCATTGCGCAGCAGTCTGGCTTCATCAAGCAGCCAGTGATAATCGCCGCTACGGTCGCGCAACCGATAACGCGCGCGCACCGAACCTTCGCGCAACAACTGACGGCTGCGGGCGAAATACAGATCGCGATCTTCGGGATGGATCATCTCGACCAGTGCGCCATCGCCGCAATCCTCAAGGCTCCAGCCCAGCAAGGGTTGCAGACTGGCACTGAAGAACGCCGGGATCAGCGCACCTTCGTGGTAGTGCTGGACGTAAATTACTGCGGGCGAACTGGCGATCAGGTTGTCCAGCCGTGCATGCGCGGCGGCGGCCCGTTGTTGCTGGTTCTGGATGTCGCTGATATCGAGCATGAAACCGACCAACCGGCGGTACTCGCCATTGCCAATCACTTGGCCCTGCACGCGATACCACGTGGGTGCCTGCTCGTTGTTACCGGCGTGCAGGCGCACCGATAACGTCAGGGCTTCACCGTGTTGTTGCAAGGCTTGCAGACGGCTGCGCAACTCGTCGCGGTCGGCGGGATGGATTTGCGCCAGCCAGTCTTCCAGCGGTAATCCGCCAGGGTTCACGTTCAGGGCCGCCGCCAGCGCGGGGGCCAGTTGAATGTGGGCGTCGCCCGCCAAAATTTCCCACCAGCCGGTGCCGAGCAGGGTTTGCAGCGACTCGATGCGCTCCAGTTGCAGGTGATGTTGCTGTTCGCGCAGGCGCCCGAGCAACGGCCCGGCGAGCGCGCCGAAGAGTGTCATCCAGTCGCGCTCGGTCAGGTATGGCGCGGCACTGTCCACGGGATAAAAACCGCAGAGCAGCCAGGCCACCACACCGCGCTCATCGCTATACGGCACCGCGAAACCTTCGGCACTGCCAAACAGAACCTGCACCCGCGAATGCTCATCGAGGCCATGGTGCGCGCCAACACGTTGCGGCGCGGCACCGTTCAGGCTGTCCAGCGGCGTGCCCAGGCGCTGCCCGTCATGCCATAGATCCGGCGCATCGTGGGCGCGATACTGGCGATGGATTTGCCAGCCCTGTTGCTCATCATCGAGCAAGGCCAGCGCCAGACAAGGGATGTGCCAACGCTGGGCGATCATTTGCAATTGTTCGCTGACGATCACCGGCAAACGCACTTGGCTGCAGGCGCGCAGCTGTTCGCTGATCTGCCCGGCCAGCAATTGGCAGGCATCACGCTGGCGCGATTGTTGGCGTTCGAGCAGCAAGTCAGCGATGTCGATCAACTGCATCAGCCAGCCGTCGCCCAGCGGCTGTACCCAGCCCCGCAGGTGCACGGTTTGCTCACCCAGACCGAAGAAGTCGAGATCGAGCAAAAGCCCCTGCCACTCCCGTGGCCGACCTTCGATGGTCAGTATGCTGTGGGGCAGCAGATAAGTGCAGAGTGGCAAGGGCCGATCTTGAGGTTTGAACTGCGCCAGCAAATGCCGCAGCGGCCCGGCCATGTGCAGCACGTCACCGTCGTCGTTCAGGTACAGGTGCAAGCCTGTTGCGGGTGAACCGAGTGGGTCGGGCAACTCATGGGCGGCGGGCGGTGTGCGTTTGAGCAAGCGCCCGAACAGTTTGTCTCCCGACGTCAAAATTGCAGACTCGATTTGGCGGTCAGGTAGGTGGGCAGATTGGGCACTGTACCAACGACCGGAAGCACCAGAAACGGCATGACCTGATTCAACTTGCTGACCGGATAATCCACTCGCACCGTCAGCAGGCCTGATGCGCTGTATTGGGTGCTGGTATCAACGCCGATCACCAGGTTGAAAACCGGCGGAATCCAGGACAATTGCTGGGTCAGCGTGGCGTTCGCGGTGTTGAACACGACCGTTGAATAGTTGGGCGTGTTGGGGTCGACCGCGACACTGCGGCGCACCGCCTCGGACGTGGCCTGATTGAATGATTGCATCATCACCAAGGGCAGGCTGTAACTGACCAGACCGTAAAACACGGCGAAAAAGATGATGAACACCAAGGCGAACTCGATCGCCACCGCACCTTTTTGCGACTTCCGAAAGCCGGTTTTCATGAGTGCGTCTACCCTGACTGTCACTGCGTAGTATCAGCATAGAATCATTCCGCAAAAATGGACGGTTTTTACCCGATGTACAGTTTTGTCCTCCTGATCTGGTTGGGGCTGTGCGCTGCGCAAGACGCTCGCCAGCGGCGCATTGCCAATGGGCTGACCCTTGGCGCGGCGGCGCTGGCGCTGATCTGGCTGCTGTGGACGGGCAGCACCTGGCTGGGCGCAGACGCAGGGCAGGGCGGCTGGGCCTGCCTGATCGCACTGGGGCTGACTCTGCCGGGGTTTTTCATGGGCCGGATGGGCGCCGGCGATGTGAAATTAATGACAGCTCTTGGCCTTGCGACGGACGGTCTGTTCATTCTCGGCGTGTTTATTGGTGCGGGGTTCGCCAGCGTGATCTGGCTGCTGCTGGCGCCAAGAGTCTGGCTCCATATGAGTCAAGGGCTTAGAGAACGTCTGCGATATCTGGCTCCCGACATGTCAAAAAAGCTGCCATTTGCTCCGTTCGTGCTGGTCGGTGCTGTGCTCGTTGTACTTTGGATCCATTAGTCGCCAAGCGCCACTAGTTCTATGTACATAGTCGGAAAGTACGTCTACTTTCAAAGTAACTGGTTATACAGCCAAAGGCTGGCAGTACAGGAATGGTCAGCTTTGGCCTGGGACATGGAGTAGCACGTGAACAAGCTTACGTCTGCGGTAAAAGTCCTCGTGGTCGACGATCAGCCGTTGATTGTGGAGGAGTTGTGCGAGTTTCTTGAAAGTAGCGGTTATCGCTGTGTGCCGTGTGAGTCCAGTGCGCAGGCGATCGAGCGTTTCAGTGAGGACGCGGAGATCGGTCTGGTGCTGAGTGATCTGCACATGCCGGACATGGATGGCATTCAGTTGATTCAGGAATTGCAGCGGCTGGCGGGCAAGCATCGGGCGTTCGAGGCGATCATGCTGACTGGGCGTGCCGACAAGCAGGATGTGATCAAGGCGTTGCGTGCCGGGATTGCCGATTATTATCAGAAACCGATTGATCTGGATGAGTTGCTCGAAGGTGTGCGACGTCAGGAGGTGGCGCTGCAGGATCGGCAGAAGAATCTGCATTTGGGGCATTTGAATCAGAAGTTGCAGTATTTGTCTGAGTCGATTGATGACCTGTATCAGGATCTGGACAAGGTGCGGCGCAGTCCGGCTTCGGCTCGTGATGTGGCGCAGGTGGCTGAGGCTGAGGCGCTGGAGACGCCGGCGATTTTCAATCAGTTGTCGCCACGGCAATTGGATGTGGCGCGGTTGGTCGGTAAGGGGCAGACCAATTATCAGATTGCCTGTGAGTTGGGGATTACCGAGAACACGGTGAAGCTTTATGTTTCGCAGGTGTTGCGGTTGACGCATATGCATAATCGGACGCAGTTGGCTTTGGCTCTTTCGCCGAGTGCATCGGCTGCGCGGCAGCGGGTTACGGCGCATTGACTTGGCGGCCTGTGGGCCGACCAGGTTCTTGAGGTTTGGTGTGTTTATCCGTTTTTTTGGGTGTTGTGGCTGGCGGTTTCGCCCTTACGGCGAGGCACTTTTTCCAGACGCCGAAAAAGTACCCAAAAAGGCTTGCCGCAACGTTCGGCCCACTCGCTGAGGCTCGGGGTTCCTTCGCTCCGGGATCGATCCGGGGGGCATCGCCTACGGTTTGCTTCGCTGCACCTCCTCTCGATGTGTTCGACTTCGTCGAACGGTCGCTGCGCTCCCACCCCCGGATCAATCCCTCCACTCAGCCTGCCGACGCGGCCGGTGAATCAAGATCAAAAGCTGCAGCCGAGCTAACGCTCATCCTGTTGAGTGGTTAGGAGCGGGTGAGGGGCTTTTGATCTGTTTCAGAATCTGAATTCGGCTCGGTATTTCACGTCGGCGTAGCTCTCACAAACGACTCGGTCAGTCCCCTCTCCCTCTGGGAGAGGGCTAGGGTGAGGGGGCTTTTGATCTGTTTCAGAATCTGAGTTCGACTCGATATTTCACGTCGGCGTAGCTCTCACAAACGACTCGGTCAGTCCCCTCTCCCTCTGGGAGAGGGCTAGGGTGAGGGGCTTTTGATCTGTTTCAGAGTCTGAATTCGACTCGGTCTTTCACGTCGGCGTAGCTCTCCCAGACACCGCGGTCAGTCCCCTCTCCCTCTGGGAGAGGGTTAGGGTGAGGGGCTTTTGATCTGTTTCAGAATCTGAGTTCGACTCGATATTTCACGTCGGCGTAGCTCTCACAAACGACTCGGTCAGTCCCCTCTTCCTCTGGGAGAGGGTTAGGGTGAGGGGCTTTTGATCTGTTTCAGAGTCTGAATTCGACTCGGTCTTTCACGTCGGCGTAGCTCTTACAAACGACTCGGTCAGTCCCCTCTCCCTCTGGGAGAGGGTTAGGGTGAGGGGCTTTTGATCTGTTTCAGAGTCTGAATTCGACTCGGTCTTTCACGTCGGCGTAGCTCTTACAAACGACTCGGTCAGTCCCCTCTCCCTCTGGGAGAGGGCTAGGGTGAGGGGCTTTTGATCTGTTTCAGAATCTGAATTCGACTCGGTATTTCACGTCGGCGTACCTCTACCAAACACCGCGGTCAGTCCCCTCTCCCTACGGGCGGTCCGACGTTTCGGGAGGGCTAGGGTGAGGGTCGGCTTTTGGCTGTTTAAATTTGTGTCAAATAACCAGAACCTTCCCACACTGTTTTCAGGTTGTCCGTCGGACGTGAGCTCTCTAGTCTCTGGCTGTCGCTGCCAATTCAGCGACCGGGTGTGGAAACCTGAATTTCAAGTAGATGCGTTGCATCGCTACCGCAATCATTGTCGGCGTCTTCTTTCGTCTGCAAACTGTGTCGCGGCGGCTGTGCGCGGGCAGGCTTCGGTCTGGCCGGTTGCCTACTTATCGGTTTTCCACCCTGCGTACAGCTGCCACCTTTTGTCGTGTGGAAACGACAAAGGTTGGCTACTCAGCCAAGTAGGAGTTGTTATGGACAAACTGATCCCCGACCCACCCACCGAATCCACCACCCCGCTCGAAGAAGCCATCCGCGCCGACAACCTCGAAAAAAACCGCGAAGCCATCAAACGCGCTCTCGATTTTTACCTGTGTCCCGAACCTGCAAAACCCCGCCAGCCCAGCACGATGTTCCTCATCCATCCTAAAATCGACACCGAAAGCCTGCTCGCCCATGCCTGCGAATCCCTGGCTTCGGCCAACACGCTGGCCGGTAACTTTGCCGATCAGTTGGCCCGGCCTGAGCGCAATACCGCGCTGGCGATTCAGCAGATCATCATGCTGGCCGAGCTGGCGGTAAACCGGGCATTGGATCGGGTGGACCCACAGACCTGATCCGCCAGGCACACCGCGTCATCGTTCTTCGTGAGCAGGCTCGTTCCCACAGGTGGAGTGCATTTCAAAAGGTGGGAGCGAGCCTGCTCGCGAAAGCGCTCGCAAGGTCAGCACCTCACTAATTCCTGGTCTCGATCTTCCCACCCGCATCCGGATCATAAAAATCCGGAATCTCATATTTGTACTTCTTCAGCCACCGCTGCATCGCCAGATCCCGTTCAGTCGCGGTCGCTGTTTGTGGTTTGGGCGAGGCGGCTTTGTTGCGGCTTTGCAGGACCAGCCAGCCTTCGGTTTCCTGTTGTTGCGCCGAGGCGGGGCCGGCGTCGATGGCGGCGGCGCTGAGGGGCAGGCTGAGCAGGGTCAGGTAGCACAGGCCTTTGAAGGGATGCATGGCTGTCTCCTTATTTGATCGGTGACGGCAACGGGTCGGCGACGGCGGCCACTTGGTTGCTGGTGGCCGGTTTGGCCTTGACCGGGGCTTTGAGTTTTTCTGCGCGTTCCTGGGCTTCGGTGAATTGCTCCGGGGTCAGTTTGGCGCGGCTGACGATTTCGGCGGCTTGTGGCCAGTCGTTCTGGTACAGCAGCAGGGTGACCATGTTCAGCGTCGCCAGTTGGTTGTTCTGCTTGAGTTCGATGGCGGTGAGGAACTCGAAACGTGCGTCGTTCAGGCGCAGTTGGTTGAGGTAGACCACGCCGAGGTCGTTGCGGATTTTTTCGTCGGTGGGGGCCAGGCGGGCGGCGCGCTGCAGGTGGGCCTGGGCCTGGCCGTTGTCGCCGCGAGCAGCGTAGAGCTGGCCGAGTCCATGTTCGGCTTCGGCGGTCAGGCAGCCGCCGAGCAGGCCGCGATACAGCGGCTCGGCTTCGCTGCGGCCGAGCAGACGATAAACCTTCGCCTTGCGCAGGCGCACTTCGCTGATGTTGTCCGGCAGGCTTTGCAGGTTGGCCAGGCTGGCGTGCAGTTTGCCGTCGTTGGCCAGGTCGTCCGCGAGGTTCAGGGCCAGTTCCTGCTCCTGGGTCATTTTGCTGCAACTGCTCGGTGACAGCAGCGCCGTCCACGGTGCCTGGCCGTCGGTGGCGCAACCGCCGAGCAGCAACAGACTTGCCATGACTATCAGTACTTTCATCAAACGCTCTCCATGAGCAAGGTCAGTTGGCGAACGCCCGGGCAATCGCAGTGAAACCCGGGCCGGCGAGGACGATCAGCAGTGCCGGAAACAGAAACAGCATCATCACCACCGACATCTTCGCCGACATTTTCGAGATGTATTCCTGCAAACGGGTCAGGCGCCGGTCATCCAGCAATTGCTTGAGCGCCAGCAGCGATTTCATCGCGCCGCCGCCCTGTTGAATCAGTTGTTGAAGGATTACGCAGGTATCAGTGAATTCGTCGACGGCGAGCATCACCGCGGCTTTGTTCAATTCCTGGCCGAGTTCGAGGCCTGAGTCGACACGGGTCAGGATCAGGCGCAGTTCGCTGGTCAGTTCCGGCAGCAGCTTTTGCGCCTCAATGCTGAGTACACGCAGTGCCTGTTCGACGGCCATACCGGATTCGAAGAGGATGCGCAGCAGTGGAATGAACGTCGACACCTCCACCGCGATGGTTTTCTGCCGGTGTGCCGCCGCGTAGGCCAGCAAGCGTTTGGGCAGCAGATAGCCGCCGCCGGTGGCGAGCATCGGCACGATCCAGCGGTTGTCAGCCTGCGGGAAAAACACCTCTTGCAGAAAGATCGCCAAACCCAATGTCAGCAACGGCGTGCCGATCTGGCAGGCGGCGTACAGCGCCCGTTCGCTAGAGCGGCGCCAGCCGATGCGGTTGAGCAGGGTCTGGGTTTCGCTGTCGATGCTCACCGAGCGTTGTCCGAACTTGCTGCCGCCCAGTGCGCGCAGCCAGCTGCCGAAGCGGTTTTCACGCACCAGATGCCCTTGCAAGCGCTGATTGACCTGACGCACCCGACGCCGTTCGGTCAGCAAGTGATTGACCACGAGTAGCAGGGCGCCGAGCAGCAACATGAGAGCGGCGAGGTAGACCATGTCAGACGCTCCGCAACATGCGCCACAGCGCCAGGCTGCCGAACACTTGCAACACGGCGGCGCTGATCAGCATGTGCTGCCCGCTCGCGTCGTTCCACATCCCGAGCATGTAGCCGGGGTTGGTCAGCATGAAGTAACTCACCAGCAGCAGCGGCAACAAGCCGAGTACCCAGGCGGTCATGCGCGTTTCGCCGGTGAGGGCGCGTAGTTGCCGGGCGCCCTGGTCGCGTTCGCGGATCAGTTTGATCAGGTTCTCCAGCAGCTCGCTGGCGTTGCCGCCGTAGCGATGATTGACCTTGAGGCCGAGGGCGAACATGCGCAGTTCGTCCTGTTCATACAGTTCGGCAAAGTCGCTGACCGCGTCGGGCAGGTTCACCCCCAGTTGCACGTTGCGCTGGACCCGGCCCATGGCTTTTTTCAGCGGATCTTCGCTGGCTTCAATGCCGCCCATCACCGCGTCGCTCAGAGTGCGCCCGGACTTCAGGCTGCGTACGGTGTGATCGAGCAACTGCGGCAGTTGCTCGATCATGCGTTTGATCCGGCGCTGGTAAAGAATGGCGATGTACAGCCGCAACAGCAGTGGCGGTATGACGATCATCAGCAGCAGGCCGATCCAGTCGGCAAGAAAATACCCCAGCACTATCGCCAGCGCCCACAGACTCAGCCACAGGCCGAAACGCTCGGTCGGACGGCCCAGCCCGGCGCGCAGAAACATCCGTTCCAGGCCAACCCAAACCGGTTTTTCGGCAGCCAGTTGCGGTTGTCCGGCGGCCAGTCGGTTGAGCACTTTTTCCGTGGCGGTCTTGCGCAGGCCTTGCAGGAACAGACGGATCGACAGCCCCAGCAGCGTCAGGCAGATAACAATGAGAATGATCGGTCCCAGCATGCTCGCTGCTCCTTGCCGTCAGCCCAGATGCGTCTCGTGGCGTAGCTTGTCGCCGGCCGGATTGACGGCTTCGCGCAGGAAGCCGAAACCGCTGCGGCGGTCGAGGCGGAACAAGGTGTTGGTGACGTAGACGTCCTCGCGAATGCCGACCACTTCCACGACCTCGCTGACGCAGCGGCGCCCGTCAGGCATGCGCGTCAACTGGATGATCACGTCGAGGGCGGCGCAGATCATCTGGCGCAGGGTGCGTTCGGCGATGGCGCGGCCGGTCAGGCCGACCAGTGTTTCCAGGCGCAACAGCGCATCCTGGGCGTTGTTGGCGTGCACGGTGCTCATCGAACCGTCGTGACCGGTGTTCATCGCGGTGAGGACGTCGACCACTTCGACGCCACGAATCTCGCCGAGGATGATCCGGTCAGGGCGCATCCGCAGGGCGTTGCGAATCAGGTCGCTGGCCTTCACTTCACCGTGGCCTTCGGCGTTCGGCGGGCGGGTTTCCAGGCGCACCACGTGCGGGTGACCGAGCTGCAATTCGGCGACGTCCTCGATGGTCACCAGACGTTCGTGCGGGTTGATCAACTGGCTGAGAATATTCAGCAGCGTGGTTTTGCCGGTGCCGGTGCCGCCGCTGATGAGGATGTTGCAGCGCTTGCCGACGGCATCCTGGAAAAACTCGAAGATCGACAGGTCGATGGTTTGCATGGCCATCAGGTCACTGCTTTTGAGCATGTCCTTGCGAAACTTGCGGATCGACAGGCACGGGCCGTCGAGGGCAATCGGCGGAATGATCGCGTTGACCCGGCTGCCATCCGGCAGGCGCGCGTCGACCATCGGCGAGGATTCGTCGAGGCGCCGACCGAGCGGCGCGAGGATGCGTTGCATCACGCGTTCGACGTGGTGCGCGTCGATAAACCGCAGGTCACTCTGGTGCAGCACACCGTCGCGTTCGATGAACACCCGGTGCGGGCCGTTGACCAGAATCTCGGTCACCGACTGATCGCGCAGCAACACTTCCAGCGGGCCGAAACCGGTGAGCTCGTCGACGATCTCTTCGGCCAGGCGCTCCATTTCGTAACGCGATATCGCCAAGTGCAAACGCGCGATGTACTCGGCGACTTTGTCGGTGACGAATTGCGCGAGTTGCTGGCGTGAACCTTCCAGCAGGTTTTTGCCCGACTCTTCGAGGGCGTCGATGATGTAGCGATGCAGGACCAGTTTCAGGCCTTCGTGATCGCTGTTGCCGACGCCACTGCGGGGCGCCGCACCGAAGAGTTTTTCTGCGCTCATGAGGTGCCTCGCAAGCGGTCAAACCAGGTCACTTTCGGTTTGGCCAGGCCTTCGGAACGTTTGGCCAGGCGTTCGCCGAGCGCGCGCAGGCTCTGGGTGAGTTTTTCTCGCGGGGCCAGTTCGAACAGGCTGACGCCCTGGTTTTTCGCGTTCAGACGAACTTCTGGAGTGAGGGCCAGCGTGGCAATCACTTCCAGGTTGAAGGTCTTGCCGAGGGTTTCCGAATCGGGCGCGACGTTGCTCAAGTAGCGGTCGATCAGCAGGCGTCCGTGGTCGAGCTTCATGCCTTTTTCGCGCCACAGATTGAGCACGGCAAGGTTGCGTCGGCAGTTGAGCACGTTCTGATCGGTGTACCAGAGCAACTTGTCGCAGTGGCTGACAAAGGTGCGCAAGGCTTCGCTGTCGGTCTGCCCGGTGAGGTTCACGACGATGTGCTGGAAGTGCTGGCGCAAGGCGCTGAGCAACATGTACAGCTCGGCGGCGCTGGTGTTTTCCAGCGGCTCGTCGTTGCTGGCGTAGGCGAGAATGCGCAGGCCGGCTTCGGCACTGGTGAAGGCGCTGTCGATCAACGTGGCGTCGAGCCTTCGCAAGTGGCGCAAGGCATCGCCGAAGTGGAACGAACTCTCCAGCCCGAGCAGGGCGAGGCTGTCACCGCGCGGCAAACCGAGATCAAGCAACAAGGTTTGCTGACCGCTTTTTTGCACCACCAAGGCCATGTGATTGGCCAACAGTGCGCCGTCGGAACTGCTCTGCACGCCATACATGACCGTGAGGCCGCCCAGTTGCGTATTCGGTGCCACGGGCGGCAGGCGTTTGCTCAAGCGCCGCACCAGCCCGGCGACTTCGCTGGAACGCGAACCGTAGGCGACAAAATCGCGGGCGCCGGCGCGCATCGCGTTGAGCACCAACTGATTGTCCATGCCGTCGCCGAGGGCCACGATCGCCAGCATCGGTTTGGCCTCCAGCGCGCCTTCGATCAATGCGCTCTGGGCGACCACGTGCTCGCGATCAAGACCGACGAACACCAGATTGGCAAAGGTCACGTCCACCAGCGCCAGGAGTTCGTCGAGGCTGCCGCCACCGGCGCTGACCACTTGGCCCAACGGTGCGAGCGCGCCTTGCAGCCACTCCAGATCGGTGCTGTTGCGGGTGATGGCGAGAAAGGTCTGGCTCAGGCTCTGGCTCATTGCGATAACCCGCTGCGCTTGTCGAAGTTGCCGTTTTCAAGGAAGAACATGCGGTAGAAGTTCGGGTCGTAGTTGCGCAGTTTTTCGCCCGGTAACGACGGCAGTTGCGCATCGGCGGCCAGTGGCTGGACCAGATGCGGGGTGACGATCATCAGCAGTTCGCGTTCTTCGCGCTTGATCTGCGAGCCTTTGAAAAAGGCGCCGAGCACCGGGATGTCGCCGAGGCCGGGAAACTTGTTCACTTGCGAACTGTTGGTGGTGCTGATCAAGCCGCTGATGACGAAGCTTTCGCCATCGCCGAGTGACACGCTGGTGTCGGTGCGGCGGATGGTCAGGGCGGGCACGGTGGTGCCGGCGATCTGCACCGCGTTACTGAAGTCCAGTTCGCTGACTTCCGGGGCGACCTTCAAGGCGATGCGATCGCGGCCGATGATGGTCGGCGTCAGGGTCAGGCGAATGCCGAATTCCTTGTACTCGATCGACACGCTGTCGCTGCCGGAACTGGGCACCGGAATCGGAATTTCACCGCCGGCGAGAAAGCTTGCGCTCTGCCCGTTCAGCGCCACCAGACTTGGCCGCGCGAGGGTGTAGGCGAAGCCGCTGGTTTCCAGGGCGTTGATGATCGCCATGGTCTTGCCGCCGATCCAAGAGAAGTTGAACAACGAGTTGTCCACCGGCAGCCGGGGCTGCGGCACACCATCAATCGGTGGCAGGGTGCCGGGCGAACCGAAGAGAAAGTTGCCGCGCGTGCCGATCAGTGAGGCGGTGGCTTCCTTGAGTTTGGTGCGGCTGACTTCGACGAAGCGAATATCGGTCTGCACCTGGGACGGCAGGTTTGGGTCATCCGATGGCAGGGTGCCGGTCATGGCGGCCGTGGCGGCGCCCTGAACGAAGACCATGCTCTGGCGCGGCTCGCTTGAACACGAGGTCCAGACCATCAGGCTGGTGGCGCCGGGCGCCACACCGGTGAGCAAAAAGGACGAGCTGCCGTTGGCATGCACGTCGGCGATTTTCGGGTCGCCAATCGCCAGACGAGTGATCGCCACTGGCGATTGCACGTCCTGCTGAAAGCCTTCGCCGATTTCGATCACCGGCGGCATGCGCCCCAGTGCCGAACAGTTGCCGACCGCCGCGAACGCGGCGTCCATCGACAGGCCCATCAGTAGCAGGGCGCGCAGCATGGGTTTGAATGTCGGCCTGGAACGACTCTGCATGCCCTTGGATCCTTGCGCAGTCATGGGTTTTGTTGGGTGATCTGATTGCCGCGAATAATTTCCACGGCAGGCCTCGGGGGCGCGCCGGAACCGCCGCCGGTAGGCGCTTTCGGTGCGGCACCCATGGCCAGTTGGGTGAACTGGAAGAGTTGGCTGTTGGCAGTGTTCAGATGTGCCGGCGCCTGAGTTTCGCCGGCCCAGTATTTGGCCAGGCGTTGTTCTTCACTGCTGCGTACGGCCAGACGCAAGGTGCCGACTTGCGTCGCCAGCATCAGACGACTGAGCAGTTGTTCCGGCACTGCCAGCACCACGGTGCGCGCGGCGATGCGGCGTTGATCCTGTTTGAGTTTTTCATCGGCGCTCAGGGCCGGCGAAGCAGGTTGGCCGTCGTTGGTCAGGCCGTACTGTTCACCCACCCCGAGCACGCGCATGGCCGGTAAAACGATCTGTGCCGACTGTTCGAGGTTGCTGGAATCCTGGCGCAGGTAGAGCAAAACATCGACGTAATCCCCGGGGATCAGTTGCCCGGCCGCGCCGATCACTTCGTCGACGGCCACGGTGAGGGCGCGTTCATCGCTGTGAATCATGCGTGCCAGTGAGCCGCCGGCGCTGAAGCTTTCATCGTTCAGCCAAGTGCCGGCGCTGAGGTGCCGCCAGGGTGTGCGGCCGATGGCCTGATCGACATTGCTCAAGCTGCCGGCCGGTGCACTGCGCAGTTTTTCCACCGCGACATCGGCTGCCGTCAGCGCGGTGAACGGCGGTACATCGTGCAGCAGCACCACCACCGGTTGGCGGGTCTGGTCTTCGGCGATCGCGACAGTTTTTTCAACGGTGACGGCTGGGGCAACGGGGGCTTCGGCGACGGGTGCCGGTTGACGACTGAGCACCAGTCCCCAGTAACCGACGAAGATCGCTCCAAGCATAAGGATGGCTGCATGGCCCATGGTGACGCGACTGTTCATGACGGCTCTCCCTTTCCTGCTGCACTACCCACCGCACTTGCTTACGAGAGAAGTTCCCAATCCGGCAGCTATGAACATGCAACTATTTCGCTATTTCCACGCTAGCTGATCCAAGCCAAAACGCCATTACTGACAGGAAAATAACCCACTAAAGTATGAGTCTTGGCCAATTAACAGCAGCAATCGGCAACTTCGCGATGTGATTAATCCTTTGTGATTAATCCGTTCTTACAGTTGTTGGGTGGGGGTTTGTTGACAATGCTCAAATGGCACGGTGGAACCTTGCCGCTGTAGTGCGACATCGGCGCCAATGGCGCGAAGGAGTGGATGTATGTTCCAGATGATTGTTGATTACTTGATGGCCCGAGTCCGTCTGTTGTGCAGAAACGAGGAGGCTGCTTCGGCGATCGAGTACGCGATTGTGGTGGCGATGGTGGCCGTGGTGGTTGTGGCCTTTGTGACCCCTCTCGGTAACCGGGTGCTGTTCTACTTCAACAACATATTGACCGGACTTGGCGGCACTGCCGTGACCAGACCCTGACGACCGAGGAGAACTGCGATGCTCTTTGAATACCTGATGATTCGCGCCCGCAGTTTCCTGGCCAACGAAGACGCAGCATCGGCCATCGAGTATGCGATTGTGGTGGCGATGGTGGCGGTGGTGGTCATAGTGTTTGTTACGCCGGTAGGTGGCCGGGTATTGATCATGTTCGATAATCTGTTGGTGGCGTTGGGTGGAACGACGGTTCAGGCACCACCCGCGACCCCCTGACCGAGATGACGCTCAATGCCCGGCGAATGTCGGGCTACACTCGGGTTCACTTTCAGTTTTCAGGGATTGCCCATGAATGCTCCTTCGCAGCAGCGCCAACAGTTGCTTCTGGTTGACGATGAAGAGGACGCGTTGCTGGAGTTGGCGGAGTTGCTGGAGGGGGAGGGGTTTGTCTGTCATACGGCAACGTCGGTGAAGCTGGCGTTGCATCATCTGACGCGCCATCCCGATATTGCGTTGGTGATTACTGATTTGCGTATGCCGGAGGAGTCCGGGATGTCGTTGATCAAGCGGTTGCGTGAGCATACGTCGCGCCAGCATTTGCCGGTGATTGTGATGTCGGGGCATGCGGATATGGAAGATGTCAGTGATCTGTTGCGGTTGCAGGTGGTGGATCTGTTTCGCAAGCCGATTTATTACCTGAGGTTGTTGGAGACTCTGGATAATTTGTTTCCCAAGCCTCGGAGTAATGTGGCTGGGTGATTGGGGGGATATCCGTTGCTGCGGTAACGGCGGCTTAGGGTTCCGCCCTTACGGCGGGTCACCTTTTCCAAACGCCGGAGTGCCGGCCCAGCGAAAAGGTAACCCAAAGGCTTGCTCCTACGTGCGGCCCGCTCGCTGAGGCTCGGGGTTCCTTCGCTCCGGGATCGATCCGGGCGCAGCGCCTACGGTTTGCTTCGCTGCACCTCCTCTCGCTGTGTTTGGCTGCGCCAAACGGTCGCTACGCTCCCACCCCCGGATCAATCCCTCCACTCAGCCTTCCGACGTCGCCCGTGGATCAAGATCAAGATCAAGATCAAGAGCTGCAGCCGAGCTAACGCTCATCCTGTTGAGTGGTGAAAAAGCGTAGGAGCGGCGTGGGTCGCTTTTGCTTTTCTGTGGGCGCGAGCTTGCTCCGGGCGGCGGTCCGACGAAGGCGGCCTGATAGCCGACCAATTTCTCTCTGGATGCACCTAATTCAACTGTGGGAGCTAGCCTGCTAGCGAAGGCGGCCTGCAATCCGATCCATTTCTGCCGGTTGTACACTCCACCCGCCGCTCCCTAAGCCTCTTTGGTGCTGCAGCTTACAACTGATAACTGAAACTGATGCTGTAACGGGGCTTGCGATTGAACGTGTCCAACGCTTCATCCGACATCGCCTTCGCCGCCTCCAGCGCAATGTTGTAGTACTTGGCATCGCCAAACCGCAGCCCGATCGCGGCCGATGACAGGTTGTTGGCCTTAACCGGCAGTTCATTGAACCAGCTGCGCGAGCGGTCGAGCACGACATACGGTTGCAGGATGCGTACCCAGTTGCCGTCGCGGTTGAAGCTGTAGTTGACCTCGTACGCCACGCCCCAGCCCTTGTCGCCAGACGCCTGATCGTCGGGATAACCGCGACCGAAATTCTGCCCGCCGAACACCGCGCGCTCGCTGTCGGGCAGGGTGTCGTCGCTCCAGTACAGCGCGGCGGACAGCACGCCTTGCCAGTTGTCGAGGAACTTGTTGCTCTGCACCCCGGACAGGCGAACGCGGAAAAAATCGAGGTCGATGTCGTCGTAGTTGGTATGCGCGCCCAGGCTGTCGAAACCCTGGTACACGCCGCCACTGAGAATCCGCAGTTGCCGGGCATCGGCCTTGCGCCAGTCGCCTTCGAAGGCCAGAGCGCGTACGTCGGTGCGGAACTCGGTGCTGAACGGGAAGTTGATGCCGTTGTAGCGGGTCTTGTCATCGACTGCGTACAGACGCGAGCCGGCGGTCAGCAGTTCGTTGGAGGCGGCAATCAACGGCAGGGTGAAACCGATGGAGTAGCGGTCGTTTTCGCGATGGGTGCTGAGTCGACCACCGCCGTTGATGAGGACTTCGGTACTGGGATCGGCGCGGTAGCGTGAAGCGGATAAGGCAAGTTGCGCGCCCTCGTCATTGAGGAACTGGTTGTAGTCGAGGCGGTAGTAATGTTCGTGATCATCACCCGGTGGAAACAGACCGCTGAGGGTCAGTTGTTCGCCCATCGAGGTTTGCGAGTTGCTACTGACGCCGAGCAAAGCCTGGGTGCCGTTGCGGTTGTCTTCGGTGGTGCTCAGCGTGCTGGTGAAGGGTTTGCGACTGGCCTGGGCGACCAGCGTTGTCGCGCCGTCGGTGGTGCCGGGCGGTGGCACCTGGGCCTGGATCGTGACGCCGGGGATGCGCGTCATCAGCGTGGTGTAGCGCTCGAATGTCTTGCGGGTCAGCGGCCGTTCGGCCTGGATCTTCGCCGCCAGTTTGTCGAGCAGCGCTCTGACCCGGCCGACATCGCCCTCGATCTGGATATCGCGAACGTAGCCTTCCACCAGCACCACGCGTGCTACGCCGTCATTGAAATTTTGCTGCGGCAGGAACGCGTAGGACAGCAGGTAACCGTCCTGCTGATAGCGTCGAGTGATGTTGCGCGTGGCTTCGATCAGTTCGGCGAGCGTGGCTTGGCGGCCGATCAGGGGTTTGTAGATTTCGGCGAGCTCGTTGAGCGGGTAGAGGGTTCCGCCTTCGATTTGCACGGTTTGCAGATTGATTTTGGTCTCCATCAACAGCGGTTGCGCAGCGGCGGCACCGGCGTCCGGCACTTGCACGGGCGTGGCGCTCGGGCGATAGGCGTCGGCGGGCAGGTTCGGCACCGGCAGATTGCGGATGGTTTCGTTGCTGTTGAGAAAACTGGGCAGGGTGTCGGCGAGGGCGGCGGAACTGAGACTGAGGAACAGCAGGGATGCCATTACGCGCATAGGACACTCCATGGTCAGATCACAGCACTGGGCTGAATTCTCCTAAGAAAAAAGGCGGAAGACTCGTGGGAATCTTCCGCCCTCAACCAAGCGTAGGCGCTGTAGGTGAGGCCGTCGAATCGGCCAGGTGCAATTTAGCGTTTGTTGCCCCCCAGGGTATTAGTCAGACCACCGAGTACACCGCCCAGACCGCCACCGGTGGTAGCTCCGCTGGTACCCCCGCTGGTTCCGCCGTTGACCAGTCCACCGACGGCGGCAACGGTGCCGCCCACGTTGCTGACCAGACCACCGACCGCTGTGGTGACCGGGTTGTTGGTCGCGGCAATGGTGGTGCCGATACTGCTGACCGCACCGCCAACCTGGCCGGTGAGACCGGCGACGGGTGATCCGATACCGGTCGCTGCGCCGACTTGTTGAGTCACGTTGGTCACAGCGCTGGTGACCGGATTCAGGCCCGTGCCCACGGTGGCGCCAACCGTGGCCAGAGGTGAGGTTGTCGCGGTGATCGGGGTGCCCGATCCGCCGAGTACGGTGTTGAGCGAAGCGACGGTATTACCGAGGCCGGCAGCGGTAACGCCACCGGCGCTGACGACGGCATTGGTATTGCCGGCATTCAACCCTGCGCCGACGTTGACCACGGCGCCGCCGACGGTTTGCAGCAGGCCAGTACCACCGAGGCCACCGCCCAGACCACCACCTACGCCACCAGTACCTGAGCCGGTGCCGTTGGACACCAGACCTCCAGCCTTGCCGACCGCGGTGCCGGTATCGCTCAACGCGCCGCCGAGGGTGTTGGTCAAGGCATTGCCGTTACCCGCATCGGTGACCTTGCCGCCCAGGGTGTTCACCGCGCCACCGACTTGCGCAACTACGCCTTTGAGTGGATCGCCGAGCCCGGTGGCAGTGCCGAGTTTGTCGGTGGTACTTTCGACCATCGCGATCACGGGTACCAGACTACCGCCGACCTTGTTCGTCAGTTGGCTGGTCGGGCCATTGGTCAGCGTGGTGTCGAGGGTATTGCCGAGCATGGTGACTTTCTCGCCGACACCATCAAGCAGCGGCGCGACTTTGGTCACAACACCGCCCACCACCGGAACGCTGCCGGTCGCGGTTGCCAGTTTGCCGCTGAGATCAGAGACGCCGTTACCCACATCTGTCACCACGCCGCCGACCGAAGCGACGGTGGTGGTCAGGCCTTTAGGGTCGGTCGCCAGCTTGCCTACGCCATTGGCGACACCGTCACCCAAGGTGCTGACGACATTGCCGGCGGTGTTGGCCGCACTTTGTACAACGCCACCGACAACAGGAACGCTGCTCAGCGAGTCACCGATCTGGCCAACGCCATCGCCGACGCCAGCGACGGTATTACCGACATCCTGCACCAGCGTGGTGGTCACCAACGGTGTGGTGGTTGGATTAGTCGGGTTGGTGGGGTCGGTCGGATCTGTCGGGTTGGTTGGATTGGTCGGATCGGTGCCACCTGTACCACCGGTTCCGCCAGTACCACCTGTGTTACCGGTGCCACCGGTTCCGCCAGTGCCGCCAGTGCTGCCAGTGCCGCCAGTACCAGCAGTATCACCGGTGCCACCCGTACCGCCGGACCCCGAGGTGCCGCCAGTTCCCGCAGTACCGTCCGCCGCAGAACTGCCGGAGCTGCTGTGATGGCCGCCACCGCCGCTGCTGCAGCCAGCGAGGCCAAGGGAGAGAATCAATGCCAGAGCGATTGCTGATTTGCACCACACGTCTTGAGTTTTCATGATTGAGATTCCTTGCACCTGTCACAACGTTCGTTGACTTCGATGGCTCGCCGATCTGTCGTCGGTGATGCCTTCGACCGTTGTGCTCAATCTCAGTCCAGGGGCGGGTTTCAGACCATCCTCAAGTTGGTATTAACGCCTTTATATAGACGGCGAAATTCAGCGCCTAAGGACTAATACCCACGATATAGCCGCACAAAAAAAGGCCTTGATAATCAAGGCCCGGGTTTTTTCAGTGGAAGGGGGAAGGACGGCGAAAACTTAAGTTATATACACACAATTAACGGTGTCCCGCGTGCTCAGGCAATCGGTTGCCACTGCCCGACCATGTGCTCCAGGTCTTGTGCACCGATCAGCCGCAACTCACCACTGGACCCCGCCGCACTCGCCAGCAAGGTCACCTCACTGGGCAGGCGCACCGGTTTACGAAAGTGCACGGCGATCTCAAGGTTGGCCTTGGGCAAATGATCGCCCAGCGCCGCGAGCGTTCGCGCCTTGTTCCACAAACCATGGGCGATCGCTGTTGGGAAACCGAACAGCTTGGCGCTGGCTGCACTCAGGTGAATCGGGTTGTAGTCTCCGGACACTTTGGCGTATTGCCGACCGATATCGGCCGGCGCTTTCCAGCGCCCCACCTCCACCAGCGATTGCGAGGGTTCCCAGGTTTGTTCGACAGCTTCGCCCTCAAGCTTCACGCCGCGACAGAGCATCTGGCTTTCGGCTTCCCACAACGGCCCAAGCTGGTCATCCAGGGTGGTCAGCAGGTCGAACGTTGCACCTTTGGGATGCGCTTGCAGATTCGTCACGCGCACGCTCACTTGCGCCCGACCGATTCCGCCCATCGGGCGCAACACGCGAATGCGGTTGCTCAGATGAATCAGCCCCAACAGCGGGAACGGAAATGCCTTGGCGGTGAGCAATTGCATCTGCAACGCAAAGGCGAGGATATGCGGATACGTCGGCGGCAACAGACCGTCATCGACGAATCCGCAGACCTTGCGATAGGCCGCCAAGCGTTTGCCATCGACATCGACCCAACAGCGCAAACCGCTGTCGGGTAATTGCGTGCCGGTGATTTTCCGTCGCGTCGCCGCCCGTGCATACAGCCCGGGCAGACTCGGCTCGCGATCCAGCGTATGCCATTCGATGCTCATGCCTAAGCCCCCAGAACACTTTGTCCACAGACTCGCAGCGCCTGCCCGGTGAATGCGCCGGTACCCGGCTGCGCCAGCCATGCGACAGCTTCGGCGACGTCCTGCGGCAAACCGCCCTGACCCAGCGAACTCATGCGCCGGCCAGCCTCACGCAGGCCGAACGGAATATGTGCAGTCATCTGCGTCTCGATAAAACCGGGCGCGACGGCATTGATGCTGATCCCACGTTCCAGCAGCGTCGGCGCCCAGGCTTGCGCCAGACCGATCAGCCCGGCCTTGCTCGCGGCGTAGTTGGTTTGCCCGCGATTGCCGGCAATGCCGCTGATCGAGGCCAGCAGTATCACCCGCGCGTTGTCGCGCAGCGTGCCGCTGTCGAGCAGCGCCTTGGTCAGTACTTGCGGAGCATTGAGGTTGACCGCCAGCACCGCGTCCCAGAATTCCGGGGTCATGTTGGCCAGGGTCTTGTCGCGGGTGATGCCGGCGTTGTGCACCAGAATATCGAGGCCGTCGGGCAATTGTTCGATCAGTTGCGCGGCGGCATCGGCGGCGCAGATATCGAGGGTAATCGCACGGCCGCCGAGGCGCGCGGCGAGGGCTTCCAGATCGGTCTTCGCCGGTGGCACGTCGAGCAGGATGACCTCGGCGCCATCGCGAGCCAGGGTTTCGGCAATCGACGCGCCGATACCGCGCGCAGCGCCGGTGACCAACGCCTTGCGCCCGGCCAGCGGCCGTGTCCAGTCAGTCACTGGCGTCGCACAAGCTGTCAGGCGAATCACCTGCCCGGACACGAACGCACTTTTCGGCGAGAGGAAAAACCGCAGCGGGCCTTCCAGTTGATCTTCGGCGCCTTCACCGACGTAGATCAGTTGCAGCGTGCCGCCGCTGCGCAGTTCTTTGGCCAGCGAACGGGCAAACCCTTCCAGCGCTCGTTGCGCACTGGCGGCAAACGGATCACTGAGGGTTTCCGGTGCACGGCCAAGAATCACCAAATGGGCGCTGTGCTCAAGATTCTTCATCAACGGCTGGAAGAATTCGCGCAGTTGCTTGAGCTGGTCGGTGTGCAGCAGTTCGCTGGCGTCGAACACCACGGCTTTGAGTTTCGGGCCGTGGCCGGGAATCCATTCAGTGGCAGTTACCGGTTGTTCGCCGTAGCGGTAGATGCCGTCGGTCAAACGGTTGGCGAAGGCGCTGATGCGCTCGGTCAGCGGCCCGCCGCCGATCAGCAGCGCCCCTTCCACCGGCCGCAGGCGCCCGGCCTGCCAGCGTTCCAGTCGCACCGGCGACGGCAGGCCCAGCGCCCCGACCAGACGATGGCCGATGGACGAATTGGCGAAGTCGATATAGCGGTCAGACATGGAACGCTCTCCAGAAGTTGGGGTTCAAAGTGTGGACTGTCGATGGCAATCAATCGTTCGATCCACGCAATAAGGCCTACGCTAGACAGCAGAGTAGACCACCGACCCTGTGGGAGCTGGCTTGCCAGCGATAGCGGAGTGTCAGCCACTGAAAAGGTTGGATGTGCCGGCCCCATCGCTGGCAAGCCAGCTCCCACAGGGTTCTCTATGAACCCGGATATTCAACAAGGAGTTATTCATGAGTCAGCTGCGCCGCGTCGCGATCATCGGCGGTAACCGTATCCCTTTCGCCCGTTCCAACGGGCCGTACGCCACGGCCAGCAATCAGGCAATGCTCACCGCCGCCCTCGAAGGCCTGATCGAACGCTACAACCTGCACGGCCAGCGCATCGGCGAAGTGGTGGCAGGCGCGGTACTGAAATTGTCACGAGATATGAACCTGACCCGTGAATGCGTGCTCGGCTCGCGTCTGTCTCCGGCGACGCCGGCCTACGATATTCAGCAAGCCTGCGGCACCGGCCTGGAAGCGGCGATCCTGGTGGCGAACAAAATCGCCCTCGGCCAGATCGAGAGCGGTATCGCTGGCGGTGTCGACACTACGTCGGACGCACCGATCAGCGTCAACGAAGGCCTGCGCAGAATCCTCCTGCAAGCCAACCGCGCCAAGACCACTGGCGACAAGCTGAAAACCTTTCTGCAACTGCGGCCGCAACACCTGATCCCGGAGTTTCCGCGCAACGGCGAACCCCGCACGGGTCTGTCGATGGGGCAGCACTGTGAACTGATGGCGCAAACCTGGAACATCCCGCGTGAAGAACAGGATCAACTGGCCCTCGAAAGCCATCACAAACTCGCCGCGTCGTACAGCGAAGGCTGGCACAACGACTTGATGACGCCGTTCCTTGGCCTGACCCGCGACAACAACCTGCGCCCGGACCTGACCCTGGAAAAACTTGCGACATTGAAACCGGCCTTCGAAAAAAGCGCGAAAGGCACGCTGACCGCGGGCAACTCCACGCCGCTGACTGACGGTGCCTCGGTGGTACTGCTCGGCAGTGAAGCGTGGGCCAAAGAGCGAGGATTGCCGATCCTTGCCTACCTGCGCGATGGCGAGGCGGCGGCAGTCGATTTCGTCAACGGCGCCGAAGGGCTGTTGATGGCGCCGGTGTATGCAGTACCGCGGTTGCTGGCGCGCAACGGGCTGACCTTGCAGGACTTCGACTACTACGAAATTCACGAGGCTTTTGCGGCGCAGGTGCTGTGCACGCTGAAGGCTTGGGAGGATCCGGAATACTGCAAAACCCGCCTGGGCCTCGATGCACCGCTGGGCTCGATCGATCGCAGCCGACTGAATGTGAAGGGCAGTTCGCTGGCGGCCGGGCATCCGTTTGCTGCGACTGGCGGGCGTATCGTCGCCAATTTGGCCAAGCTACTCGATGCGGCAGGCAAGGGCCGGGGCCTGATCTCGATTTGTGCTGCGGGCGGGCAGGGCGTCACTGCCATCATCGAACGCTAACGCGAGAAGAGCCCCTAACCCTCCCGAAACGTCGGACCGCCCAAAGGGAGAGGGGACTGATTGGGGGATGTTTGAGGGATACGCCGACTTGAACGTGCTTCACCGAATCCATAATCGACGGTGTTTAACTCAGATGTTTGGCCCGGTCCATAATCGACGGTGTTTCAGTCAGATGGTTAGCCCAATCCATAATCGACGCGGTATTTCAGGTCGATGTATAACGCCAGACGCCTCGGTCGGCTCCCTCTCCCTCGGGGCGGTCCGACGTTTCGGGAGGGCTGGGGTGAGGGTAAGAGGGCTGAATGGCAAATGTCAGATTCTGTCGCAAATGCCCTCGACGGCCGATACCAACAAACAGGCAAGGCTCGGCTATGATTCGCATCGGTCGATTTTTTCGGCACAGTGTGTGCATTCACAGGTTCACAGGTCGGCAACCCCTCCCCGTAATGCGAGGATTGCCGTATAACGAGTGACATTCGCGTGTTTGGTAATAAAGGACCCACAATAAAAGCTGATGAAGACTCCAAAACGCATTGAACCCCTGATCGAGGACGGTCTGGTCGACGAAGTGCTGCGCCCACTGATGAGTGGTAAAGAAGCAGCTGTTTATGTGGTGCGCTGCGGCAATCAGTTACGTTGCGCAAAGGTCTACAAGGAGGCGAACAAACGCAGTTTCCGCCAGGCGGCCGAGTATCAGGAAGGCCGCAAGGTGCGCAACAGCCGACAGGCTCGCGCAATGGCGAAAGGCTCCAAGTTCGGTCGCAAAGAGACCGAGGATGCCTGGCAGAACGCCGAGGTGGCGGCGCTGTTCCGTCTGGCCGGCGCCGGTGTCCGGGTGCCCAAGCCGTATGACTTCCTCGACGGCGTGCTGTTGATGGAATTGGTGGCCGATGAGTTCGGCGACGCTGCGCCGCGTCTGAACGACGTGGTGCTGGAGCCGGATCAGGCGCGCGAGTATCACGCGTTCCTGATTTCGCAGATCGTGCTGATGTTGTGTACCGGTCTGGTGCACGGTGACCTCTCGGAGTTCAACGTGCTGCTGACGCCAACCGGCCCGGTCATCATCGACCTGCCGCAGGCCGTCGATGCTGCCGGCAACAACCACGCGTTCAGCATGCTGGAGCGGGACGTTGGCAACATGGCTTCGTACTTCGGTCGCTTTGCCCCGGAATTGAAGCTGACCAAGTACGCCAAGGAAATGTGGGCGTTGTACGAAGCCGGCACCCTGCACCCGAACAGTGTGCTGACCGGTGAGTTCGATGATCCGGAAGACCTGGCCGACGTGGGCGGGGTGTTGCGCGAGATCGAAGCGGCGCGCCTCGACGAGGAGCGCAAGCAGGCCATCCGTGCAGCGGACGACGAGCCGAAAGGCAAGTCCGACGAACCACCGCCTCCGCCGTGGATGCAGTGATCGCTTGACGGGAAACCCGGCTTCGGCCGGGTTTTTTGTTTGAATCAGATGCCCCCAAAGCCCTCACCCCAGCCCTCCCGAAACGTCGGACCGCCCTGAGGGAGAGGGGGCCGACCGAGGTGTCTTGCGTCATACATCGACCTGAAACACCGGGTCGATTATGGATTGAACGAGGTCAGCATTTGGACCTGTTTGGATTCGGTAAAGAAATTTCAGGTCGGCGTATCTCCACAGCATCCCCCAATCAGCCCCCTCTCTCTCCGGGAGAGGGGGCCGACCGAGGTGTCTTGCGTCATACATCGACCTGAAACACCGGGTCGATTATGGATTGGATGAGGTCAGCATTTGGATCTGTCTGGATTCGGTAAAGAAATTTCAGGTCGGCGTATCTCCAAAGCATCCCCCAATCAGTCCCCTCTCCCCCTGGGAGAGGGCTAGGGTGAGGGCCTCTTTCGGATCAACGCAATTTCACGTCTACTGTCCACCGCCCCAACCACACTCAAGGACTGAATGTGACCACCCCCCGTAACACCCACCTGATCATCACCGCCCGCCTGATCTCCGATTTCGGCGCCTTCCTCAACATGGTCGCGCTGGCCACCTACGTCTACCTGCTGAGCAACAGCGCCATGAGCGTCGGGATCTTCCTCGCCAGTCGCGTGGGCGGCGGGATTTTTGCCAGTCTGATCGGCACCGCGTTTTACCGCCGCTGCAGTGGACGCGCACCGCTGATCGCCTTTGACCTGCTGCGCGCCAGCGTGCTCGGTCTGTTGTTGATCGTGCCCGTCAGCCAACAGGCCTTGCTGTTGCCGGTGATCGCCTTCGGTCTGGGTCTGGGTAACTCGATGTTCGCCATCGGCCTCAACAGCCAGTTGCCGCGTTTGATCGCCGCCGATCAATTGCTCAAGGCCAATGCCTGGATCACCTCGGCCTCATCCGCCGCGATGGTCGGCGGTAGCCTGGTTTCAGGTTTGCTGGTGGCGGGGTTTGGTTTTGAAACGGTGTTCGCACTGAATGCGCTGACCTATTTGCTGGCAGCGTTATTGATTGTGCCGCTGCGGTTCGAACCTGCAACCGTCAACGAAGAAGCGGAACGCGGCGAATGGGCGGCGCTCATGCAAGGCCTGCGTTCTGCGCCGGTAATTGCTGCGATGCTCGCGGTGACCATGGCCGACACCTTGGGCAGTGCCGCGCACAACGTCGGCTTTCCGATCATCTCCAAACTGCTCACGCCGGAGTCGGCGAGCACCACGCTGGGGCTGATGCTCGCGGTATGGGCCAGCGGCAAACTGCTGGGCGCGCGCATCGCCAGCCGTCTCAAAGGCTCAGACAACATCAACCTCGAACGGCGGTTTTTCTTCGGCGTGGCACTGATGTCCTGCGGCTTTATCCTGATGTTCCAGCAGCACAGCCTCTACGGCCTGCTGCTGTTTTCCTTGCCGGCGGGTTTGGGTGATGGCTTTTCCGAGGTCGGGCTGTTGTCGCGACTGCAACGCGAACCCGAGCAGTTGCGCCTGCCGATTTTCAGCGTCCTGACTTTGCTGCAAATGACTGGGTTCGGCATCGGCATGCTGGTTGCCGCGCCGTTCTACGCCTGGTGGACGCCAGGTGCCGTGGTCATGCTGTTCCACGGCATTCCCCTCGGCACATTGCTCACGGTGAAAGTGCTCGCCCTCAAGCGCGGGCGGGTTGCGCGCAGCAGCCCGAGGCCAATTCCTTGAGGATCGGGCAATCGGGGCGATGGTCGCCGTTGCAGTGCTCGACCAGGTCTTGCAGGGTGTCGCGCAGTTCGCCGAGCTCGCGGATCTTCTGATTCAACTCGTCGATGTGCTGGCGCGCCAATGCCTTCACATCGGCGCTGGCGCGTTGGCGATCCTGCCAAAGGGTCAGCAGTTTGCCGACTTCCTCCAGCGAAAAGCCCAGATCCCGCGAGCGCTTGATGAACGCCAGCGTGTGCAGGTCATCGTCGCTATAGACCCGGTAACCGCTGTCGGTGCGATGGGCCGCTTTGAGCAGGCCGATCGACTCGTAATAGCGGATCATTTTCGCGCTCAAGCCACTGTGTCTGGCCGCTTGGCCGATGTTCATCGGTGTTCCTCCAGGTCCTTGGGTTTCCAGGTTTTCAACAGTAGCGCATTGCTCACCACGCTGACGCTCGACAGCGCCATGGCCGCACCGGCCAGCACCGGGTTGAGGAAACCGAATGCCGCCAGCGGAATGCCGATCAGGTTGTAGACGAAGGCCCAGAACAGGTTCTGGCGGATCTTCGCATAAGTCTTGCGGCTGATCTCCAGCGCCGCCGGCACCAGCCGTGGATCACCACGCATCAGGGTAATGCCCGCCGCGTGCATGGCCACGTCGGTGCCGCCGCCCATGGCGATACCGATGTCGGCCGCGGCGAGGGCCGGGGCGTCGTTGATGCCGTCTCCGACCATGGCGACCACGCCGGTTTTTTTCAGCTCGGCGACGGTGGCAGCTTTGTCCGCCGGCAGCACTTCGGCGTAGACATTGCTGATGCCCAAGGCTTCGGCAACGACGCGAGCGCTGCCACGGTTGTCGCCGGTCAGCAGGTGGCTGTGGATATCCCGGGCGGCGAGTTGTTGCACCGCTTCCAGCGCGCCGGGTTTCAAGGTGTCGCCGAAGGCGAACAAGCCGAGCACTTTCGGTTCAGGACTTTGTTCGATTAACCACGACAGGGTGCGGCCCTCGGCCTCCCATGCCTGGGCAGACTCGCTCAGGTTGCCCGCGCTCAAACCACTTTCTTCGAGCATGCGCCGATTGCCCAAGGCCAGACGTCGGCCATCGAAATTACCGGCGATGCCGCGACCGGTCAGCGATTGACTGTCGCTGACATCCGGCACATTCAGGCCTCGTTCGGCGGCCGCATCCAGCACCGCTTTGGCCAATGGATGTTCACTGCCGCGTTGCAGCGCACCGGCCAGTTTCAGCAGCGTGTCTTCATCACCATCCACTGCACTGAAATGGGCGATGCGCGGAGTACCGGAGGTCAGCGTGCCGGTTTTGTCGAACACCACACTGCTGACTTCATGGGCGCGTTCCAGCGCTTCGGCGTCCTTGATCAGAATGCCGTGACGCGCGGCCACGCCCGTGCCGGCCATGATCGCCGTCGGCGTGGCAAGGCCCAGCGCGCACGGGCAGGCGATGACCAAAACAGCGACGGCATTGATCAACGCGGTTTCCATTGGCGCGCCGTAGAGCCACCAGCCGATCAGCGTCGCCAAAGCGATCAGCAACACCGTTGGCACAAAGATCTGGCTGACCTTATCCACCAGTTTCTGGATCGGTGCTTTCGCGGCTTGAGCGTCCTCAACCAGACGAATGATCCGTGCCAGCACGGTCTCGGCGCCGAGCGCCTGAGTGCGCACCAACAAGCGGCCTTCACCATTGATCGCGCCACCGGTGACCTTGTCCCCCGGTTGTTTCGGCACCGGCAGGCTCTCGCCGCTGATCAGTGCTTCATCGGCGTGGCTCTGGCCTTCGATGACTTCGCCGTCGACCGGGAAACGCTCGCCAGGTTTGACCAGCACCAGATCGTTGAGGCGCAAAGCGCTGATGGCGACATCCTGCTCGCGACCATCGATCACTTGAATCGCTCGCTCTGGACGCAATGCTTCCAGCGCGCGGATGGCGCTGGCAGTCTGGCGTTTGGCGCGACTCTCCAGATATTTGCCGAGCAGCACCAGCGCAATGACCACCGCCGACGCTTCAAAGTACAGATGCGGCATGCGCCCGGCAGCGGTGGCCCATTCGTACAGGCTCAAGCCATAGCCGGCGCTGGTGCCGAGGGCAACCAGCAAGTCCATGTTGCCAGCGCCGGCGCGCACGGCTTTCCACGCGGCGACGTAGAAGCGTGCACCGAAAATGAATTGCACTGGCGTGGCGAGGGCGAATTGCGCCCAGGCCGGGAGCATCCAGTGAATGCCGAACGGTTGCAGCAACATCGGCGCCACCAGCGGCAGGGCGAGGGCGATCGCGCAGATCAGCGCCCAGCGTTCATGCTGCAGCTTCTGTTGCTGGTTATCGGTTTGCGGGTGCTCGGCTTGCCAGATGCCGGCCGAATAACCGGCCTTGCTGACGGCTTCGATCAGGCGTTGGGGGTCGACCTGACCGAGCAATTCGAGGTGCGCGCGCTCGTTGGCGAGGTTGACGCTGACGCTTTTCACACCGGGGGCTTTGTTCAAGGCGCGCTCGACGCGACCAACGCACGAGGCGCAAGTCATGCCTTCGATATTCAATTCGATAGTCTGCTGCGGGACGCTGTAACCGGCGCGTTCGACTGCGTCCATCAGCGCCGGCAGACTGTCGCCCGGGGCCTGCACGCGGGCCTGCTCGGTGGCCAGGTTGACGCTGACGGCACTGGCGCCGCTGACTTTGCTCAACGCCCGCTCGACACGGCCGGCGCAACTGGCGCAGGTCATGCCGGCAATCGGCAGATCGAACGTGATGGAATCGGACATCGGTCGTACTCCCTGTAGTAGATGCCTACAAGGATCAACCTTGCCATGCGGGCAAGGTCAAGCGCCAATCTGAAAAGCAAAAGATCTGATCGTTCCCACGCTCTGCGTGGGAACGCCTCCTGTGACGCTCCGCGTCACGCTTCGGGACGCAGAGCGTCCGTGGCTGCATTCCCACGCGGAGCGTGGGAACGATCTCGATTTACTTAATATTCGAGATCGGCGCGTTTCAAATAGACGCCTTCCGAATTCATCGCCAACCGATACTTCAGCACATCACCGGCATGCAATTTGATTTCCTGCGACCCCGGCGCGAGCATCCCCGGATTGCAGCCGGCGACCTGTCCCGGCAGCAACTTCAAGCGCAGCGAAACAGTGCCCGGCGGCAGGTTGAAGGAAATGCTTTGCTCCTGCAGCAGTCGCGCCGATAGCTGATCCTGGATGTACACGCCGATCTCGCAGGAGGTCGACACTTCCAGACGTTCGCGGGAAATGATCAGCACCGCATAATCCTCACCAGCGGCTTGCACTGTTGGAATTGCGGCAAAGAGACTGAGAAAGCCAAACAGGCTGAAAGCTGACCAGCGCATGGCTGAATCTCCTGAATCGAGTCATTGATGTACGCAGCTTGGCCGAGCGCGGCGCCGATTGCCAGCCCGGCAGTTTATTGAAGAACTTGACCTTGCCATCGTGGCAAGCTCGAAAGTGGCGGCAACCTCACTCAAAGGAGTCATTCCATGCAAGTGTTCAACGTTCAAGGCATGTCCTGCGGTCACTGCGTCAAAGCCATCACCAACGCTGTGCAGGCCAAGGATCCGGCGGCCAGTGTGCGGGTTGATCTGGCCGCGAAAGAGGTCGGCGTGGAAAGCGCGCTGAGCGCCGAGCAGGTGATCGAGGTCATCAGCGAAGAAGGCTACGCAGTGAAACTCGTCTGAAGTTTTATAGTTAGCGAGCTATCGGAATGTTCAAGGCGTCCGGGCGCGGCTAGACTGTCGGGCTGCCGACTTGCCTACCTGGATGCCTGATGAACTTTCGTACCATTCTGATTCTCGGTGCCTTGACCGCCTTCGGGCCCTTGGCGATCGACTTCTATTTACCTGCCTTTCCCTCGATGGCGCTGGCGTTCGGCACCGATGAGAAACACGTGCAGATGACGCTGGCGGCGTATTTCGCCGGTCTGTCCATCGGCCAACTGGCCTATGGCCCGGTGGCGGATCGCTTTGGACGACGCATCCCGTTGCTGGTGGGCCTCACGCTATTCACCCTGGCATCCCTGGCCTGTGCTTATGCGCCAAATCTGGAATGGTTGATCGGTGCGCGTTTCGTCCAGGCGTTGGGCGGCTGTGCGGGGATGGTGATTTCCCGGGCGGTGGTCAGCGACAAGTGCGACGCGGTGGGTTCGGCGAAAGTCTTTTCGCAATTGATGCTGGTGATGGGCCTGGCGCCGATTCTGGCGCCGATGCTTGGTGGCCTGTTGGTCAACACCACAGGCTGGCAGTCGATCTTCCTGGTGCTGACCGGGTTCAGCGCATTGGCCGGATTGGCCGTGGCGCTGGGTCTGCCGGAAAGTATGCCGGCGCACATGCCGCGCCAGCCGTTGTCCGGCGCGCTGCGTCAGTACGGGCGCTTGCTCAAGGACCGGGTTTACCTCGGCCATGCCCTGACCGGCGGCATCGCCATCGCCGGGATGTTTGCCTACATCGCCGGTTCGCCGTTTATCTTCATCAAACTGTATGGCGTGCCGGCCGAGCATTTCGGCTGGCTGTTCGGCACCAACGCGGCGGGGTTCATTTTGGTGGCGCAGGTCAACGCGCGGATGTTGGCCAAGCGCGGCCCGGCGTTCCTGCTGTCGCGGGCGGTGTGGGTTTACTTCGGCGCGGGGCTGGCGTTGCTCGCGGTCAGCGCGATGCATACCGAATCCTTGTGGCCGTTGCTGATTCCGCTGTTTATCTGCGTGTCGAGCCTGGGCTGCATCAGCCCCAATGCCGCTGCCTGCGCGATGAACGGGCAGGGCGCACGCGCCGGCAGTGCCTCGGCACTGCTCGGCTGCCTGCAATTCAGCGTCGCCGCCGGGGCTTCGGCGCTGGTCGGGGTGTTGCACGATGGCACAGCCGTGCCGATGGCAATCGTCATCAGTCTGTGCGGTTTGCTGGTGGTGTGCGTGGCGCTACTCACCCGCCGTCTGCAGAATGCCCGGGCACTGGCGCAAGCCCAGGCCGAGGCATAAGCAAGCCTCAGCCGGCGGCGCGCTGCTGGCTGCGGTCGGGAATCTGATGGGGCGCGCATAGTCGCGCTTCGAGGGTGCGGGTGAAGGCCAGTGCTTCGGCTTCACTGCGGAATGTCACGGCGTGCTGGTCCAGACGAACCTGCCATTGAGACTTTGCCACTTCTTTTATCAGGATCTTCATTGCTGACCTCCCTTGCGTAAAAGATGTATCGCAGAGGCTTCGATTGTAGACCTGAATACGATCGCAATTGTGACAAGGGTCAAGCATCGGACTGACGGCAAAAAACAGCGCAGCCCCACCGACCGCTCTAGACTCGGCAAGGGCTGCGATGTGCGGTTTTTTAGAAACCTTCTAAAACAATTTTGCCCTTGGCTTTGCCACTTTCCAGCAACTCATGGGCGCGGCGCAGGTTCGCCGCATTGATCGTGCCGAAGTGCTCGCCCACCGTAGTCTTCAACGTCCCGGCATCAATCAGCTCCGCCACGCGATTGAGCAGTTTGTGCTGCTCGATCATGTCCGGTGTCTCGAACAGCGAGCGGGTGTACATGAACTCCCAGTGCAGCGACAGGCTCTTGCGCTTGAGCTTGCTCACGTCCAGCGACTTCGGATCATCGATCAATGCCAGTTTGCCCTGCGGCGCCAAGGCTTCGACCAATTGATCGAGGTGCTGATCGGTCTGGGTCAGGCTGGCAACATGAGACACGCTGTCGATCCCGGCGCGCTTGAGCTCTTCGCTCAGCGGCTGGCTGTGATCGATGACCAGATCGGCGCCCAGTTCTTTGACCCAATCGCGGGTCTGCTCGCGGGAAGCGGTGCCGATCACCTTCAGGCCGGTCAGTTGTTTGGCCAATTGCGTGAGGATCGAGCCAACCCCGCCGGCGGCACCGACGATCAGCAGGCTCTGATCTTCGTTGGTTTTGCTTTCGCGGATCTGCAGGCGTTCGAACAACAATTCCCACGCGGTGATCGCGGTCAGTGGCAGTGCGGCCGCGTCGGCAAAACCGAGGGATTTCGGCATATGGCCGACGATGCGCTCATCCACCACGTGCAGTTCGCTGTTACCGCCGGCACGGGCGATGGAGCCGGCGTAGAAGACTTTGTCGCCAGCCTTGAACAACGTCACGTCGCTGCCAACAGCCTTGACCACACCGGCAACGTCCCAGCCCAGCACTTTCGCCGCGCCGTTTTCCGGTGCCGCGTTCTGCCGCACTTTGGTGTCGACCGGGTTGACCGAGATGGCTTTGACTTCCACCAGCACATCGCGCGGGCCGGCGACCGGCTCTGGCAGTTCGATGTCTTGCAGGGATTTTGCGTCGCTGATTGGCAGTGAAGCGTAATAGGCGATGGCTTTCATGAGTGGCTCCGTACAGGTAATAGAAGAAGGGGTCAGGCAATCGCGCCGAGGCGCTTGAGCTGAAAGTGTTCGATGGCGTGGCCGGCGCTGGCCTGGAAATGCTGGAAGTGCGCGCTGGCGTTGTGCGCCACGAGAATCGCCTCGCTGGCCCAGTGCTCAATCACATAGAACACCTGTGGGTCGGCGAGGTCGCGGTGCAAGTCGTACTGGCTGCAACCGTCTTCGGCGCGGCTTGGCTCAACCAGTGCGCGCAGGCCCTGTTCGAGAAGATCCTGTTGGCCGGGCTTGGCGATCAGGGTGGCGATAGCGGTGAAGGGCTGGGACATGCTCGGCTCCAGAGAAGCGGGATGAATGCGATGGAGAGATGATTGGCTATTTCTCTGCGAGATAAAACCGGCTAAAAGAGCAGTCTCTTTCAATATTTTTTTGATAATCGAGGCTGAACATGCTGCGTTTCGATGACTTGCAGTTGTTTGTCCGGGCGGCGGATCTGGGCAGTCTGTCGGCGGCTGCGCGAGTAATGGACATGTCTGCGGCCGTGGCCAGTGCGGCGTTGAAACGGATCGAGCAGCAACTTGGCGCCCGCTTGCTGGCTCGTTCAACTCGCAGCCTGCGCCTGACGGCCGAGGGCGAAGGCTTTCTTGAATATGCGCGAGCGGCACTGAGCAACCTTGATGAAGGCCGGCGCTTGCTGGCCAGCGGCCAGGATCAGGTCAGTGGGGTCTTGCAGTTGTCGGCGCCTTCGGACTTCGGCCGTAACCTGTTGCTGCCGTGGCTCGACGAATTCCAGCGCGAGCACCCAAAGCTGACCGTGCGCTTGCTGCTCGGCGACCGCATCGCCGATCTGTTCCGTCAGCCAGTGGACGTCGCCTTGCGCTATGGCGAGCCGGAAGACTCAAGTCTGGTTGCTTTGCCCATCGCCCCGCACAACCGCCGCGTGCTGTGCGCCTCCCCGGCTTATCTGGCCCGGCACGGCGAACCGCGCCAGCTTGAACAACTGGCCCAGCACAACTGCCTGCTGTACATGCTCGGCAGCCGGGTTCATGACCATTGGAGTTTCCATGACGGTAAACGTGAGGTCGGCCTGACCGTCAGTGGCGACCGCTTCAGCGATGACGCTGACGTCGTGCGCCTGTGGGCGGTAGCCGGCGCCGGAATTGCCTACAAGTCGTGGCTGGACGTGGGTGCCGATGTGCTCGCCGGGCGGCTCAAAGTGCTGCTGCCAGAGCTGCTTTGTGAGCGCGCACCGCTGAATTTGTTGTGCGCTCATCGCGCCCAATTGAGTAAGCCGGTGAACCTTCTGAGGGAAATGCTCGCCAGCCGATGCGCCGAATTGAGTAGTCAATTTCCCGTTTTTTCGGAAGTTGATCATTAGTCGCAGGTAAATAGAGAAATTTCTGTCAGGAACAATCACCACCTGCGCAGGCCCCGGCGCGGGACGCGGGGGCTAACCCGCTTATACTAGCGCCCGCCTCACGCCAGCACCGACACCCCGGCCCGGAGACCCTCGCACCGCGTCGCCAGTCTTCGAGTGACGGTCGCGCAACTGCTGCGGGTTCTGTGCCGGAGCAGGCTGCGTCAGTGGCTTGCCTCGCCCCGGTTCATGGCGATTTTCGCGTCTTGGCCGATGACTCATTACCGGCCAAGATGTCTCCGAGCAGTAGACGATACGATTCAACAGGGAGTGAACACATGGAACATGCACCTTGCATCAGCCAGATCGCCACGTTGCTGGCCGACCCCAAGCGCAGCGCGATGATGTGGGCGTTGATGGATGGCTCGGCCCGGCAAACCGAGGAGCTTGCGCTACTGGCAGGGCTGTCGCCGTCGTCGGCCAGTGCGCACCTGGCGCGGCTATCCACGGGTGGTCTGTTGAAGGTCGAAGTCCGTGGTCGCAAACGCTTCTTCCGTCTCTCGGCACCGGAGGTCGGCGCCGCGATAGAAGCCTTGGCCAGCGCCACCATCGCCAGTGCTCCAAGGGACGTTCCCGAGGTATTCAAACGCACCACCCCCATGGCCAAACCGCAGACAGCGCCGTCCTCGCTGCTGCGCGCGCGTTTTTGCGACGACCATCTGGGCGGTACGCTGGCGGCGGATCTTTATCAGCGGCTGCTTGATGCCGGCTGGATCGAACAGCTCGAACAACGCGTCGTGGTGACCCACAAGGGTGCGAAGTTGCTGGCTGGGCGCGGCGTATTCATTCAGGCGCTGGCCCATCGCAACGTGCAAGTGGCGTGCGCTTGCCCGGACTGGAGCGAGCGTCGTCCGCACATGGGGGGCTCACTGGGCGCCGCGTTGTTGCAGTTGTTCATGCAGTCCGGTTGGCTGACGCTGCCCAACGACTCAAGAGCCCTGCAATTGACGGCGACTGGCCAACGGGAACTGCATCGTTTCGCCAAGGAAACCGAGCTGGAAATGGCGTTGTAGAGCACTGGCTTTCCACGTCAGCGCTTCTGGCGTCGTCCACGGTTGCGAACAGGTCGCATCCAGCGCGAACGCGGTGTCGCTATCGCGCACACTCGATCCGGGGACATTTCGGATAGGGGGGCGGCATGGACACTCACGGCTACAGCGCGGCAGAACGCTTGGAAAGACTGCCCATCAGCGGTTATCACCGGATCATTTTCATCATCATCGCCCTGGCTTTTTTCTTCGACTCCATGGACCTGGCGATGATGACGTTCCTGCTCGGCTCGATCAAAGCCGAGTTCGGTCTGAGCAGTGCACAAGCGGGTCTGCTCGCCAGTTCGAGCTTCTTCGGCATGGTGCTGGGGGCCTCGCTGTCGGGCATGCTCGCCGATCGTTTCGGGCGCAAACCGGTATTTCAGTGGAGCATCGTGTTGTGGGGCGTGGCCAGTTATCTGTGCTCGACGGCGCAAACGGTCGAGACGCTGACGCTGTTCCGCATCCTGTTGGGGATTGGCATGGGCATGGAGTTTCCGATCGCCCAGTCGATGCTGTCCGAGCTGATTCCGGCCCAGCGACGCGGGCGTTACATCGCGTTGATGGATGGCTTCTGGCCGCTGGGTTTCGTGGCGGCCGGCGTGCTGTCTTACTTTCTGCTGCCGCTGATTGGCTGGCGCGACATCTTCCTGGTGTTGGCGGTGCCGGCGGTGTTTGTGCTGGCCATCCGTTTTTTCATTCCCGAATCACCGCGCTGGCTGGAACAGGCCGGAAAGCATGAGGCGGCAGACAAGGTCTTGAGCGGCATCGAGGCGCGTGTGCGCAACTCGCTGGGCGGTGCGGCGCTGCCGGAACCGATTCGTTTGCCGCGCACGGTGACGCCGCCGGGCAACTTCTTCTCAGCGCTCAAGCAGATCTGGTCGCCGCAATACCGTCAGCGTACGACGATGATCTGGAGCCTGTGGTTCTTTGCGCTGCTCGGCTTTTACGGGTTGACGTCGTGGCTCAGCGCGTTGCTGCAACAGTCGGGTTTCGCCGTGACCCAGTCGGTGTATTACACGGTACTGATTTCCTTGGGCGGGATTCCGGGATTTTTGATGGCCGCGTGGCTGGTTGAGCGCTGGGGGCGCAAGCCGGTGTGCATCGTCACGTTGCTTGGCGGCGGAGTGATGGCGTTTCTCTACGGCCAGAGCGCAGTGTTTGGCGGCAACGTGGCGCTGTTGATCAGCACTGGATTGCTGATGCAGTTTTTCCTGTTCGGCATGTGGGCGGTGCTCTACACCTACACGCCAGAGTTGTATCCGACGTCGGCACGGGCGACGGGCTCGGGGTTTGCCTCGGCCATTGGTCGCGTGGGTTCGTTGCTCGGGCCGTTGGTGACGGGGCTGGTGTTCCCGATTACCGGGCAGGGCGGGGTGTTTGCGCTGGGCGCTGCGTGCTTTGCGATTGCGGCGGGGGTGGTGTGGCTGTTCGGGATGGAGACGCGCGGTAAAACCCTGGAAGAATTGACCGAAGCAGAAGTTATTGGCTGACCCCTAAACCAACTGTGGGAGCGAGCTTGCTCGCGAAAGCGGTGTATCAAACAACATCATTCGTTGAATGACAGACCGCTTTCGCGAGCAAGCTCGCTCCCACAAGGGTTTTGCGCTGTTGCTTACGGTTTTACCAGTCGCGCATCCAGGCTGTTCTGCGCCAGACGCTTGGCCTGATCCTGGGTCATGCCCAAGTGCTCATGCAGCGCGTAGAAATTCTCGGTCACGTAACCACCGAAGTACGCCGGGTCATCGGAGTTCACCGTGACCTTCACGCCACGCTCGAGCATGTCGAGGATGTTGTGCTGCGACATGTGATCGAACACGCAGAGTTTGGTGTTCGACAGCGGACACACGGTCAGCGGGATCTGCTCGTCGATGATCCGCTGCATCAGGCGCTCGTCTTCGATAGCGCGCACGCCATGGTCGATGCGCTGGATTTTCAGCAGGTCGATGGCTTCCCAGATGTACTCCGGCGGGCCTTCTTCGCCAGCGTGAGCGACGGTCAGAAAGCCTTCGTGACGGGCGCGATCGAATACACGCTGGAACTTGCTCGGCGGGTGACCCATCTCGGAGCTGTCGAGACCGACCGCGACAAACGCGTCACGGAATGGCAGCGCCTGATCGAGGGTTTTCTCGGCTTCTTCTTCGCTGAGGTGGCGCAGGAAGCTGAGGATCAAACCGCTGGTGATGCCCAGTTGCTGTTCGCCATCCTTCAATGCCGCAGCGATGCCGTTGAGCACCACTTCGAACGGGATGCCCCGGTCGGTGTGGGTTTGCGGGTCGAAGAACGGTTCGGTGTGAATCACGTTCTGTGCTTTGCAGCGCAACAGGTAGGCCCAGGTCAGGTCGTAGAAATCCTGCGAGGTGCGCAACACGTCGGCGCCCTGGTAATACAGGTCGAGGAATTCCTGCAGGTTGTTGAAGGCATAAGCCTTGCGCAGGGTTTCCACGTCGTTCCACGGCAGGGCGATCTTGTTGCGTTCGGCCAGGGCGAACAGCAGCTCGGGCTCCAGCGAGCCTTCCAGGTGCAGGTGCAGTTCAGCCTTGGGCAAGGCGTTGAGCCAGTCGTACATATTCTTTTCTCATCAGGTGCAATGGCGGCATTCTACAGATGCTCGCCGAAACAATTGGCAAAACCTGACCAAGCGATCCATCAAACGGCTTCCTGCTCACGGCGATAGGCGTAGGTATCGGCGAAGCGCGACAGCAGGAATTCGGCGCAGGTGGTCGTCGGATATTTCGCCGGATGCTGTGCGTCCTGACATCCGGGCAGGCATTCGATGCGCGTGTCCGGGTGTGGCTCGGCAAAGAACGGCATCGAGTAGCGGTCCACGCCGAGCGGGCTGATCACCCGGTGCGGGGTCGAGCGATAACGGTCGTTGCTCCAGCGCGCCATCATGTCGCCGAGGTTGACCACGAAGGTGCCGTCGATCGGTGGCGCGTCGATCCATTCGCCTTTGACGTTCTTCACTTGCAGGCCGCCGGCGCTGTCCTGATAGAGCAGGGTGATGCAGCCGTAATCGGTGTGCGCGCCGGCACCTTGCTGCTCGACGGAGCTGGCGGTGTGGCGCGGTGGGTAGTGGATCATGCGCAGGACGCTGACCGGATCAACGAAGCGGCTGTCGAAGAAGTCGCGTTCGATGTTCAAAGCGATGGTCATCGCGCGCAGCAGGGTTTGCGCGAGGGCCTGCATGTCGAGGTAGTGCTGCTCCATCAGGGTTTCCCAACCCGTTTGCGATGGATGCCGGTTAGGGCCGCGCAACGGTTTTTCGGCGAGCACGTCGGGATGGTTGGCCGGCAGGTGCAGGCCCATGTCGAAGGTTTCTTTCAGATCGCTGGGTTTGCTTGGGTCGAGTTGTTCGGTGGCGATGGCGCCGTAGCCGCGATGGTGACGGGTTTGGGTGATGTCGATCTTGAGTTTTTCTGTTGCGGGCAGGGCAAAAAAACGCTGAGTCTGATCGAGCACCGCGTCGATGCGTTGCGCCGAAATCGGGTGACCCTTGATATAGAAAAAGCCCCACTCGCGGCAGGCGTGGTCGATTTGCTCGGCCACGGCGGGCCAGGCGTTTTCGTCGGCGGAATAGAGCGGGCTGATGTCGATGATCGGAAGCTGATCCATACACAATCCTTGAATACGCTGAGTTTCCAATGTGGGAGCGAGCCTGCTCGCGAAGAGGGAGTGTCAGACAACATTTTTGTTTAATGACACACCGCTTTCGCGAGCAGGCTCGCTCCCACAGGGTTTTGTGTGGTGAATCGGGGGATTACTTCGGCATCTCGGCCTTCATGCCTTCCACGTAATAGTTCATCGACGCCAGTTCCGCAGTGGTCGCGCTTACGCCTGCGGGGATTTTCTCGACCCCGGCCTGATCCTTGATCGGCCCGGTAAACGGTTGCAGCGCGCCACTCTTGATGTCGGCAATGATCTGCTCGGCCTCGGCTTTCACCGGCGCTGGCACCAGATCACTGATCGGCAGTTCAACCGTGCCTTCCTTCAACCCGCCCCAATAATCCTGTGATTTCCACGTGTGGTCGATCACGCTTTGCGTCGCCTGAATGTAGTGTGGCGCCCAATCGTTGACGATCGACGTCAGCACGGCTTTCGGCCCGAAGTGCGCCATGTCCGAGGCGTAACCCACTGCGTAAACGCCACGACGTTCGGCGGCCTGAATCGGCGCCGGGCTGTCGGTGTGCTGGAACACCACGTCGACGCCCTGATCGATCAGCGCGTTGGCGGCATCGGCTTCCTTGCCCGGGTCGAACCACGAGTTGACCCACACCACTTTGATCTCGGTGCCGGGGTTGTACTTGTTCAGCGCCAGTTGAATCGCGTTGATGTCGCGGATCACCTCAGGGATCGGGAACGAAGCGACGTAACCGATCTTCTTGGTCTTGGTCATCTTCGCCGCGAGGAAACCGCCGACGTAGCGACCCTCGTAAGTGCGCGCCAGATAGGTGCCGAGGTTCTTGTCCTGTTTGTAGCCGGTGGCGTGTTCGAAGGTCACCTTGGGAAATTGCTTGGCGACCTTCAGTGTCGGGTTCATGTAGCCGAAGGACGTCGTGAAGATCAGGTTGTAGTTGTCCTTGGCCATGTTGCGGATCACTCGCTCGGCGTCGGCACCTTCGGCGACGTTCTCGACGTAGTTGGTGGTGATCTGATTGCCGAATTTTTCCGCGAGTGCCTTGCGTCCCTGCTCATGCTGATACGTCCAGCCGTGGTCACCGATCGGGCCGATGTAGACGAAACCGACCTTCAGTGGATCGGCAGCGCTGGCGCTCAGACTGATCCCCAAACCCAGGGCGGCGCACAGCAGTTTGTGCAGCGGACGTATTTGCATGAATTGGAGCTCCATTTTGTTGTGTGTGGTCAGGGCCAATGCAAATTGCTGACCAACAGGACAACAAACCGCTTTGAAACCGTGTGAAGGCCTTCGCGAGCAGGCTCGCTCCCACAGGAGTTCGCATTTCAAGGTGGGAGCGAGCCTGCTCGCGAAGAGGCCGGCAAGGCCAATAAAAGTGCATCAGGTAAAAGTCCCGCTATCCGTTGGTGCGCTAAGGTGTAACGAAACGTTAGCGCCGCCCCGCAGTCAGTAGCTCATTCGCACTCTTCGGCAAAAGGCCCGCCATGCTCACAATCCTCAAGCAAGAAAGCTTTCTGCTCCTGGCCGTCATCGCCGCGTGCGTCGCCTATCCGTTGGAACACTGGATGCTGCACAGCGGCCAGATCGTCGCGCTGACTGCCGGCCTGGTGCTGATCGCTTTCATCGTCGCCGCCTCAATGCGCGTCGCCCATCACGCCGAATTGCTCGCCGAAAAGGTCGGCGACCCTTACGGCACGATGATCCTCACCCTCGCCGCCGTGCTGGTCGAAGTGGTGATTCTGGCAATCATGATGAGCAACGAAGCGTCGCCCACGCTGGTGCGCGACACGATCTATTCGGCGGTGATGCTCGACATCAACGGCATCCTCGGCCTCGCGGCGCTGATGGGCGGGATCAAACACGGCGAACAGTCCTACAACGACGATTCCGCGCGCAGCTACAGCGTGATGATCCTCACCGCCATGGGCGTGTCGATGGTGGTGCCGGAGTTTATTCCCGAGGCTAACTGGAAGATTTATTCGGCGTTCACCATCGGCGCGATGGTCGTGCTTTACGCGTTGTTTCTGCGCATGCAGGTCGGCCCGCACAGTTACTTTTTCAGCTACAGCTACCCCGACAAACGCCGTAAGAAAGAACCGCAGGACGCGCAGGTGAAAGCACCGAGCATCGGCCTGTCGATCGGCATTCTGGTGTTTGGCATTGTGGTGATCGGCGCATTGGCCGAAGTGATGTCGAAGACCCTCGATCTGGGCCTGGAAGGCACGGGTGCACCGCCGGTGATCACGGCGATTCTGGTGGCGGCGATTTCTGCGGCGCCGGAGATTTTGACGGCGTTGCGTGCGGCGCTGGCCAACCGTATGCAGTCGGTGGTGAACATTGCGATGGGCGCGTCACTGTCGACGGTGATTCTGACGGTGCCGGTGATGGAGGCGATGGCGTTGTACACCGGCCAACCATTTCAAATGGCGATGACGCCGGTGCAGACGGTGATGATTTTTCTGACGTTGATCGTCAGCGCGATCAACCTCAATGACGGCGAGACCAACGCCATCGAAGGCATGACCCACTTCGTACTGTTCGCGACGTTCATCATGTTGTCCCTGCTGGGCCTTTGAGGCTGGCAGAAACCAATGTGGGAGCGAGCCTGCTCGCGAAGGCAGTGTGTCAATCAACAAAAATGTTGCCTGACATTCCCTCTTCGCGAGCAGGCTCGCTCCCACAATTTTGAACGGCGGGGGATCAGGTACCGGCGATCAGTTGGCGAGCCGCCTGGCTGTGGTCGGCGATCAGGCCCTTCAGATCCAGCCCTTCAACCTGGCCATCCACCACGCGCCACTGGCCACCAATCATCACCCGATCCGCCCGATCCGCACCGCACAACAACAGCGCGGAAATCGGATCATGGCTGCCCGAGAAGCGCAGCTCATCGAGCTTGAACAACGCCAGATCCGCCTGCTTGCCCACGGCAATCTCACCGATATCGGTACGGCCCAACAAGCTCGCCGAACCTTTGGTCGCCCAGCCCAGCACGCGTTCCGGGGTGATCTTCTCGGCGCCGTAACGCAGACGCTGGATGTACAGCGCCTGACGCGCTTCGAGAATCATGTTCGACGCATCGTTGGACGCCGAACCGTCGACGCCCAGACCAAACAACGCGCCCGCGTCAGTCAGATCGATACTTGGGCAAATGCCGGAGGCCAGACGCATGTTCGAACTCGGGCAATGGCAAATACCGGTGCCCGCCTCGCCGAGACGAGCGATTTCGTCCGGGTTGAAATGGATGCCGTGGGCCAGCCAGGTGCGCGGGCCGAGCCAGCCGACGCTGTCGAGATAATCGACGGTGCGCAGGCCGAAACGCTGCAGGCAGAAATCTTCTTCGTCGAGGGTTTCGGCGAGATGCGTGTGCAGGCGCACGTCGAGCTTGTTCGCCAGATCAGCACTGGCCGACATGATTTCCGGGGTCACTGAGAACGGCGAGCATGGCGCCAAAGCGATCTGGATCTGCGCGCCGTCGCCACGCTCGTGGTACTCGTGAATCAGGCGCTGACTGTCGTCGAGAATCACTTGGCCTTCCTGCACGGTCTGCTGCGGCGGCAGGCCGCCGTCCTTCTCGCCGAGGCTCATCGAACCGCGGGTGAGCATGGCGCGCATACCCAGTTCACGGACGCTTTCGACTTGCACGTCGATGGCGTTTTCCAGGCCGTCCGGGAACAGGTAGTGGTGGTCGGCAGCGGTGGTGCAGCCCGACAGCAGCAGTTCGGCCAAAGCGACTTTGGTGGCGAGCGCGAGTTTCTCAGGCGTCAGGCGCGCCCACACCGGGTACAGGGTTTTCAGCCACGGGAACAACGGCTGATTGACCACCGGCGCCCAGGCACGGGTGAGGGTTTGATAGAAGTGATGGTGGGTGTTGATCAGGCCCGGCAGGATCACATGCTCGCGGGCATCGAACACTGCATTGCACGGCGCCGACGGCTGCTGGCCAGCGGCAAGGACTTCGACAATGACACCGTCTTGCACGACAAGACCGCCACGGGCATCGAGCTCGTTGGAGGTGAAAATGGCGAGGGGATTTTTTAACCAGGTACGGGTCGCGGGCATGTTGCCGGCTCCTCTGAAAATGGGGTTCAGGGTTGCCAGCTCAGTGATGCCCTGTCTGCTGATCCAGGGTCGCCGCGGGGACGAGGTGCGCAGTTTCAAACAAATTGTTGCAGCGGGCAAGCCCAACCCGACAGGACAGCATCACCAAAATACACAACCCCTGTAGGAGCTGCCGAAGGCTGCGATCTTTTGATTTTTTTTAGATCAAAAGATCGCAGCCTTCGGCAGCTCCTACAGGGGGATCATCAATTACCAGGGGATGGTTTCACCCTTGTAGTTGATGAAGTGATGCCCGCCCTTGCCGGTGTACGCATTCACCTGATCAACCAAACCACGGGTGCTTGTCTCGACATCAAGGTCCGCGCCTTCGCCGCCCATATCGGTCTTCACCCAACCCGGGTGCAGCGACAGCACCGTCATCTTCTGCTCGCCCAATTGCGTGACAAAACTGTTGGTCATCGAATTCAGCGCAGCCTTGCTCGCTTTGTACAACGCCAGCTCCGGCGCGTCCGGCACCGTCACGCTGCCCAGCCCGGAACTCATGAACGCCAGCACGCCGCTACCATCGCGGATCTGCCCGACAAAACGCTGGGCCAGATTGATCGGCGCCACCGCGTTGGTGAAAAACAGCTGACCGACTTCGGCCAATGTCGCGCCACCCGGGGTCTGATCGGCCGGGCCTTTGACCCCGGCGTTGACGAACAGCAGATCAAACGTTTCGCCCTTGAGTTGCTGACTCAAAGCGATCACCGCTTGCTGGTCGTCCATGTCGAGCTTCTCGATCCGCACCTTGCCTAATGCTTCTAGCGGTTGAGCATTGGCAGGATTGCGCACGGTGGCGGTGACTTGCCAGCCGTCGGCGAGCAGGGTTTTCACCAGACCGAGGCCAAGGCCCCGGGAGGCGCCGATGATCAGTGCGTTTTTTGCAGACATGATGGGCTTCCTTGATGAATGAGGATCATGGATTCAATGGACAGGCCTGACCGAGCCGGAGTTGCAATTCCTGACGCAATACGTCGAGTTCGCCCATGCGGGTTTCGATCAGTTGTAGTTTGTCGCGCAGAAGTTGCGCCACGGCGTTGTCCGGATCGGGCGCGTTCCACAACGCGGCAACGCTGTCGCCGATCTCGCCGAGGGTAAATCCCAGACGCTGCGCCGTTTTGATATAGAGCACCAGTTGCACCATCTCCGGTGGATAGTCGCGATAACCGTTGGCGCTGCGCTGCGCCGCGATCAACCCGCGTTGCTCGTAGAAACGCAAGGTATCGCGGCTGACGGCGCTGGCCTGGGCTAATTCACCGATACGCATAGTGGCTCTCAAAACAGCTGTTGACCCTGGAGCATACTCCAGGCTTTACCGTGCTTGCTTCCTGAATTTCCGGAGCATGGATGATGTGGACTTCAACGCAGTATCGCAACGTGGTGCGCGGCAGCGCCTGGTATGACCTGATCGTCACGGCGGCGTTTGCCACGCCGTGGAGTTTTGCGCTGGTGCATGGATTGTTGAGCGCACTGGATTTGCCCGGCGAATTGCCGGCGTTTCAGCCTGTGCACATGTTGATGGCGAATCCGTTGGGGTCGGTGGTGTGTGTTTGGGCGGTGCTGCGGATTCGTGATCCGCAGGCGCTCTATGGACGGTATGACGCGGTGGCCAGATTCTTGTTTGCGGCTTGGCAGGGGTATGCCTTGCTACACGGCGCCAGTTCGATTTTGCTGGTTTTTCTGGTTTTCGAACTGACGTGGGGCATTGCTCAGGTGTTGCCTGTCAGGGCCTCATCGCTGGCAAGCCAGCTCCCACAGGTTCAGTGTTGATCACGGATTTTGTGCACGACATAGACACTGTGGGAGCTGGCTTGCCAGCGATGGGGCCATTGAAATCACCACATCAATGCCCCGCCTGCCAAGGCTGCCCCAGCGACACCGGCGCATACAATCTTGTGCGCAGTGCATCCCGCGACAACAACACCAGCACCACAATCGTCGCCACATACGGCAGCATCGCCAGCAGACTCGACGGAATCGCCAGCCCCAACCCCTGCGCGACCAAATGCAGGATGCTGGCGAGCCCAAACAGATACGCCCCAAGCAACAACCGCCACACCCGCCAACTGGCAAACACCACCAGCGCCAGCGCGATCCAGCCACGCCCGGCGGTCATGTTTTCCGCCCACATCGGCGTGTACGCCAGCGACAAGTACGCTCCGGCCAGCCCGGCCATCGCCCCGCCAAACAGCACCGCCAAGGTACGCACGGTCAACACCGGCAAGCCCATCGCACTGGCCGCGTCCGGGTTCTCGCCAACCGCCTGAATGATCAACCCGACACGACTTTTGATGATTACCCACGCCACCAGCACAAACAGCGCGAACGACAAATACACCAGCAGATCCTGGGCAAACAGCATCCGTCCGATCAGCGGAATTTCACTCAGATAAGGAATCGCCAACGGCTCGAAACCGGCCAGTGGTTTACCCACCCAGGCCGCGCCGACAAAGGTCGACAGCCCGACACCAAAAATCGTCAGGGCCAATCCGGTCGCTACCTGATTGGCGTTGAACACCAGCGCCACCAAGGCAAACAGCGACGACAACAACATCCCCGCGAGCATCGCCAACAACACGCCCAGCCACAGGTTGCCGCTGTTGAGGGCGACGATAAAACCGATCACCGCGCCAAACAGCATCATCCCTTCCTGCCCGAGGTTGAGCACGCCGCTCTTCTCGCAGATCAGTTCACCCAGCGCCACCAGCAACAGCGGCGTGCCGCAACGCACCATGGCGTAGAAAATATTGCTCAACAGATCGATATCCATCACAGCGCTCCAGCGGTTACGGCAGTGGTCGACGTGCGCTTCACCCAGCGCAGGTTCAGGCGTGGCCGATAGAGAATCAGCACGTCACAAGCCAGCAAGAAAAACAGCATCATTCCCTGAAACAACTGGGTGATCGCTTGCGGCAGGTTCATCGTCATTTGCGCGCTCTCGCCACCGATGTACAGCAGCGCCATCAACAGACTCGAAAACAGAATCCCGATCGGATTCAGACGCCCAAGAAACGCCACGGTAATCGCCGCGTAGCCATAACCCGGCGACACTTGCGGCACCAATTGGCCAATCGGCCCGGTGACTTCGCAGACTCCCGCAAGCCCGGCCAAGCCGCCGCTGATCAGCAGCGCCAGCCAGATCAGCCGCTTCTCGCGAAAGCCGACAAACCCCGCCGCACGCTTGTCCAGCCCGAGTACTTTGATCTGGAACCCAACAAAGCTTTTCTGCAACAACACCCACACCGCGACCAGTGCGAGCAAGGCGAAATACACCCCGGCGTGCACGCGGCCATCCTCCATCAGCAGCGGCAAACGGCTGGCATCGCCGAACATCGCCGACTCGGGAAAGTTGAACCCGGCGGGATCTTTCAGCGGCCCGTGCACGCAGAACAGCAACAGATTCAGCGCGATGTAATTGAGCATGATGCTGGTAAGGATTTCGTTGGCATTGAAACGCGTGCGTAACCATGCAGTGAGCCCGGCCCATGCGGCGCCTGCGAGTGTGCCGGTGAGCAGAATCAACACCAGCGCCCAACGGCTTTGCAGGTCGATGATGTTTACCGCCAAGGCACTCCCGGCGAGGGCGCCGAGGAGCAATTGCCCCTCAGCGCCGATGTTCCAGATCCGCGCCTGATACGCCACCGCCAACCCAAGTGCGCAGAGCAGAATCGGCAGCGCCTTGACCAGCAATTCGGAGACGCCATACAAGTCGCTGACCGGCGCGATCAGCAGCGTGTGCAAGGTTTGCAGCGGCTCATGACCGAGGGCGATAAATAGCAGCGAGCCGCAGCCAAGCGTCAGCGCCGCCGCCAGTAACGGCGAGCACCACAGCATCAGGCGCGATTGCTGGCCACGGGGTTCGAGGGAAAGCAGCATGTGTATAACTCCGTTAAACCGTGGCGGCTGAAGGTGCGTGGTCGAACTGGCCGGCCATCCAGCCGCCGACGTCACTGAGTTGGGTATCGGTGGTGTTGCGCAGCCCCGACAGACGGCCGCCGCACAACGCGCCGAGGCGGTCGCTGATCTGGAACAGTTCGTCGAGGTCTTCGGAAATCACCAGAATCGCCGCGCCGGCATCGCGCAACGCGATCAAGGCACGGTGGATAGTCGCGGCGGCGCCGACGTCGACGCCCCAGGTCGGGTGCGCGGCGATCAGCAGTTTCGGTTGCTGGAGGATTTCCCGGCCGAGGATGAATTTCTGCAGGTTGCCGCCGGACAGGCTGCGCGCAGCGGTTTGCGTGTCCGGGGTTTTCACGCCGAAGCGCTGGATGATCTGTTGGGCGAGGGTTTCGACTTTGCCGCGCTCGACCAAACCGTGGCTGACCAAGCCTTGCTGGAAAGCGGTGAGCAGGGCATTGTCTGCCAGACTCAGTTCCGGCACCGCACCATGACCGAGACGTTCGGCCGGCACGAATGCCAGGCCCAATTTGCGTCGTGCATCCGGGCGCAAATCGGCGACGTTCTGCGCAGCGAATCGAATGGTTGCCGCTTCGGCCCGAGGTAAAGTCTGTTCGCCGCTGAGCAGAGCCAGTAACTCATCTTGACCATTGCCCGCGACGCCGGCGATGCCGACGATTTCACCGCTGCGCACCTGCACATCGATGTCATTCAGCGAGCAGCCAAACGGGTCCGGGTTGTGCCAACTCAAACCCTTCACCTGCAAAAACGCTGCGCCGCCGCTGACCTTCGGGTAGTCACCGATCAACGCCGCTGCTTCGCCTACCATCATCTGCGCCAATTGCTGATCCGAACATTCGGCCGGCAGGCAATGCCCGGCCACTCGACCACCGCGCAACACCGTGGCGCTGTGACACAAGGCGCGCACTTCAGCGAGTTTGTGGCTGATAAACAGAATACTGCAGCCTTCGGCGGCGAGGCGGCGCAGGGTGATGAACAGTTCGTCGGCCTCTTGCGGTGTCAGCACCGAGGTTGGCTCATCAAGGATCAGCAGGCGAATGTCCTGCATCAGGCAGCGAATGATCTCCACCCGTTGCCGTTCGCCGATCGACAGGCTGTGGACAAGTCGCTCCGGCTCCAGCGCCATGCCGTAGCGGCGCGACACTTCGCGAATTTTCGGTTCCAGTTGTTTAGGCGTGCCAGCCTTTGCGCCCATCGCCAGCGCAATGTTTTGCGCGACGCTGAGGGTTTCGAACAGCGAGAAATGCTGGAACACCATGCCGATACCCAACTGCCGCGCCTGGGCGGGATTATGGATATTCACCCGTTGACCTTGCCAGAGCATCTCGCCCGAATCAGCCTGGGTGACGCCGTAGATAATCTTCATCAAGGTACTTTTGCCCGCGCCGTTTTCACCGAGCAGGGCGTGGATTTCACCTGGGGCGATGGTCAGGTCGATGGCATCGTTGGCCAGACAACCGGGGTAGCGTTTGCTGATGTGGCGCAGTTGCAGGCGCGGGGTGTTGGAAGCAATTGGCATGACAGGCTCGACTTGCTTGAAGTTGTGCCTGTGGATAAAGCAATTTCCTGGCCATTGAGTCAGGAACGCGAGCGGGCCGCGTGTCGAGGTGCTTGGCGCAGAGCATTCAGCAGCGAATCACGCGCGACGGCGGCACCAATTCAGAGCAAAGCCGTTGATCGGGCGCCAGTTTTGCCCGTCGGCAACTGATCAAAAAACGAGCAAACCCTTGTGGACTAGGCGGGACCTGCGACTGCGCCAGCCATGAACGGGTTATCCACAGCTTGTTCCACAGTTATTGTGCGCAAGCTGCGAACCCGGGCATAAGCACTGCGGTGCTTTCTTCTAATGGTGATAAACCGTGCTAACTGACTGTTTCTGTTTAAATTTTTCGTTTCATCGGATGAATTGAACGAAAAGTGAACAAACCGCGCAAAGCCACGTGACAGAAGGGTTACAGCGGAATGTGCTCAGGTTATCCACAGTCGGGTGCACAGCAGATGTGGGCAACTCCGGGGAATAACGGAAAAGGGTGATGCCCTAAAAGATCGCAGCCTTCGGCAGTTGCTACAGGGGAACATATTTCAAGTGTAGGAGCTGCGGAACGCTCGGGCCGCGATCGGACGATTTTTAGATCTTGCTTCACCGCTGCAACAAAATCCGCCCACGGCTCAAATCCGCCAATTGGCTTTGCAACAACTCGATCTGCGCCTCACCCACCGCCAACTTCAACTCAACGCCGTTCGCCGTGAAGTTTTCTTCGACAACCAATCCATCGAGATCGGCTACGCGCAACTTCACCAACGCCAACTCGGCAAATCCGCAGCTACAACTCAACGGCACACGGCTGATCAATTCGATTTTGGCCGCCGTTTGCAGGCACTTGTTCGCGCCACCGCCATAGGCACGGGCCAATCCGCCAGTGCCCAACTGAATCCCGCCGTACCAGCGAATCACCAGCACCGCGACCTGATCGCAATCCTGCGCTTCAATTGCCGCCAATATCGGTCGCCCAGCGGTACCGCCCGGTTCGCCATCGTCATTGCTGCGATATTGGTCGCCGAGTTTCCAAGCCCAGCAATTGTGCGAAGCATTCAAATCGCTGTGCTGTTCAAAGAACGCCTGCGCCTCGGCAGGGCTGCCGATCGGCGTGGCGAAAGTGATAAAGCGGCTTTTGCGAATCTCTTCGCGGTACTCGCAAAAACCGCTGAGGGTGAAAGGCATAAACGTCTTATAGAGGAGGAGTGAGGCCGCAGCCTTTGAGAATGATACGGATCAGGTTGTTGCCGGCGTCTTCCATATCCTGCTTGGTCAGCTTGCTGCGCCCGCTGACGCGGCAGATCTGCGTGGCGAAGTCGGCGTAATGCTGAGTGCTGCCCCATAACAGGAAGATCAAGTGCACCGGATCGACCGCGTCCATTTTGCCGGCATCGATCCACGCCTGGAACACCGCTGCGCGGCCGGTGAACCAGGTGCGGTAATCCTGATTGAAATATTCGCTCAGGCATTCGCCGCCGCTGATCACTTCCATCGCAAAGATCCGCGAGGCCTGTGGTTGGCGACGGGAAAATTCCATCTTGGCGCGAATATAGCGAGTCAGTGCTTCGGCCGGATCGTCCTCGGCGGTGAGGGTGTTGAAGGTGCTGTCCCACAGCTCGATGATGTTGCTCAGCACCGCCACGTACAAACCGAGTTTGTTGGTGAAGTAGTAATGCAGGTTCGCCTTGGGCAACCCGGCATTCTGCGCGATGGTGTTCATGCTGGTGCCTTTGTACCCGTGACGGGCGAACTCGTCTTCGGCGGCTTTGAGGATGGTCTCTTCGTTCTTCTGACGAATGCGGCTGGCGGGTTTGCCGCCATGGGCTGGGACTTCAAAGGTCATAGGCACTTCCGGGTTTGTCTGTGGGTGCAACCAATTGCGTTGATAGCGCACCCACAGGCATCCGACAAGTCCTTGCGCAATAAAACCGTTACGCCTGTTCGATCTTGTTCAGCGGCGCATGCACTTCAGCGGTCTCGATTTTCGACTCCGGCAGCAACAGGCAAAGGATGATCGCGGTCAGGCCACCGCTGGTGATCGCCGAGTCAAACAGGTTCTGCACCAGTTTCGGCAGCAGGTGCAGCAGGTTCGGTTGCGCAGCGATGCCCAGGCCGACGCCGAACGACGTGGCGATGATCAACATGCTGCGTCGATCCAGCGGCGACTGCGCGAGGATGCGCACGCCGGCAGCGGCCACCGCGCCGAACATCACCAGGGTCGCGCCGCCGAGCACCGGTTTCGGAATCTGTTGCAGCACCGCGCCGATCGTTGGAAACATACCCAGACAAAACAGGATCGCGCCGATGTACAGCCCGACGTAACGGCTGGCGACGCCGGTCAACTGGATCACGCCGTTGTTCTGCGCAAACGTGGTGTTGGGGAAGGCGCTGAAGGTCGCGGCGATCATGCAGCTGACGCCATCACCGAGCACGCCACCGCGCAGGCGGCTGATATAAGAAGGGCCGCTGATCGGTTGGCGGGCGAGCATGCAATTGGCGGTGAGGTCGCCGACGGTTTCGATGGTGCTGATCAGATAAATCAGCGCGACGGGCAGGAAAGCCGTCCAGTCGAAGCTGAAGCCAAACTTGAACGGCGTAGGAAAACTCACCAGCGGCAAGTCAGGCAATGGCTGCGGCAGCAGTTTCCCACTGAACCACGCGGCCAGACTGCCGAGCAGCAAACCGATGATGATTGCCGACAAGCGCACCCAAGGCGTGTTCGAGCGGTTGAGCAAAATGATCGTCAGCAACACAAACACGCCCAGCGCCAGATTGCCCGGCGCACCGAAGTCCGGCGCATTGAAGCCACCGCCCAGATCGGTGATGCCGACCTTTATAAGGCTGATGCCGATCAGGGTGATGACGATCCCGGTCACTAACGGCGTGACGACTCTGCGCAACTGGCCGATGAAGCGGCTGAGGACGATCTGCACGATTGCGCCGAAAAAGCACACACCGAAAATCATCGCCAGAATGTCTTCCGGGCTGCCGCCACGTTGCTTGACCAGAAATCCCGCCGACAGTACCGCCCCGAGAAAGGCGAAACTGGTGCCCTGCAGACAAATCATCCCCGCGCCAATCCCGAATGGCCGCCGCGCCTGAATAAAGGTGCCGACGCCCGAAACCATCAAGGCCATGCTGATCAGGTACGGCAAATGCGCGGTCAACCCGAGGGCCGAGCCGATCACCAGCGGCGGCGTGATGATGCCGACGAAACTGGCGAGCACGTGTTGCAGCGCGGCAAGGGTGGCGGCGAGTGGTTTGGGGCGGTCGTTGAGGCCGTAGATCAGGTCGCTGGATTGTTCGGAATCTGGCTGCATGGCTGAAGGCTTCTTATCAAAGGAACGAAGTAATTCTTCCTCTGCAAAAACCTGTCCACTTGCTCAGCTTTATCGGCAAATAACCCGCAAATGTAGGAGCTGCCGCAGGCTGCGATCTTTTGATCTTGCCTTCAACGCGTCGCCGCCAGACTTTCCAAAAAGCTCTCCAGCACCAAATGAGGGCGCCGCCCCTTGCGCGTGACCGATGCCAGACTCAAATCGTAAAACCGCGTTCCTGCTTTCAAAGCACGCAAACGCCCCTGCTGCACCCAAAGACTGGCGTAATGATCCGGCAAATACCCAATATAACGCCCGGTCAAAATCAAAAACGCCATACCCTCACGGTCAGAAGCACTGGCCGTGCAATTGAGCGCCTGGTAATGCGCCTGAATCTCCGCCGGCAAACGGAACGTCGGCGCAATCGCGTCCTGACTGTTCAGGCGTTCGTCATCCAGTTGCTTGTCATCGACATAAAACAGCGGATGCCCCACTGCGCAATAAAGCAGTGAACGCTCGCTGTACAACGGCTGATATTCCAGTCCCGACAACGCACTGGCCTGCGGCACCACGCCAACATGTAAACGCCCATCGAGCACGCCTTGCTCGACTTCATTCGGCGCAATCATGCGGATCTGGATCTGCACATCCGGCCCGCGCTCCTTCAACTGGGCGAGGGCGTGGGTGATGCGCATGTGGGGCAGGGTGACGAGGTTGTCGGTCAGGCCGATGATCAGTTCGCCGCGCAAATGTTGGTGCAGGCCGTTGACCTCGGTGCGGAAGCTTTCCAGCGCACTTAATAGTTGTAGCGCCGACTGATACACCTCGCGACCTTCTTCGGTCAGCGAAAACCCTGCGCGACCCCGCTGACACAAGCGCAAACCGAGGCGCTGCTCCAGGTCGCTCATCTGCTGACTGATCGCCGAACGACCGATGCCGAGCACGGTTTCCGCTGCCGAGAAGCCGCCGCATTCCACCACGCTGCGAAAAATTCGCAGCAGACGAATATCAAAGTCACTGACCTGGGCCAGCGGATCGGGGCGGCGGCTGCTCATCTTATTGTTCTCATTGTTTAGCAGAGTTCTAACTGAAGGTTAGAAGAGTTGGATTTCACCGACTTTATCCGCGTGGCAATTTAGCTGCAACAACGCTTTTTATCTCCCTGACGCTTATGCCCTGCGAGGTTTTGCCCGATGAACATGCCTGAAAACGCGCCGTCGCCACTGGCCAGCCAACTGAAGCTGGACGCGCACTGGATGCCGTACACCGCCAACCGTAACTTCCAGCGCGACCCGCGTTTGATCGTTGGTGCCGAAGGCAGTTGGCTGATCGACGACAAGGGCCGCAAGGTATATGACTCGCTGTCCGGTCTGTGGACCTGCGGCGCCGGCCACACCCGCAAGGAAATTCAGGAAGCAGTCTCGAAACAGTTGGGCACCCTCGATTACTCGCCGGGCTTCCAGTACGGCCACCCATTGTCGTTCCAGCTGGCCGAGAAAATCACCGAGCTGACCCCGGGCAATCTGAACCATGTGTTCTTCACCGACTCCGGTTCCGAGTGTGCTGACACCGCGGTGAAAATGGTCCGTGCCTACTGGCGCCTGAAAGGCCAGTCGACCAAAACCAAAATGATTGGCCGTGCCCGTGGCTACCACGGCGTGAACATCGCCGGCACCAGTCTCGGCGGCGTCAACGGCAACCGCAAACTGTTCGGTCAGGCGATGATGGATGTCGATCACCTGCCGCACACTCTACTGGCCAGCAATGCTTTCTCCCGCGGTATGCCGGAGCAGGGTGGTATCGCTTTGGCCGATGAACTGCTGAAGCTGATCGAGTTGCACGACGCTTCGAACATCGCCGCCGTATTCGTTGAGCCCATGGCCGGTTCCGCTGGCGTACTGGTGCCACCGCAGGGCTACCTGAAGCGTCTGCGCGAAATCTGCGATCAGCACAGCATCCTGCTGGTGTTCGACGAAGTGATCACCGGTTTTGGTCGTACCGGCAACATGTTCGGTGCCGACACCTTTGGCGTCACCCCGGACCTGATGTGCATCGCCAAGCAAGTCACCAACGGCGCGATCCCGATGGGCGCGGTGATTGCCAGCTCCGAGATCTACCAGACCTTCATGAACCAGCCGACGCCTGAGTACGCGGTGGAATTCCCGCACGGTTACACCTACTCGGCGCATCCGGTGGCTTGCGCCGCTGGCCTGGCAGCGCTCGATCTGCTGCAAAAAGAAAACCTGGTGCAGAGCGTCGCTGAAGTCGCGCCGCATTTTGAAAACGCGCTGCATGGCCTGAAAGGTTCGAAGAACGTTATCGACATCCGTAACTTCGGCCTGGCCGGTGCCATTCAGATTGCCCCGCGTGACGGTGACGCCATCGTGCGTCCGTTCGAGGCGGGCATGGCGCTGTGGAAAGCCGGGTTCTACGTGCGCTTCGGCGGCGACACTTTGCAGTTCGGCCCAACCTTCAACAGCAAGCCGCAAGATCTGGATCGTCTGTTCGACGCGGTCGGCGAAGTGCTGAACAAGCTCGACTGAGTTTTCCTTCTATATAGCTATGCAAATAGCAGGCGCCTCTTGCGGGCGTCTGCGCACAAGAATTCAGGAGTTTTCGATGAGCGTTATCCCGCATTTGATCAATGGCGAACTGGTGACCGAGAACGGTCGCGCAGTTGATGTGTTCAACCCGTCCACCGGTCAGGCTATCCACAAGCTGCCACTGGCCAGCCCGGCAACCATCCAGAAAGCCATCGATGCCGCCAAGGCTGCGTTCCCGGCCTGGCGCAACACGCCACCGGCCAAACGTGCGCAGGTGATGTTCCGCTTCAAGCAACTGCTGGAGCAGAACGAAGCACGCA